>CADBEN010000023.1 GCA_902793685.1 uncultured Lachnospiraceae bacterium
CCATCTGAGGTTCACGCAAGGGCGGCGTACGAAGCCAAGAACTTTATTGGATGGGCAAGATTAGCGCTTACTTACCCACCCAAGCTACAGAAGCGCCGATTTTATTCGCACTTTCTGAAATCATACCGTTCAGTTTTGCCGCGGAATATTCAGACGCAGTTTCTGCCTGTGGAAACTGCCAAAACGGGGTTTCTGGGTGAAACAACCAGAACCGCTCCTTCCAGTGTTCAAGATAATCTCTGATCGGGGCTTCAGGAAAAGAACCTCGTTTCCATATACTTTCCCATCGCTCATACGCACCGTCCAGATCATCTATAGGTGCCTCGTTTCCCTCTTCATCCGTTTGTTCAAATACGGCATGCAAAATGGCAAGCAATAATCTCAGAACTGCGATGTCCTGCGCGGAAGTATCCCCCGACAGATCCAGGTAGTTATGTGCATTTAAAAAAATATCTATTAAAGATACTTCCTCTTCCCTACAATCGGCATGGACCACCTTAATCCAAGGTTCTTCCAGCAGATTAAACTCTTTCTTCTTATCCATCGGTATATTCCCTTTCATAAGTCAATCCTAAATCCCTGTCATAATGAAGCTTCCATCCGCATAGGGTGGCAGAAAGCGTATCATCAAGGATCAGAAACAATTCTCCATTTATCCATCTGGACTGCTGCCATTCCCCCAATTCTGTTCTCGTTGTTTCTTCCAGCTGTTCGATAACGTTTTTCTTTTGATTCCAGTAAAGTCCGCTTACCGCTGCCGGAAGCCGGATCTGCTGGCGCGCAATCTGAATACAATCCTTTTCCTCTGGTACATGATCACTAAAAAATCTATCTTTTCCAAGCCAAGGTAAAAACCCTATTGCCCCATCAGAATGTTTAACAACCAGAAGAACCGTGATTGATTCTTCTCCGTCTCGTACAGCCGCTTCCCCTTGCTGATCTCCCTGAAGCGCCATATCCAGAAACCCTGCCAGAATACCATTATTTTGAGGTTTGCGAATCTGGAAGCCCTTTGAACGCTGTTTCTTTCCGCAAACCAAATCATAATGAGCTCTCCACATTTCTCTTTTCCGGGGAAGCATGTTTTCCGTCTCCGGTGTCTTATATGTTTCCTGAACAAGTTCTGCAATCATCTCAGGAATCACGATTTCGTTCGGCAGCAGGTCACGGGTTCTTTCCAGAAGCCATTCTCCATATACCTTCGCTGATCCAGAGTCAAACTCCCCATCACAATTCAAAACAACGCATTTTTCCTGCTGTAATATCTCCGGCCTCGATCTGCTGTGACGATGTAATCTTCCGATTCTCTGAAGAAGAAGATCCATTGGACAAAGCTCAGTTATAAGCAGATCAAAATCGATGTCCAGCGATTGTTCAAGAACCTGTGTTCCTATTACAATCAGATTATTACGATCCTCTTCCAAAGAGTTTTTCCCTATATTTGAAACCAGGCATTTTTCTTTTTCCGCACGGTCAGGCATGGTAACCTGTGCATGAATCAGCATTACCCTTTTCTCCGGAAGTTGTTCTCTGATCATTCTCCAAAGCGTCTGTGCTTTACGAACCGTATTGACAATAATTCCTGCACATCCGCCGCTTTTGAGCTGTTCTTTCAGGAATGTACCTAAATCTTCTTCTGAGATTTTTTTTATCTGCACCCTTTTTTCGCTGGTATCTGTTTCAAGTTCTTTTTGAAATACTTCTCCCCCATTTGTCCAGGTTAACAGTGGATAGCAGCGGTTCGATCTCCAGTTTTTCTTTTCTCCTTTGTACTTTCCAAGATAAGCGTCAATCAACTCGCTTCTTCTTTCCACCGGCAGCGTCGCAGACAAAATAATCACCGGTGTTCCGTACTTTCCAAGCCACTCCAGCATTCTGTCCAGATAACCATTCATATAAGCGTCATAGGCATGGCATTCGTCAATGATAACTATCTTTCCTGAAATACCAAGATGCCGAAGCATTATGTGCTTTTGCTTTAAAGAACCTAACAGCAGCTGATCTACCGTACCTATCACAAAATCTGCCAGCAATGCCTGTTTATTTCCTTCAAACCATGGATGAACGATCAACGGCTCCTCTGCATCCTCTTCGACATCTCCATGGCCGCTGAACATCGACCGATACACTTCATTCAGATCCGCTGAGCCGTGAGCAAGCCTGATCGACAGAATATCTTCCGTATCCAGTTTTTCTGCCCATTTGACAAGACGCGGAAAAATACCGTTTGCGGTTGCCTGTGTCGGCAATCCAAAAAACACTCCCCCACTTCCTGATTTGGCAGCCAGAATTTCTGTTGCAGCAAGAGCGGCTTCGGTTTTACCGACACCCATTTGCGCTTCGATGATCAGCATTCCGGGCTGGTCAGCATCTCTGACTACATCGATCGTTTCTCTCTGAAGCATATTCGGCTCAAAACTAAATTGCCGGAGAAATTCACGTTTTCGAATTTCAAATATATTGGAATGCCAGGCTGGCGGCAGTGCGGCTGTATTCCAGCCATATGCTGCCCTCTGTTCAAAATTCAGCCGGTCACCATTATCATCGCAGTAAAGCAAAGGAAAATATAAACTGTTGCTTCCCATCCAGTCAGCCATAATCAGAAGTCCGGTTAAAACCATTTGGACAGGAGTCCCGGGATTTTTTAAAATTTCAAGGTTTTCGATTCCGGATTCTGATAAGCAATACTCATACCATTCTCTGCGGATATTCTCCCAAAGTGTTTTGGTCTTGCTGTCCCGACCATTTGGTCCATAATAGTTTTGCGCAGTACCGGCAGAATTCATCTGCCTGTCAATTCGATACTCTTGTTCTTCGGAAACAGGCTTTCCATGATGCGCACCGACAATTACCGCCAGCCATTCAGGACATCCGAAAGATATCAGGACTGCTTCTCCTGCAAGTCCATGAGGCGAATTCCCTGCTTCCAGGAATTCCATATTTTTTGAAATATCAAATCCGAGGCCCTGTAGTTTTATCTGAATTTCCGGGAGAAATAATAATAGCTTTTTAACAAAAACCGGTGTCAATTTTCCTATATCATGAACGAGTGCCAGAAATCTGCACAGTTTTTCAAGATTATCTGGATCTATTCTTTCAGACATCATGCCTTTCACAGATTCCGGAAGCCATTCTCGGTATAAAAAACTCATTATACCCTCTACGTCACGCATATGTACCCATGCCGGCAGCCACAAATATTGACCTTGTTTTCCGGTTTTTCCTGGGAGCCATGACAATTCTTTAGAGATAATTGATTTCATATTATTTACCTTGTCGCTTTGCGCAAAATCTCAACACAAATTGATTTGCAGCACTTTCCCGGAATAGTCTCTT
Organism: uncultured Lachnospiraceae bacterium; assembly: GCA_902793685.1. GTDB lineage: Bacteria > Bacillota > Clostridia > Lachnospirales > Lachnospiraceae > Moryella. The sequence goes on from CADBEN010000023.1 coordinate 3,337, forward strand.
CCTGCAGATATAATCTTATTATATCCCCATTAATATTAATATCCAAAGACGACAAATATTGCTTTCTGCTTATTAAGTATATAAAAACGCAAGGGTAAAAAAACGGACTTCCAGACCGAACATACAATCGCATGGATTGGACAGGGACTTTGAACAGGGGTTGAACAGACACCCGAATTCCCCTTAAATTCCCTCTAAGTAACTATAGTCAGCCATAAAAAAACAGCGCTCCGGACGTTTCCCCGCCCAAAGCGCTGCTTCCAACCATATTAAGTAACAGTTCCAGTCGCCCCCGGCTTCGTCAGTCTTCATTGCCGGCATCGGCCGCGTTAATCTTCCGCGCCGGTGTCCGCCGCTTCCAGCGCCTTCCGTCTGCGGCGGATGTACAGGAAATAGCCCACCTCCATGACCATGGTCAGCATCCATCCCACAGGATAGCTGAAGCCCACGGGCCGGGGCGTATTGGAAATGAAGCGGGTCAGCACAAAGAGATAGATCTGCCGCAGCACCACGAAGCCCATCAGCATGATGACCATAGGCCCGCGGGAATCGCCGCGGCCCCGGAGCGCGCCCGCCAGCACGTGGTTCACGCCGTTGAACAGGACAAACATGGTGTTGGTCTGGATGAACATGACGCCGAAGGCAATGACGCCCTCGTCCTGCGTGAACAGCTGCACCGCAGGCCGCGCGTTGAAGACCAGAATGCTGCCTGTCACAAGGATCGTGGCCACCGCGAGGGAAATGGCGGTGAATGTCCCGCGGTCCGCCCGCTCCTCATTCTTCGCGCCGATGTTCTGGCTCACGAAGGTGGTGGACGCCATGGCAATGCTCTGCGTGACCAGGAACACCATCTGGTCCAGCTTGTTGTAGCAGCTCCAGCCCGCCATGCATTCGGCCCCGAAATAATTGATGTAGCCCTGGACAAAGATGTTCGAGAAGGCCGTGATGACCGACTGGATCCCCGCCGGCAGCGCCACGGCAAAGATGCGCCCCGACACCGCCCGGTCGATCCTGAGATCGCTCCAGGTCATCCGGTAGATCTCCTTTGTCCGCGTGAGCAGCACCAGCACCAGCATCGCGGAAATAAACTGGGACAGGATGGTGGCGTAGGCCACGCCGTCGATGGCCATGTGCAGTCCCAGCACGAAGAACAGGTCGAGAACGATGTTCATGAGGCTGGTGAGTACCAGGAACATGAGCGGCAGCACGGTGTTTCCCACCGCTCTCAGAATTCCGCTGCCCATGTTGTAGATGAGGAGCCCGGCGATGCCGGAGAAATAGATCCTCAGGTAAAGCGACGCGTCGTCAAAAACGTCCTCCGGCGTAGACATCAGATGAAGCATGGGCTTCACATAAGACACGCCGATGATGGTGAACAGCACACAGAAACAGAAGGTCAGCGCCATGGTGGTCTGGACCGCCGTGTGAAGCTTATCTTCCTCCTTCGCGCCGAACCGCTGCCCGATCACAACGCCGGCACCCACGGAGAAACCGTTGAAGAAAAACACCAGCATATTGATGATCATGGTGGTGGAGCCTACCGCCGCCAGTGCCTCCGTACCGACAAAATTGCCCACCACAATGGAGTCCACCGTGTTGTACATCATCTGGAAGATGTTGCCGAACAAGAGTGGAAGCGAAAACAGCAGAAGCTGCTTTAAGATGGGGCCTTTTGTCATATCCCGGGTCCCGCCGGGTTTGTTATGAACTGCTGACATGGAACCGAAAACTCCTGTTTTTAAATCAGACCGGCGGCCGAAAAGCGGCGCACCGGTCTTAATCATAACTGGAAAACGCTTTAAATCGCATGAGCCATTATATTGTAGCGCAGTTTTCTTCATGTTTACAGCATTCTTTTTTGCGATTCCGCGCTGAAGTACGGAAATTCCCTCCTGAAAAAGGCCCGGACTCTGACGGTCCGGACCCGGAATAATACCTCGCTGTATATTTTATATTATATGAATACTTAGATCTTCTTCCCTTATCCCTGAACCCCGCTGGACCGTAAGACCTCCATCCGGTTCTTTCTCAGCAGCTCGTTCACATCGATGACCGTTCCGGGACGGTTATTGAAGCAGGTCATGATCAGTGCGTCCCTCGGATCCCGGGCATACAGGCGGCTCATCTTACAAAGTGCCAGTGCGTGCTGGGTCTCCGAAACGGTGAACTCCGCCGCATAACAAATTCGGAGAATGACGTCCCGCTGCCGGGTAGTCTTCTCCTCGTCCAGAAGCTTGTATCCGTATCCTCTGTTGATGTCTGCCTTGACGAATACTTCCTGCTTCTGCAGCTTCTTTTCCTTCAGCTTTTCATTCATGTACTTCATGAACGGTCGGTCATTGGAGAGCGTTTCCGCCTCATTTTCCCTGAGATAATCACTGATTTCATCGGGATGTGTCTTCTCCAGCTGTTTCTCCAGTTCTTTCGTGTCCTTTTTGTACATGGCTTTCCTTCTCTGATATAATCATTAACGTAGTTTCATTAAATGAAAGGGTATGCGGCCGATGTTGGATCATGAGCTTCCGGTCTCCTATTATGAGGAGATCTCACAACTCAATAAAGAGCATCGCGTTTCGATAGTCCGCCACCGGGAGACCGGGAAGATCTATGTAAAAAAGGTTCTTTCCGTCTACAATCCCGCGGTCTATTCCGCTCTGCAGGAGCATCCCGTCAGACAGACCCCACGCATTTATGCGCTCTATGAAAACCAGAACACGCTGACGGTAATCGAGGAATACATCTCCGGAGATTCCCTTGAAGAGGTTCTGGAAATCTGTGGCTCTCTGCCGGAACAGGAAACGATCCGGATCGCCATTATGCTGTGCCGGATCCTGGAGGAACTGCACTCCTTCACGCCTCCGCTGATTCACCGCGACATCAAGCCTTCCAACATTCTTGTGACCGAGGACGGCGAAATCGTTCTTCTGGATATGAACGCCGCCAAGTTCATGAACACGGACAAGGCTGCCGACACCCGGCTTCTCGGAACACCCGGCTTCGCAGCGCCCGAACAGTTCGGCTTCGGGAGCTCCACCACTGCAACAGATCTCTACGCGGTCGGTGTCCTGATGGACATGCTTCTCGGCGGACGCCCGGCCACTCCCGGACTTCAGAAGATCATCAGTAAATGCCGGGAACTGGATCCCGCCAGACGTTACCAGTCCGCTTCGGATCTTGTTCGGGATCTGTCCGCACTTCTTCGTGCTGATTCAAGTGTATCGCAAAACGATCCTCTTTTCTCCCACCGCAACGGTGGTAATGACGATATTTCTTCGGCTTTCCATCTGAAGCGCTGCCCGGTCTGCGGAAAGCGTCTTCCGTCTCTTGCGGAAGTCTGCCCGGACTGCGGACAAAAATTCTATATTTCCGGTACTTTCCCAAAACAGGGTCAGGGAACTGCTTCCACCGCCGGTACTGGCACCAGCGCTGAAGGTACAGGTCGAAACCGTACTCCGGCCAAAGACGTTTCTCCCGGAAAACAAAAGAAACTCCTGCCGTACATCGCTGCCGCTGCTTTTGTGTTTTTGCTGGCCGCGTTTCTGTTTCGGCCCATGACTCCGGCGCCTGCTGCTCCGACAGAAACGCAGGCATCCCTGACCTCGGCCGGAGCTTCCTCTGCCGCTTCAGAGACCACCGCTGCCGTGCCGGCATCGTCCGCAGCAGAAACAGCCTCCGCTCAGTCTGCGCCTGCGCAGTCTGAGGAAGCCCCGGCAGAGCTGTTCGGCTCCTGGAAGGGGGAGACCGGCAGCGGACTCACCATCGACCCGGACGGTACCGCGGTCTACTACTGTGAGCGCGAAACTTTCAGCGAGCCCGACGATCCCTGGGTATACGCGGACGGCAGGATCAGCATTACCCTCTCCAAACTGCACTGCGTGATCTCCGCGGATACAAAAGACGGTTTCTCCGAACTCGTTTTCACTTCGGGCAGCGGAAACTGGGACAATGAGCGCTTTGTGAAGCTGCCGCAGGAAGATCCGGAATACCGGAAAGGCGCGCTGCGGGCTTTCGACAAAGCGATCACTGTTCTTCCGGACGGCCGCATGGAGATGACTTTCGGGGGAGTGAAATTCACGGTTCCAAAGCACTACCTGAACTACCCGGACAATTTCAGCGAAGACAAAAACATAGTGATCCTGTCCGATGTGAACGTCGACACCCAGTTCATAGGCTGCGCAGCCTTCCAATATATGGACTTTGACTCTCTGAGCATCCTCGACACTTCCATGATCTTCCCGGGCTTTGCGAAGGAATTCCTGTACAGTTTCTTCTACGATGTCCGGCTGACAGATGTGAAAGAAGAGACCATCGCCGGCATCCGGGCCTTTACCGCCCGCTTTACCGGCGAGACAAACAAGGGGTTCAGCGGCGTCACCGGTCTTCCTTCCGAAGGGATCGTCGCCTTTTTCTGTGATGATGCCCGGGGCAAAGTCGTCAAGGTCGTCCTGATGCAGCACTCGGAAAGCAGCGAAGACGCCATGCCGGAGATGGAAGAGATCATATACGGAGTTTCTGCGTTGTAGCTTGATTTGCTGCTGATACGGCCGCCTAAACTGTTAAACTTCTGCATATTGCATCTTTCCATTCCGCGCATGCACAAATTCCGTGGAGCGTGATCAGATGACTCAGACCCCAACATATCTCGCGATCGATCTCAAGTCCTTCTATGCCTCGGTGGAATGCCGGGAGAAGGGCCTGGATCCGCTGACCACAAACCTGGTGGTGGCGGACGTGTCCCGGACCGAAAAGACTATCTGCCTGGCGGTATCGCCCTCGCTGAAGGCTTACGGGATCTCAGGGCGTGCCCGCCTTTTTGAAGTGGTCCAGAGAATGAAAGAGGTCAATGCCGGACGGCTCAGGAACGCGCCGGGACGCCGTTTTTCCGGCAAGTCCTGGAAGGCGGACGAGCTTTCGAAAGACCCGTCTCTGGAAGCGGATTATCTCGCCGCGACGCCCCGCATGGCTCTGTACATGGAGTACAGCACCCGCATCTACCAGATCTATCTCCGGTACATCGCTCCCGAGGACATCCACGTTTACTCCATCGACGAGGTGCTGATCGACGCGACTCAGTACCTGAAGACCTACGGCATGACCGGCCGGGAGCTGGCGAAAAAGCTGATCCTGGAGGTCTTCCTGGAAACGGGCATCACCGCCACCGCAGGCGTCGGGACCAATCTCTACCTCGCGAAGGTCGCCATGGACATGCTGGCAAAGCATGAGGAAGCGGACGAGGACGGCGTGCGGATCGCGGAGCTGGACGAGATGAGCTACCGTCGCCGCCTCTGGTCCCACCGGCCCCTCCGGGATTTCTGGCGCGTGGGCGGCGGGATCGCGAAAAAGCTGGAAGAACGGGGAATCTTTACCATGGGCGACATCGCCCGCTGCTCCCTCGGAAAGCCCGGCGAACACCGGAACGAGGATCTTCTGTACAGGCTTTTCGGGGTCAATGCGGAGCTTCTGATCGACCATGCCTGGGGCCGGGAGCCCTGCACCATGGATCTCATCAAGTCATATCAGCCCGAAGACCGCTCCTTCAGCAGCGGCCAGGTCCTGCACTGCGCCTACGCGGCGGATCAGGCCCGGACGGTGGTGCACGAGATGGCAGAAGCCGCGGCACTGAACCTGGTGGAGAAGGGACTGGTCACGGACCAGCTCACCCTGACGGTGGGCTATGACATCAGCAATGTGACAGATCCGGCGCTCCGGGCGAAATATCGCGGAGAGATCACGGCGGACCGTTACGGACGGCAGACGCCGAAACCGGCCCACGGCACCGCAAATCTGGACCGTTACACCTCATCCGGAAAAATGATCTCCGAAGCCGTGCTGGAGCTTTACGACAGGATCATCGACCGCAGTCTTCTGGTGCGGCGCATGTACCTGGGCGTGAACCATGTACTTTCGGAAAAGGACGCTGCTTCTCAGGCCCCGGCCTTTGAACAGCTGGATCTCTTCACGGACTACGCTGCGGAGGAAGCCCGGAAGCAGAAGGAGGACGCGGCTCTCAGCAAAGAAAAGGACCTCCAGCGGGCCATGCTGGAGATCCGTAAAAAGTTCGGAAACAACGCCATCGTGAAGGGCGTCAACATGCACGAGGAATCCACCGGCCGCGACCGGAATAAATACATCGGAGGCCATAAAGCCTGATGAAAGACGATTACAGGGATATCATAGATCTTCCGGCCCCGGTCTCTTCCAGGCATCCGCAGATGCCGCTTCAGAACCGGGCGGCCCAGTTCATGCCTTTCGCAGCCCTGACCGGTTACGGCGACGCCATCGACGAGACCGCGCGTCTGACGGACGAGAAGCTGGATCTCACGGAAGATCAGCTCCGCCTTCTCGACGAGAAACTGAATGAGCTCCGCGCCCTGCTTTCCCGGAAGCCGGGAAACGTGCAGCAGCCGGAAGTCACCTTTGTCTGGTTTGAGCCGGACGAAAGGAAGGACGGCGGCGCCTATGTGACCCGCACAGGGATCGTGAAAAAAATCGACGATGCCAGACGGGCTGTTTTGCTGGAAGACGGGATCCTGATCCCGATGGATGCGCTGAGCGATATAGAATTCTGAAAAACAGGCAGATCCCGGCGGATCTGCCTGTTTTCTTTGTTCAACTGTCTGCTTCTGCAACTGCTCGTTCTTTTTCCGGGTCTCCGCTTCTGCAGCTGCTTATTTCTCAGAATGTCAGCCCCTGCGGCAGTTCGTCCAGTGTGCGGAAGCTGTAGCCCATCTGCTCCCAGGTGGTGAGAAGCTGATCCATGATCTCCGTGTTTGTCTTTGAGACCGCGTGCAGGAGGATGATAGCTCCGGGATGGATGCGGGTGGTCAGATAGCTCATACCGCGCTCATGCGTGGGCTGAGCGTTGACGTCCCAGTCCTTGTACGCCACACTCCAGAAAATGGTTTTAAAGCCCAGTGCGTCCGCCATCCGGAGCTGCGCTTCACTGTATGCGCCTGCCGGCGGACGGTAATACCGCGGCATTTCTTTTCCGGTGATGGCCTGCACCCGCTCTTCTACGCCGAACAGCTGGCGGCTGAACTCGTCCCAGGTGCTCACCTTCATCATACTGGGGTGGGTCAGCGTGTGGTTTCCGATGATGTGGCCCTCGTCCGCGAACCGTTTGATCAGTTCCGGGTTGTCCCGGACAAAGCTGCCGGTGCAGAAGAACGCTGCCTTGATGTTGTGCTTTTTCAGCACGTCCAGGATTGCCGGCGTGTACCCGTTCTCGTATCCCTCGTCGAAGGTCAGATAGACGAACTTTTCCTGAGTCGGTACCATCGCGTACGCGTGGAAGGCGCGCAGATAAGACTCGTCCTCATCGTTCCGCGGCGGCAGGTTGTTCCCCAGGAAGAAGGTCCCCCACTCGGCCTTTGCCGGGCCCGCCGGAGTCAATGCCATGGCCGCCTGCAGTTCCTCGGCGGTCTTCCGGTGCATGGCGCCCGTAGTTCCGGCCGCCGCAGCTGTGCCTGCCGCTGCCGCAGTATTCGCCGCCGCAGTGTTCGCCGCCGCCCCGGCAGTCTCTGCCGACTGTGCCGCAGTCGTCTCCTCTGCAGCAGCAGTCACTCCTGCCTGCGCTGCCGCCTGCTGCGCCGCGATCTTCTCTTCCAGGCCGATACCCGGGCCGATCTCCTCCGCCCGCACTGCTGCCGGAGCTGCAGCTCCCAGTGCCAGTGACAGCACAAGCAGCGCGGCGGCAAACGACTTCTTCATCTTCTGTCTCCTCCTCTGTCTTAAGTGTTTAAAGACGTTTTCGTCTTCCGTTCTTCTCTGCATTCTATTGTAGCGCCGAAGTCCGGGCGAAACAATCACGTAACAAAACCTGCTCTCCTCCTCGTGAAACAGGTGTAAATATGTTAAACTGGATCCAGAATGTTCTCCATGGGGAAAGGAGCTCTTATGATTACTGCGTCACGGCCGATGAAGCTTCCCGATTACAATAAAGAGTACAGGGTCATCGCCCTTGATCTGGACGGCACCCTGACCAACTCCAGAAAAGAAGTATCGCCCCGGAATAAGGAGGCGATCCGGAAAGCCGTGGAGAAAGGCGTCCATGTGGTACTGGCCTCCGGGCGGCCGCTGCCTGGCGTGGCCCACGTGGCAAAGGATGTGGGGCTCTTCGACTTCGGCGGATACATGCTGGCCTACAACGGAAGTCAGGTCGTGGACTGCCTTACGGGGAAATCCCTGATCCACGAAACTCTGCCGGAGCAGTACTATCCGGAGATCTGCCGCTCCTACCGGGAGTTCGGCATCAATCTTATGACCTACACCGGGACCGGCGTCATCTCCGAACACCGCGAGCAGTACACCGAGCTGGAGTCCCGCATCTCAAAGATCCCTCTGACCGTGGTGCCGGACCTTCTTGCCGCCATCGAGCAGCCGGTGTGCAAATTCCTTGCCGCCGGAAGCTACGACAATCTCCGGACCTATCAGGACTACCTGAAGGAGGTCTTCGGGGACAAGGTCAATGCCTTCTTCTCCGAGACCTACTTCCTGGAGATCGTCCCGCCGGGGATCGAGAAAGCCGCCTCCCTGGAAAAGCTGCTTAAGATCTTCGGCTGCACCCGGGAGGAGCTCATCGCCTGCGGTGACAGCATGAACGACACCACCATGGTCTCCTTCGCAGGCCTCGGCGTCGCCATGGAGAACGCCCAGCCCCACCTGAAATCCCGGGCGGATTATATTGCAGACACCAACGATAACGACGGCGTCGCGGAGGTCATCGAAAAATTCATCCTGCATGAGTGGTAAACGGACGCCCTCCCCGTGACAGCACAGAAAGAAAGACCCGCACGTATCCCCTGACCGGGGTACATGCGGGTCTTTCTTTGTTCAGCTTTGGCCGGAAGCATTCCTGCTCTCTTCCATCTTCTGAAGGGCTCGGTCAAACTGCATTTTGATCAGTGCCGCCGTGGGCACCGCGATCAGCATGCCGGCAATGCCGCCTATGGCGCCTCCCGCGATCAGCGCGGTCACCACCAGCAGCGGATGCACCTCCACGTTGTCGGAAAGAAGCTTCGGATTGATGACGTTGGCGTCGACAAACATGACGACGGCGATGACCACCAGCCCGATGATCATTTTCTTAAACTCTCCCGCCGGGAAACAGACCAGCACCGTCACGAGATACCCGGATACCGTCCCCAGGTAAGGGATCAGGTTTCCGAGACCCGTGAAAACACCGATAATCACGGGATACGGGACTCCGGCAAGGGCAAGGATCACCGACACCAGCACCGCGACGATGGCAGCGTCGATCAGCTGTCCGCGGATATATCCGGAGAACGCGCTGTCCGCATCCTTCACAAAGATATTGAACCGCTCCCTCTGCCTGTCCCCGAACATCAGGGTAAATACCCTTCCCCAGTATTCGATGATGTTGTGCTTCTTATCCAGCAGGAAATAGACGCAGAAGATCAGCCCGAACAAAAGTCCCGAGAAAAAGGTCTCCGCGGCGCCGGCAGCCGCCTTCGCGGCCGATGTGAGATAGTCGGAGGATATGTTCATCGATTCCAGCTTTTCCGCCGCGAATTTCCACAGATCCCCGTAATCCTTCCGGATCGTTTCGGCCAGTTCCCGGATCGATTCCGGATTCACCGACGAGAGATCCTTGTACACGGACACAAGGATCATGCCCAGCACAAAAAACACCACCGTAAAAATGATCCCGAGGGTCAGGAGAACGCTGACGCCCCTTGCCCAGCCGTGCTCCTTTGTCCGGTTGAACATCCTCTCAAAGCGGCTGACCACCGGCTGCAGAAGATAACACAGTCCCCCGCCGATGATCACCGGCCGCAGCACTGCGGTAAAGATGGCCCAGAACTTTGTCCAGAAGGGACCTGTCTGCAGAAGGACGTATGCGGAGCACAAGGTGACCAGGACCGTGACTGCCGCATACACGCAGATCTTTGTGTATTTCCGGTCCAGTTTTTCCATGATTTTTTTAAACATCGGATCCCTGTATGGTGCAGCCCGGAGCGGCTGTGCCCTGTTTCCTTTCGTATTTATTGTCGCGGCCCGGTGCCGCGGTCCCGAACCGCCGTCTCACGTCTCAGTCCCATGTCCTGGTCCCGTGCCGCGGTCCCGTGCCGCCCGGAAGCGGAAGCCTTTCCCGCAAAAGCAGCCCGTGAAAGCATCCCTGCCTGACATTATAACAGGTCAGACGGCTGTATTGGCAATTTCCACAAAAACTTTTGTGAAAATCGACTTGAACCAAATTCGCCAAAATTCCGTCCTATTAGTGACACCACAAAGGGAGTGTATGAAACCGCTCCCGCACAGGAAGGAAATTTATGAAAGACATCAGTCATCTCTTCGACAGCATCCACGACCGGCTCGCATCCCAGCTCAGCAGCATGCGCCATGTCCGGGACGAGGAACTCTACGACATGATCGACGCGGAGATCCAGGACGCCGGCCAACGGGAATTCCTGTCGGTAAGAGAAAAGTACCAGCTTCGCTCATCCCTGTTCAACGCATTCCGGAGACTCGACATTCTCCAGGAACTGGTGGACCGGAAGGACATCACTGAGATCATGGTGAACGGCAAGGATTCCATCTTTGTCGAGTCCGGCGGCCGTATCCGCCCCTGGGAAGGAAGCTTCAAGAGCAATGAACAGTTGGAAGATATGATCCAGCACATCGTCAGTCGCGTGAATCGGACCGTGAATGTCTCCACGCCGATCGCCGACGCCCGTCTGGAGGACGGAAGCCGCGTCAACGTCGTGCTCCCGCCCATCTCTCTGGACGGCGCAGTCGTAACCATCCGGAAATTTCCGGAACCCATCACTATGGAAAAACTCATCGGTTACGGCTCCATCACCCCGGAAGCCGCCGCGTTTCTGAAGAAGCTCGTGCAGAGCGGATACAACATCTTCATCAGCGGCGGCACCGGTTCCGGGAAAACGACCTTTCTGAACGCGCTGTCCGCCTTTATCCCGGACGACGAGCGCGTGATCACCATTGAAGACAGCGCGGAACTTCAGCTGAAGCACATCAGGAATCTGGTCCGCCTGGAGACCCGTGCGGCAAATCCCGAGGGCGACGGCGCGGTCACGATCTCAGACCTGATCCGGGCAAGTCTCCGCATGAACCCTGACCGGATCGTCGTCGGCGAAGTCCGCGGGGCGGAAGCTCTGGACATGCTGCAGGCAATGAACACGGGCCACGACGGAAGTCTTTCCACCGGCCACGGCAACAACCCTCGGGATATGCTGGCCAGACTCGAGACGATGACCCTCTGCGCGGCGAATCTGCCCCTTCCGGCCATCCGCGGCCAGATCGCGGGGGCGCTGGACATCATGGTTCACCTGGGGAGGCTTCGCGACCGAAGCCGCCGGGTCCTCTCCATCACAGAAGTCGGAGGTATCGAAAATGGCGAAATTCAGCTTCACGAACTCTACTCTTTCAGGGAAGACCGCTCCGGAGGCGCCCGCAGAGGCCGCGTCACGGGCCGGCTGGAACAGGTCGGGGAGCTCGAAAACCGGGACAAACTCCTCAGCGCAGGCCTTGAACTATAACGAGTATCACTTCACTGTCCCGGAATACCTCACCCACTTCCTTCAGGCGCTCGCGGTTTGTGCTGCTTTCTCATTTGTTTTCTACCGCAGCCTGATATTCTTCCTTTTTCTCCTTCCCGCGGCGATCGGGTACCCCTTCTTCCGGAAGAGGGACCTGATCCCCGCGCGGAAGCGAATCCTGCTCCTGCAGTTCCGGGAAGCCTTGTCGGTTCTTGCCGGAGCATTGTCCGCAGGATATTCCATGGAAAACGCTCTTCTCGAAAGTACCCGGGAGCTCCGGATGCTGCTTGGCGGGGAGGCATACATCGTCCGCGAATTTGAACTTCTCTCCCACCTGGTCTCCATGAATATCCCGGTGGAGAAAGCGATGGACGAGTTCGCGGAGCGGGCCGGCGTGGATGATATCCGCAATTTTGCCCGGGTCCTGCGGGTCGCGAAGCGTAGCGGCGGCGACCTGGTGCCGATCATAAACCAGACTGCCGACACCATCGGAGACCGGATCCAGATGAAGGAGGATATCCTGACCATCACTGCTTCCCGTCGATTTGAACAGAACATCATGAACCTGGTCCCGCTGATGCTGGTGATCTACATCGACTTTTCCAATCCCGGTTTTTTCACGGTCATGTACACCACCCCGGTGGGCCGCGCCGTCATGACGGGCTGCCTCGTGGTCTATCTTCTGTCCATCGCTCTTTCCTGGAAGATCCTGAACATCGAACTGTAAAAGGAGTCTCTCTATGTCAAGGTTTTCACGTTTTACCGCCCTCCTGGTCCGCCGGCGGGCACAGATCCTCTGTATCCTCGCGGGCGTGATCCTCTACTTTGCGGCAGTCCGCCTGCAGCCGGAGGAAACGGATCTCAAGGGCGGGCGGTATCTGCCCCGCAGCTCCTACGGCGGCCGGACCCTTCATTATGAGATCGAGGTCGAGGGTCTGGACGATGCCCCGGTTCCCATCGATGTCCCTGTGGGCGGCAGGGTCTGGAGGGAGGAAGAGGTCGGAAAAGCCTATGAAGCATGTATTCAGAAGGTCTGTGAATCCCTCCTTGCAGAAAACCCGTCTGCTGAAGAAGTCCGGACTGACGTCACGCTTCCGACCGCCGTCCCGGACTACGGGATCAGCATTTCCTGGGATAGTTCCGATCCGGATGTGATCGATTACTACGGAAAGGTCCGGAGCGAGGATCTGGCCGGACCGGTGGAGGTCACGCTGACGGCCCATCTCACCGCCGCCGGAACAGATACGGCTGCAGACTATGTGATTCCTCTGACCGTGCTTCCCCGGCAGCGTTCCGCGAAGGAGCAGCTTCTCGAAGATTTCCGCAGTACGCTTCTTGCGGAAGACGAAGCTCAGGCTGCGGACGAGGTTTTCGCACTCCCGCTGGAATTCCGGGGCCGCACGCTCCGCTATTCCCAGCAGACAGACCGGCACCTTTCCATCCTCCTCCTTTTGGGGCCGGTCTGCGCCCTGCTTCTCTGGCTCCGGGAAAAACAGGGCATGCAGACGGAGGAGGCTGCCCGGCGGCGCCAGCTTCTTCTCGATTACCCGGAGATCGTCTCCAAGCTTATGGTTTTCATCGGTGCAGGCATGACGATCCGCCTCGCCTGGGAGAACATCGTCAGCGATTACGAGACTGACGGCGGGCCCCCGCGCTGTGCCTATGAAGAGATGACAAAAACGCTGGCCCAGCTGAAGACCGGCGCCAGCGAAGGAAAAGCCTATCACGAGTTCGGGCGGAGCTGCGGGCTCCGGCAGTATATGAAGCTTGCAAGTCTGCTCGAGCAGAACCGGCGGACCGGAATCGCGAATCTCCGCACACTCCTGAAAGCAGAGATGAATGCGGCCTGGGAAGAACGGAAGAACATGGCGCGGAGGCAGGGTGAAGAGGCCGGCACAAAGCTGCTCGGTCCCCTCTTCCTCATGCTGATCATCGTCATGGTCGTCATCATTGTTCCGGCTCTGATGTCCTTCTGACTGCAAAGAAGTCCGCCCGGTCCTGAGGCTGTGTGCCGGCAGAAAGGCTGAATACCGGCCGGGGTGCAGGCGGGATTCCTGAAACAACGAAATACAGCAAGGCCAGAAAGGAGGCACAGCCAGTGGGCAGGATCCTGAAACCGTTCCGATGCAGAAACCAGTAGCCTGTAAATCTTCCATACCGTCAATGCAGCCATACACCCCATCACCCCATGAAAGAAAGGAAACCACTCTATGACAGCATCTGCAGCTACTGAAACCGTCAACTATTCCGAAAAGTATCATGAGCCCTTCGAGTTCCCTGATAACGGGGATTTCGCCTCCGATGATAGCGGTGTGGGAACCATTGAGACCGTGCTCATCCTGGTGGTTCTCATCAGCCTCGTCCTCATCTTTCAGACCCAGATGCGGAGCATCATCAACAGCGTCTTCAAGACCATCAACTCCGGCGTCAATGAAGTCAAGCTGAAATGATCCCGCGGACGCCGCATACCCTTCTGCCGAGGTGTTCCCGCCGGCTGCAAAGCTCCGTCACGATCTGCCTCGCGCTGATCTTTACCTGTACGGCCGCGCTGCTCTGCGCATTCGCAGAGAGTGCCAGGACCGCCGGTGCCCGTTTTTACGTGACCAACATGGCGGAATCCGCCATCGACAGCCTCTTCTCCCAGTATCATCCGGAGCTCTGGCAGGTCTACCGCCTCTTCGGCTATGAATTCCGGGATGAAGCTGCCAGCCAGGAAGAGCTGGAAAAGTTCATGAAGCCCTACGCCGATGACTGCGGATGGTACTGCATCACAGAGCCGGAGGCAGCCGTCACGGAAACTACCTTTCTCACGGACAGCGGCGGCAGCTGGTTCGAGCAGGAGATCGTCGACTATCTCCGCTTCGGCTGGATCACCCTGGACCATACACCGGAAAGCGCTTCCGAACTCTGGAAGCAGGTGACAGAGGCCCAGACGATGGACGCGATCATCAAGGATTACGGACTTCAGAGCCGGAAAGCCGTCGCCATGGAAAAGGCCATAGGAAAGATCCACAGCAACGTCATCCGGCAGCATCAACTGAAATCCCGGGCGAGGGATGAGGTGCGCAGCGGAAACAACAACTCCTTCCAGCACACCGCACAGGAACTGGAAAGCTGCGTCGGAGAGCTTCCTCATCTGATTGAACGCTTCGATTCCGCGGCGGACGCTTTCGCGAAAAAGATGGACCAGCTGGATGAAAGGAACAAGGAACGTCTGGAAAAGCTGGAACCGGAAAACAGGAAGGCTGTCGAGGAACAGGTTGCGGCTTACCGGGAGTACACCGATGTGAACGGTGTCCGCCGTCTGGAGATCGATGTGCTGGACGACAATAATCCGAACGAGCTGCAGACCATTGAATCCGTCCGCGAATTCGCCAATGAGACCGAAGCCTACATCGAAGAGATGGAGGAGGAAGACGATGACGAAGATCAGAACGAAGGAGCCGAAAGCTCCGGCGGCGGCGGAGGCGGCGGTGTCGACGCAGATGCCCTCTGGGCAGAAGTGGCGGATGCCTGGGATGAGGTCGTGATCCCGGAGCTCGACGTGGAATACGGCATCGGGGACGAGGAGACGGAAGGCTTGCTGGAAGGCCTGCTGACCTTCACGGAGAAGGGCTTTCTGAATCTGGTGATCCCGGAGGGCCGGACGGTCTCGGACGGGAAGATCTCCATGAAGGATCTTCCTTCGCAGAACGACGTCACGGAACGGACCGGCGGGGAAGCTTCCCCTCTCACAGCCCTCGCGGTCGATGAGTATGCCGGAAAAATGCTTCCGAGCTTCACGGATGACAGCAAACGCGCTCCCGCCTACGAGCTCGAGTACACCGTCATCGGAGGCGACAGCGATGCCGACAATCTGACCGGCACCGTGCTGGAGCTGCTGGCGATCCGGGAAGCACTGAATTTCATTCACATCATGCGGGACAGCTCCCTGAAGACCCAGGCCCACACCCTGGCCCTGGAAATCAGCGCTGCCACCGGCGTGCCGGAGCTTGTCTTCCTTCTGGAATGTCTGGTCATCGCCGCCTGGGCGATGCTGGAAGCGCTGATGGATCTCCGTCTGATGCTTTCCGGCAAAAAGACCGCCATCATCAAAACGAAGAACGACTGGATGGTCAGTGCGGATGATTTCATCCCGATCCTCATATCCACCGTACTTCACGCAAAGCTTCCGGAAGACTATCTGAAGGAGCCGGCGGTCGGTGTGAGTTACGAGGCGTGGCTGAAGCTTCTGCTTTTGACCCAGTCCTCGGAACACCGGAACTACCGGATCATGGATATGATCCAGACCAACATCGTCCGCGACGATCCGGACTTCCGCATGAAAAACTGTCTTTACGGAATGCACGCCGAAGTGCGCTGCAGTTCCCGCCACCTGTTCACAAAGCTCGGCTTCACCAGCGAGTCGGAATTCGGCCTTGCGCCGTCCTTCGACCTCAGGGAGGAAGTCGTCAAAGCCTACTGATCTGACGGACGGGACCTTTCGTCAGACTCTGCTGAAATGCCGGGCGGATCCCGTCATTTCAGATGAAAACTGCCGGGCCGCCGGTCCGGCGCCCCGAAGAAAGGGAACGGCATTGAAATCTCGTAATTCCATAAACCCCCCTCCTGTAAAACAAACTCGGATATTGGCTCTCCAGGTACATGCCCGACTGCGCCGTTTCCGGAAACTTCTTCGGAGCGCGGGACCGGCAGCCCGGTGTGTCTGCAGCCTTACGGTCGAGGCCGCTATGGCTTTCCCGCTGTTTCTGTTCGCCGTCTATCTTCTGATCCTTCCCATGCGGATGATGCGCACTTCCATGCAGATGCAGCAGATCTGCGAACAGACCTGCGAACTGCTGGCGGAGGCCGCCTACCTTCAGCAGCTGGCCGCAGCCGGCAGTACGGAGGACGGCTCTGCCGGCGGTACAGAAGCATACTCCGCAGGCAGCGCTGAAAAAGGGAATGCAGACGGCGCTGCCTCTCTCAGTACCATTGCCTCCGAAAACGGCGGATCCGCGGGAAAACGGTCGGATGAGGCTGACGCGCTGGTCAAATGGCTTTCCGACCAGGGTGTCGCGACCCTCATAGGAAATGCGGCAGCCGCAGCCATCGCCGACGAAAACGTCGAGGACGTGTTTTCCTGGCGCTCCGCATACATGACAGACGGAGAAATCATCCGCCTCACCCTTGATTACCAGTACCGGCTGCCATTCTTTCATCTCGGCCATCTGCACCAGAGCGTGACGGCCTCCCGCCGCGCCTGGGTCGGCCGCTCCGAAGGAGGAATCTCCGACGGGCAGGAAGACGAGGAAGAAATCGATGAGATCGTCTATGTCGGGAAAAGCAGCACCCGGTATCACGCCAGTCCTTCCTGCCATTATCTCTCCAACCGGTCCATGAAGTCAGTGTCCTGGACATCCCTCGAATCTCTTCGGAATTCCGGCGGCAGCCGTTACACCCCCTGCGCCCGCTGCGCAAAAGGTGCACATCCGGGCACCGTCTACATCATGCCCAGCGGGGAGGTCTGGCACGCCGATCCGGACTGCAGCGCCATCTCCGCCTATGCGCGGGCCGTCCGGAAATCTGAGGTCGAACATCTGGGCCCCTGCAGCTACTGTTGCCATTGAACCCCATGAAAGGAGATTTACTTTGATGATTTCCGGCAGTCTCGGCTGCGGTCTGGTGCTGTTGTTTCTTGTCTACTGCGCGTTTGAGGATCTCCGGGCCATGAGCGTCAGTGCCCTCGCCTTTCTCGCCATGGCGCTGTCAGAGCTCGGGTGGTATCTGGCCCGCCTGTTCCGCGGCGGCGGCGCCGACTGGCGTGGTCTTCTGCTCGGCTCCCTCCCGGGACTGTTCCTGATCCTTCTCTCAGTTCTCACCAGCTCGGCAATCGGCATGGGGGACGGACTCTTCTTTCTCCTGATCGGAACTGCTGCCGGGCTTCCCCTGACGCTCCTGCTCACCATATGCACCTTCTGCCTTTCCGCAGTCTGGTCTCTCGGCGTGATCGTGATGCGGCAGGTGCGGGGACTTCCGCGGAATCCCCAGTTCATCCCGCTTCTTCCCTTCACCCTCTTTCCGGCACTTCTCTGGTGCGTTCAGAGCGGTGTCATCGCGGGGGTGCCGGCATGAAGCGGCTGAAAGCAAGCCTCACCATCGAAGCCGCGTACATCTTCCCCATCATCTTTTTCACACTGGCCTTTGTCTTCAACTACGCCAGAACAGAACGGGACCTGACTCTCTCCCGCTTCGTACTGCGGGAAAGCGCCTCCAGGGCAGCCCATCTGGAGCCGACCTACGACCCGGATGGCCCCGATGCGGACGATATCACCGCCGCCATGGGAACACGCTTTGCCGGAGTGGATCAGCTGGCGACGGACGATACCGGCGCATCCCGCTCCCTGTTCTCAGGCTCCGCATGGTTTGAAGGTTCCGGCCTCTCCCTCTCCGAGGAACGGCTGATCAATGATCCGGAAGATGTGCTCCGTATTTCGACGACTCTGAAGGATTTCGCACAGATGAATAATTTTTTCAAAGGAGGAAATTCAGTTGCCTCAGATTCTGAATGAAACCGATCACAGCTACTTTTCCGTCGAAACGGACCCGGCTCTTCGGGAACACTATTCACTCCGCATGCTGGAGGAAAACCGCATCGACGGCCTGCTCCGCCTTTCCGTCTGCGATGACGAGGGAAAGCTGTTTCTGAACTACGACATCACCCGCATGGAAACGCTGCGGGAATGGACGGCGCGCCACCGGCTCCGTTCGGAAGATCTGCGGCTCCTGATCCTGACCCTGAAACACGTCTCTTCGGGGCTTGCGCCTTTCCTTCTGGACCCTGCCGGCATCGTCCTCGACGCGGATTCCGTCTACACGGATCCGGCAAGCCACGCCCCCTGTTTTCTCTACTTCCCGGGGCGGAGCGGCGGTTTCGGAGATCAGCTCTCCGGCTTCCTGCACTCCCTGATGGAACTCTCGGACCACGACGACTGCAGGAGCGAAGTGCTGGCCTACCGGATGTACCGGGAGAGCCAGGCCCACCCCAACGCCCTGGATTATCTGGAGCGGATCCTGATCTCCGGCGACCCGCTGGATCCCCGGGAGATCCCTGCCGGAGAGATCCTGGACGGCGCGGCCGATGCCGGTCCCGCGGCATTCCCGGCAGGACCGGACCGGGGCGGTGCAGGAACTGTCGTGGAGACCCTTCCCGCGGAAACGGAAGTCATATCAACGGAAGCTCTCTCCGTCCGGGACGCAAAAGGAGGCGGCCTCTTCGGCCGCCTCCGGAAACACTGATATGCTGCTGTTTATTTCTCTTCTGCCTTCTTCGCAGTCTTCTTCGCTGCGGGCTTCTTTGCAGGCTTCTTCTCCGCTGCATCAGCGATCTTCTTCGCTGCTGCCTTGACGGTCTTCTTCGCCTCTTCCGCCTTCTCGGCGATCTTCTTTGCCGGAGCCTTCTTCGCAGCAGGCTTCTTCGCCGGAGCTGCAGCTTCTTCCTTCGGCTTTTTGGGTGTCGGGACGGAGAACTCATAGACCTGGATGCCGTAAGGCTTCATCGGGTTGAAAACGTGGTACGGCTGGCCGTCGCACTCCTGCTTGTATGCCTTGAAGACCGGCGGCTTGATGCCCGCCTGCTCGTAGGAGCCGACAGTCTCATCCAGGATCAGCTTGTAGCTTCCGCTGCAGGGAACGCCGACCTTATAGTCTTCGCGCTCCATGGGCGTGAAGTTGATGGCGAACAGCAGCGCCTTCTTCTTCGTCTCATCATAACGGGCAAAGGAGAAGATGGAACGGTCAGCATCGTTCGCGTTGATCCACTTGAAGCCTTCCCAGTTGTTGTCCTGGCGCCACAGGCACGGATACTTCTTGTAGATGTGCAGAAGTCCCTTCACGAAGTTCTGCATGTCCTTGTTCAGCGGCTCGTCCAGGAGCTCCCAGTTCAGGGAGACCTTCTCGTCCCACTCGTGCCACTGTGCGAATTCCTGGCCCATGAACAGAAGCTTCTTGCCGGGATGCCCGATCATGTAGGTATAGCCGCACTTCAGGTTCGAGAACTTGTCCTCAAAAATGCCCGGCATCTTGTTGATCATGGAACACTTGAGATGCACCACCTCGTCGTGGGACAGGACCAGGACGTAGTTCTCGCTGGTGAAGTAAGTCAGGCCGAAGGTCATCTTGTTGTGGTTGTTCTTGCGGAAATAGGGATCCAGCTTCATGTACTCAAGGAAGTCATGCATCCATCCCATGTTCCACTTGAAGGTGAAGCCGAGGCCGTTGTTCTCCGGTGCGTGGGTGACCATGGGCCACGCGGTGCTCTCCTCCGCGATGATCATGGTGCCGTCGTGCCGGCCGGCGATGACGGAATTCAGGTGCTTGAAGAACTCGATCGCTTCCAGGTTCTCGTTGCCGCCGTACTTGTTCGGGCACCAGTTGCCGCCGGACCTGCCGTAATCCAGATACAGCATGGAGGCCACGGCATCGACCCGGAGTCCGTCCACATGGTACTCGTTCAGCCAGTAAAGGGCGTTGCCGATGAGGAAGTTCTTGACCTCCGTCTTCTCATAGTCAAAGACCTTGGTGCCCCAGTCCGGATGCTCTCCCTTTCGGGTATCCGCATACTCATAGCAGGGCTGGCCGTCGAAGTCCGCAAGGCCGAAGGCATCCCGCGGGAAGTGAGCCGGGACCCAGTCGAGGATGACGCCGATGCCGTTCTGGTGCATGTAATCCACAAAATACTGGAAATCCTCCGGCAGGCCGTAGCGGGAGGTGGGGGCGTAATAACCCGTGACCTGATAGCCCCAGCTGCCGTCGAAGGGGTGCTCCGCGATGCCCATCAGCTCGACGTGGGTGTAGCCCATGTCCTTCACGTAGGCAGCCAGTTCATGCGCGTACTCGCGGTAATCGCCGAAGCCGTCACGCGGGGAATTCTCATCCCGCTTCCAGGAGCCCAGGTGGCACTCGTAAATGCTCATGGCCATCTGCCGCGGATCCACTTCGGCACGGGCCTTCATCCACTTCTCGTCGCCGAACTTGTAATACCAGGGCTCACCCGCCAGCTTTGAAGCGGTGCCCGGGCGGAATTCCGCAGCTCTCGCATAGGGATCTGCCTTGTAGATCAGGTCTCCGTTTGCCGCGGTGATCGCGAACTTATAGATCTCACCTGCGGAAAGGCCCGGGACAAAGGCCTCCCAGATCCCGCCCTCATTGAGCTCCTGGCAGACATTCGCATTCACATCCCAGCCGTTGAAATCGCCGACGACGCTGACCGCCTTCGCGTGGGGCGCCCAGACTGCAAAATAATAGCCGTCCACATCCTTATATTTGAAGGGATGTGCGCCCAGTTTCTTGTAGATCTCATAGTGGGTGCCCTGTCCGAACAGGTAGCAGTCCCATTCCTGAATAAAACCCAAACCTTTATTGATTGCCATGACGTACCTCCGCAAATGATCTGTGTGGGACGATGTATATTCTCTCTTATTATACTTTCTTTTTTCGTGCTTTTAAAGGAATTGTCCCCCTTCACCACTGTTTTTCTTTCATGAGGCATTCTATTGACGACACCTGATTCCTTAATTCACGGGGTTGGGCCGCAGATGTTTCTGATCAGGATTTTCTTCGGGCTGGTGATCGCCGCAGCAGCCTGGACAGATGTCAGAAGCCGCCGGATCCCGAATCTTCTCCTGCTGTACGCCGCCTTTCCCGGCGGCTTCCTGCTGGGACCGGTCTTTCCTCTCCGCCTGGTCCTCTGCACCCTTCTTCTGTATCCCCTCTTCCGTCTGCGCCTGACCGGCGCGGGCGATGTCAAGCTTCTTGCGGTTGCCGCCGCCTGGGCCGGCCCTGCACTCTTTTTCCGCTTCTGCTTCTTAAGCCTGCTGGCGGCCTTCATCCCTTCGGCTGTCCTCTTCCTGCGGGGGCGGCGGGGCGCCCGTATCCCCATGGGTCCCTTCTTTCTCGCCGGCTGGGCATCCGCAAACTGCACTGTTCTTTTAAATATCTGACCCGGAGGTTAACACATTATGAGACGAGTCCTTGCGATTGTGGACCGTGACGGAGCCTACGCGTCCCGTCTTGCAGCGTATTTCAATGACCGGGAGACCACCGGCCTCAAGGCGACCGCCTTCACGGACCTGGAGACTTACCGGAAATACCGGAAAAACGTCATGGTCGAGATCCTTCTGATCTCCGAGGAGCTCGCCGCGAAAGCCCACGGGATGACGGAAGGCGCGAAGATCATCCTTCTCAGCGAGGACGGTTTCGTGACCGGCGGCGAGAACCGCCCCTTCCATGCCCCGGCTGTCTTCAAATACATGCCGGCGGACCGGCTGGGCCGGGAGATCATGAACCTTTATGCGGACGATGATACCCATGTGATCCAGCGGGTCTCCTCGGGAGACTGCGAAATCCTGGGCATCTACTCTCCGGCGAACAGATGCGGGAAAACCACGCTTGCGCTGACCCTCGGCCTGGTGCGGGCAGAGCGTGGCCGGACTCTCCTGATCTCTCTCGAGGAATATGCCGGCGTGTTCCGCAGCATCGTCCGCGACCCGGTCACCGACTTCTCGGATGTGGTCTACTGTTATCTGCAGAACTCCTGGTCCTGGAGCCGGCTGAAGGGCACGGTCCACTCCTTCGGCCCGCTGGATTTCATCCCGCCGGTGCGCTGCGCGGAGGATGTTTCCCTGCTTCCTTCGGAGGACATGACGGCCCTGCTGCGGCGCATCGCTGAGGAAAGCGGCTACGCCACCGTGATCATCGACTTTGGTTCCTTCGGGCGCCGCGCGGTGGAGCTTCTGGATCTCTGCGGGCGCATCTTCCTGCCTGTTCCGGAGGATCCGGCAGCGGAACTGAAGGTCGAATCATTTTATGAATATCTGGAAAAGATTGGGCGAAACGAGCTGAAGGATCGGATCGTGAAATGCAGGCTCCCCTGGGAAGCGGAAAATGCGCAGGCTGCGGCCCGCGGGCTGATCTCCGCTTATGAAAGCGGAGCGCTCCGCGAATTCGCGGAGCGCCTGCACTGAAACTGCTGCTTCTTTCTCTGCCGCGCTGTGTGCGGATTATTAAAAAACTGACATAAAAGGTTAAAAAACTCCCTATATCTTCTTTGCCGGGAACGTGGTAGTATATGTCATACAAGAAGAAGTGTTTGCATTCAGGAAAAGATTCCTGAACTTAAGGGGGCAGGATAATCATGAAAAAGACAATACGGCTGATTCTGGCCGTGATCCTGGCATTTGCCATGGCAGTTCCCTGCTACGCATCGAATTTCTCGTTTGCGTGGGGCGGGACGAGGATTTCTGTCGGAGATGACGCGGAGGCCGTGCTTGCAAAGCTCGGCAAAGCAAATCAGGTCTATCAGCAGAACAGCTCCGTCCTTCAGGGGAAATATACCGTTTACGACTATGAGGATTTTGAACTGAGCATCTTCCCGGACGAGATCGGGAACGTGATTTCGGATATTTATATTCCGGAAGATTCCGCTGCTGCGACACCGGAAGGCCTGCACATTGGTTCCACAAAGGACGACATGGTCAGGATCTACGGAACGAACTTCGAGAAATCCGGAGATGTCTGCCAGTACAGCAGAGGCGAAAGCTGCCTTCTCGTTTATCTGGACGGGAACAAGGTCGACCGGATCGAATATCAGCTGCTTCCGGAATAATCAAAACTGAAACTTCAAAACTGAACAGCGATCTTCAGGGCAGGGTGCAAGTCCCTACCGGCGGTAAAGCCCGCGAGCCGAAAGGCATGATCCGGTGAGATTCCGGGGCCGACAGTACAGTCTGGATGGAAGAAGATGCGGCAGAGCTTTCGCTCTGCGTATAATTCTGTGAATGCAGGCCCCGGAGGAATATTCTCCGGGCCTTTTCATTTGCGGAAGGCGGAATTCCGCCGTCCGCGGCTGACTTTACGTCAGAGATGTCTGCATGCCGCAGTTTTCCAGGCGCCCCGGAGATCCCGGGGCGCCTTTTGCATCCTGTGGTCCTGAAAGGAAGCAGGAAGAAACGACCGCGCTCCTTTGAAAACAGGAAAGGAACACATTTCATGACCCACGAAGAATACATGCATCTTGCCTGCCGCCTTGCGCTGCGCGGTACAGGCCGCGTTTCTCCGAATCCTCTGGTGGGGGCGGTCATCGTGAAGGACGGCCGCATCATCGGGGAGGGCTGGCACGCAGAGTACGGCGATCTCCACGCGGAGCGGAACGCGCTGAAAGACTGCCGGGCGCGGGGCGGGGATCCCGCCGGAGCGGATATGTATGTCACCCTGGAGCCCTGCTGCCATCACGGGAAGCAGCCCCCCTGCACCGACGCACTGATCGAAGCCGGTATTGGCCGCGTCTTCATGGGTTCCGGGGACCCGAACCCGAGGGTGGCCGGAAAGGGCGTGCAGATCCTGCGAAATCACGGAATCGAAGTCATTGAGCACGTGCTGGAAGCTGAATGTCTGGCCCTGAACGACGTGTTTTTCCACTATATCCGCACCGGGCTGCCTTACGTGGTGCTGAAATATGCCATGACCCTGGACGGGAAGATTGCCTGCCATACGGGGGCGTCCCGCTGGGTGACCGGGGAGGAGGCCCGGGCCCATGTCCACAGGACCCGCAGCCGGCTGACAGGAATCATGGTCGGCGTGAACACGGTTATCGCGGACGATCCTCTCCTCACCTGCCGGACGGAGGGCGGCCGGGACCCGGTCCGCATCATCTGCGATTCCCGGCTGCGGACACCGCAGGATTCGCAGATCGTAAAGACCGCCCGGGATGTCCCGACGATCCTTGCCACCTGCGAAACGGATCCGGCGCGGCAGAAGCCTTATCTTGACGCCGGCTGCCGGATCGTGACCGTGCCGGAAAAGCCGCCCGGCACAGCGGGCAGCCCGGGAAAAGACAGCACAATGCGGGGCAGCGTCGACCTGAATATTCTCATGCAGAAGCTCGGCAGTGAAGAAAAGATCGACAGCATTCTGCTGGAGGGCGGCGCCTCCCTCGCATGGTCGGCCCTGGAAAGCGGGATCGTAAACCGGGTGCAGGCCTACATCGCGCCCAAAGTTTTCGGAGGCACGGACGCGAAAACGCCGGTGGGAGGCACCGGATTCGACACCCCGGATCTTGCGCTGAAGCTCAAAAACCTGCGCCTCACACGGCTCGGCGAGGACCTGCTGATCGAAGGCGACCTGCCGCCTGCAGATCGCAGTTTGCCTGCGGAGAACAGCCCGCCTGCAGATGGCAGCCTGCCTGCGGAGGACAATTCTTCTTCGGAAGGAGGGACCTGACATGTTTACCGGAATCATTGAAGAGACCGGGACCCTGGGCGGCATCCGGAAAGGGCAGCACTCAGCGGTGCTTCGGATCAACGCACGAAAAGTCCTGGAAGGCGTAAAGACCGGCGACAGCATCGCCGTGAACGGCGTCTGCCTGACGGTGACCGCCTTCGATGCCTCAGGCTTCAGCGCGGACGTCATGCACGAGACCCTGAACCGCTCCTCTCTCGGCAGCCTGAGTCTCGAGAGCCGCTTGAATCTGGAGCGGGCCATGCGGGCAGACGGCCGGTTCGGCGGCCATATCGTGGCAGGCCATGTGGACGGCACCGGGAAGATCCGCGACATCCGGCGGGACGACAACGCAGTATGGTACACGATCCATGCGGAACCGGCAGTGCTTCGGTACATCGTTGAAAAAGGGTCTATAGCCATCGACGGCATCAGCCTCACGGTTGCCCGGGTAAACAGCGACACCTTCGCCGTGTCCGTGATCCCGCACACCGCGTCGGTCACCAACCTTTCCGACCGAAAAAAAGGTGACACCGTGAACCTGGAAAATGACATCATCGGGAAATACGTGGAACGGCTTCTGACCTTCCCGGCGCCGGGCGCGGTTTCCGGGAACAGTCTCAGCAGCCGGCCCGGAACCGGTACATCCGGAGGTGCCGGCATCAGCCGCGAAATGCTTGCAAAATACGGATTCTAAGGAGGAACCGAACATGAATGACTTCAGCAGTATCGCAGATGCCCTGCGGGATCTTGCCGCGGGAAAGATCATCCTGGTCATCGACGACCCGGACCGTGAAAACGAGGGCGATTTTGTCTGCGCGGCCCAGTTCGCCACCACCGAGAACATCAATTTCATGGCGATCCACGGACGCGGCCTGATCTGCATGCCCATGTCCAGGGAATTCGTGAAGAAGCTCCAGATTCCGCAGATGGTCATGGAGAACACCGACAATCATGAAACCGCCTTTACCGTGTCTGTCGACCATGTCAGCACCACCACCGGCATCAGCGCGGCAGAGCGCTCCGTCACCGCAATGAAGTGCGTGGAGGACGGGGCAAGGCCGGAAGATTTCCGCCGCCCGGGCCACATGTTCCCGCTGCTGGCGAAGAAGAACGGCGTTCTGGAGCGGGACGGCCACACCGAAGCCACCGTGGATCTCTGCCGGCTGGCAGGCCTCAAGGAATGCGGTCTCTGCTGCGAGATCATGCGGGAAGACGGGACCATGATGCGGACCACGGAACTGCTGGCGCTGGCGAAGAAATTCAACATGAGCGTCATCAGCATCGCCGAGCTGCAGGAATTCCGGAAGTGGCACGACATCCTGGTGGACTGCGAAGCCTCCGTCCGCATGCCCACGAAATACGGCGAGTTCAAGGCATACGGCTATGTGAACCGCCTGAACGGCGAACATCATGTGGCGCTGGTGAAGGGCGACATCGGCGACGGAAAGAACATCCTCTGCCGCGTCCACTCGGAGTGCCTTACCGGCGATACCTTCGGCTCCCTGCGCTGCGACTGCGGACAGCAGTTTGCCTCCGCCATGACCCAGATCGAGAAGGAAGGGCGCGGCATTCTCCTGTACATGCGGCAGGAAGGCCGCGGCATCGGCCTCATCAACAAGCTGAAGGCCTATGAACTGCAGGAGCAGGGCATGGATACGGTCGAGGCAAACCTGGCCCTGGGCTTCCGCGAGGACCAGCGCGAATACTACATCGGCGCCCAGATCCTGCGCCACCTGGGTGTGAAATCCATGCGGCTTCTCACCAACAACCCGGACAAAGTCTACCAGCTGAAGGAATTCGGCCTGGAGATCGCCGAGCGGGTGCCGATCCAGATGGACGCCACCGCCTACGATATCCGGTATCTCCGGACCAAACGGGACCGTATGGGCCATCTGCTGAGTGAAATCTGAAAGACGTCGCAGACAGCAGTACAAAAACAGTCTCAATACAGATAATTAACAATACAGATCAAAAATACAGGAGGAAATCAAATGCGTACTTTCGAAGGACATGTGGTAGGCGGAGATATCAGGATCGGCATCGTGGCGGCACGGTTCAACGAATTTATCGTCGGCAAGCTGGTGGCCGGCGCCCTGGACGGGCTGAAGCGTCATGAGGTCGATGAAGACCAGATCGATATTGCCTGGGTCCCGGGCGCGTTTGAGATTCCGCTGATCTGCCAGAAGATGGTAAAAAGCGGCAAGTACGACGCCATCATCGCCCTCGGTGCTGTGATCCGCGGCAGCACGACCCACTACGACTATGTCTGCAGCGAAGTTTCCAAGGGCATCGCCAATGTGGCCCTTAACGCCGACATCCCGGTCATGTTCGGCGTCCTGACCACCGAAAATATCGAGCAGGCCATTGAGCGTGCCGGCTCCAAGGCGGGCAACAAGGGCTATGACTGCGCGCTGGGCGCCCTCGAGATGGTGAACCTCATCCGGGAGATCGAGGAAGCGTGACATGCTCCCACCACTTTCGCTGACGCTAAGAAGTGGGGGCTTCCTGTTCGACAGCCCTGACGGGCTGAGCATAAGCAGGCTATCCCCGCGTGCCCCGCGGTTCTTACAGCCCGGTGATACGGGCTGTTTTATTATCTGTTTCTGTTGTACATGGTTTTCTTTACGCCGATATCAGGAGCCTGCGTCCTTCCTCGCGGATATTCACTGCTGCATTCACGTCACGGTCCATACAGTTTCCGCACTCGCAGCGATATATCCGCTCGTCGAGCCGCAGTTCTTCCTTCACTTTACCGCAGCAGCTGCACTTCCTGCTCGATGGGAAAAACCGTCCTACCCTGACCA
>CADBEN010000024.1 GCA_902793685.1 uncultured Lachnospiraceae bacterium
TGCAGCCGTTGAAGCTCGAAAAACTTTTAAATATCCTCAACTTTTATGAGGGGGATGGAATTTAATCTGGCATACGGAATTTACTTTGGCAAGTCACGCCCGCTTGACAACAATTCGGGGATATCATAAAATACTTAGGCGTGTTTATAACGTGTTACATTGAACTGTCCGTGTCCAGACTTCGATGCTAACTCACTCACACCGTTCCGGCATTTGCGCGGCTGCCCGTAGGAATACGGTTGCCGGATCCCTGTGAAATCACTCATGTTGATTCATGGAATGGAGGAAAAAAAGTTGGCAAACATCAAATCCGCGAAGAAGAGAATCCTGACCTCTGCAAAGAGAGCCGAGAGAAACAAGTCCGTCAAGTCTGCAGTCAAGACCGCTGTCAAGAAGGTCAACGCAGCTGTCGAGGCCGGCGACAAGGCAGCAGCAGCTGAGTGCCTGAAGAAGGCTGAGCGTGCTCTGACCATGGCTGCTTCCAAGGGCGTCTTCCACAAGAACACTTCTTCCCGCAAGGTTTCGAGACTGTCCAAGGCTGTCGACGGAATCCAGTAAGAAAACGCACGGACAGAATTGCATATGGAGTATGAAAAGAGGAGGTTTACGCCTCCTCTTTTTCGTATGCTTTCAGAACGTGCTTCCCGGGCCGGGGTGCCGGATGGTGTTTCAGATCTTCCTCGCCTCTCACGCCCCTGTGATCAGCAGCTCCACCGCCATCCGGTCCTGAAGGTCGCCGGTCTTCACCGCCTCCTCCAGTTCGACACAGCGGCGCACCTGGGATAAAAGCGCCGCGGACTGCATCGACCGCACCTGTCCCATCATCCTGGAAGCGGCAAAAGGCGGAACCCCCGCGATCCGGGCGATCTCATTCTTGTCCTTTCCGGCAGTCATTAGTTCCCGGATCTGAAGCATCTGATTGTACTGCCTCGCGATCAGGAACAGGATCCGCATTGGCGGCTCCCGGAGCTGCAGGAGATCCTGATAGAGCCGGAGGGCTTCCCCGGTCCTGTGGGACGTGATGGCGCGGACCATGTCGAAGATCCGGTTCGTGACTGTTACCGTGGTGACCGTGTCCACGTCCCTCGCGTCCACGACCTCCCGCTCTCCCACATAGGAGATCAGCTTTTCCAGCTCGTTCCGGAGATTCTCCATGTCGTCCCCGGTGTACTCCAGGATCCGGTCCATAGTGCTGGCCGTGATCTTCTTCCCCGCCGCCGCGAGGTAGCGTGCTGCCCAGACCGAGAGCTCCCTGTGCTCCGGATGCTTCAGCTCGCATACGTAGCCCTTTTTCTGCACTGCCTTGTAGAGCCGGTTCCGCTTGTCGACGCTTCCTTCCACGAACAGAAGGACTGTGGTATCCGGCATCTCCGGGATCCAGTCCGCGATCTTCTCCACAGAGCCTTTGAACCATCCGCTGTTCTCTACGACCACCAGGCGGTGCTCCGCAAAGAAGGGCATGGTATCCCCTGCGGTGATCACATCGTCCTCGTTAATGTCTTTCCCCTCAAAATATGCGGTGTTCATACCGTCGCCGCCGGCGACCTTTTGCATGAATCTTCCCTTATAGCTCCGGAGGAGGAAGGACTCGTCCCCGTAGAGCAGATAGACCGGGCGGAACTCCCCGGACTTCAGATCCGCATTCAGTGTTTTCATGGCATTCTCCGATCCGGTTCTTCCGAACCTTCTCTGACTCTTCTCTTTTAATTCAGCCCGCCCGCACCGGGAAGCTGATATAATATCAATGGCACAAGGTGCGCCGTAACGTAAAAACTATAACACAGGCGGAAAAAGCCCTTCAAGGCAATCCTGCGCAGATGCAGGATTTTTCCGGTTCCGCTCTTCTGCCTTTCGGTTACTGTTCAGGAGAAATGCTATGAATACGATCATCACCGGCACCCAGAGCAAAGCCGCCGACCGCTATGCCATCGACGTCATGAAGATCCCGTCACTGGAGCTCATGGAGACCGCTTCCCGGAAAGCTGCCGAGGAGCTGGCATCCCGCTTCGGGCCGGAAACAGACATCCTGATCTGCTGCGGCACCGGCAACAACGGCGCAGACGGCGTCTGTATGGGCCGCATCCTTCTGGACAAGGGATACCGGAAGATCCGCCTGGCGCTCTGCGGCGATCCCGCGAAGGAAACGGAGGAATTCCGCTTCCAGATGGAGACATGGAAAGCCCGGCCGGAGCACACACAGCCGATGCGGTTTGTGCCGGCGGAGCCTGACTCTGCTCCGGCGGAGCCTGACCCTGCTCCGGATAATGCCGCCGGCGGAGAGATCAGAATTCCATTTCTTCCTGACACCGGAGTACTCGTGGACGCAGTCTTCGGGATCGGACTGCACCGCCCGGTGGAAGGCGTGTACCGTGACTTCCTGTCGGAGATGGTCCGGATCCGGAAGACCTTCACCCTCGCGGTGGATGTTCCCTCCGGCATCAATTCGGATACCGGGGAAGTGATGGGCATCGCTGTCCCGGCAGATGTCACAGTGACCTTCGGCCGCAGCAAGACCGGTCTCGTCCGGGCGGAAGGCCCGGCCTTTGCAGGGGAAATCCTGGTCAAGGAGATCGGGATCCCGGAAGAAGCTTACGAAGCTGCCGTCCGGCAGTACCCGGATTAGTGGAATACAGTGCCGGCAGGGCAGCTCTCCAGGTATGTCCTGATCTTCACGCTCTCCCCGTCCAGTATTGCCCGGACTGCGCCGCTGACCGCAGTACTGTAGATCTCCGTCCCGATGGCTTCCAGTGCCTCCACGGTCTCCCGGTGCGGGTGCCCGTAGCGGTTGTTCCTGCCGCAGGAGATCACGGTGTATTGCGGACGGAGTGTCTGAAGAAACTCTTCCCCGCTGCTGGTCGAAGATCCGTGGTGGCCGGTCTTCAGGACATCGATCCCGCCTGCTCCGGCTTTGCCGGAGCTTTCTTTTTCGCGCGCCCCGGCGATGCCTGCTTCTGAAAGTTCTCTGAGAATCCCGGGCTCGCTGGTCTTTCCGGCGTCCCCGGTCAGGAGGACCTGGTTCTCCCCAAAAGTGAACAGCAGGACCAGCGACTGTTCATTGTCGTCCGGAACCCACGTTCCCCGCTCCGGCCAGAGACAGTGGAAATACCCCATTTTCTCCCCCGCACCGAGGTATCGAAGATCCGCGCCGCCTGCGCGGATCTCTTTTTTCAGTTCTTCATAAACAGGATCTTTCTCCGCCGCCGCATTCAGCACCACCTGCCCGATCTCCGGCCCGTCCGGTGCGGAAAGCAGATACTCGATTCCATTGATGTGATCCTGGTCCGCGTGCGTCAGGAACACCGTCTCGACGCGGGACACCGCCTTGCTTTCCAGAAACGGTTCCAGGATCTTTTTCCCGGGCTCTCTCTCTGAACTGCTTCCGCCATCGACCAGAACGCAGGAATTCCTGTACAAGACCGCGATCCCGTCCCCCTGCCCCACGTCCAGGAACCAGATCTCCGGTTTCCGCGGGCGGTACGGGGCAAGGCAGAGAATTGCCGTAAGAAGAAGGAGCGCTGCAGAGGCCAGACATCCTTCATCGTCCCGCTCCGGCCTGTTCCGGCAGGCACTTCTAAGATTCTCCCCCGGCCGGGTGTGCCGTATCACGATCTCCTCTTCCCCGGCTTTCCGCTCTTCTTTCTTCCGGGTCTCCCGCAGATTCAGGATCCTGCAGATCCAGGCATAGCTCCCGCAGAGCAGCAGGACATAGGCAAGAATCTGCAGCGATGCCGGACGGCCTGTCAGAACGCGGGCGCAGGGGATCCGTTCCGTCAGACTGCAGAGCAGCGCGTTTGCCTGGAGAAGCCGGTGAACCACGCCCTCCGCCGTCCTGAGGCAGAAATACAATGCTTCCGGGAGGGCACCGGCGGACGCTGACAAAGTGCCTGCACCTGCACCGGCGGGCATGGGAAAGGCGGCTGCCGGCAAAACACCCGCACCGGGAAATGCAGGAAAACAAAGCACCGCAAACAGGAGGACCACCAGCCCTGCCCCCAGGATCCATCCCATCAGCGGAATTACCAGCAGGTTCAGGAAAGGCGCATACACCGGCACCGCAAAGAACCAGTAAGCGATCACCGGAAGTGTGCAGAGTGTCACGGAAAGACTCACAACGAGAGAGCGCAGGACATTGTTCCGGATCTCAAAGCCCCGGATCAGCGTGTCCGCCGGCCCGCCGATGGCAAGAACTGCCAGAAACGAAAGCTGGAACCCGCACTGGTACAGTTCGAAGGGGTGGACCAGCAGCTGGGAGACCGCCGCAATGCAGGCTGCCGTTCTCAGGTCATAGGTCCTTCCCTCCCACTCCGCGAGAAACAGGAGAAGAAGCATGATCACCGCCCGGATCACGCTGGTTCCGGCTCCCGTGAGAAGCCCGTAGAGGACCAGGAATCCGCCTGCCAGAGCCCCGCTCACGGCAAAGCCGCAGCCCCCTTTCCGGAGGGAATGGTAGAAGCCCAATCCCAGGATCGAGACGTGAAGTCCGCTGATAGCCAGAAGATGAGCGATCCCGTTTTTCCGGTACAGTTCCAGAAAGTCCTCCCCGAGACCGCTCCTGTCCCCGAACAGTACTGCCGAAAGGAAGGCGGCGTCCTCCGGCTCACACCCCCTGTAAAGAAGGGAGATGCAGTAAGTCCTGACCCGGTACAGGAACTGACGGACCGGGGCGCATCGCCCGTCCGTGATCCGGAAACCGGTGACGTACATCCGCCGCCGCAAGCCCTTCGCCCGGTAGAAGGATTCCGCGTCAAACTGTCCGGGATTCGTCGCCGGGGGAAATGCGGAAATCTTTCCGAAAACCTCGATCCGGTTTCCGATCTCAGGCTCTCTGCGGCCGTCTGCCCCGCCGCACAGCCCTTCCGGCATGTACAGAAGGGTATCCCCGCAGGTCAGGACCAGCTGTCCTTTCTTCCGCTCCATGGCATTGATCCGCAGAGAAAGCGACTCCTCGTCCGCCGGCACCGGCTGCAGAGAAAGCGGCTCCGCCTCCGCCGGCATCGGCCGCAGTTCCACGGTCATGCGCAGGGCCCCGACGAAAAAAGCACCCGTCAGCATAAGGACTGCCGCCCGGTGCTTTCCGGTTCCGCCGGAAAGCAGAAAAAAATCCAACGCAAAACAGACGGCCAGCATCACCGCTGCCGCCTGTACGGAAATCCCTGCCCCTGCCGTGAGCTCTCCAAGTACATACCCGGCCGCCAGGACTTCCCATGGACGTTTCAAATCTTCAGTTTTCTCCTTCGGGGAATTGCCGGATCACGGCGCTTCCGTATCAAATACCGGCTCAAAGAGAGTGTTCAGAGGAATCGTGTCGCGGAACAGGACATCCTGAGAGCCCTCGACCGCGATCGACACCCGGGTCACTGTCTTCAGGTCGGAAAGGGAATTGACCAGTGCGTGAATGGTAAGCCAGGGATCCTCCACCGGCATGGGAGTCAGGAATTCCCGGCTGAAATTCAGGTAGCAGATATTGTCGGTGACGGAAATGCTGAGAAGACGGGTGTCCGGAGAAATCACAGCCTGGTTTCCGGACCGCACCGGGCCTTCGATCAGCTGCTCGACGACCAGCTGCTCCAGCGGGGTATCCATACGGTAGGTCACCGTGCGTTCTTCCCGGTTGAGACGGCTGCCGTCCTCCGATGCAAAGTACAGCGCCAGGTCCGATGTCTCAAATGCGTTTACGTTGGAGATTCCGGTCACGAAGTCAGCTGCCGCGAAGGGCCCCAGCAGGGTTCCGTCGGACGCCTGCAGCGGCTGCCCGGCGGTGTAGAACGCAACGCGCTCCACGCCCGGGACCTGTGCCATCGTCTGGGTGACGGCAGCACAGCAGAGGATCTTCCGTTCCGGCTTCAGTTCACCGAGATACTCGTCAAAATAGAGGTAGAGCAGTGCCCCTTCCATGGTGAAGCCTTCATACCCGGCTTTATCCCCCACTGCGGACACCAGGTCCGCGTCATTCGGGACCGTCATGAGCTGACTCACCAGCTCCGGGATCAGTTCTTCCGGATATCCTGAAACAGCGTTATAGGACAGCGGTTCCAGCATCGTCGCGGAATGATCCAGATACCAGATCTGATACCTTCCCTCCTCCGGCACCGAAGCCTGCTCTTTTCCGGAGCAGCCGCAGAGAAACAGGATCAGGGACAGCACGAGGAGGACTGCTCCCCGCAGCCCGGCGTGTCTCCGCACTCTTCTGTTTTCTCCGTGTCTTTCCATCGATTCTCTGCTCTTTTCCGTTTCTATTCTGTCGTTTCCGCGGCGGTAAGATCCGCCGCGCTGCCCTTCTCAATGTAGACCAGCGGGATCCGCACCAGGAAGGACGAGCCTTCCCCTTCCTTGCTGGTCAGGCGGATGATGCCCTGGTGCAGAAGGATAATGTTGCGGGTGATAGCCAGACCCAGTCCGGTGCCGCCGGTCTCCCGCGAACGGGCTTTGTCGACCCGGTAGAATCGCTCAAACACATTGTCCTGCTGGTCTTCCGGGATACCGATCCCGTTGTCCTCGACCTTGATGTAGCAGAACTGGTGATCCGCATCCAGAGAGACGTGGACCCAGCCGCCGTCCACGTTGTATTTGATGGCATTTTCCACGAGATTCGTGATGGCCAGGGAGAACTTCACCTCGTCCACATCGGCCTTCACGTCGCGCACTGTCTCCAGCGTCATCTCGATGTTCCGGAGCTTTGCCTGGGGCCGCAGCCGCTTCAGGATCTGCTCCAGCATGGCGTTCATGTCCACCGAGGTCCGGTTCAGAACGACACCGGAACGGTCCATTTTGACAAGATTCAGAAGGTCGTCGATGATCTTCGCCTCACGGTCGATCTCCTTCGAGATGTCGTTCATGAATTCCTTGTAGAGCTCCACCGGGACATCGTCCATGCTCATCAGGGAATCCGCCAGAACACGGATCGAGGTGATCGGCGTCTTCAGCTCATGGGAGACGTTGGCGACGAACTCATCTCTGGACTGGTCCGCATCCCGCAGCCGGCGTATCGTGGTGTTCAGCTCGTCGGAAAGCTGCTTTGTGATCAGATAGGTGTTCTGGGAAATGCTCTGGTTCAGGTCGCCGTTGGAGACCTGCCCGACGGAAGTCCGGAGTTCGATAAAGGGCCGCATGATCAGCCCCGACACCACAATACTCAGGGACAGAAGCAAAAGGAAAAAGACACTGTCCATAATGACCTGGGAATTCCGGGCGTTTCTCAGCTGGGCACGGAGTGCTTCTGTGGAGGCCAGGAAAAGCAGGACCCCTTCCACCGTCCGGGAGCTGTTTTCCTCTTCTCCCAGAGTGCGGCTGTAGACCGGCGTGGTCTGGATCATGTACCGCTGCTCCGCATTGTAGGTGAGGCCGTTCTCACCCCGGAAGCCCCGGATCACCTCCGGCGCCACATGATACCGCCCCTCCGCCAGCTGAAAGCTGTCGCGGATCACGCGGTAATTCTGATCGATCAGGAGAATGCGGCCGTTGTAAGCGGAGGCAGTAGCATCCATCTCAGCGTTGAGACTTGCGTCCCGCTCTGCGCTCCGCAGATAACCGGACCGCGTCAGCCGGGCGGAAAGGATCAGGCTCTGATTCTGGATCTCGTTCTTCCGCCCGTCGAGAAGGGTCTGGCGGTAAATATTGGAGAGAACGGCCCCCTTCAGTATGACCGGAACAAATCCGACCAGAAGAATGAGGACCATAATAAGGACCCGCAGCCGTATCGGCGGAAGCTTGAGCTGTATTCTTTTTCCGAACATCCGGCTTCCTCCCTGGCAAAATCATTTGTGCGTTCTGCGTTCCATTTTCGATACGGTCCTGCGGATTTCCGCTGTGCAGAAAATGCAGGCACGGCATTCATGTACCCGATATTATACCACGATTTGCAAAGAGGTTCCTTCTGTTTTATACTATGATGCGTAGGCCGGAAACTGGACGGCCCCGAATCATAATCCCGGAGGAAAAACAAATGAAATATTGCCCGGACTGCGACATGGAATTCTATGACGAGGTCGAGGTCTGCACCGACTGCGGAAAACCGCTGGTCGATAAGGACGAATACTTTAAAGAAAAAGCCGAGCGCGAGGCGGAGGAAGAACGCCGCAGAGAAGAAGCCCTCGCAAAAATGGAAGAACTCGCCGAGCTGGAAGAAAAGACGGTCGACTCTGAACGCACCGCTGCGCGGCCGCCGCGGCCGGCTTCAGGCGTCTATGTGACCCGCACCGAAAAGTACGAGGATCTGACTTCTTCCGCTTCCGCCTTCCGTGTGGTCGGCGCGATCCTTGCGGTGCTGGCAGTCCTGAGCTGGGGCTCCGCCCTGAAGCTTCCCATCGGTATTCCGGCGAACCCGATCTTCCGCCTCATGGTCACCGCCCTTGCGATCGGTGCCATTGTGATCTCGGTCAAGACCGCCAGCGACGCAAAGACCGTGAAGGGCCAGATCGGCGAGGAGCAGGCCGCCACCGAAAACCTGATCGCCTGGTTCGTGGAAACCTACACCGCCGACCAGGTCGATGAAGCTGTGTTCCGCGAGAACGGAAATGATCTTCAGGAGGAGGAGCTCGCGCTGAAGCGCATGAACTACATTCAGGACACCTTCATCACCACCTACGACCTGGCGGACCAGGGGTATGTGGACGCCCTCGCCGAAGAGGTCTACGCGAAGCTGTACGAGTAAACGCCGCCCCTGAAAAGAATAAATCAAGGCAAAAATACGAAAAGTACCTCTCAGAAAGCCTTGCCCTGCCTTTGTTTCACTGCAGATCCATCTGCGACGCGCTCCGCCCTCCATCAAACCGGGGTCGGGCTGCGCGCGCGCAGGATCTTTGTGAAACGCAGTCGGGCTGCGACGCTTTCTTCGAGGTACTTCTATTTTTGCTTTTTTTGTTCTTTTCAGTTCAGGGGGCGGCGTTTACTCGCTCCGGAGCGCGTCGATGGGGTTCAGCTGCGCGGCCCGCCTGGCCGGCATATA
Organism: uncultured Lachnospiraceae bacterium; assembly: GCA_902793685.1. Taxonomy (GTDB): domain Bacteria; phylum Bacillota; class Clostridia; order Lachnospirales; family Lachnospiraceae; genus Moryella. Next base: position 8,945 of record CADBEN010000024.1, read on the forward strand.
TCCGAAGACCAGGCCGATGAAGACCGAGACGGAGAACGACACCACGATGGCGCTCAGTGTCGGCGGCACATCGAACTCAACGAACTGGTCCACCAGTTTGCAGATCCCGCTCCCAAGGCCGATGCCGATCAGGCCGCCGATCACGCTGGTGGTGATCGCCTCCATGACAAACTGCTGCAGGATCACACCAGGGCGGGCGCCCAGCGCCTTGCGGATGCCGATCTCCCGGGTCCGCTCCGTGACGGAGACCAGCATGATGTTCATGACACCGACGCCGGCCACCAGCAGGGAGATCCCCGCGATGCCGCCCAGCAGAAGGCTCATCTGCGCGATCATGCTGTTCAGGCTGTCAAGCATGGTGCTCATCGCCGAAACCCGGTAGAGACCGTCGTTCTTATAGATGGTGTAGAGGAAATCCTCCAGCAGCGTCGTCGCGGCCTTCGTCGTCTCCGGCTCCGTATTCACGGTCGCGAACGTATAGCTGTTGGGAATTCCGGTCCGGGAAAGCTTTACCGCCACGGAATAAGGGATGAAGAGATAGTCATCCGTTCCTCCGTCCTCCAGTTTTTCGCTTGCGGAAGTCTGCCGCTCCGCAACGCCCACGACATTATAGGCATAGCCGTTGATCAGGACCGTATCCCCCACTGCTTTGTTCGCCGACCCGAAAAGCTGCACCGCCGGGTAATAGCCCAGCACGCAGACCTTCTGGCGGGAGACGATATCCGAGTAAGTCAGAAACCGCCCCGCCTCCAGATCCCGGTCCACCATGTCGATGTATTCCTCGCTCACTCCGGTGACCGTGGTGCTGTCCATGCTGTCACCGCTGTGCTTGACGCTGGCGGAGACGGTGATATTCGGCGTCATCTGGGAATAGACATCCCTGTGCTGCTCATAGAACTCATACATCTGGTCCACCGTGGCGTACCGGCTGCTCAGGTTGGTGAGCCGGACCGTGATCTGATTCGTTCCCAGACTTGCGAACTGGGAGGTCATATATCCCATGTACCCGTTCACCAGGCTCACGAGGATGATGACGGAGGCCACACCGATGATGATCCCGAGCATGGTGAGGAACGATCTCACCTTGTTGCTCCAGATGCTTTTAATGGCCAGTCTGAATGATTGAAGCATATTCCTTCGCCTCTCCGTCAAAATTGATCCTGCCGTCCGTGATCCGCACCACCCGCTTCGCCTGCACGGCGATGGAATTGTCATGGGTGATCATGATGATGGTATTTCCCTCATCGTTCAGCTCCCGGAAGAATTCCAGGATCTGCCGGCTGGTCCTCGAATCCAGCGCGCCGGTGGGCTCGTCCGCCAGCAGCAGGGGAGGGATTCCCCGCCAGCGCCCGCGCGATGGAGACACGCTGCTGCTGTCCTCCGGAGAGCTGGTTCGGCATGTTTTTTGCCTTGTCGCCGAGGCCCACGCGCTCCAGCTGCCGGTAGGCCCGCTCTTCCCGCTCTTCCGCGGAAACATGGGCGTAGAGCAGCGGCAGCTCCACATTCTCCAGTATGTTCAGCTTCGGCAGCAGGTTGTACTGCTGGAACACGAAGCCGATCATGCGGTTCCGGATATCCGCCAGCTCGTTCTGCGTCATATCGCCCACATCCTCCCCGCCCAGCAGATAAAGTCCGCTGGTGGGCACGTCCAGGGCGCCGATGATATTCATCAGTGTGGATTTTCCCGAGCCGGATTTTCCCACGATCGAGACAAATTCCCCCATCCGGATGGTAAGGTTCACATTGTCGTTGGCCCGGACGATCTCGTCTCCCATCACATAATGCTTGCAGATGCCGCGCATCTCGATCAGAGTCTCCCCGGGCCTCAGGCGGACTGTCTTGACTGCCATAGTTCTCCTCGACTCTCTTTCCTTCTTCACGCGGCCGATGCCGGCCCGCCCCGGTTCTTCTCCGCGGCCCATGCCGGCCCGCTCCGGTTCTTCTCCGCGGTCTATGCCGGTCCGCTCCGGGTTTACCGGCCTCCGCCGCCGCTGCGGTTTCCGCTTCCGCCGGTCCGGTTTCCACCGCCGCTGCGGTTTCCGCCGTCCATGCCGCCCATGCCGCCGGGGCCGCCCATGCCGTCGGGGCCGCCCATGCCGCCCCACTGCATGTTCGTGCTGACAGTGCTCTCCTGCAGATAGACGACATCGCCGTCCGACAGTTCGCCGGAGGTGATCTGGACATAATCCTCGTTCGTCAGTCCGGTCTTGACCTGGACTGCCCGGAAGCCCGCCGGGACAGATCCCTGTGCTTCCGTGACCGTGTCATCCTTCACATAGACCCGGTTTCCGCGCATCAGCGCGTCCGTCGGCACCACGAGAGCATTTTCCGCGCTGGCAATCACGATCTCCGCGGAAACGTTCATGCCGGGCAGCAGCTTGTCCGTGGAATCCATGGTGACCACCACGGGATACGTGGATACGCCGTTGGAGACGGAGCTGGCAAGGCTGATATTCGTCACCTTTCCGCTGAAGGTCTCGCCGTCGAAGGCATCGGCCGTCACCTCGACCTTCTGCCCGATCTCGATCTTTGTGATGTCCGTCTCATCGATGGACATTTCGAAGGTATAGGCACTCATGTCATAGATGGTCGCCAGATTCGTGGAGGAATTCTGGCCTGAATTCGAGCCGATCTTGTCCCCCACCTTATAGCTCTTCGTGATCACCTGCCCGTCAATGGGCGCGGTGATGGTGTAATTGTCGATGGTCTCGTTGGTGGAGTCGATCTTCTGCTGCGCGCTTTCCACCGAAGACTGCTGCGTATCCACTTTGTCGGAGAAGTCGTCCAGGATATCCCTGACTGAGTTGGATGCCATGGAGAAGATGGGTGTGCCCGGCGCTACGTAATCGCCCACATGTACCAGGACCTGCACGCAGTCGACACTGCCGTCCAGATCCGCGTTCATGGTCGCGGTGTACCGCGGCTCGAAGGTTCCCTCCTCGACACAGTCAAAGCCGTTGATGTTTGCGCTGACCGAAGTATCCGTCGTCAGGCCGCCGGGATTCGCGACTTCGATCGTCACATACCGGACCAGACGTCCGCCATCCAGGACAATTTCATGTTCTCCCGTCGCAATGACGGTGCCCTGCACCTGCTCCAGCGTATCGGACAAGGTCAGCGTGGCGACGGATCCCACAGGGATAAACACGATCTCTCCGGAAAGAAAGGGGATCTGGACCTGCATGGTGGCATCGTCCGTGAGTTCCAGCAGAGCCGTGCCGTTGGAGATCTTCTGTCCGTCCACGATCCGGACTGCCGTGATAAAGCCGGCCTGCGTCGCCGTGTAGACGCCGGACCCGTACCTTGCCTGGGCTTCGGCATAGTCTTCCTTTGCCCGGGCCAGGTTCTTCTCCGCCCTTGTCAGCGAATTCCGGTTGTTCGTAAGCTGGGAATCCATACTCGAGGCATCCACCTGATAGAGCACCTGGCCCTTCGTGACCTGATCGCCCTCCTCAAAGTCCGCCGACACGATGGTTCCGGTCACCAGCGCAGTGATGGAATAGGTATCCTTGGGGGCGATGGTCCCGGTGGACGAGATTTTTTCCGTGATATCCGTCACGGAAGCCGTCCCTGTCTTTGCCTGACTCTCTGCCGCTTTCTCCGCGGCGGCCCTCTGCTGGTGCTGCGCGAAGGCATAGCCGCCTCCGCCGAGGGCCGCGAGAAGCACGCCGATTCCGACGACCCGGCGGATCAGCCTGTTCCTCGCCCTGGTCTTCTTCCGCTTCTCCGCAGCGGCGGCAGCATCGTCCGCAGGATTCTCCGCAGTTTTCTTCGTATCTTCAGCCATAAAACACCTTCCCGTCAATACTCAACGTAATCTACGACCGTAAAGGTCCCTTCATCGTCATCGGAGTTGCCGCTGACTTCATAGATCAGGACGACTTCGTCGCCCACCTTCAGCGAACCGTATATGGAGAATGCGAATTTCATCTCGGAAGATGCCAGTCCGTAGGTGTATCCGTCATCCAGGGTGACGGAGCTGGGCTCCAGAGTGTCGGTGTTTCTGTAATAGATCGCTTCGACAAAGCCCTTGACTACCCGCTTGTCCGCATCACTGGACTCACTCGGAGTGTAGGCCCAGATCGTATGGGTCATGCTGCTGTAGTAAAGCACAGCCATGTTGGCGCTTGCCGCCTCCAGCGCATCCTTTCCGACCGCTTCTCCGTTCAGGAAAATGCTGGCATCGTCCAGATCGAAGGGGATCGTATGGTACAGCTCGGTCCTGTCCTCCACTACCTTGGGTCCGCGGACGGCATTGTCCGCCATTGCCAGGGCATTGATCTCTCCGTCGGAGTCGATCTCCGCGTCCAGAACGTAAGCGTACTCCGACCCGTTCTTCTGCTTCGCCTTCATCAGGTTGTAGAACAGGTTCACACAGTCGCTTTTCGTAAGGAGTGCCGCAGGATCGTTGCTGCTGATGTTCTCGTTGAGGTCGAGGTAGGCGTACTGCGCCATCCGCTTGTTGTACTGGTCCCCGTCAAAGTCTTCCGCTGTGTAGCCGAGAAGATAGAGAATGCCTTTAGCTGCCTCGTTGAGAGTGACGTACTGGGAGGGCCGGAAGTTTCCGCCGAGATATCCGGTCATCCAGCCCTTCTCCGCCGCGATGCGGATCGCCGCCGCGTACTCGTCCCCCGACTTCACGTCAGCGAAGACTGACACGTTGCTGGTATCCGTCAGAACGCCCCGGTAAGCCGAAGCCCGCACCAGCATCCGTGCAAACTGCGCCCTGGTGACGTTGGCAGTCATTTCCCCGGTGATCGTCATGATTCCGGAAAGGCCGATCACTTTCTTACGGTAGTCGAAGTTTGTGGATGTATTCGCCATGACCTGCATCGGCGCCATCGCTGAGATCACCGTCGCCGCAGAAAGCGCCATGCCAAGCGGCCGTACCCATCGTCTGTCCATAGTTTTCCTCCGTGCTGCCCGGTTCTGCTTTGCGCCGGGCCGTATTGCGACTATTGTACTATATATAGCGAAATAGTATAGCGATAAGAATACAGAAGCCCTCCGGCTTCTTTTTGCGCAATCATAACGGACAGGTCTTAAAATAGGCTGAAAGGTGACACCGGCTGAAAACCGGCTGAAAGGAAAATGAAAGGAAACTGGTCGAACGGAAACTGGCTGAAAGGTGAAAACTGTATAGAAAAACAATGGAATCTCTCCTGTATCCACCGTAAAATATAGGCAGGGATCATATTCGCAGGCCGTCCGCCCGCTGCAGGAAAGACCTGCGTGGGCGTCCCGGATCTGCAGGACGGATTCGTAAGAAAGGAAGGTTAAACATGAAAGAGATCACCCTCGGCCGCTCCGGCCTGAAAACTGTACAGAACGCCTTCGGCGTGCTTCCCATCCAGCGGGTCCCGAAGGACCGCGCTGTCGCCATGCTGCGCAGAGCTTATGAAGGCGGGTTCCGCTTTTTCGACACCGCCCGGGATTACACGGATTCCGAAGAAAAGCTGGGCGAGGCCTTCGGCGGCATGTGGGACAAGGTGATCATTGCTTCGAAGACCCATGCCAATACTCCGGAGGGATTCCGGAAGGATCTCAGCACCACTCTGGGAAACCTGAAGGCCGACAGCATCGACCTCTACCAGTTCCACCAGGCAAAGCAGGTCTGGCGCCCGGGAGACGGAACCGGGATGTACGAATGCATGCTGGAGGCCCGGGACAAAGGACTGATCCGCCACATCGGCCTCACTTCCCATACCCGGAAGATCGCTCTGGAAGCCGCGGAGTCCGGCCTTTACGAGACCGTCCAGTTCCCCTTCAGCTACCTGAGTTCCAAAGAAGATATGGAGCTGGTGGAAGCCTGCAGGAAGAATGATGTGGGCTTTATCGCCATGAAAGGCCTGGCCGGCGGACTGATCACCCGCTCCGACGCAGCCATGGCGTTCATGTCCCGGTTTGACAATGTGCTTCCCATCTGGGGCATCCAGAGGGAGAAGGAGCTGGAGGAATGGATCTCCTATATGGAGAACACGCCGGTCCTTGATGACGGGATGCTCGCTTTTATCGAGAAGGAAAAAGCTGAACTTGCAGGGGATTTCTGCCGTTCCTGCGGCTACTGCATGCCATGTCCCGCCGGCATCATCATCCCCCAGTGTGCCCGCATGTCCCTGCTGCTGCGCCGCATGCCCTACGCGGACTGGCTCACGGAAAAATGGCAGAAGGAAATGGAGAAGATCGATGGCTGCCTGGGCTGCGGCTCCTGCATGTCCAAGTGTCCCTACGGTCTCAACACCCCTGCCCTGCTGAAGAAAAATCTCGCGGATTACCGGAAGGTCCTCTCCGGAGAAGTCAGCATCACCAACTGAACGCCACGGCAAAACATACCTGCGCAGCATAGAAAAGACCCGGAGACAGGCGAACCTGTCTCCGGGTCTTTGTTTATCACAATACGATCTTACTTGTTGTAATTCACGATGGTGCCGAAGTCGGGCTTCAGCGCTGCGCCGCCGATCAGGCCGCCGTCGATGTCCGGCTCAGCCAGGAGCTCTGCGCAGTTCTTTGCGTTCATGGAGCCGCCGTACTGGATGCGGATCGCAGCTGCGGTCGCCTCGTCATAGAGACCGCAGATGGTCTCGCGGATGCCCTTGCAGACTTCCTCAGCCTGTGCGGTGGTAGCGGTCTTGCCGGTTCCGATCGCCCAGATCGGCTCATAGGCGATGACGACGCCTTTAGCCTGCTCTGCAGTCACGCCCTGGAAAGCGATCTTGATCTGCATGTTGATCCAGTCCATGGTGATGCCGGACTCTCTCTGCTCAAGAGACTCGCCGCAGCAGACGATCGGCTTGAAGCCGTGCTCAAGAAGCTTCAGGAGCTTCTTATTGATGTCCAGATCAGTCTCGCCGAAGTAGCCTCTTCTCTCAGAGTGGCCGATGATGACGTACTCGACGCCTGCATCCTTCAGCATTGCCGGGGAGATCTCTCCGGTGAATGCACCCTTCTCCTCGAAATAGACGTTCTCAGCGCCCAGATGGACGTTGGTTCCTGCGATGGCCTGTTTGACCGGGATGATATCGATCGCCGGGACACAGTAGACGACATCGACTTCCGGATTCTGGACCAGCGGCTTCAGGGTCTCGCAAAGCGCGACTGCCTCAGTGGGGGTCATGTTCATCTTCCAGTTGCCGGCGATAATTTTCTTTCTCATTGGAATCACTCTCCTTTTTTTATAAACTTAAAAGCTGCGGTTCGCTCCGCGCTTCGCGCTTCCGCGATCCTGAAAGCATTCGGAATCCGCTGATTCGCTGCGCGAATCGCTTCTTCTTACTTGTCATCCGCTGCTGCGACACCCGGAAGCTCCTTGCCCTCGAGGAATTCAAGGGAAGCGCCGCCGCCGGTGGAGATGTGGCTCATCTTGTCCGCGAAGCCAAGCTGGTTGACTGCTGCCGCGGAATCGCCGCCGCCGATGATGGTGGTAGCCTCGGTCTCTGCCAGAGCCTTCGCGACTGCGATGGTTCCCTTTGCGAGGATCGGGTTCTCAAACACGCCCATCGGGCCGTTCCAGACGACGGTCTTCGCGGTCTTCACTGCCTCAGCATAGAGCTCTGCAGTCTTCGGTCCGATATCCAGGCCCTGCATGTCATCCGGGATCGCATCGGAGGAAACGACACTGACCTCGATTGGTGCGTCGATCGGATCCGGGAAGCTCTTCGCAACGGTGGTATCCACCGGCAGAAGAAGCTTCTTGCCGAGCTTCTCAGCCTTTTCCATCATCTCCTTGCAGTAGTCGATCTTGGTGTCGTCGACCAGGGACTGGCCGATGCCCTTGCCCTGAGCCTTCAGGAAGGTGTAAGCCATGCCGCCGCCGATGATCAGGGTATCGCACTTCTCCAGCAGGTTGTTGATGACGTTCAGCTTGTCAGCGACCTTTGCGCCGCCCAGGATCGCGACGAACGGACGGACCGGGTTCTCAACTGCGTTGCCCAGGAAGTCGATCTCCTTCTGCATCAGATAACCGACCGCGTTGGTGCCGCCCTTCTCAGTGATGAACTTTGTGACGCCGGCCACGGAAGCGTGCGCTCTGTGGGAGGAGCCGAATGCGTCGCAGACATAATCGTCCGCAAGGTCTGCCAGTTCCTTGGAGAACTTTTCGCCGTTCTTGGTCTCTTCCTTGCCGCGGAAACGGGTGTTCTGAAGGAGGACGACGTCGCCGTCCTTCATCTCGGCAACTGCCTTGGTTGCAGCTTCGCCGGTGACGTTGTAATCGGAGACAAAGACCACTTCCTTGCCGAGCTTTTCGGACAGACGCTTTGCTACCGGTGCCAGGGACTCACCCTCGTTCGGGCCATTCTTTACCTTGCCCAGGTGAGAGCAGAGGATGACCTTCGCGCCGCCCTCAATGAGCTTGCAGATGGTCGGAAGCGCAGCAACAATACGGGTCTCGTCGGTGATCTCGCCGTTCTTCAGCGGAACGTTGAAATCGCAGCGGACCAGGACGCGCTTGCCCTGAATATTCTTGAGATCTTCGACAGTCTTCTTGTTCAGCATTGATTTTCTCCTTAAAATATGCTTTTGATTCAGCCCCAGGACCCGGGACGCTGAATTTGAAAAAAGCAGGTCCGGTCCTAAGACCGGACCCGCTCTGAGTCACGCTTTTTCACGGATCGACAGACCCGCGTTCACAGCCCTGAACTGATCGATCAGTCCTGAAGGCTTGCATCCAGCTCTGCGAAGTACTTAATGGTGCGGACCATCTGGCTGGTGTAGGAGTTCTCGTTGTCATACCAGGAAACGACCTGGACCTGATAGGTATCCTCGTCGATCTTGCTGACCATGGTCTGGGTAGCGTCGAACAGGGAGCCGTACTTCATGCCGATGATATCGGAAGAAACGATCTGATCCTCGGTATAGCCGTAGGACTCGGTCGCAGCTGCCTTCATTGCAGCGTTGATGCCTTCCTTGGTGATATCCTTGCCCTTAACGACAGCAACCAGGATGGTGGTGGAGCCGGTCGGGGTCGGGACACGCTGAGCGGAGCCGATGAGCTTGCCGTTCAGTTCCGGAATGACGAGGCCGATAGCCTTTGCAGCGCCGGTGCTGTTCGGGACGATGTTGCAGGCGCCTGCGCGGGATCTTCTCAGATCGCCCTTTCTCTGCGGTCCGTCAAGGATCATCTGATCGCCGGTGTAAGCGTGAATGGTGCTCATGATGCCGGAAAGGATCGGAGCGTAGTCATTCAGAGCCTTTGCCATCGGAGCCAGGCAGTTGGTGGTGCAGGAAGCTGCGGAAATGACGGTATCGTCCTTGGTCAGGATCTTGTGGTTGACGTTGTAGACGATGGTCGGAAGGTCATTGCCGGCCGGTGCGGAAATGACGACCTTCTTTGCGCCTGCGGCGATGTGTGCGGAAGCCTTCTCCTTGGAGGTATAGAAGCCGGTGCACTCCAGAACGACATCGACGCCGATCTTGCCCCACGGAAGGTTCTTTGCGTCTGCTTCCTTATAGATGGTGATCTCCTTGCCATCGACAACGATTCCGTTCTCGGTAGCTTCGACAGTGTGCTTGCCCTCGCCGAACTTGCCGGCGAATCCGCCCTGAGCGGTATCGTACTTAAGAAGGTGAGCCAGCATAGCCGGGCTGGTCAGGTCGTTGATCGCGACGACCTCATAGCCATCAGCCTCGAACATCTGTCTGAAAGCAAGGCGGCCGATACGTCCGAATCCGTTAATCGCAACTTTTACCATGATTTTGATCCTCCTGAAAATGGAATTTGCTATGTATATATTGCAATCATAGATATTTTACTAGAGCATGATTCAAAATGCAAGAATAGCGTCAGGACTTTCACAAATTCAGTTCTCACTCAAAATGTATTCCGCCATATTCTGGGCATGGTCGGAAATACGCTCCAGATTGTCGACGATCTCGATAAAGACGATGCCGGCAGCCGGGTCGCACTGTCCTGCTGACAGGCGCTCGATGTGGGTCTCTTTCATCTCGTCGCGGAGCCGGTCGACCCGCTCTTCCGTCTCACCGACCCGGAGAGCCGCGCCGATATCGTTCCGCTTCCTTGCCTGGATTGCCGCCGCGAAGCCCTGCATCACCGGCGCAGTGATATCCCGGAGATCCTTAACGCCGGTCTCCGAAAGATCAAGGCTCCTGTCCACCAGGATCTGCACCTGCTCCGTGATGTTCTCCGCATGGTCGCCGGAGCGTTCAATATCAGTCAGCGAATTGAAGAGGTTCGTGATGATCAGCTTCTGCCGGTCATTCAGCGGCAGGGTGTTTGCCTGGATCAGGTACTTTGTCAGCTGGGTGTGCATCTCGTTCAGCTGCTTCTCAACGGAAAAGACCTTCTGCATCTCATTCGGGTCCCGGGTAAAGCAGACCTCGCACGCCCGCTGGATATTGTCCAGCGCCACCGTGCCGAAGCGGACCACTTCCTTGGAAAGAGCTTCCACCGCGATACCGGGCTGGTTGAAGATACGGGGATCCAGCCTGATGGTGGCTGCCTCGGCCGCCTGCTCTGCATCGATGTCCGCCTGTGTCTTGGGAACCAGGATCCCGGACAGCTGTACCAGCTTCTCCGCGAACGGGAACAGGATCACAGTCATGCTGAGCTTGAAGCCGGTGTGGAACAGGGAGATCTCCACCGGGGAGATCTTGTGAAACGCGATTTCGGGACGCGCCGTGAACAGAATGAAGCCCAGCACACCGAAAATGATCGCGCCGATGACGTTGAAGGAAAGATGGATGACCGCGGCCCGCTTCGCCGTGCGGCTGCCGCCGATGGCGGAAAGCAGCGCCGTGACGCAGGAGCCGATGTTCTCACCGAGGGTGATGAAGACGGCTGCGTTGGTGGTGACCAGTCCGTTCACCGCCAGGGTCTGCAGGATACCGACGGAGACCGAGGAGCTCTGCAGGATCGCCGTGATCAGCGCGCCTGCCAGCACGCCCAGCAGCGGGTTGGAGCCCAGGGTCGTGAAGACCGTACTGAAGATCGGGGCGCCGGTGTAAGGCTTGATGGCGTCCGACATGAATTTCAGACCCTCGAAGAGGAAGCCGATGCCGATGATGATCTCCGCAGCGTTGAGCTTCTTTTTGGATTTCGAGAACATGATGATGCCCGAGCCGATACCGATCAGCATGGGCGCGTAGAACTGCGGGTTCAGCGCCTTGACGGAATCCCCCAGCTGGCTCAGGGAGACGATCCATGCGGTGATGGTGGTACCGATGTTCGCACCCATGATGACGCCGACAGCCTGGGACAGCGTCATGAGTCCCGCGCTGACGAAGCCGACCACCATGACCGTGGTGGCGCCGGAGCTCTGGATAATGGCTGTGATCAGGGCACCGATGCCCACGGCCAGGAAGCGGTTCCCGGTCAGCATACCCAGGAAATCCTTCATCTTGTTTCCGGCCGCCTTCTGCATTCCTTCCGCCATGATATGCATGCCGTACAGGAACATGCCGAGGCCGCCTGCGAACATAAACAGACTCGCTATTTTGTCCAGCATTTTCTTTCTTTTCCCCCCGTGAGTGATACACGTCCGCAAAGCGGAACTGCTGCCCTTCCCTGGCAAAAGCGTTGCTGCAACGATAGTCTATCACGGCGAAACCCGCGGAATCAAGGTTTCCGGAGGAACGATGGCAAAACCACCGGCGCGGGTCCCCGCAATGAAAGGGAAAAATTCCCGGGAATACAGAAAAACTCCGCGGCACTCCCTGATTTCTGAAACCGGGGGTGCCGCGGAGGATCAGGATATCTTCTCTATCCCGGCCTGATCATTTCGCGTCGTTTTAAAATTACTTCGCGTTGTGGCTCTTTGCGTGGCTCGGAGCGACGTACTTGCCATTCTCCTTCTTCACGAGCTTTCCTTCCCTGACCAGCTCGTTCGGGCTGTAGATATCGTTGATGTTCCAGCAGCCCGGGGTCGGGACCACGATGTTCTCCATCGGAGCTTCCACAAGGAACGGTCTGCCTTCGCGGTTCGCCTGCATCGCCTTCTCAAGCGCCGGCTTGAACTCCTCGGCGCTGTTCACGCAGATGGACTCCACGCCGTAGCCCTCAGCGATCTTTGCATAGGAAATGAAGTACTTGTCGCCGTTCGCCTTCAGGAACTGGGTACCGAACTTGGTCTTGTAGTTCGCGTTCTCAAGGCCTGCGATGGTGCCGAACTGGGAGTTGTTCATGACGACCCAGGTGCAGGCGATGCCGTGTTCCACCGCTGCTGCCAGGACTGCGACGTTGATGCCGAAGCCGCCGTCGCCGGTCAGGTTGATGGCGATCTTGTCCGGTGCGCCCAGCTTTCCGCCGAGGACTGCCGCCGGTCCGAAGCCCATGGTGGCAAGACCGGAGGAGTGATGGATGCTTCCGGGCACGGTGATGTCAAACTCCTGCGCAACACCGTTCTTGTTCCAGCCGACATCCGTAAAGATCTGGGAATCCTCCGGAATGACTTCCTTCACGTCCTTCAGGATGCGCTGCGGAGTCATCGGGAATCTGGAATCCTCGGAGATTTCCTTGTTCCACTCCTTGAAATCCGCCTTGGCCTTCGCAATTCTCTCTCTCAGCTCCGGATCGTTCTTACCCTCCGGGCAGATCTTCTTTACTTCCTCAAGAACCTGCTGCAGCGCGATCTTCAGGTCGCCGCAGGCGCCGATCTCCACCGGATAGTTCCGGCCGATCTCTGCAGGGTCGATGTCGATCTGGAGGAAGGTGGTCACGTCGGGATCAAAGGTCACGCCCTGATACCAGGAGGAGCTGTCCGCCTCGCCGAAGCGGGTCCCCAGCGCCAGAATGATGTCGGCGTTCTTAGTCAGGGAGTGGGTGAACTCCAGGCCCCAGAAACCGGTCTGGCCGATCATCAGCGGGTGCAGGTCGGAAAGGCAGCCCTGGCCGGCCAGCGTACGGGACACCGGGACATCCAGGAACTCCGCCAGCGCAGCCAGCTCTTCGGAAGCCTCTGCAAGGAGGATGCCGCCGCCGGCGTGAATCACCGGATTCTTTGCTTCCACCAGGCGCTTCGCGATCTTCGCAGCTGCGCTCTGGGAGATGCCGCCCTTCTCGGTCTCATGGCTCTCCTTGTAGGTCCTCTCCCACAGTTCCTCATCCATTTCACGGGAGAACATGTCCATGGGAACGTCGATCAGGACAGGGCCCGGACGGCCGGACTCCGCCAGACGGAACGCGCGGTCCATGATCATGGGAAGCGCCTCGACGTCGTCGATCCTCCATGCGCGCTTCACCACCGGGCGGAGCAGTTCATACTGGTTGCCGTCCTCGTGGAGCTGCAGCTCCTGATGCGCATGGCGTCCGAAATAGAAGCTGGGGACATCGCCCGCGATGACGACCATAGGGATGGAGTCGAGCTGTGCGTTGGCGACGCCGGTGATGACGTTCGTGATGCCAGGCCCAAGGTGGCACATGACCACGGAAGCCTTGTTGGTGACACGGGCGTAGCCGTCCGCCGCGGTGGATGCGATCGCCTCATGACGGCAGCCGATATACTCGATCTTCTCGCTGCGGGACAGGGCGTCCAGCATGCCGATGACGGTGTGACCGCAGAGTCCGAAAAGCTTCGTGACATTCCGGCGCTCAAGGTAGTTGACAAGCAGATCCGAAACCAGTTTCTTTCCCATGATCTTATCTCCTTTTCTTTTTGCTTTTAAAAGATGTGATGCTGCTTTACTTTTCCGCAGCAATCTCGTTCAGTTTGTCCGCGATGGCCTGGTATCCGCTGAAGAAGCTGCAGAGCACCGGGGTCTTCGTGTCCTTCAGATCCGGGAGCAGCGCTCTCATGGACACCTGGCTCATGACGATGGCGTCGTAGCCTTCTTCATCCAGCTTGCGGATGTTCTCCAGCAGGATGCGGTTGTGCTCTTCCGGATGGCCTGCCACCAGGGCGTCCCATGCCGCGTTCTGCACGAACAGTCTGCACTCGGCCTTCTCGCCGCGCTCCGCCACCAGGCGCTCGATGATCCTTGCCACCGGGCCCATGGAGGTCTCGACGGTTCCGAAGATCGCGAACTTCGTCCCGAGCTTCGCTGCCTCCTGGCACATGGGATCCTCGATCTTCATGACCGGGATGGAGACTTCCTTCCGGTACTCGTCCGCAACTTCGCCCACGGTGGAGCAGGAGTTGACGATCAGGTCCGCGCCGGAGATCTCCGCTGCCTTCGCATAGAGCTTCATGCGGTCATAGACTGCCTTCGTTGGTCCGCCGTTGGCGCGGACATCCGCCAGGATGGTGCTGTCGGTGATGAATTCCACCTTGACGCCCGGAACCTTTTCCTTCAGAAATGCGATCGTGTCGTCACGCTTCGCGAAACTGGTCTGCAGGATCGTAACATGCGGGTTCTTCATTTTTATCTTCCTCCTGTCCTTCAGGCTTTCTTTTTCTCCGACAGCTTCGCTGCCTCTTCGACGATGGAAGCCGTATCCATATGGCACTCTTTGTAAAGAAGCTCCGGGTCTCCGGACTCGCCGAACCGGTCCGGGATACCGATGATCTTCACCGGCACCGGCTGGTTCTGGACGACCACGGATGCCACTGCGGCGCCAAGGCCGTTGATGACGCTGTGGTCTTCCACAGTCAGGATGGCGCCGGTCTCCTTTGCCGCCTTGAGCACCGCTTCCTCATCCAGCGGCTTCAGAGTCATCATATCCAGCAGGCGGACGTTGATGCCTTTTTCCTTCAGCTGTTCAGCGGCATCCGCGCACTTCTGGAGCATGATTCCGGAGGAGATGATGGTGAGGTCCGTGCCGTACTCTTTCACGGTGATGGCCTTGCCGAACTCAAATTTGAAGGTCTCCGGATCGTAGAAATCCGGCACCGCGTTCCTGTGCAGGCGCACATACAGCGGTCCCTTGAAATCCACTGCCGCGTGGGCCAGAGCCTTCGCGGAAACGCCGTCGGAGGGCTGGATGATGGTCAGGTTCGGGAAGGTGCGGGTGATGCCGATGTCCTCGACCGCTGCGTGGGTCGCGCCGTCGCCGCCCACCTGCAGACCGGTATGGGTCCCGAGGATGGTCACGTTGGCGTTGGTGTGGCACACAAAGGTGCGGACCTGCTCACAGGCACGCATGGTCGCGAACACCGCGAAGGTGGAAAGAAACACCTTGTCGCCGCAGGTCGCCATGCCGGCAGCCGTGGCTACCATGTCCTGCTCCGCAATACCCATGGTAAAGGCTCTGTCAGGGAACATCTCCTGGAACTTCTCCAGGTTGCAGGCCTTGGTATCCGCGTTCAGCACCACAAAATCTTTTCTGGTCTTTCCGATCTCACAAAGCTCATTGCCGAAAATATGACGGTCCGCAATCGTCTTAGCCATCAGACCACACCTCCTTTTTCGATCTGGGACAGAGCTGTCTGCATCTCTGCCTGGCTGGGTGCCTTGCCGTGCCAGCCGGAATCATCCTCCATGAAATCAACGCCCCTGCCCTTGACGGTCCGCATCAGGATCACCACCGGATGGCGCATGGTCTTCGCCGTGTGCAGCGCCGTGAGAATGTCCTTCATGTTGTGGCCGTTCACCTCCACGACCTTCCAGCCGAAGGCACGCCACTTGTCGCCGATGGGCTCCACCGTCATGATCTCATTGACCCAGCCGTTGATCTGTACGCCATTGCAGTCCACGATGGCCACCAGGTTGTTCAGGTCATGGTGTCCTGCTGCCATGGCAGCCTCCCAGACCAGACCCTCCTGCAGCTCGCCGTCACCCAGCATGCAGTAGGTCATGTAGTCCTTTCCGTGAACTTTCGCGGAAAGCTGGGTGCCGACTGCCACCGCCAGCCCGTTTCCGAGGGAGCCGGTGCTGATGTCAATACCCGGGGTGGTGTGCATATCCGGATGGCCCTGAAGCATGGCACCGTACTCACGGAGATGGTTCAGCTCCTCCGGATCAAAGAAGCCGCGGCGTGCCAGGCAGCTGTACAGTGCCGGGCAGGAGTGGCCTTTCGAGAGAATGAAGCGGTCCCGGTCCTCCCACTGGGGATTCTTCGGATCGATGTTCATAACGTGGAAATACAGTGCCGTGATCATGTCGGATGCGGAAAGCGATCCGCCCGGATGACCGGCGCCAGCCTTTGTGATCATTGAAATGATATCCTGACGAGTCTGCACTGCCTGGTCTTCCAGGCGCTTCACATCCTCCTCAGTAAAGTAGAACCGACTTGCTCCCATAATGCCGTCTCCTTTCCTGTACATTCTGTCCGTAAGTATTTCTCTTATACTCTGATCACAGTTTATGATCCGCCGGTCTCAAAATCCAATTGTCCCTTGTGAGACCAGGTATCACAAAAAGTGATACCTTCTTGACAGAGCCCGGACAGTCAAAGTAATCTGATGTTAAATCCTGCTGCCGCAAGCTGATCGTATTTGCAGGTTCGGAATCCTGATCCCGGTAACGGAAAGGAGAAAGCACATGGATCTCACCGTTATGAATTACGTGGTCAATGTCGCAGACTGCGGGAATTTCAGCCAGGCAGCGGAAGTCTGCCACGTCGGACAGCCCGCATTGTCCCAGCAGATCGCGCGGCTGGAAAAAGAGCTGGGCGTGCGCCTGTTTCACCGGAACCCCAGAGGCGCCGTCCTGACGGAAGCAGGTTCCGAATTTGTCCGGAGAGCCCGGGAGATCCTCAGCTATTCCAAAGGACTTGAGGAAGCCATGTCTTCCTACGCGGGCCTCCACAGGGGAACCTTGACTCTCGGCCTCATCACCAGCCTTCAATGCATTGAATTCGGCTCCATGCTCTCCGCCTTCGTCCACGCCTATCCTGACATCTCCTTCAGCATCCGCCAATTCGGAACTTACCAGCTGTCTGACCTGCTCACAGAGCGGAAGATCGATCTCGCATTTTTGAACCTCCCGCCAAAGGGACTCCCGCCGCAGCTGGCTTTCGAGCCTCTTGGAAGAGACAGATACGCCCTGGCTGTCCCCTATGACCATCCGCTTGCAGCCCGGGCTGAAAGAGAGGCCGCCGCGGCAATGGACGCGGACGAGGAAGCCGGCAGTGTAAGGGATATCGCCAGTGTCAGCATGCGGGAGCTGAAGGACGAGCGTTTTATCTTCCACCAGCCCTGGCAGGTCGCCTCGGAGCTGGTGCTGGAGGCCTGCAGGGATGCGGGCTTCGAGCCGAATATTGTGTGCCGCTCCGGAGAACCTACGAACTCCATGTATATGGTGCAGGGCGGCATGGGCATCGCCCTGTTCCCGGAAGAGGAATTCCATGACCGGCAGCTGGACGGGATCCGTCAGCTGCGGATCCGGGAAGATATCATTAAGGAAGTAGGCGTCGCCTGGAGAAAGGATTCAGAGTCCCCGCTGGTCGCGGAGGCGGTGCGTTTCGCGAAAGAATGGAGCCGGCTCGTCTGAGCCGGCCCTGAGGCGTTTTCTTTTTCCGTTTTCCCTTCACGGAGGTGTTCAGATGCATCTTGATTTTATGGTAGTCTTTTCCAATCTCCTCGGCCTGTTTCTCCTGATCGGTACAGGTTTCCTCGCAGTGCGTCTCCGCATGCTTCCCGCCGGAGCCTCTCCCTGTTTCTCAGCGCTGCTTCTCAAGATCACGCTTCCCTGCACGATCTTCATTTCCCTCGCGACAAAAGAATATGATCCCGCCTTTATCAGGGACAGTCTCCTGACCCTGGGCATCGGCCTCGTTGCCTTTCCCGCAATGCAGCTCCTGGGCAGTGCGGGAGCCCGGCTCCTCCGGATTCCGGAAGGAAAACGCGGGATCTGGGCCTTCTGCTGCGCCTACCCCAACACAGGGTTCATGGGATTCCCCGTCTGCCTGGCGCTCTTCGGCGCTGAAGGTCTTGCCCTGGCTGTGATCTACAATATTGCATTCAATATTTACGTGTATTCCATCGGCGCCATGGCCATCGCGGGCGACTCCTCTGCCGCTGCCGCCGCTTCCGCCGCCGCAGTTCCCGGCGCCTCCGGCTCCGCCGCGGATCAGAAGGTCCGGGCAGGAAAACCTTCTCTCAAACAGGTCCTCTTTACCAGGATCAATTTCTCTGTGCTTCTGAGCCTGATCTTTTATTTCGGGCGGATCCCCGTTCCGGGCCCGGCAGCCATCCCGCTGACCCACCTTTCCAACATAACGACGCCCCTGTCCATGCTGATCACCGGCATGGCCATCGGACAGAGCCGTGCAGCGGAGCTGTTCAATGACCGGGACGCCTGGAGTGCCTCAGCGGCGCGGCTCCTCTTCTGCCCCCTGCTGACCTTCGCCGTGCTCTCTCATCTGCCCATCCGGAACCTGATGATCGTTTCCGTGATTTCCGTGGTCATGGGCATGCCGGTCCCCGGCGTCACCACGGTCCTGGCGGAGACATATCACGGCAACCTCAGCATGGCTGCGAAGCTGTCCCTCCTCACCAATTTACTCTCCATGCTGACCATCCCGCTCATCTGCATGCTGCTGTAAATTCAGAGCTCCAGCTCCTTCCCGTTCAGCACTGCCTGCACCAGGTCGTCGCCCACATACACCAGCTTCAGGGAGAAGAAGGGGATATCCGTCAGCAGGTACTTTAAAAAGATCCGGTCACCTTCCCAGAGATTCAGGGAAGGGACACGTTTTATATCGACCCACTCCGCGATCCCTTCGTCGTTTCCGTGATACTCTCCGTCGAAATCATCGGAGGTGAAAAGGTGCATGAACTCCGTGCCCCACTTGCATTTGTCGGACACGAAGGTGATGATGCCGCGGTAGCGCCAGGAATGCAGCGTAAGCCCCGTCTCCTCCTTCACCTCCCGGAGCAGACAGTCCTCGGGGCTCTCCCCCTCCTCGAACTTGCCGCCGATGCCGACCCATTTTCCCTCGTTCAGATCTTCCTTCTTTTTGACCCGGTGCAGCATGAGGTACTGCCCGTCCTTTTCCAGATAACACAATGTCGTAGAAAACATGATTTTTCCTCCGGTCCGGCGTGCCGCCGGGCTGTTTTTTCATCTCTGCGTCTGATGAACCAGGTAGAAAATCCATCGTAACCGCTTTCTTTCCATGATATGATATAAGGGTCCAAAAATCAAAACCAGGAGGCAGTCTGCTCATGGACAAGTACAGAATTGCAGTTATTGCGGGCGACGGTGTCGGCCCTGAGGTCATGGCGGAAGCCGTCAAGGTACTGGAGGCCGCATCCGCGAAGGACGGACGTTTCTCTTTTGAATTCACTTATTTCCCCTGGGGATGTGAGTACTATCTGAAGACAGGGGAGATGATGCCGAAGGACGCGCTGGAGACGCTGAAAGCCTTCGACGCCATCCTTCTGGGAGCAGTGGGTTATCCCGGCGTCCCGGACCACATCTCTCTCCGGGAACTGCTGCTCACCATCCGCCACGGCTTTGACCAGTATATCAATCTCCGCCCGGTAAAGCTTCTGGAAGGCGCTCCCTGTCCGCTGAAGGACGTGCCGCGGGAGGACATCGACATGATCTTTGTCCGGGAGAACAGTGAAGGCGAGTATTCCGGCTCCGGTGCATGGCTCTACAAAGGCACGCCCCATGAGGTCGTCATCCAGAACGGTGTCTTCAGCCGTATGGGCTGCGAGCGCGTGATCCGCTATGCATATAACCTGGCCCGGGAAAAGGGAAAGACCCTGACCAGCATCAGCAAGGCGAATGCCCTGAACTATTCCATGGTTTTCTGGGACCAGATCTTCGCGGAAGTCGGGAAGGAGTTCCCGGACGTGGAGACCCACTCCCTGCTGGTGGACGCCGCTTCCATGTTCATGGTCAAGGATCCGAAGCGCCTCCAGGTGGTGGTCACCTCGAACCTTTTCGGCGACATTCTGACGGACCTCGGCGCCGCTATCTCCGGCGGCATGGGACTGGCAGCCGGCGCAAACCTGAACCCGGAAAAGAAGTTCCCGTCCATGTTTGAGCCGATCCACGGCTCCGCGCCGGATATTGCCGGAAAGGGTATTGCGAACCCGCTGGCCTCCGCATGGACCGCAGGCCAGATGCTGGCCTTCTTCGGATACCCGGAGTGGGAGGATCGTATCGTGAACGCCATCCAGGAGCTGCTGGTGGAAAAGAAGGGTCTGACCCCGGATATGGGCGGCACCGCTTCCACTTCCGAGTGCGGCAGCGCCCTGGCAGCGAAGCTCTGATCGTCTATAAATATTTTATTAAATTATATTGCTTCAAATACATTGTGTGCTATAATACTTTCGCACACATTGTTATTGTTATGGTTTGAATCCGGCCGGAGCCGTTCTCCGGCCGGACTCATCCCTCACAGAAGGTCCGGGATTTATAAATTTATGGAATTCAAAAAGATTACGCTCGACGACATCGACCTCCTCCGTCCGTATTTTCCTTACGCGAAGGGACGCACCTGCGACTACAGCGTCGGCGGTGTATTTATCTGGAGAGATTTTTTCCGGATGGAATACTGCATCGAGGACAATGTCCTGTATTCACGTCTTCATGACCCGGAATGGATCGGCCACTATAATCTGCCCCTGGCGGAGGACATTCCGTCCGCGCTCATGCACCTTCTCGCGGAACTGAAGCCGACGCTCGCGCAGGTCCGCTTCACGACGGTGCCGGAACCGTATCTTCCCATGTTCCAGGCGCTCTGCAATATTGTCTTCATCGCAGAGCAGCGGGAATACATGGATTATCTTTACAGCGCGGAAGAGCTCGCGAACCTCAGCGGGCGGAAGTTCCACGGCCAGAAAAACCTGGTGAACGCCTTTGTCCGGGAGAATCCGGACTGGAGTTTTGACAGGATCGGCCCGGAAAACCTTCCGGAGGTACGGGCCTTCTTTGAGGCGGATTACCGGTCGGACAGCGATCTCCCGCCTTCGGGACAGGAGGAAGAGCTGAAGACCTTCGAGGTCCTGGACAATCTTGACCTGTACGGTTTCCAGGGCTGGGTCCTGAAGGCTGCCGGGAAAGTCCTGGGCTTCACCCTGGGCGAAGTCATCGGCGACACCTGCTACGCCCACACCGAGAAAGCGGACCGGAACCACAAGGGGGCCTACCAGATGGTGTTCAACCAGTTCGCGAAGCAGCTGGTCTCCCAGGGCGTCACCTATATCAACCGCGAGGACGACATGGGCGATCTGGGACTCCGTACCGCGAAGCTGGCCCTCCATCCCGTGGACACTCTGAAGAAATACATGATCGAAGTACGGACCTGACCGGCATGGACGCGGCCGATGCTGTCAGCCGCCAGGTTCCCGGAGCTGGAGGATCGCCATGGAACACTCTGCTCAGGATCTGCATTTCATCGCGTCTGCCTTCGGCAGATTTGCGAAGATCGGCAAACTCCCCGGCGGCGGGTTCACCCGCGCCTCGGCTATACAGACACCGAAGACCGCATGCATGCGGTCTTTGCTTCCTATGCAAAGGAACTGGGCTGCAGCTATATCCAGGACGAAGCCGGGAACTCCTACCTCGTGAACGATCCCTCCGACGGCTACTGCCTCATTGCTTCCCACCTGGATTCCGTCATCGAGGGCGGTGAGTATGACGGCGCGGCCGGTGTGATCGCGGGTCTCATGTGTCTCCGCTGGGCCAGACGGGACGGTCTCAGAGTCCCGCTCCGGGTCGGCGCTTTCCGATGCGAGGAATCCTCGAACTTCGGTCTCTGCACCATCGGAAGCGGCCTCATTACCCACGAAAGCTACAAGGAAAACATTGATTCCCTGAAAGGTAAGGACGGGCGCACCATCGCGGAGGTCTTTCGCGAAAAGGGCTGGTCCCTCCACCCGAAAAAGATCTCCGGCATCGGAGAATACCTGGAGATGCATATCGAGCAGGGAAAGGTTCTGGACGAGACAAAGACGGAGGTCGGCATCGTCGGCACCATCGCCGGGCCGAAGCGCTACCGTATGTATCTGAACGGCATGGCGGACCATTCCGGCGCGACACCCATGTCCATGCGGAACGACGCCCTCTGCGCCGCCGCGGCCATCATTCTGGAGGTCGAGCGCATCGGCCACAGGGAAGCTGCCTACAACAGTGTGGCCACTGTGGGCGTCCTCAACAACGCCCCGAACGTCATGAACGTGATCCCGGGCGAAGTCACCATCGGCATCGATATGCGCGGGATCCAGAAGGAAAGTCTGGACCGCATGGAGCGGGACCTGCTGCGGGCAGTGAAAAGCATCTGCCAGTTCCGCAGGATCGACTGCCGGCAGGAAAAGATCAACGATGTATCGCCCATCCGTATGTCACCGGAGACCGAAGAAGGGCTGGTGAAAGCTGCCCGGGAGCTGGGTCTTTCCTTCCGCCGCATGCCCAGCGGCGCAGGTCATGACGCCATGTCCTTCCCGCCCCTCTGCCGCACCGGCATGGTCTTCATCCCCTGCCGCGCCGGCATCTCCCACAATAAGCTGGAATACACCACCATCCCCAGCGTGGCGGACGGCACCGCCGTCATGTACAGGTATCTGAAAGACCGGTACGGGACCAGGTAGTGCAAAGAGTCTGAAAGACTTCAATATCCTGCCTGCAGCTGTCAGAAGGGATTTCCGTACCATTCGACGCCGCCGCCATAATCCAGTTCGAAGCTGAGGCCGATGTTCCCGTACATAAGGTCTGCCGCCATGGCCGGCTCCGCGGAGAGATAGCGTTCCGAAGTTCCTTTCTTCCGGAGTCCCTGGACGTCCATCTCCGCAAACACCGTGTTCCGGAGTTCATAGATCCGGTCCAGGAATTCCTGGTCGCTGATTTCCGGCCGCAGTTCCTGAATGAATATCTCCGGGTGGGGACCGCAGTTCACGTTCACGGAAAAGAGCGCCGCCTGCACCGCGATGTTCCGCTCCCCAAGCCGGAACCCGGCGGCGTCCATCTCCTTTGCGAAGTCGTCCCAGTAAAGCATCCGCATGAAGGTCAGCTGGTCGGAAAGCGTCGTCTCCGGGTCTGTCAGCATGGCCCGCCGGAAGATCTGCTTCAAATCCGCGTTTTCCACGAGGCGGATATCTCCGTTTTCAGTGTTCAGGAAGGTCTCCGCCCCGCTCCAGAGCTGCGGATGCTGACCGCAGGCGTACTGAAGGAAGTCCACCAGGTCATAGCGGTAGTCATACTGGCAGAAGCCGTAGGCCCGGCCGCTGTCCCCGATGATGCTTTTCATTAATCCGGAACCGCCGGAGGTCTCGCCGGCCACACACAGCATGAAGAATTCCGCCGGCATACCGCCGGTCCGCAGACCACTGAGCTTTTCCGCCGGCGCATTTTTCAGCATGGTCCCGTAGGTTTCCCTCCGGAACAGGCTGACGTAGGGCGGTATCTCTGCTTCCGTCATACCATTTCCACCGCCTGTACTTCCGTCTCCGGCCTCTCCGCCGGCAGTTCCGGGTCCGCCGGCAGCCGAGGCTGCCGCCCGGGCTTCCTCTTCCGCCTTTTTCCGGTATAAGTCCTCGTAATATGCCCGCTCTGCCGCCTGCCGTGCGGTCTCCGCTGCCTTTTCCGCGGCGGCGAATTCCGGGCTTACGCCCCTGTCAGAGATCCCGCCGAATAACCCGGCTTCGTTGACCCGGAACCCGTCCGGGGTGTCGATGTTCCGGGCAAGGCGCCCGTCTTCCCCGAAATAATACCAGTGCCGGACGCCGGATTCGTCCGCGATCCGCTTCCAGCCTACCGTGTTCTTTCCCGCTTCCCGGTAGTACAGACCGTCCCCGGCGGTATGCCAGGTCCCTGCGGACACAGGCTGAAAAAGGGAGACCGCAAGAAGGACTGCGGTGAAAACTGCCGCGGGTTTCTGCTTTATCTTCATGGGTACTCCTTTCAGTAGTGAATTAACCCACCGCCTTCGCGTATGCTAAGAGGCGGGGGCTTCGTGCCGCTTTCGCGGACACCGGACGTACACTGCGCCCACTATCCCGTTTGACC
>CADBEN010000025.1 GCA_902793685.1 uncultured Lachnospiraceae bacterium
AGATAAAAGGTTCTTTCCAGGTCCGGATAACGACTGACTTCTCAGTTATTATCTTTACCCGTATTACTGTCTGTACTTTCGTACATTTTTGAAACTTTCTTTGAGTCCCGGAGGACTCTTATCAAAGAAATTTTCAGGGTTGTTTGTACTGTCTGATCTTCGATTTTCAAGGTGCTTGGCTGTCTTTTAGCGACAACTACCTAAATATAGCAGGCTTGCTTTTGACTGTCAAGAACTTTTTTAAAAAGTTTTTAAGTCCTGCAAACCAACGGAGAAAGAGGGATTTGAACCCTCGCGCCGGTTTTATCCGACCTACCCCCTTAGCAGGGGGGCCTCTTCGGCCACTTGAGTATTTCTCCACACAACTCAAAAAGCACCTGGGTGCTCTTCAGAGTGCATATCAGATTATATATGAGGCTTCGGAGCTTTGTCAACCCGAATTTTCCCTTATTTTAAGCCATTTTTTTGCGCCTCCGGGCCCCCACAAGATGGGGTGCCGGGAGGCGCAGAGTCATACTTTATCTTGTCCGAAGATAATATTTCACTTTATAAAAAGATTCAGATATTCAGCCGGGCAGCTGAAAATCACTCCTCTGTATCCGGATCATTCTCAACCGGATCTGTGTCTTCCGGAGCTTCCGTCATCCCGTCCGCATCTGCGTCTTCCTCATTCTGCTGGGAAGATTCACGAACCTTTGCGATACTGGCGACCCGGACGTTGGAATCCCGGTCGATCTTCATAAGCTTCACACCTGAGGTGTTTCTGCCGATGATGGAAATATCGGAAACTGCGATCCTGATCATAACGCCTTCATTCGTGATCAGAAGGATCTCACGCTCGTCATTCACAAGCTTTGCGCCGACGATATTTCCGGTCTTGTCCGTCAGGCGGTGGCAGATCAGTCCCTTGCCGCCGCGGCTCTGTTTACGGAACTCTGTCAGCATCGTCCGCTTGCCCATGCCGTATTCCGTAACGGTAAGCATCGCTTCGCCCTGGGAAGTGATCTGCATACCGACGACTTCGTCGCCTTCCGCGAGACTCATGCCGCGGACACCGGTGGAAGCGCGGCCCATGGAACGCACATCCTTCTCGTTGAACATGATCGCCATACCCTTCTTCGAGACCAGGATGATATCCTGCTCTCCGTTGGTCGGCTTCACTTCGATCAGCTCGTCTCCCTCGCGGAGAACGATCGCCGTAAGTCCGTTCTTCCGGACATTCGCGTATTCCTCAAGCTTTGTCTTCTTGACCGTTCCCTTCTTCGTCGCCATGAACAGATACTTTGCCTCACCGTCCGCGCTGAAGGGGATCATCGCCGTGATCTTTTCCTCCGGCTGCAGCTGAAGGAGGTTGATGATGGCGGTTCCTCTGGAGGTGCGTCCCGCCTCCGGGATCTGGTAAGCCTTCAGACGGTATACGCGGCCGAAGTTTGTGAAGAAGTCCACCGAATGATGATTCGTCGTCATAAAGATATCCGTGATGAAATCTTCATCGATGGTCTGCATGCCTTTGATGCCTCTGCCGCCGCGGTTCTGGCTGCGGAAGTTGTCCGGGCTCATGCGCTTGATATATCCGAGATTTGTCATGGCGATGACCATGTCGTCGTCCGGGATCAGGTCCTCGGCTTCGAATTCATCGTCCACGCCGAAACTCGTGCGGCGGTCATCGCCGTACTTTTCGGCGATCACATTGATCTCGTCGCGGATCACACCCAGCAGCTTCTTCTCGTCGGAAAGAATGCTCTTGTAGTAGGCGATCTTTTCCTGGAGATCCTTGTACTCCGCCTCCAGCTTGCCCCGTTCCAGACCGGTCAGGGCGCGGAGACGCATGTCGACGATCGCCTGGGCCTGGGCATCTGAAAGCCCGAAGGCTGCCATCAGCTCCTGCTTCGCGATGGCCACCGTCTGGCTGGCGCGGATGATGCGGATGACCTCTTCAATGTGATCGAGGGCGATCAGCAGGCCTTCCAGAATGTGAGCCCGCTCTTCTGCCTTGTTCAGATCATATTTTGTGCGGCGGGTGACCACATCCTCCTGATGCTTCAGGTACAGATTCAGCATCTCCAGAAGGTTCAGGATCTTCGGCTCGTTGTTGACCAGGGCCAGCATGATCACACCGAAAGTATCTTCCATCTGCGTGTGCTTAAGCAGATGATTCAGGACGATCTGCGGATTCACATCCTTCCGGAGCTCGATGACGATCCGCATACCCTCGCGGTCAGATTCATCCCGGAGATCCGTGATTCCGTCGACCCTCTTCTCTTTGTGAAGATCAGCGATCTTCTCAATGAGCCGTGCCTTGTTCACGAGATAGGGAAGCTCCGTCACGATGATGCGGTGCTTTCCGTTCGCCATGGGCTCGATATTTGTCACCGCACGGACCTTGATCTTTCCGCGTCCGGTGCGGTAGGCTTCAGAGATTCCCTTTCTGCCGAGGATCATGGCTCCCGTCGGGAAATCCGGTCCCTTTACGATCTCGCAGACATCGTCCAGAGTCGTCTCCCTGTCCTCGATCCTGTCGTCAATGATCTTGTCAACAGCGCCGATAACCTCCCGCAGATTGTGGGGAGGAATGTTGGTCGCCATGCCGACGGCGATTCCGGTGGTTCCGTTCACCAAAAGGTTCGGGAATCGGCTGGGAAGCACTGTAGGTTCTTTCTCCGTCTCATCAAAGTTCGGTGCAAAGTCCACCGTATTCTTGTTGATGTCGGAGAGCATCTCCATGGCGATCTTGCTGAGACGGGCCTCGGTATAACGCATGGCCGCAGCGCCGTCACCGTCCACAGAACCGAAGTTTCCGTGGCCGTCCACCAGCGGATAGCGGAGATTCCACTCCTGTGCCATGTTGACCAGAGCGCCATAGATCGAGGAGTCGCCGTGGGGATGGTATTTACCCATCGTGTCGCCGACGATACGCGCGCACTTTCTGTGCGGCTTGTCGGGACCGTTGTTCAGCTCGATCATGGAATAAAGGATCCGCCGCTGGACCGGCTTCAGACCATCCCTGACATCCGGCAGCGCACGGGCGGCAATGACGCTCATGGCATAGTCGATGTAGGACTTCTCCATGGTCTTTTTCAGATCCACTTCCTGTATTTTGTCGAAAATATTCGGTTCCATACTTCTTCTCCCGATTCTCCTGATTCAAGACGAATCAATGATCTCAGATATCCAGGTTGGTGACAAACCTCGCGTTCTGTTCGATGAACTCACGCCGCGGCTCCACCTGGTCGCCCATCAGCGTCGTGAAGGTAAGGTCAAGCTCCGAAAGCGCGTCGTCGTCCATATTGACCCGGAGCAGGATCCGGCGCTCCGGATCCATGGTGGTCTCCCAAAGCTGTTCCGCATCCATCTCTCCAAGACCCTTGTAACGCTGGATCTTGTTGTTCTGGTCTCTTCCGACCTCCTGAAGGATCCGGTTCAGCTCGTCATCGCTGTAGGCATACCAGATCCGCTGTCCCTTCTCCAGCTTGTAAAGCGGCGGCTGAGCCAGGAACACATGTCCCTGCTTGATCAGCTCCGGCATAAAGCGGTAGATAAATGTGAGCATCAGGGTCGCGATATGCGCGCCGTCGACATCGGCATCGGTCATAATGATGATCTTTCCGTAGCGGAGCTTCGAAATATCGAAATCATCGTGGATTCCCGTACCGAAGGCAGTGATCATCGCCTTGATCTCCGCGTTCTCATAGACGCGGTCGAGGCGGGCCTTTTCGACATTCAGGATCTTTCCGCGGAGAGGAAGGATCGCCTGGGTCGCGCGGCTTCTTGCGGTCTTTGCGGATCCGCCTGCGGAATCTCCCTCAACGATAAAGATCTCGCACTCGTCCGGATTCTTGCTGGAACAGTCCGCAAGCTTGCCGGGAAGAGCCATGCCGTCCAGGGCGGATTTTCTTCTGGTCAGATCCCTTGCCTTCCGGGCTGCGGCTCTTGCCCGCTGGGCAAGGATCGCCTTCTCGCAGATGACCTTCGCAACCGCGGGATTCTGTTCCAGGAAATATGTGATCTGCTCGGAGACAATAGAATTCACCGCGCCGCTGGCTTCGGAATTTCCGAGCTTCTGCTTGGTCTGTCCTTCAAACTGCGGATCTTCGACCTTGACGCTGACTATAGCGGTCATTCCTTCACGGAGATCTTCGCCGCTCAGATTATCCTCATTATCCTTCAGGAGTTTGTTTGTCCGGGCATAATCATTAAAAGTCTTTGTGACCGCATTGCGGAATCCGGTCAGATGGGTTCCGCCTTCCGGAGTGTTGATATTGTTGACGAAGGTGTAAATACTCTCGTTGAATGAATCGTTGTGCTGAAGCGCAACCTCGACAATGACCTTGTCCTTCACGCCTTCGCAGTAAATGACCTGATTATAGAGCGCAGACTTTCCGCGGTTCAGGTAGGTGACAAACTCCCGGATTCCGCCTTCATAGTGGAAGGTGTGGGTCCGGACAGGATCCTCACGCTCATCATTCAGGGTGATCTTCAGATTCTTCGTGAGAAATGCCGTCTCCCTGAGACGGATCTTCAGGGTATCGTAATCGTAGACCGTCTCCTCAAAGATCTCAGAATCCGGAAGGAAGGTGACTTCTGTTCCGTGCTTCTCCGGATCGCAGTCTCCGACCACCGTGACCGGCTCAATGACCTTGCCCTTTGCGAAGATTTCCTGATAGATCTTTCCGTCACGGTATACATTGACCTCGAGACGGGAAGAGAGGGCATTCACGACAGAAGCGCCCACGCCGTGCAGTCCGCCGGAAACTTTATATCCCCCGCCGCCGAACTTTCCGCCGGCGTGAAGGATCGTGAAAACCACTTCCAGCGCAGAGATGCCTGCTTTTTTCTGAATATCGACCGGAATTCCCCGGCCATTGTCCAGCACGGTGACGGAATTGTCCGGGTGGACCGTCACATTGATCTCGCTGCAGAAACCTGCCAGCGCTTCATCGACCGAATTGTCCACGATCTCATAGACCAGGTGGTGAAGCCCCCTGGACGATGTGGACCCTATATACATTCCCGGTCTCTTTCTGACAGCTTCCAGTCCTTCAAGGATCTGGATCTGATCCGCATTGTATTCCGTGCTCATAAACTTCCTCCTTAACGGACAATCGTTCCGTCCGCTTCGTGCACCGCACCATTTCTGACTTCAAAGGTCCTGTCGATCCTGAAATCTTTACCGAGCAGATTCTCCATGCCCGTACTCGTGATGACTGTCTGAATTCTGGAGATCGTCTTCAGAAGCTGCTTCTGACGGTCGGTATCCAGTTCCGAGAGAACATCATCCAGAAGCAGCACCGGGCTTTCCCCGGTGGCCTGCTCCATCAGCCCGATTTCGGAAAGCTTCAGAGAAAGCGCAGCGGTGCGCTGCTGCCCCTGAGACCCGAATCTTCGGAGATCCATGCCGCGCAGGTCCCTGGGAACCGCGGCGGACTGATCTTCCGCGTCTGTCCGCTTCACAAAGAATCCGATGTCATCTCTGTGAGGACCCACTGAGGTGATCTTCTGCCGGAGATCACTCTCCCTGGCCCTCGCCAGAGAACTTTCGAATTCCTGCTCATCCGTATTGCTGTCATAAATAACCGAAATCTCTTCTTTCCCGCCGGTCAGTCCTGAATGGATCGGGCCGATCACAGGATTCAGCCGCATGAGGAAATCCCTCCGCGCCCGGATCAGCTGCGAACCGTAATTCACCAGCTGGGCATCCCAGAGATCCAAAGTTTCCCGGAGCTCCGGCTGAAAAGAAATGTCCTTCAAAAGCCGGTTTCTCTGTACCAGAGCCCGGTTATAGCTGACCAGCGCATGCACATAGCTCCGGTCCAGCTGACAGAGCTCCAGATCCATGAACCTTCTCCGGTCCGCAGGACCGTTCTTGATGATATTCAGGTCCTCCGGAGAAAACAGCACCGCGTTAAGGATCCCGAAAAGCTCGCTGGCCCGCCGGATCGGCAGACCGTTCACCGCGATCCCCTTGGCACTGTTCATCTTCAGGTGCATATCAATCCGGTAAGGAACGTCCCTCTTTCTGAGAAGCAGCTTCACATGTGCTTCCTCTTCCCCAAACCTTATGATCTCCTTGTCCTTGCTGCCCCGGTGGGATTTCGCCGAAGCGCAGTAATAGAGCGCCTCAAGGATATTCGTCTTCCCCTGAGCATTATCCCCGTACAGAAGATTGGTCCCGGGATCAAAGGAAAGGGAGAGCTCCCTGTAATTCCTGTAATTTTTAAGCTCCAGTGATTCTATAATCATGTCCGTTGACAGTAAACGTATCGCCCGGACGCAGCTTCTTCCCACGCTGCACCGCAGTTTCCCCGTTCACCAGAACCTCTCCGTCAAGCACTGCATATTTCGCGTCCGAGCCGGTGGAAAATTCGCCGCATAATTTCAGCGCCTGCTCCAGCTTGATAAACTCGTCGCGGATCTTCACATCTTTCATAATCACACCACAAAATTGACCGGAAGGATCAGATGGATATAGCTTTCCTTCTCATCCCGGATATAGCAGGGAGACTTGGAGTTCGTGAGATAAATATCGACATCTTCATCATCGACCGCCCGGAGCGCATCCAGCATGAACTTCGGGTTGAAGGCGATCATGAGATCCTTTCCCTCCTTCTCACAGGAAACAGATCCGTCCATGGTACCGAAGGAAGACTTGACTTTCAGCTTCATCATTCCGTCCTTAATGTCGAAAATGATCGGACGGTGGTCGCTCTCCCGGATCAGGATGGTAGCGCGGTCGATGCTGTTCAGAAGCCTGGTGCGGTTCACCTTGACTTTAGTCATATAATCCCTGGACAGCATATGGTCGATCCGGAAATATTCACCCTCGATCAGGCGGGAAACGATCGTCGTCTCATCGAAGCTGAACAGGATATGATTCCGGGAGAAGTAGATAAGGACTTCCTTCTCACTGTCATCCGTCATGATCTTGCTGATCTCGCTCATGGTGCGGCCCGGAACAATGACCTTTGCGTCATTGTAGGTCTCCTTCATTTCCACGGAACGGATCGATATCCGGTGTCCGTCCAGCGCGACGAACTTCACCATATTACCGCGGACTTCGATATATTCGCCGCCCATCATCTTGTTCGTGTCATTGAAAGCTGCGGCAAAGATCGTCTTCCGCACCGCTTCCTTCAGCGTGAACTGGGAAAGACAGATATAGTTGTCCTTGTCGATGACCGGCAGGTAGGAAAACTCTTCTCCATCCCGGCCCTGGATATTGAAGACCGCGTCTTCACAGGAAATAACCGTCGAGAAATCAGCCTTGCTCTCGATGGTGACAGGAGACTCTCCTCCCTCCAGCTTCCGGATGATCTCATACGTCAGCTTCGCGTCGAGGGCGACCTTACCGTGTTCAAGGATCGTCCCTTCAACTGCAGTCTCGATACCGAATTCGGTATCATTGGCTGTCAGCTTGATCGTACTTCCGTCCGCATCGAACAGAATGCATTCAAGGATGGGATTGGTCGTTCTGGAAGGAATGGCTCTGGATACGATTCCGAGAGCTGCCGTAAGTTTCTCCTTGCTGAATTCGAGCTTCATGACGCAGGTCCTTTCTTTTTTGAGTTTTGCGGCAGGTTTCCACAAAGGGAAGCGGTCGATGCTTCCTGCCTCAGCGGTGCCGCAATGACGCTGTTTTTAAAAAACAATATCGTATTATACGTAACAGGGGATGTGAATATGTTGGCAGATCCCTTTTTTCCATATTTTATGCCGCTTCCCGGGTTCTGAAAACCGGGTGGATTCCCCATGGAAAACCCGTTCCCGGACGTGGATCAATGTGCATTGATCTTTTTCTTCAGTGCCGAGATCTGGGTCTCCAGTTCAGGATTCCTCTTAAGATCTGTGGAGACTTTATCGAGACCGTGGATAACTGTGGAGTGATCCCTGTTGCCCAGAACCGATCCGATCTGCTGGAGCGAAGTATCTGTCATCTCCCTGCAGAGATACATGGCGATCTGCCGCGGGTAGGCTATTTCCTTATTCCGCTTCTGTCCCTTCAGATCCGCCTCAGAGACGCCGTAATGATCCGCCACCATCTGGATGATGAAATCCGGGGTAAGCGCCGGCGTATCTTCCGGATTGATCATATCCTTCAGGATCTCCTGGGCCATCTCCAGATTGATCTCCCGGTTGTTAAGACGGCTCATGGCGACGATCCGGTTCAGGGAACCTTCAAGCTCACGGATATTGCTGCGGATATTCGCGGCGATGTACTGGATGACCTCGTTGTCGATGTTGAAGCCGTCCAGTTCCTCTTTCTTCCTTAATATAGCGACCCGTGTTTCGTAGTCCGGAGACTGGATATCCACCGGAACACCCCACTCAAAGCGGGAGCGGAGCCGCTCCTCCAGCGTCGCAAAATCCTTCGGCGGCTTATCTGACGAAATGATGATCTGCTTCTTTGCTTCGTAAAGAGCGTTGAAGGTATGGAAGAATTCCTCCTGCGTACTTTCTTTTCCGATGATGAACTGAATATCGTCGATCAGAAGAACGTCGATGTTCCGGTATTTGTTACGGAACTGCGCCGTGGAATAGCTGTCCCGGTTCCGGATGGATTCGATCAGCTCATTGGTAAAAGTTTCGCTGGTCACATAAAGGATCTTTGTCTCCGGATTCCGCTGCAGGATCGAATGGGCGATGGACTGCATCAGATGTGTTTTTCCGAGACCCACGCCTCCGTAGATGAACAGCGGATTGTAGGCTTCTCCCGGAGCTTCTGCCACAGCCAGCGCCACAGCGTGGGCAAACTGGTTGTTCTTTCCGACGACAAAGTTCTCAAAGGTATATCTGGGATTCAGGCTGGATGCCACAAGCGTGGATGCCGCAACCTGCTGCGGGCGGTTGATGAGCTCAGGCTCTTTTTTCATGCTTTCCCGCACATAAAACTCAGGCCTGCAGACTACGCCGGTCACGATCTTGACCGCTGCCCGGATATAAGGAGTGTATTTTCTGGATACCAGACGCTTGTAGACTTCGCCGGGAAATTCTTCCGTGTCCGGCACTTCGATAAAAAGGACCTGGGTTCCGTCCTCGTCCCGCTTCATGTAGCCCGGCTTCAGAGGCTGGATCCACATGTTATAGGACACCTCAAGAATCTCATCGATGAACTCTTCTTTTATATAAGAAAGAACTGCATCCCAGTTCTTTCGGATCTTCTCAAAATCAGATAATTCCATATGGCTCTCCTTTTCAGGGCAGTCAAAAAAAACTCCCGTCAGATCTACCTTCAGGAAGCTCGATCCGGCGGAGGATTTGTCTGAAGATATTATACCAAAATCGGCTCTTGTTAACAATAAGATAAGAGACAGGGGATGTGGATAACTTTGTTGGAAACTGGTGATAACCCGGTGGAATCATATGGAAAACCCGGAAAAAACGGACTCATGTTCGGTTTACAAAATTGTCTGACACGTCTGACAATAAGCGTTTTTCCCCTTTTTCACCATCCGAAATCCTAGCAAATATAAGGTTTTCAGGGTATCCGTGGATGAATCCGGCCTATTTATCCACGGACTTATCCACATTATGTGGAAAAAATTATGTAAATATCATTCCTTTACATAATTCTGAGTTATCCACAGCAACTTGTGAATTATGTGAATACCTCCCTGCAGAATCTTTCCACAATCAACAAATGCTGTTTCCACAGCGGTGTGAATTAATCCGGCCATTTGTGTGGAAGCGACTCTGTTAATGCATCTCCGGGACCTCCTGCAAAACCATCGCAGATCGACTGAGTATTCCATGGATGTTGACATTTCCGCGACCGAGAGTATGCCGCCAGGCCACTCGACTGAGCGGAAATGTCAGATACATCCGAATGGAATACGAAGGTAGATCAAGGGTTTTGCAGGAGGTCCTTCGGAGATGCTTAAATAACTATCGCAATATGTGGATCAGCCGAACTGTATCTTGTAGTATTATAAATAGAAGAAACTCGTACGGAAAAAGTCAGCAAAGCCGCGGCGGAATTGTGCTTGACTTGAACTTTCAGTTTCCGTATAATAACGGAGAATGTTCCCTGAATGAGATATTTCGGAAGAAATTCCGTATGAAGTACCGAATTCCGTTCGCAGTCAGAACCGGTCGGGAAAAGAAATGAAGTGAGGAGGTGTTCCGACTATGAGAAAAGGTACAATGACCTTCCAGCCGCATAACGCTCAGAAGTTCAGAGTCCATGGCTTCCGTGCAAGAATGGCCACCAAGTCCGGGAGAAAAGTCCTGGCTGCCAGAAGAGCTAAGGGAAGAGCTAAGCTTACCGTTTGATCGGCATTATACGTCGAGGATCAATGGGGTTGTCTGACGACGACCCCATTTCTTTATCAGAGAAACAGTTTTTACCAATTGGAGCCTGCTGAATGAAACGCTTTCCATCCATCAAAAAGAACACTGAGTTTCGTGAGATCTACGATACAGGAAAGCCCCGTGCGAACAAATATCTGGTCATGTATGTCAGAAAGAACGGACTGGATCACAGCAGGATCGGAATCAGTGTGTCAAAGAAAATCGGAAACAGTGTCGTGAGACACAGGATGACCCGCCTGCTGCGGGAAGTATTCCGTCTTCATACATCCGAAATCAGACAGGGTAACGATTTCGTTGTCGTGGTCCGCAAAACTGCGGCCGGACTTTCATATCGGGAAACAGAAAAAGCATTTCTTCATCTGCTGCAGCTGCATGGTCTGCGAACCGGTTCCTGACCGGTCGGTCTATGGTTGAGTGTTATTTATGATAGGAAGAATTGTAAAGAAATTCCTGATCGGAGCGATCCGTTTCTATCAGGTTTTTCTGTCGCCGCTGAAATGGCGGTGCCACTGCAGATTTATTCCGACCTGCTCTCAGTATGCCATCGAGGCAATTGAAAAGTACGGTCCCTGGAAGGGAAGCCTTCTGGCTGCGTGGCGTATCCTGCGCTGCAATCCTTTTTCTGAAGGAGGTTATGACCCGGTCCCGTGAGGTACCGGTTTTTTGGAGTACCCTCCCTTATTTTTCCCTTAACCTGTCGTCAAAACAGATCTCAAATACCGGAGGTCAAAGCCTTGAATCTTATTTTCCTTACGAAGTCATCTGTGCCGATCATCGGACATATCGCAGTTATCCTCGGGCTGATCATGGACGGTCTGTTCCGCGTAACGGCGAATTTCGGCGTCACCAACATCGGCCTCAGCATCATCCTCTTCACTTTGATCATTAACCTTCTGATGTGGCCGCTGACGGTCAAGCAGCAGAAGTCTTCCCGGCTGATGAGCGTCATGCAGCCGGAGCTCCAGGCGATTCAGAAAAAATACAGAGGAAAGACTGACAACGTTTCCGTGATGCGCATGCAGAACGAGACAAAGGCGGTCTATGCGAAATACGGCACCAGCATGACCGGCGGCTGCGTATTCCTTCTGATCCAGATGCCGATCCTGTTTGCTCTTTATCAGGTCATCTACCGCATTCCTGCTTATGTTCCGTCCGTCTATGCAGTCTTTAAGAATGCCGCGGAACCGGTCATGCAGCAGCCCGGGTATATTGAAGTCCTGAACGGCATCGGCGAAAAGATCCGTCCGGCGCTGGTGGAAGGTGCGACGCTGAACCAGGTCATCGATTTCCTTTACAAGTTCACGCCGGCCCAGTGGTCCTCTCTTGAGACTGCATTCCCGTCCATCGCGTCCACGCTTGCCCAGACATCCGCGGATATCGAGAAGATGAACTACTTCCTCGGAATCAACCTTTCCACGGCGCCGTTCCAGGGCTTCATGCCGAATCCGGCATGGATCATCCCCATCGCGGCCGCCCTGGTACAGTGGTATTCCACGAAGCTCATGACAGCCAGCACCGGGAATTCCCGGAATTCCGACAGCGACAATCCCATGGCGCAGCAGATGCAGACCATGAATACCATGATGCCGATGATGTCCCTGGTCTTCTGCTTTACGCTCCCGGCCGGTATCGGTGTCTACTGGGTCGCCAGCGGACTCTGCCGCATGGTTCAGCAGATGATCATCAACCACCAGCTGGATTCCATGAACATTGAGGAAATCGTCAAGGCAAACATGGAAAAGGCTAACGCAAAGGCCATCGAGAAAGGCGGCAACGCGCAGCAGCTTAAGAGCCGCACCGAGAAAACTGTCCGCGGCATCCAGAACATGGAGAAGGAAGCCGAGGAGGAAGAGCGTTCCATGAAGGAAAAGATGTCCCGAAACGCGAAGGTCGTTGCGGATTCCACTGCGTATTATCAGAAGAACGCGAAACCCGGCTCCCTGGCATCGAAGGCTAACATGGTTGCCATGTACAATGACCGCCAGATGGAGAAAAAGGGAAAGAAGAAAAAGAACGCCGCGGACGATGCAGCCGTGGCTGCTGTTGAACCGGCAGCTGAAGAGACTGTAAATGCCGCTGAAACAAAAGCTGCAGAGACTGTGAATGCCGCTGAAGCAAAAGCTGCGGAGGCTGTGAATGCCGCAGAGGCAGCCGCTGCGGAAATTGCGGATGCAGCAGAAAAGCAGGAGAACTGAAAGCATGGATAAGATCACAGTAACAGCGAAAACCTATGATGAAGCAATCACAAAGGCGCTGATCGGTCTTCAGACCACCAGCGACCACATGGTCGTTGATATCATTGAAAAAGGAAGCGCCGGACTGTTCGGAATGATCGGCGCGAGACCCTGGA
The DNA here is from genome assembly GCA_902793685.1 of uncultured Lachnospiraceae bacterium. GTDB lineage: Bacteria > Bacillota > Clostridia > Lachnospirales > Lachnospiraceae > Moryella. The sequence goes on from CADBEN010000025.1 coordinate 12,656, forward strand.
CTATTCAGGCCCGCGTGAAGACAGAGGAAGAAGAAGCAGCTGAGCAGAAAGCAGCTGCGGAAAAGGCTGCTGCAGAGAAGAAGGCAGCCCAGGAAAAGGCCGCTGCGGAGAAGAAGGCCGCTCAGGAGAAGGCAGCCGCGGAAAAGAAAGCCGCCCAGGAGAAGGCTGCTAAGGAAAAGGCCGCTCAGGAAAAAGCCGCTCAGGAAAAGGCTGCTGCGGAGAAGAAAGCTGTCCAGGAAAAAGTTCCGGCGGAAAAGAAGAAGACTCCTTCCGAAAAGCCCGCAAAGAAGAATGCTCCTGCGAAGCAGGAAGGTGACCAGGAAGCCGCTAAGAAAGAAGGAAAGCCGGAAGGCAGACGTCAGCGCGACAAAAAGCGCGGCGGAAAAGACGGCGAAGGCAGAAACGGCCGCGGCCGTCAGGATCGCGCAGCTTTAGCTTCCGTGCTTCCGGGAAAGCGCCGCGAAGAACACGTCGGCCGCGAGGTCCTTCAGCCTGAGGCAGATGAGATCAAGGCTAAAGCAGTGGAATTCCTGACTCAGATCTTTAAGGTCATGGATGAGGAAATTTCCATCGACACGGATTTCAATTACCAGGACAATGAGCTGAACGTGATGATGAGCGGAGACGACATGGGCGTCCTGATCGGAAAGCGCGGACAGACCCTGGATTCTCTCCAGTATCTGGTCAGCCTTGTGGTAAACAAGCACCGCGACGTCTACATCCGCGTCAAGCTTGACACAGAGAACTACCGTGAACGCAGGGAACAGAAGCTGAAGAGCCTTGCGAGAAACATCGCCCACAAGGTGAAGCGCACCCGCAGACCCATGTCTCTGGAGCCCATGAATCCTTATGAGCGCAGAATCATCCATTCCGCGCTGCAGAGAGATCCTTATGTCACGACTTATTCCGAGGGCGAGGATCCTTACCGCCACATCATCGTCGTGCTGAAAAAGGACCTGAAGCGCCAGAACCGCGCAAAGCGCGCAGACGCCGGAAATGCCGGCGAGAGCGCGGAATTCGGTGAAGCATATTATGCAGCCGAGACCGAGGCTGAAATTTCCGGAGATCAGGCGGAAGTCACCGAGATCATCGAGGCGATGGTTGATGAAGCCGTTTATCAGGATAATGACGAGGACATCGGGGAAGAAGCTGTTCCCGCCGAAGCTGCTGAAGCGGAAGCGGCAGATTCAGAAAAAACCGAATAATTCAACAGTCTGGTGAAAGGAGGCTGTCGGTGCCGGGGGACTGAAAAGTCCTCCGGTTCCGCCGGCCTCTTCTTTTTTTCAAACGGACAGTTTTCCTTTATAATCTATATAAATAACTCTATTCTGCTTTTCAGGCAGATCTGTGGAGGTGGCTTATGCCGGCAGGTTTTTCAACGACAGATACGGTTGCGGCGATCGCGACAGCAGCAGGGGAAAGCGGCATCGGAATCATCCGGATCAGCGGAGAAGACGCGCTGCCTATTGCGGACCGCGTTCTGGACCGGAGCATTCTTAATGCCGGGGCCTATACGATCCATTACCGCCATGCGGTGACCTGCAGCTGCGGTAATATGGAAAATGCATCTTGTGCTTTTCCCGACAGAATACAGGAAAAACGGGAGATTCTGGATGATGTCCTCGTTTCGGTAATGCTCGCTCCCCACAGCTATACGGGGGAAAACACTGTTGAGATCAACTGCCACGGCGGGAGTCTCGTACTGCAGCGGGTCCTGGAAGAAGTGCTGAAAGCCGGCGCCCGTCCTGCCGGTCCGGGAGAATTTTCAAAACGCGCCTTCCTGAACGGAAAGATGGATCTCAGCCAGGCGGAAGCAGTCATGGACCTGATCCAGGCAAAAAACCGATATGCGATGGAAGCCGCGGTGAGCCAGCTGCAGGGCGGACTGTCTGACAAAGTCCGGGAGCTGCGGGAAGAGATCCTGAATGAGACTGCCTGGATCGAAGCAGCCCTGGATGATCCGGAGCATTATGACCTGACCGGTTATCCGGAGGAACTGGGAAAAAAACTAGGGATCCTTGTCCGGAGACTGGAAAATCTGATCGAAAACGCGGAGAGCGGAAAGGTCATGAAGGAAGGTATTTCCACGGTGATCCTCGGAAAACCGAACGCCGGGAAGTCTTCCCTTCTGAATCTTCTCGCCGGAGAAGACCGGGCCATTGTGACGGAGATTGCCGGAACGACCAGAGATACACTGACAGAACACATCCGCATGGCAGGGCTCAGTCTGAACCTGACAGATACGGCAGGGATCCGGGAAAGCACGGACCGCGTGGAACAGATCGGCGTCGAAAAAGCCCGGAAAGCCGCCGCAGATGCAGACCTTCTGCTGGTCATGATCGACGGATCCGTTCCCCTGGATAAGGAAGACCGGGAAATCCTGGCTTCTTCCGAGGGAAAGCAGGCGGTGATTCTGCTCAACAAGTCAGATCTTCCGCAGATCGTCACCGCAGAGGAAATCGGAAAAATGTCGGAGCACAAGGTAATTGTGTTTTCAGCAAAGGATGGCACAGGACTTCCGGAGATGGAAGAAACAGTGCGCTACATGTTCTATCACAACGAAATCAACTTTAACGATCAGATCTATGTGACCAGCGCGCGCCACAAAAACGCCCTGGAACAGGCTCTGAGATCGCTGAAGCTTGTACAGAACAGCATCTCCCAGGGACTGCCGGAAGATTTTTTCTCTATCGATCTTCAGGATGCGTATCAGTCCCTCGGAGAGATCACCGGAGAAACCGTCGGGGACGATGTCATCGACCGAATCTTTGAACGTTTCTGCACGGGAAAGTAATGTCGGGATGGAAAAAGATAAAGGGAAACCTGGTAAAGAGGAACGTATGAATTATATTGAGGAAAATTATGATGTCGCGATCGTCGGCGCGGGCCATGCTGGCTGCGAGGCGGCGCTCGCCTGCGCGAGGCTCGGTCTGGAAACCATTGTTTTCACGGTGAGTGTCGATTCGATCGCTCTGATGCCCTGCAATCCGAACATCGGGGGAACTTCCAAGGGACATCTGGTCCGGGAACTGGACGCCCTCGGCGGAGAAATGGGCCGGAATATCGACAAGACCTTCATCCAGTCCCGCATGCTGAATGAATCCAAAGGTCCGGCGGTCCATTCACTCCGCGCCCAGGCTGACAAGCAGGCCTATACCAGGGAAATGCGGAAGACCATGGAACAGACGGAACATCTTACGATCCGGCAGGCAGAGGTATCGGAGCTGATCACAGAGCCTGAACCGGACGGCACCAGGATCTGCCGCGGCGTGAAGACAGTCTCCGGTGCTTCCTATCACACCAGGGCCGTAGTCCTGGCGACCGGTGTGTACCTGAATGCGCGCTGTATCTTCGGGGAAGTCAGCGAATACACCGGTCCGAACGGGCTGAAGGCGGCAAATCACCTGACTGATTCTCTTCTCGCCAACGGAATCATCATGAACCGCTTCAAGACCGGTACCCCTGCGCGGATCGACGGGAGAACCATCGATTACTCCAAAATGGAGGAACAGAAGGGTGATGTTCCGGTTATTCCTTTCTCCTTTGAGACAGATCCCGCGTCTGTCCAGAAGCCGCAGGTCAGCTGCTGGCTTACCCACACCGGAGAGGAGGCACACGCACTGATCCGCGCCAACATCGACCGCAGTCCGCTTTACAACGGAAGCATAAAGAGTACAGGGCCTCGCTACTGCCCTTCTATCGAAGACAAGGTGATGAAATTCCCGGATAAGGAAGGACATCAGATCTTTGTAGAGCCGGAAGGACTTTATACGCATGAAATGTATCTGAGCGGCATGTCCTCTTCGCTTCCCGAGGATGTCCAGTACGCTGTGATCCACGCAACGCCGGGTCTGGAACACGCAAAGGTCGTCCGGAATGCCTACGCCATCGAATATGACTGCATAGATGCCCGCCAGCTGGACGCGACACTGGAATTCAAAAAAGTAAAGGGACTTTTTGCCGGCGGACAGTTCAACGGAAGCTCCGGCTATGAAGAAGCCGCGGTGCAGGGATTTATGGCCGGCGTAAACGCTGCGATGCATGTTCTTGACAGGAAAAGCTTTGTAATCGACCGTTCTGAGGGCTATATCGGCGTCCTGATTGATGACCTGGTAACAAAAGAGAGCCATGAGCCCTACCGGATGATGACATCACGCTCAGAGTATCGTCTCCTTCTCCGCCAGGACAATGCGGATCTGCGGCTTTCAGAGATGGGCCATGACATGGGACTTGTATCCGAAGAAAGGATCGGCAGGGTCCGGAAAAAGAAACAGGAAATCGACGGAGAGATCCTGCGGCTGAAAAAGACGACTGTCGGCGCGAACGATCGAATCAACAGCTGGCTGGAGGCACATGGTTCCACAGCCCTGAAGACAGGCGCTACGCTGGCGGAAATCATCTGCAGGCCGGAACTCAACTACGAACTCGTAAAGGAGCTGGATCCGCAGCGCCCGGAACTCCGGGACGATGTGCGCGAGCAGGTAAATATCGAGATCAAGTATGAAGGTTATATCCGTCGGCAGGAACAGCAGGTAAAACAGTTCAGGAAACTGGAGAATCGGATGATACCCGAGGATATCGATTACAATGAGGTCGGAAGTCTTCGTCTGGAAGCCATCCAGAAGCTTGACAAGGTCCGTCCCCGATCTGTTGGACAGGCTTCAAGAATATCCGGCGTATCTCCCGCCGATATCAGCGTGCTTCTTGTCTGGATGGAAGCACATCGGAAATAAGGAGGAAACCATTGGACATTATTTTTTCCGAAAAATTGCAGAAAGCGCTGGATCCTCTGAACATACGGCTGACAGAAAAGCAAGCTGAAGCATTCTGCCGTTTTTATGAAGATCTGATCGAAAAGAATAAAGTCATGAACCTGACCGCAATTACGGAAATGCAGGATGTCATAACAAAACACTTCGCGGACAGCCTGGCACTGATTCGTGCGGTTCCGGACCTTGGCAGCGGAAACAGAAAAATCATGGATCTCGGTACCGGGGCCGGATTCCCGGGAATCCCACTGGCAATTGCCTTTCCGAATCTGGATCTTGTTCTGGCAGACAGCCTGAACAAGCGTATTCTGTTTATAAAAGAAGAATGCGGAAAACTCGGAATGGAAAATGTCACTGCAATTCACGGACGTGCGGAGGATCTCGCCCGAAAGCCGGAGTATCGTGAAAAGTTCGATCTATGTGTATCCCGGGCAGTTGCAAATCTTTCGACACTGTCGGAATATTGTTTACCCTTCGTAAAGGAAGGCGGATATTTTATCCCATATAAATCAGGAGAGATCAGGCAGGAGGCTGAAAACGCAAGGACGGCACTGAAGCTTCTTGGGGGGACACTGGAGAAAGAAATCCGGTTCTCGCTTCCAGAGGAAGAAGGTGAACGGACTTTGCTTAAGATCCGGAAGACCGGACTGACGCCGAAGAAATTCCCGAGAAAAGCAGGACTTCCTTCAAAAGAACCGTTATCCGAAAGAAAATGAACTTTAATATTTTACGGTCGGATGAATCAGTTTCGATTATCTTGTAGTATTCTCCACAGTTTCAACATTATCTTGTGGATAACCTTTAAGGCAGGCAATGTTTCACGTGAAACATTGCCTGTTTTTCTGTTATTAGGCAAAGAAATCTGAAAGAAAAGCTGTCTGATGTTCGTAATATAGAGTTGATTTCAGTTGTCTATTATTTACAACAAAGACTCTCAAGACAGCGAAAATGTTTCACGTGAAACATTCATATGATATAGGGACATCCAAATACGGATATGGTATATTAAACTAAAGATTTGTCCGGGCAGTATAAATTTCATTGGCAGTCCGGACGGACATTCTTCATGAAGAGGTTTTGACATGAATAAAATAATTGCGATCGCAAATCAGAAGGGCGGTGTCGGAAAGACCACAACAGCCGTAAACCTGGCAGCCGCTCTTGCAGAGGCAGGAATGAAAGTCCTTGCAGTGGACTTCGACCCGCAGGGAAATATGACCAGCGGACTCGGACTGGAAAAGAATGAAGAAGAAAATACAGTCTATGAAATGATCATGGGCCAGTGCAGCCCGAAGGAAGCAATCCATAAGACCTACTCTCAGACATTGGATCTGATGCCCTCGAATATGGAACTCTCCGGGGCAGAGATAGAACTCCTGGATCTTGAAGATCGGGAAAACGTCCTGAAGAAAGCGCTTCAGGAAATCGCGGAAAGTTACGACTTCATTTTGATCGATTGCCCTCCTTCTCTGAGCCTTCTGACGATCAATGCCTTTACTGCGGCAGACGGTGTCATGATTCCAATCCAGTGCGAATATTATGCAATGGAGGGATTGACACAGATGATGAAGAGCATCCGTCTGGTCCGGAAGCGGCTTAATCCGGATCTGAAGGTGGATGGAATCGTCTTTACAATGTATGATGCCAGAAACAACCTTTCGCAGCAGGTCGTGGACAGCGTGAAGGAGGCATTGACCGAACATATTTATGAGACGATCATTCCGAGAAATGTGCGCGTGGCGGAGGCCCCGAGCTATGGAATGCCTGTCACGGAATATGATCCGCACTCTGCCGGTGCAGAGAATTACAGAAAACTTGCAGCAGAATTGATCCGCATAGGAGGAGAATACTGATGGCACCCAAAAAGCGAGGACTTGGAAAAGGGTTGGGAGCATTGTTCGGAGATGACACAGAAACCAGGCGCGAACTTCCGGAGAATAATACGGAAAAAGAGAACAACGGAAGTGAACCCGAAAAGAAAACCTCAGGGAAACCTTCCGGACAGAAAAAGCCTGCGGTAAAAAAGAGCAGCACAAAGAAAACTGCAGCGGAAGCAAAGTCTGAGGAAGCAGATACGGCAGAACAGACCGGGGAGATCCTGATCCGACTTTCCCAGATCGAGACAAATGAAAAACAGCCGCGAAAGAACTTTGATGAGGCGGAACTGGAGGAACTGACGGCTTCTATCCGGCAGTTTGGTGTTCTGCAGCCTCTGCTTGTCCAGAAAAGCGGAAAAAAGTACAGAATCATTGCCGGTGAACGCCGTTTCCGGGCCGCAAAGGAAGCCGGTCTTAAGGAAGTGCCGGTGATCATCCGCGACTACTCCGGACAGCAGGCTGCAGAAGTAGCTATCATCGAGAACGTGCAGAGAGCTGACCTGAATCCCATGGAAGAAGCAATGGCTTATCAGACTCTGATCGATGAGTATGGACTTCGCCAGGAAGACATTGCCGACAGAGTCAGCAAGAATCGCACAACGATCACCAATGCGCTTCGTCTTCTGAAACTTTCCGAAGAAGTCCGGGAAATGGTGGCGCAGGGCATCCTCTCTGCAGGACATGCCAGGACTCTGGTCGTCGTAGAAGATCCGGAGGAACAGCTTGCACTAGCTAAAGAGATCGCTGAGAAGGGATTGAGTGTCCGGGATACGGAAAGGCTCATTAAGCTGAGAGGAAGAAAGAAGGCAAAGCCCGAGGATCCGGAAAAAACTGCGGATGATCCTCTGAAGATCTTTTACAGAGATTATGAGGAGCAGATGCATACCCTGCTCGGAACCAAAGTCCGGATCAACCGGAGAGATAAGAATAAAGGGCGGATCGAGATAGATTATTATTCTCAGGACGAGCTTGAGCGTCTGATGGATCTGTTTCGGTCTGTCGGTCATGAGTAAAGGAGGCAGATGAATGCTGAATTATCTTCTTCCTGTCAGTCTTGGAATTGAGGCAATTCTTCTGGTGCTGGTGCTCTATCTCCTGATTCGTTACAAGCGTCTCTATCGGGCATATGATACTTTTATGCGCGGCAAGGATGCGGAAACGCTGGAGGACACCATTGTCCAGATGGGTGATGAGCTGCGGGATCTTCGCAGTGAAGACCGTGCAAACAAAGACGCGATCCGTGTGCTGAACAAGAATCAGAGAGCTTCCCTCCAGAAATTCGGAGTGGTGCGCTACAACGCCTTCAAAGAGATGGGCGGAAATATGAGCTTTGCGCTTGCGGAACTCGATTACACCAATTCCGGATTTATCATCAATACGGTACATTCCAGAGAGGGTTGTTATCTCTATATTAAAACTGTGGATTGCGGACAGACTGAAGTCCTGCTCAGTGCAGAGGAAAAAGAAGCATTGGAACAGGCTTTGGGATATCTGGACAGATGAGTACGGGAATCCTTGTTAATAATGCTTATCGAAGAGCTGTCGAATGGCAGCTCTTTTTTGTTTTCACTTTTTTGATCTGCATACATCCTCTTTTTGTTCGCCTCATGCAGTTCATGATCAAGGAGCGAAGCGGATTGCGAAGGTCCGCTTTTGTTTCCGGAGAAGTGATTATTCATATATGTAGGATTGAAAATACGAACTTAATAGTTCGAAAATACGACCAGATGCAGAAATGAAATGGCAATGATAAGATAATATCCGCGTTAATTATATTAAACTGCACATTATATTGCAAATATTACACTTAGACATTGACCCGAGTGGGTTTATAGAATAATAATAAAATTTATAAAATATTAATATTATTTTGTGAACCAAATTCGGGATTTTTCCGTCTTATCTATGTCAGAAAAAACAGGACGTTTTTTTGCTTCGGGGGATCGTCCGGAATCAGGAAAGGAGAAAGCATGTGCTCTGACAGACGGAAAAGAAATGGCAGAAACAGAATCAGGGGAATGGGTATGAAAAAATCAATAAATATAAAACGGGCAGGAGCATTGATTCTCACTGCCGCATTGACCTTGGAAGGCATGGGCGCAGCAGTGTCTTCTTATGCAGATCCCGGGATACCGGATAGTTTCACAGTGGATGCGATCCGTGCAGCAGGAATCACTGACGAAAACTTTGCTACGGCAGTGTATGAAAGTATTGCATCAAGAATCAAATTAAATATATATAACATAGATCCAACATGGACGGCAAAGGAAATCATTGAAAACTATAAACCTGAAAATTTGGGTGGTAGAAGAGCAGTAATTACCGGAAATAACAAAGGAATAAAGGATATTTCTGGTATTAGGTTGCTGAAGAACGCAAGCGAAATACGACTTTCACGAAATGATATTCATGATATTTCACTTCTTGAAAGAGATGCATCGAATCCAGATAAACAAATATATTTTAACGGAACAAGTATTTATCTCGAAGGTGGCAATTATCAGAACGTCATCCCGGCAGAACTGATCGGCACAGCGAACGGCAACATCACAGTGGATTCAGCGATGACATTTGAACCTGTGGAGCTTCACTATCTCTATGGTGATCTTCCGAAAACCGTCGGACTTGATTTCGGTGTCTGGATCCATGGGGCGGAAGGCGGTGTTTTCAACAGTGAATACAGTACCGCGGAGAGCGTCAATCATGCAGGTGTAAGCTGGGAACCCTATGCGGATTCTGTCACAAGGCATACAGGGACAACGATCTCTATGCCGGGAAATGACGGTGATTTTACTGTCGCTGCAAACGCAAATCAGGACGTGGCAAACGGGCTTCCGCCCACGATCCATTACTGGTCGGATGAGGATTTGGAACGGACGCTGAATGTGAGCTACAGATACAGTTTCAATACGCAGTTTTACCGACTGCTGACTGAGACTGCAGATGTGACCGTGCTCAGCGGGATCCGCTTCAGGAAGACAGATCCGGACGGGGAGCCGGTTCCCGGCGCAGAATATGCGCTCTGGGCCGTTCCTGCTTCGGGCGCCCCGGTGCGGTATCCGGACAATACTTCAAGCTGGACCACAGACAGCGCCGGCGAGCTGATCATATCCGGTCTCCCTGCCGGGAATTATGAACTGAGAGAACTGAACGCTCCGGAAGGATTTCAGCTGAATCCTGATCCTGTTCCGGTGACGGTGACTGTCAGCCCTGAAGCGGAAAGCAGCCTGGTATCAGCGGTCGCCGGAGGAGAGACATCGGCCGCTCTGACATCGGACGATGCTGTTTACACGCCGGTCTGGGATGCCGTCGTTTCTGCGGACGGACTTACCCGTCGGCATTATATGACGCTGAAATCAGGTTCCGTTGCGGAAAAAACCGCCGCAGAGCTTGGCGGTGATACGCTGTTAAGGAACGGCGGACCGGGGATCACGGCACTGAAAGGGGAAATGAAAACAGGCGCAGAACTTCAGGAGATCAAAGACCGCACAAAGATTTCTGTCTATGCCGGGAGCAGCATTCTCGGAGCCTTTGATTCCGCTGCGGATGCACGGTCGGCAGTGAATAATCTCGTGGCAAATAATGGTTTCACTGCTGATATCGGAAATCTGCGGATCGAGGCTGTCTTTGTCTATGAGGATCAGGATCCTGCTCACTACGCCGAAGCTTTCCAGACCGATCAGCCCGACGAGCCGAAGCCGGATGAACCGAAGCCTGACGAACCGAAACCCGACGAATCGAAACCCGACGAACCGAAACCCGACGAACCGAAGCCTGATGAGCCGAAGCCGGTGCCGGTCGAGAATGTGAAAAGTATTGAAGTACGGAAACGCTGGTCGGAGGAAAATCATCCGCTGAGGATCCTGGTCAGGCTTCTGGTGATCCTGGAAGACGGCACGGAGCGGGTGGTCGGAAAGATCAAAGCATTGACGGAATCGGGGAGCTGGACAGCTGCCTGGAGTTTTAAAGAGCTTAGTTCCGCACTGGCGGATGTGACCGGCGCTACGGATTCAGATGCCTCGAACAGTACCGCGGCGTCGGCTTCCAATGCGGGAGAATCAGCCGGGACTGCTGCTTCCGGCGGAAGTGAAGGAACCGGAACCGCGACACCGGGCAATGCCGGCCGCAGTGATATTCTTCTCTTTAATGAAGATGGAGAACTCCTTGACGGACTGGTTCTGGATGATCTGAATACAGGCCTTCGTGTGGAGGAGGTCGATGTTCCCGAGGGCTGGACTCCGGAATACAGCGACCCCGTCGTCCGCAGTGACGGAACCGCAGTTTTTGAGATCCTGAACCGGAAAGAAGACACACCGGAGCCTGAACCTGAACCGGAGCCCAAGCCTGAACCGGAGCCAGAACCCGAGCCGGGACCCGAACATCCGGACAGCCCGACGACTCCCGGCGATGAGCCGGATCACGACCGCCCTTCCGGCGGAACTCCTTCCGGCAGCGGGAATCCCACACCGGGTCCGGAACAGCCGCCGGTATTGGAAACAGCCCCGTCGGCTCCGGAATTAAAGCTGGATGAAGTCCCGGAAAACAGAAAGATGCATCTTCCTTATGGACGCATCGACCGCAGAAAAGAAAAAGGAATTCCTAAGACCGGGGAACCCTTCTCTTCTGCAAACGTCGGGATCCTGTTCATGATCATGGCGCTGTTTGCGGCTGTTTTCCACAGCCTCAGAAAGGAGTGAGCGTTATGGGAATCGCGACAGCTGTTGAGAACAGATATATTGCACAGCAGGTGCGGGCATACCAGAAGGGGGATAAGGGTGCCTACGGAAAGCTTTATTCTCTTACCAAGGACATTGTGTTCGGCTATATTTTTCCGCAGATCCGGAATCGGGATATGGCGGAGGATATCGTCATGGACACTTATACCGCCGGAATGGAAAAGCTGAAGGATCTTCGGGACCCCAACGCCTTCAACAAGTGGATCACCGAGATCGCCCGGACGAAACTGATCGATTATACCAGAGAGGAAAAACGCACGCACGGAGGAGAAGCGGTGGCAGCGGATTATGCCATCGCACGTGAAAGTGAAAAGGCGGACGGAATTGTCGACCCCTTCGCTGACTATGCCATCGAGTTGAAGACAGATCTCGGACGGGTCGTATCCGGCCTGGAGCGGGAGTATTTTGCAGTGGTTTACCTTCGGTATACCTGCGGACTGTCGATCTCCGCGATCTCGGAATTGGAACAGATTCCGGAGGGAACGGTCAAGCGAAGACTCCAGCTTGCCAGAGAAAAGCTTCGTCCGCAGCTCAAAGGATTCTACTCGATCGCGCCCTTCTTCTTTTACAGGAAGGAGATGCTTGCCAGGATCCGCATGCTGCGCTTACAGCAGGCGGCCGGCAGCAAGGCTCCGTCAGGGACCGGCAGTCATATTCAGTCCGGTGCCGGGAAGAGCGCTTTGGAAAAGAGTGCGGCCGGCGGCCTTTTATACCGCAAGGCAGCAGCAGCCGGTACCGGCATTGCGGTGGGCGCAGTTACGGCGCTTATGATGCAGGGACCGGTGATCCGGAGTCTGAGGTATTATGACCAGACGGTCCCGGTAAACACGCAGCGGATCGAATGTAGTGTAAAGAGCCGCTGGGCGGTGAAGGAGGCTAGGATCGAAGGAAAAGACTGGCCTGTCACGGAAGAAAACGGCATTTATACAGCGGAGATCCCGGAAAACGGATCCTTCGTGTTTACAGTGACGGACCAGCTGGGACAGAGTGTCCGGCAGGGATTCCGGATCGGCAACATCGACCGCATCACTCCGGTCTACCGGAATTATACCGAGAACGGCGACATGGTCGTGCTGCGGTTCGGGGAAGGGGAATCGGAAGTCATGTCCGGAATCGACTGGGACAACACCTGTTTCCGCGATGCAAAAGGAAATACAGTCACGCCCCGGGCGGTCAACCGGCAGACAGATGAAGCGCTGCTTCCGAAGGACAGTTTTCCGCTTGAAGCGAAGGTTGAAGATTTCGCGGGGAATTACGGGACCTACCGGCTGACGCTGAAGACCGTGACATTGAATGCGGAAGGAGGCAGCCATGCGGAATAAACAGTTTTTAAAACCGGCTGCCTTTCTGACTGCAGCGTTTCTTCTCTGCGGAACGGTCTTCGCCGCGCCGTTCCCGGAATCTATACCGGCAACTGCGGCCGATGCTGACGAGGCGTCAGAGTATTTGGAAACCGGGGCAGTCAGAGAATCTGAAGCCGCGGTAACCGGCGCTGAGGGAGAAGTTTTCCTGTCGCCGGATTTCAGCTGGAGTGAAGAAACGCCCGGTGAGTTTCTGGTCCGCTTTACCATCACAAACCGTTCAAACATGATGATCCCGGAGACGGAGGTCAGGATCACACTGCCGGAAAATGAACAGGGTTCCCTGCATTTTTCCGGAGAACCTGAATTTTCAGGTGCGGCGCCGGAAGGCGGAAGTCTCATGATCTCAGGGGACCGCGAGCTGCGGCTGGAACTCTCCGATTTCCAGGTCGGGGAAGCATTTGTGGTTGCGGCCGGCGGAAGAATGGGAGAAGATATAGAAAAGAGGCCGGAATCGGGCGGGGAAATCAGTCAGTCCGCGGGTGAAGAGCAGGAAGCAGTGTTTCGTGCAGGCACCATGAATGTCAGCCTTGTGCTTCGCGGATACGGCGAGGAACACCCGACGTCGCTGGATTACCGGATCCCGGATCTTGTCCGGGAGAACGTGGAACAGGAGGAAACTCCGGAAGCAGAACCGCAGATCCTGATGATGCTCGTTGCTTCGCTTACCGGCTCCGGCAAGAGTGCCGTGACTGCGGAGATCGTGGAAGGCCCTCTGGACCGTTCGATTCTGTTCAGCAGCAGGGCAGGTGAATCGGTGAAGCAGGCGCTGGCATTTCCCGCAGGAAAAGAGGAACCGCAGCACGCGGTATATCCGGTCACTATACTGAAACTTCTTCCGTTTCTGGCGGTTCCGGTAACACTGTTCGCGCTTTATGTCCTATACTGTATTCAGGATGTAAGGCGCCGCGCGGCGGCATTCCGCTTTGACCCTATGATGAAAATGCGGGGCAAGAGGTAAATGCTTTGCAAGAGATAAATACGGGGAAGCAGTGAATACCGCGTGCGGACGTATTGATGATCGATCAGGAGGACGAAAACATGTCTTATGTGGATGAAGTGCTGGAGATGGCTGCCCAGAGGGATCCGAATGAGCCGGAATTCCTGCAGGCGGTGAAGGAGGCTTTTGAATCCATTCGTCCTGTCGTTGACGCCAATGAAAAGGTCTACAGGGAGAATGCGATCCTTGAGCGTTTCGTCGAGCCGGAACGCATTTACACCTTCCCGGTAACCTGGGAGGACGATGCACATAAGGTCCATGTGAACCGCGCATGGAGAATTCAGTTCAACAGTGCAATCGGGAGCTACAAAGGCGGCACCCGTTTCCACAAGACCGTCAATTTGTCGATCCTTAAGTTCCTGGGGTTTGAGATGGTCCTGAAGAACAGCCTGACCGGTCTTCCGCTGGGTGGCGGCAAGGGCGGTTCCGATTTCGACCCTCACGGCAAGAGCGACCGTGAAGTCATGCGCTTCTGCCAGGCGTATATGAATGCGCTGTACAGATATATCGGCCCGGAAATGGACTGTCCTTCCGGCGATATCGGCGTCGGCGGACGTGAGATCGGCTATCTGTTCGGACAGTACAAGAAACTGACCTCCAGCTTTGACGCAGCCCTGTGCGGCAAAGGCGTGAATTTCGGCGGATCGCTGGGACGCACCGAAGCGACCGGCTACGGACTTGCCTACATGACGGACGAAATGTGCAAAGCCTGCGGCAAGGAACTCACCGGCAGGACGACTGTTGTCACCGGCTCCGGAAGCGTCGCGATCTATGCTGCCCAGAAGATTCAGCAGCTTGGCGCGAAGGTCGTCGCGATGTGCGACTCCAACGGGTATATCTATGACGAAAAAGGTATCGACATCGAGGTGATGCGGCAGATCAAGGAAACTGAGCGCGCGCGCATCAGCGAATACGCGGCCAGAGTACCGGGTGCCGTCTACACCCCGGGCAAGGGTATCTGGAATATCAAGTGCGAGATCTTCCTTCCCTGCGCGACGCAGAATGAGATCAGTCTCGATGCGGCGAAGACCCTTGTCGGCAACGGATGCTTCCTGCTGGCGGAAGGCGCGAACATGCCCCTTGAGCCGGAGGCAGTCCGGTACCTGCAGAACAGCGGGATCCTCTATATGCCTGGCAAGGCAGCCAGTGCAGGCGGCGTTTCCGTCTCCGGGTTCGAACAGGCGCAGAACGCACAGAGAATGTACTGGACCTTCGAAGAGGTCGATGCGAAACTGCAGCGACAGATGGCGTTTATCTTCAATAATGTCGCAGGAGCCGCGAAGCGTTACGGCAAAGAAGGCAATTATCTGGCCGGCGCGAATATCTGCGCCTTTGAGCGGGTCGCCCAGGCCATGGTCGCCCAGGGACTTTACTGATACGTCAGTTTAAAGAAGGTCCGGCGTTCATGCCGGACCTTCCCTTTTCCGCAAAAACCTGCAGATGTCAGCCTGCCCGGTCATTCTTTACATTCACGGAAACTGCGCTTATAATACCTGTACTATGCATAGATACTTCAGAACAATCGGATTTTCCGAATACCATAACGAGGAAGAGGTGCGGCATCTTCTCGATGTCGTCCAGCAGCAGAACGAGCCGCGGGCCATGATCATCAACCGCAGCAACGGAGACCGTCTCTGGGAGATCCGGGCGGAGCTCGGACCGGGACTCGGCGTGATCCTGAGCGGCTACGTGAACCATCTCGGCCAGCTGGTCCGGGAACGGTACATGCCGTTCTTCGAGGAAATGGAACTCACCTCCGACGTATACTGCTCCATCCAGCGGCACGTGGACAACAATGTCTTCTCCGGGCTTCTGGATGATATTCGCGTGGGTATTTCCCTGATCTTCCGGCTGACCAATGCCGGGGAATACATGCAGCGCCGGCAGCGCAGTCAGAATCTGAACCCGCGCGGCGTTTCCCTCACCGCGTTCAGCCGGGACGGAAAGATCCTTCTTCCCATCAAGAAGGACGCAAAGATGCGCGAAAAAGCCCGGGTCGCGGACCAGAACCGGGAGAAGCTGATCGAAGCCGCGCGCCACGGCGATGAGAGCGCCATCGAGGCCTTGAACAATGAAGACATGGGCATGTACAACAGCCTCACCCGCCGGATGATGAAGGAGGACATCTACTCCATCGTTGAGTCCTGCTTTATGCCCCAGGGCATAGAATGCGACATCTACCAGATCATCGGCGATATCCTTGAGATCAGCACCCGCAGGAATCTCCTGACCGGTGAGGACATCTGGGATTTCCTGATCCAGACCAACGATCTCCCGATCCACGTCGTCACGAACCAGATCGACCTGCAGGGCGAGCCGGAAGTCGGCCGCCGCTTCAAAGGCACCGTCTGGATCCAGGGAAAAGCTCTCTTTGAGAACTGAGGAAGACCAACCGCGGAGATCGAAGATCCCCGCAGTTGAGTTTCCCCTTTCCCCGTGTTATACTAATTCACGCATCCGAAAGATGCAGTTCGTTTCCGTTGCACAGCAGGATAGTGCGTCCGCCTCCTAAGCTTGAGCAGGACCTAACGCCTCGGGGTCGTTAAAGAAACGAGAGCGGAGTTCGAATCAGGACGGCAACAGTAACCACCTAACGCCAAACAGGCTTCGGTCGTTATTTGCAAAATAGATGCCTTCTCAGCTGGTCCATTAGACAGAAACGAGGCAGCACCGGGTGGCTCCGGAGGGCTCAAAAAGCCTGGAAATAAGCCAAAAATTGAATATGTCTGCGTAGCTCAGTTGGATAGAGCGACCGCCTCCTAAGCGGTAGGTCGGGTGTTCGAGTCACCTCGCGGACGT
>CADBEN010000026.1 GCA_902793685.1 uncultured Lachnospiraceae bacterium
CAACATGGTACATATGTCCGCGCGCCTTTCGCAAAAATACAGGTATTCTGCCCGTTCCGGGGCTGCAGTGCCTATACTTTATTATATCATCCGGAGCGTTCGGATGCAAACGCACGTTCGACTTTCGTGTTAACTTCTGCGCATTCATCCCGCCGCCTAAGAGGCGGGGGTATTCTGCGGTATTATGGATAAAAAGACTGCGTGTTCCGGTCTGGAACACGCAGTAAGAACGAAGTCAAAGCAGCTTTAGGATGCGAATCCTAAGGCTGCTTCGTTGTTTTGAGATGATATAAACATCAGGAACAAAGAAACGGCCTGAACAAACCATATCTCTGCTTCATTCCTGCCAGTACCTAAGCAATGGTCATCAGGTTCTGAAAGCCGTAGAAAACACTAAATATTTCTTTGGAAAACCGGGTGGTGCTATCCAGTCGGAGATGTCCCTTTGCGGCTTGGTTACAGGTTTTCAGCAGGTCACACAGGAGTCAAGCCTGCCGCAGGCACCGTTCCGGCTTTGGGCTTGACTCCTGTGTGACCTGCTGATATAAGGCAGCCAAGCCGCAAAGGGGCACTATGACTTTTCAAGTCAAAAGACGAACCGGCACATGGATTAATTCGGCTCTAAGAAGATTTTGTTTTTTGATCTGCATGATTCGATTACGAACAGCAGGAACGAGAAGGCATCTAATCTTTTACGAATGGAGAGCTTTGTTTTTGCTATTTACAGCCGTATCCGGGCAGCGAGGAATCGTCTTCATACGGATGGAGATGCTTATGTTTTGCCCTTACCATTCGTATCCGGGCAGCGAGGAATCGTCTTCATACGGATGGAGATGCTTGTATTTTGCCCTTACCATTCGTATCCGGGCAGCAAGGCATCGTCTTCATACGAATGGGAAGACTTGTTTTTACCCTTTGCATCCGTACTTCAGGGTCACGTTTTATTTCTAAGCGCTGATACTGAACATTTTTGAGCCTTGAGTTCAAAAAAGAGAACCAACCTCACAGAGAGATTGGTTCCCAGAAGACTTTGTCTTCATTCTGAACTGCGTGTTCCGAGCTGGAACACGCAGTTTTTTGATCTTACAGACTGTCTCCGGCAGTTGTCCGGGAGAATGCCTGCGGCAGGGCCGGGCTGACGTCAGGGGCGGGTAGTGGGCCCGCCGGAAATGGGGGCGCTGAGATTCGCGCCGGGACCGACGACTCCGGTGGCCGGGGCGGGGGTGTCCCCCGTACCTTCGCCGCCTTCCGGCGGAACTACGGCGTTGGGATCATGCGTCAGCTGGCAGTAGCCGCGGCCGCTGACGGCGGTGTCGTCCGTGTAAGAGTCGGACTCCGGAGTGATCGTGATGACCCGGCTTCCGAGGGCGGGACATCTGCCGGTGGGCAGATCGCCTGACTCCGCGCAGACCGTGATGGTGGTGTGATGGTCGCACATCTCCGCCGGAATGGTGCCCCGGGCAAAGTATTCGGTGTAAACCGCGTTTCCGCGGGGATCGTGAGAGCAGATGCCGCTCAGCGGAAGCTTTCCGGACTTCCGGCAGATCTCGGCCTGGACCACACTGTCCGGGACCGGGAATCCCGGATCCGCCAGTTCCATGTGGATCTGTTCCATGACCTTCCGCCAGATATCCTTGTGGAAGGAGTTGCCGCCGTTGGAAGCGCTCAGATCCTGGTTCTGGTCACAGCCGCCCCAGATGCCCGCGGTGTAGTAGGGCGTGTAGCCCACGAACCAGACGTCGTTGTTGGCAGTGGTGGTTCCGGACTTGCCGGCGCAGCTCATGTTGGCGATCTTCGCGCGGGTGCTGGTGGAGTTCACGTTCACGCCGCCGCGGGAGAACTTGCGGTTCGAGACCATCGACTGCGCCATGGCGTCAGTCAGCAGGAAGGCGGTGCTTTCCTTGAGGACCCGTCGGGTCTCGGGAGTATTGTCCACCAGGACCTTGCCGTCGTGGTCAAGGATCCTGGTGTAGAAGAGCGGCTTGGTGTAGACGCCCTTGTTCGCGATGGAGGCGAAGGCCGCCGTCATCTCCAGGTTGGAGACACCCTTGGTCAGGCCGCCCAGCGCCGTCGCGGGATTGTAGTCCGTGTCGGTGAGGGAGGTGATGCCGAACTTCCGGCAGTACTCGACGCCGAGCTGCGGGGTGACAGTCTCCATCAGGCAGCGCACCGCGACGATGTTCATGGAGTAGACAATGCCTTCCCGGATGCTGGACCAGCCCAGATAACTGTCGGAGCCGTACCAGTTCCGGAAAGCTTTGCCGTTGGCCTCGTAGCGGCCGTCATAGTAGACGGTGCCGAGGGTCGCTCCGCAGGCATCCAGCGCAGGGGCGAAGGAGGAGAGGATCTTGAAGGTCGATCCGGGCTGACGGAGTGTTCCGGAGGCACGGTTCAGGGAGAGGGACGCAGTCTTGTTGCCGCGGCCGCCGCAGAGGGCTTTGACCTGGCCCGTGGCCTGCTCGATCAGGACGAAGGAGTCCTGGGGCTCGAGGGTGATGTGGATAGTCTCGCCGAGGACGGTGTCGCCCTCCTTCATAAGATAAGCCTTGTAGGATTCCGCGTCCGCCCGGGCTGCTTCTTCGGTCTGGTAAAGGCCGTCGAAGTTGTCCATCTTTACGTTGTGGTGCCAGCGCATCAGGTTGTTTTCACCGTAGTTCACGGTATCTCCGGACGCGGTCTTGATGGACAGGCGGTATTCCATGGAATACTTGGTGACGGGGTAGTTGTCGGGATTGTTGATCTCGGCGTCCACAATGCCCTGAAGCACCGGATCCTGGGTCGTATAGATGGAGAGGCCGCCGCTGTAAAGCATGTTGTGGGCCTGGGTCTCGCTGTAGCCGAAGCGTTCCTCAAGGTCGGTGAGGACCTGGCTGATCAGCTCGTCCGTGAAATAGCTGTAGGTATGGGAAGCTTTTTCCTTCGTGATCACGTCGACATTCTTGATGCGGTCGTAGACATCGTCCGCAAGGGCTTCCGCCTGCTGTTCCTTGGTGATGTAGCCCTGGTCGACCATATAGCGGAGGATGACCTTCCGCTTTTCTTCATTTGCTTCTTTCCCGGAGATGGGGTTCAGTCTGGAAGGGTTCTGGGTGATGCCGGCGAGGACGGCGCATTCGGAGAGGGTGAGGTCGGAGACCTCCTTGTCGAAATAGCGGCGGGCCGCGACCTTGACGCCGAGGGCGTTGTTTCCGAGGTTGATGGTGTTGAGATAGTTGGTCATGATGACGGTCTTGTCCATGACCTGCTCCAGCTTAAGAGCCAAGTACTGTTCCTGGATCTTGCGCTCGAGTTTTTCGCCGAAGGTCTTTTCCCGGCCGCCGTTGAAGACGTTGTTTTTGATGAGCTGCTGGGTGATGGTGGAGCCGCCGCCGGAAGAGGAGTCTCCCTTGACGACACCGACGACTGCACGCATAATGGAACGGGTATCGATTCCCTTGTGCTGCCAGAAGCGGGAATCCTCGATGGCGACGAAGGCATTGATGAGGTCTTCCGGGAGCTCGTCATAGGAAGCTTCCTCGCGGTTCGATCCGGCCATGACCAGCGTCTCGGTCACATTGCCCGCGGAGTCGTAGACAGTGGTCGCGAAGCCGAGGGGGGAGATGGCCGAGGGGTCGATCTCCGGTGCCGAGTCGATGATACCGCTGATCATTCCGATGCCGCAGGCCGTGCAGAGGGCAGCACCCATAATAAAGCACGCAAAAACCACCCTGGCGACAGCCACGGCGAAGAAACTGCGGAGCTTTTCAGTTTTCGAGCCGGCATTGCGCAAAGCGCGCTCTGTGGCGTTCTTTCCGAAATTCATGGTCTAAAGCGGAATTCCTCCGGAATTATTGAGCAGCTGTACAATGGTCAGACCGACTTGCTGTACAATGGTCAGTATAGCACTGTAAGGGCGGTTCTTCTATAAAAAAAACCTTACAAATAGGGGCAAAGTGGGGATTCAGGCCCAGATTATTGCATAAAAACGAAGCAATTTTTACAATTCTGATACAAAGCGAGGACGGGAATGGCGAATCAGGGACCGGAGCTCCTCTGCCTGAAGGGCGGGAGCGCGGAAGTGGTCGAAAAGAAATCAAGGTTCATAGCGCAGGTATCGCCGGTGAAAAACGAGGAGGAAGCGCTGCAGTTTATCGCCCGGATCCGGAAGGAGAACCGGGACGCCCGGCACAATTGTTTCGCTTATGTGACCGGTCCGGACGGCAGCATCGAGAAATTCTCGGACGACGGGGAGCCGTCTAAGACCGCCGGAATGCCGATGCTGGATCTCCTGAGGAAGCGGGGGCTGAAAAACGCCTGCGTGGTGGTGACCCGGTATTTCGGCGGGATCCTTCTGGGGACCGGCGGCCTGGTCCGCGCCTACACAGCGGCCTGCACCGCGGGTCTGGACGCCTGCGTCACCGCGGAGCGGAAGCAGGGCGTCCTCGCGACCTGGATCCTGGACTATGGCCTCTACGGAAAGGTCCAGTACCTGGCGGAGGAGGAGGGACTCTTCCCCCAGGGCTGCGGCTTCGGGCAGGCGGTGACCCTCAGGCTTCTGATGCCTGCGGAGAAGGCGGACCGGATCATCAAAAAGGTGCGGGAGATGAGCGCGGGCAAGGCGGAGCCTGCCGACCTGGAAAAGCGGGACTACTGCGCCGCAGGCGGGGAAGTCATTCTGATGTGACGTTTTCCTCACCGGCAGGAAGCCGTTCTCATGGAAAAGTTCTTGCGCGGGCGCGCAGAAACCGCTATACTGTCTCTTTGTGGTATTTATAAGGTAAGTATTTTTTGGACGTACAAGAAAGAAGAGGTTCCTGATCTATGATTATGAAGAGAGAAGATGTGAGAAACGTAGCGATCATCGCCCACGTTGATCACGGCAAGACGACGCTGGTGGACCAGCTGCTCCGGCAGAGCGGCGTGTTCCGCGCAAATCAGGAGGTCGTGGACCGCGTCATGGACTCCAACGACATAGAGCGCGAACGCGGGATCACCATTCTCTCCAAGAATACGGCGGTCAACTACAACGGCACGAAGATCAACATCATCGATACCCCCGGACATGCGGATTTCGGCGGCGAGGTTGAGCGCGTCCTGAAGATGGTGAACGGCGTCGTCCTGGTGGTCGATGCTTTCGAGGGCACCATGCCCCAGACCCGTTTCGTCCTGAAGAAGGCTCTGGAGCTGGACCTGGACGTGGTGGTCTGCGTGAACAAGTGCGACCGTCCTGAGGCACGCCCGGCGGAGGTCGTGGACGAGGTCCTCGAGCTTCTTATGGATCTCGAGGCGAATGACCGTCAGCTGGACTGCCCCTTTGTCTTTGCCAGCGCCCGCGCCGGCTGGGCAAGATATGACGTGGACGACGGCAACATGGACATGAAGCCGCTGTTTGAGACCATCGTGAAGAACATCCCGGCGCCCCAGGGGGATCCGGACAAGTTCACCCAGGTCCTGATCAGCACCATCGACTACAACGAATACGTGGGCCGCATCGGCGTCGGCAAGGTGGACAACGGCACCATCCGCGTGAACCAGGAAGTGGCCATCGTGAACCATCACGAGCCGGACAAGCTGCGCCGCGTGAAGATCGGCAAGCTCTACGAGTTCGAGGGCCTGAACCGCGTGGAGGTGAAGGAAGCGCAGATCGGCTCCATCGTGGCCATCTCCGGCATCTCCGACATCCACATCGGAGACACCATCACGAACCCGGATGCGCCGGAAGCCATCCCCTTCCAGAAGATCTCCGAGCCCACCATCTCCATGAACTTCATGGTCAACGACAGTCCGCTGGCAGGCCAGGAGGGCACCTATGTCACCTCCCGCCACATCCGCGAGCGTCTGTTCCGCGAGCTGAACACCGACGTCTCCCTGCGGGTGGAGGAGTTGTCCCCGGACTGCTTCAAGGTCAGCGGACGAGGTGAGCTGCACCTGTCCGTCCTCATCGAGAACATGCGCCGCGAGGGCTTTGAGTTCGCGGTCAGCAAGGCGGAGGTCATCTACCGCTATGACGACCTGCACAAGAAGCAGGAGCCCATGGAGATCGCCTTCGTGGACGTTCCGGACGAGTTCTCCGGCGCGGTCATCCAGAAGCTTTCCTCCAGAAAGGGCGAGCTGATCGGCATGACCCCGATCCACGGCGGATACACCCGCTGCCAGTTCAGCATTCCGTCCCGCGGCCTGATCGGCTACCGCGGCGAGTTCATGACGGACACCAAGGGCAACGGCATCCTGAACACGGAGTTTGACGGCTACGGCCCCTACAAGGGCGATATGTATTACCGCAAGACCGGCTCCATCATCGCCTTCGAGAGCGGTGAAGCCATCACCTACGGTCTGTTCCAGGCCCAGGACCGCGGCCCGCTGTTCATCGGACCCGGCACCAAGGTCTACGCGGGCATGGTCATCGGCCAGGCCGGCAAGAGCGAGGACGTCGAGGTCAATGTCTGCAAGACGAAGAAGCTGACAAACACCCGTTCCTCCAGCGCGGATGAGGCGCTGAAGCTGGTTCCGCCGAAGCAGATGAGTCTTGAGCAGTGCCTGGAGTTCATCGACACCGACGAGCTCCTGGAGGTCACGCCGGAGAATCTCCGGATCCGCAAGAAGATCCTGGATCCCATGCTCCGGAAGAGAGACAAGTTCCGCCAGAAGCAGATGGCGCAGCAGTAAGAGATCTGTTCCGCCGGAAGCGGAGATCCGGGCACGGATCTGCGGCAGACGGCACAGCATCATGCAAAGTGAGGTATTATGGCTTTTCGTATCAGATCCATGCAGGCAGCGGCGGCGTTTTCCCTTGCCGCCGCACTGACTTTTGCACCGGCATCTGTACTGACTGCCGCCCTGCCTTTTGCCGCGCCGGCCGACGTTTACGCGGCAGTGGCGGAGGGCAGTCACGCTGTGGATCCGGCAGCCCTTTCGGGCCGGGAAAGCTACGGCCCCGGCACCGTGGGCGCTTTCCGGGAGCAGAAGACTGACGACGTCAGCGGTTCGGGCACCGTGGGCGGTTCCCAGGCACAGAGTTCCTACAGCAGCGCAGATCTGCTCACCTTACCCTGCCCGGCGGGACTGGAGCCGGATCTCTGGGAGGCGGCAAAGGTATCTGTGCGGCTTTACGACGAGGCCGTCCGGACGAATCTCGCAGAGGTGAATGCGGTCCGGAAAGCTGCCGGCGTTCCGGAGGTGGTGCCGGATCAGGAGCTCTGCATGATCGCAGCTTACCGAGCCGCCCAGATCAGCAAATACCGCCACCTGTCCCACTACGGCGCTTCGGGGGAGTATCTTGCGAACATCGTCGCTGTCCAGGCTACGGGAAATCCGGATGCTTCCGTCTATGAAAATTATTATTATGAACTTTCGGACTGGGCGCGGACGTACCGGGCTCCCGCAGATGCTCAGGCGGGCGATGCTGCCGCGGGCGGAAACACCGCGGGCCAGGCTGCCGGTCCCGGGGTGGTCCCGAAGACTGCCTGGGATCCTTCTGTGGAGTTCCGCAAGGATTCCATGCTTCTCGCGTCGGAAGGCCAGATCTGGCTGACGAACTCTCCGAATCACTACGCGAACATGACTTATGCGTATCATACGCGGCTCGGCATCGGGCTGTTTGTTTCGCCGGAGGGACAGCCGGTGCTGGACACCATGGTGCAGCTTTTCCGCTGATCATTTTCCGGTATTTCCGGTAATAAGTAAGACCGGGGCTTCCGCCGGTGTGCTGCTTTGAGCAGGCACCGGCGGTAGCCCCGGTCTTTTTTGCCGGAAGGATTATTGGTTCTGACCCTGATAATCGATGAACCTCCTGAGATCCTGTGACCAAGTCACATTGATACCTTGTTATTTTTTGCCTTTGGCGTTCGTTTTTGCAGCCGCCTTGCCTTTTGTAACTGCCTTTCCTTTTGCGGCGGTCTTTCCTTTTGCGGCAGCCCCGGCTTTGCCTGCTGCCTTTGCCTTGGCGGTTTTCTTTGCCTTTTCTTTGACCGCTGCCTTTGCCTTGGCTGCTTCCTTTGCCTTGGCTTTGACTGCTTCTCCGGCTTTGGCCCTGGAGTCTGCCTTGCCCTTTGCGGCCGTCTTGCCCTTGTCCTTATCCTTGCCTTTGTCCTTGTCCTTGCCCTTATCCTTGCCTTTGTCCTTGCCCTTATCCTTGTCCTTATCCTTGTCCTTCTCGACTTCCTTCAGCCTTGCCTCGATGGCGGCGTTGATAGTCTTCAGGGCCTTCACGCGGGCGTATTTCTTGTCATTGCCTTCGACGATAGTCCAGGGCGCGAAGTCGGTGGAGGTGTACTTCAGCATATCGTTGACGGCGACCTCGTACTGCGGCCATTTCTCGCGGTTTCTCCAGTCCTCGTCCGTGATCTTCCAGCGCTTGTCGGGATTCTCCTGGCGGGCCTTGAAGCGCACCAGCTGTTCCTCATTGGAAATGTGGATCCAGAACTTGACGATGATGGCGCCCCAGTCATAAAGCTGGCGCTCGAAATCATTGATCTCGCCGTAAGCACGCTGCCAGTCTGCGGTGGTGCAGAAGCCCTCCAGCCGTTCGACCATGACGCGGCCGTACCAGGTGCGGTCAAAGATGGCTATGTGTCCGTCCTTCGGGAGCCGTCTCCAGAAGCGGTACAGGAAGTGGCGGTTCTTCTCGTCCGGCGTGGGCGATGCGATAGGCATCACTTCGTATCCGCGGGGATCCAGGGCCGCCGTGACGCGTTTGATGTTGCCGCCTTTTCCTGCTGCGTCCCAGCCTTCATAGCAGATGATCATCGGGATCCGGTGGCGGTACAGGCGATTGTGGTAGTCCGTAAGCTTTTCCTGTTCCTTCTTCAGTTCTTTCCGGTATTCTTCGTCCGTCAGGGACTTGTCGAGGTCGATGTCGGCCAGGAGAGGCATTTCGACAAAGCGGTACTGTCCGGGCTGAATGACGGCGCGGGATTCCTTTGCCAGCCGGTTCCGGTCAGCGCGGAGCTTCAGGGCGGTCTGGACGGAATCGACGACGATGCTGAAGACGTCAAGGGTGCAGGCTTCCTGATCCATACCGGAAATGACGTGCCAGGGCGCAAACGGAAGGTTTGTGTACTCCAGCATGGAATCCGTGACCGTGACGTATTTATCAAAATCCTTCAGGCGCTTCCGGTCGGTCTCGGAGACGCGCCATGCGGTGTTCTTGTCTGCGAGCAGGGCATCCTGGCGCTTCTTCATTTCATCTTGTGTGATGTGGATGAAGAACTTCACGATGAGATAGCCGTTTTCCACCAGTCCGTGCTCGAAGCTGTTGATCTCGTTCATGTGGCGGAGATTCGTGAGCTCGTCGATGTGGTTGTCGACCCGCATGGTGGAGACTTCCTGATACCAGGAGCGGTTCATGATGGTGATCTTGCCGTTTTCCGGAATCGTGGCCCAGTGGCGCCACATCATCGGCTCACGGAGATCCACGTCCGTGGGCGGCTGGGTATTGACGACACGGTACCAGCGCGGATCGAAGTTCTGGATCAGCTTCTGGATCAGGCTTCCCTTGCCCGCGCCGGGCCAGCCTTCAAAGATAATAATGACCGGGAGATCGGCCTCCTTCATCGGCCCGTCCAGGGCTGTCAGCTGTTCCTTCAGTGTTTTGACGGCATTTTTGTACTCTCTTTTGGAGACTTTCCGCTCCAGATCGACTTTTTCCAGCATAATGCTCCTTCCGGCATTCAGAACTGAAATGCGAAAAATGGTGAAACTGATGTAATTGACGGCGCTGATGAACATTGATGATGCTTATGTGATTGATGAAACCGGTTCATGAACATATCAATATAATACCATCATATGCGCGGGAAAATACGGAGTCAAGGTAAGGGGGCAGGAGAAAGTGATGAAAAAAATGGTCAGTAATGCTGTCCTGCCGGGACGGTGAGGGAGAAAATGCTGTCATGGGTTCAGGTCATGTGGTAAGATGCGAGAAGACACATCTTACGAAAATATACTTGCTGCTGCCCGCTGTTTTCGAAGCGGGGCTTCTGTCACAGAACAGCATTGTCACACGGAGCAGCGTTGTCACACAGAGCAGCGTTGTCACACAGAGCGGCATTGTCACACAGAGCAGCGTTGTCGCACAGAGCGGCATTATCAGAAAAAGATGAAACAGAGACTTGCATTTATAGACCGCGCCAAAGGGATCGGCATCCTGATGGTCGTTTTCAGCCACCTGAGCAGCATGACCGGTTTCGGGAACCGCCTCTGGAGCTGGTACAACCCCTTCATGCTGACGCTATTTTTCATGATCTCAGGCGGCATGCGGCGGAAGCGGGAGAGAAGGAAAGCGTTTCCGGCGTTTGTGCGGAGTCGGGCACATGCGCTGCTCCTGCCGTATTTTGTGTTTGGTATTCTGGCCCTTGGCATTCAGACTGTCCTTAATTACTGGCGGGGCGGCGTCCCGGAAGCAGCTGCGAAGCTTCAGATCGGGCTGGTACGCATTTTCACGCTCCGGGGCCTCGGGCCGGACTGGTTCCTGCCGGTACTGTTCTTTGCGGAGCTTCTCCTGGACCTCTGCCTGCGCTATGGAAGGAAGAGCATCGCCGAAGTCCGGGAATACTGCAGGAGCGGCGGGGATTCAGGAACGGCTGGCAGCCTGCCGTTTACGACGGCGGTTTTATTTGCGGTTTCAGTCGTGGCGGTGTTCTGCCTCGGCGGGAATCGCCTGGCGGTTCTCGGTCCCTTCCGTTTCGTGATCGTCAAGACCCTGGCAGCGGCGGGCTTCCTCGTCCTCGGGTATGTCTGCATGCCGATAATGCAGACTATTCCGGGACTTCTTCCGGCGGCAGCCATTTCTCTGATCGGCACGCTGTTCATCGCTGGGCGCTACAATCTTGATTTCAATCAGCTTGATTTCGGCAGCCGCCCGCTGCTTCTCTACGCGGACACGCTCCTCGGAACCTGTTTTGTGCTTTGTGTTTCCAGAATCCCGGATCTCATCAGGGAGAGATTCGGCGGGGAGCAGCAGGAAAAACAGGGAAGACAGCGGGGGCAGCAGGAAAGGCAGAGAGAGAACCCGAGAGGTCTGTTGCAGGAATTCGGCCGCGAGTCGCTGACCATCATGTGTACGCATCTCGAGTGGCAGATCGTACCCATCATCCATTTCGGCTGGGCGGCGGTCGCGGGCATGTCTCCGCAGGAGGGAAAACGCTTCTATGCGGAAATGCTGATCAAACTCGGCCTTGTGATGGCCGTGGAGCTGGGGCTGATCCCGGCGCTCCGCCGCCTGATGCCCTGGCTTTACCGAAAACCGGCTTCCTGAGCCGCGGTTCGGGGCCGTTCCGGAAGAGACAGGTATCAGACCCCGCAAGAAGAGAAGCAAGAAGGGTTGCGGTTCGGGGCTGATCCGGGAGAGACAGGTATCAGGCCCCGCAGGAAGAGTAGCGAGAAGGGTTGCGGTTCGGGGCCGTGCCGGGAGAGACAGGTATCAGGCCCCGCAGGAAGAGAAGCAAGAAGGGTTGCGGTTCGGGGCCGACTCGAAGAGAACGGGGGCCGCACCCCGAAAGCGGCGAGCCCTCGCAAAATCTTTGATGGAAAACCATCCCGGCAGATGGTATCATGGTGCAGTACCTGTTCAAGGCAGCCCGGCCCGGCAAAAGGCAGCCCGGCCCGGCAAAAGGCAGCCCGGCCCGGCAAAAGGCAGCCCGGCCCGGCAAAAGGCAGCCCGGCCCGGCAAAAGGCAGCCCGGCCCGGCATTGAATATCAGGTTCAGAAAACGATTGAAAGAGAACTAACCCATGAATCATAAAAAAGTATCCCGCCGCCTCGCGGCAATTCTCCTCACAGCAATATCCTGGCTGACGCTCTGCGGATTCACGAAAGCGGCGACCTACACAGGCCGCGATTTTGCCGTCAATTTCTGGAGCGGCGAAATGAACATGCCGGACGAGGATTTCCGGCAGATCCGGCAGGACGGTTTTAACGCCATCGTGCTCGTCGTCCCGTGGCGGCAGTTCCAGCCGGACCTGAAAAGCCGGGATATGAATCCCGATGCCTATGCAAAGCTTGCCCGCCTCATGAACGCGGCAGAGGAGAACGATCTTAAGGTCGTGCTTCGTGTCGGCTATACCTGGGACTGCTACAATTCTCAGGAAAACGTCGCTGTTCGCTATCGGAAGCTTCGGAGTGAGGACAGTGTACGGCGGGCGTGGATCAGCTATCTGAAGGATCTTTACAGCAGGGTGGGGGATCATCCTGCTTTCGGCGGCGCCTTCCTCACATGGGAAGATTTCTGGAATTTTACGTTCGAATGTGCGGCCTTCGGAGCCGGTGACATGGACACGCCGCGGCGGTGCGGTTATTCGGAATGGGTGTTTGAGAATTATGACCAGACAGAGGTCTCCCGCCTCTACGGAGAGGAGATCAGTGATCCGGAGGATGTATGGTTCCCCTCGCTCACATCGCCCGCAAGAAAACTGGTCTATGAATGGAATGACGCGTGGATGAATGAACTGCTGGCGGATTCCCAGGAGGTATTCCCGGGGATCAGCATGGAAGTGCGGCTCGACATCGACCACGTCTCAGGGACGGAGGGCGTCCGGGTCGGCGTCCCGCATACAGTGACATTTCCCGCGGGCAATGCGGAGTTTACTTCCTGTATGTACGCGGCGGCCATGGGTCAGGAATTTGGCCAGGAGGTCAGCGCGGGCAATGCCATCAGCAAGGCCGGGAGCATTCTGGGAATGCTGCGGGCAAACGCAGGGGGCAAGCCGGTCTTTGTCGACCAGTTCCTGTATACGGACAATACGCCGGGCTTCGAGATGAATGCACGGGTCCGGAAGGACGAACTGCCGGATTACATTGTGGGGATGGCGCCGGTGCTTCGTGACATGCAGTGGGGTTACGCTGTCTGGACATACCGGGATTACGCGGACGATGTGATCGTAAACGGAGGATTCGGCAACCGCGGCGAGGGATGGAGTTTCTCCGGAAACGCCTCCACGCGGGAGGAAGACGGGAACAGCCGGCTTTATCTGGAAACGGATTCCCGTGCAGTGCAGGATCTTTCCAACCGGAACACATCCAAGGAGACCGGGGACATCCTGAGCTTTGATTATGAAGTGCTGACCCCCTGCAGACTGCGTGCCTCTGCCGGACATTTCGTGGAGAACTTCGCACTCGAGGGGAAGGGAAGCATCACGCAGGAGATGCACACTTTCGGAGAGCATCAGCTGGCATTATCCTGCCTTGAAGGCGCGGTGCTGATCGACAATGTGAAGGTGTATTCCCACGTGACCGAGGGCGGCATCTACAATCTGGACGGCACCCCCGGGCCGTATCTCGACGCGATCCGCACACTGAACGCGAACCTGCCGGACTGAACTGCAGAGGCAGTGGCCGGCCCGGCCGGTGCGGGAAGTGCCGGAGCAGAGTGAGTATGGCCGGCAGAAGGAATACTGGGCGAAAGAAACCGGCCGGCAGAAGATGTCTGCCGGGGCAGAGTGTTTCCGGGCGGCATGAAAAGGAGAAAACATGGACGAGCGCATGCAGCGGCAGATTGATTTTATTCTTACGGTGGACAAGGAGAAGGAGATCTTCCGGCAGACTTATCTCGCCGACGGGAGCCGCCGGGAGAACGATGCGGAGCACGCCTGGCATATCGCGCTGATGGCGGTGCTTCTCCACGAATATGCTTCCAAAGAGGTCGATGTCCTGAAGGTCATGACGATGCTTCTGATCCAC
Organism: uncultured Lachnospiraceae bacterium; assembly: GCA_902793685.1. Classification (GTDB taxonomy): domain Bacteria; phylum Bacillota; class Clostridia; order Lachnospirales; family Lachnospiraceae; genus Moryella. The sequence continues at coordinate 13,654 of CADBEN010000026.1, forward strand.
GACGTAGTCGAGGTCGAGGCGGGCGACACCTACGCTTACGACTATGAGGCGCAGAAGACTGTGAAGGAGCGGGAACAGAAGGCGGCGGATCACCTTTTCGGCCTGCTTCCCCCGGATCAGGAACAGTATCTTCGCGGGCTCTGGGACGAGTTCGAGGCTTATGAGACGCCGGAATCCTGTTTTGCCCATGTCCTGGACAATTTCCAGCCCTTCCTGCTGAACGCGTTTTCCGAGGGCAAGAGCTGGAAAGAGCACGGCGCTTCGGACGCGAATATCCGCCGCAGGAACCCGAAGACAGCGAAGACTGCGCCTGCGATCTGGGCCCTGATGGAAGATATGATCCGGAAGAATGTAGAGAGAGGACTCCTGCAGCACGAAGAAACCCCGACGACAAAACACTGAACAGGCTGAGAATATGCCCGGCAGAGAAAACGCCCGGCAGAGAAAGCGCCCGGCAGAGAAAACGCCCGGCAGTGAAACAGTCTGGACGGTGAAAAGCCGGAGCTGAACGAAAGAAGAAAAGATGGTACAGAAGATAGATTTTGCGCCGATGGAAGGCATCACGGGCTTTGTGTTCCGGAACGCCTTCCATCAGGTTTTTTCGGGCGTCGACCGCTATTACACGCCCTTTCTTTCCCCGGGGCCGGACATCGGCATCCCGAAGAGGGACCGGCGGGACATACTGCCGGAGAACAACCGCGGCATCCCGGTGGTGCCGCAGATCCTGACCAACCGGGCTGAGGATTTCCTGAAAACGGCGGAGCTGCTCTATGATTTCGGCTACCGCGAGGTGAACCTGAATCTGGGCTGCCCCTCGGGCACCGTCGTGGCAAAGAAAAAGGGCGCGGGCTTCCTCTCGGAACCGGCGCTTCTCAAAAACTTCCTGGACGATGTGTTCTACGGCGCTTCGCGGATGATGCCGGATCTCCGGATTTCCGTGAAGACCCGGATCGGCGTGAACAGTCCGGAAGAGTTTCCGCCGCTGCTCGCCATGTTCCGGCAGTACCCCATGTCCGAGCTGATCATCCATCCCCGGGTCCGGAAAGAGCAGTACAAAGGCCTGGTCCACATGGACGTGTTCGCCGGCGCGGCGAAGGCGTTTGAAGGGGCGCATGTGTCTGCAACCGGCGCGGCCTGCAGTACGGCGGTATCCGGCGGGGCAGTTTCCGGGAGCGCAGCTACTCATGGCAGCGCTGCTTCCGACACAATTCTCACGTATAACGGCGACATCATCGACTGCGTCGACATTCTCCGGATCGGGACACAGTTTCCGGTGGTCACGCGCGTGATGTGCGGCCGCGGCCTGCTGAGGAATCCCTGCCTCGCGGAGGAGTTTTTTTCGGGGATGCAGGCGGAGCCGGGGACTTTGTCATCCAAAGAAATCAAAGCCCAGTCGGAGCCGGCATCGGCCGCGAGCAGTGCGGACGGAAAGCGGGAGAAGATCCGGCGCTTCCACGAGCTGCTGGTGGAAGGGTACGAGAAGGCTTATCCTGAGAACCCCGGCATCATCACCGCAAAGCTGAAAGAGCTCTGGTTCTATCTGGGGGACAGCTTCCCCGGCACAGAGCGGGAGCAGAAGGCCCTGAAGAAGGCGAAAACCCCTGAAGAGCTGATTGCCGCGGCATCCCGTATTCTGGGAGGGTGAATATTTGTTTTCGCGACCGTTCAGTGTAATGCTGCAGAGCAAACTTTCTTTCTTCGCTGCAAAGAGGAAAAATGTTTCAGTCGGCGTCGAATCTGGAAAAAGTGTGAAAAGGCTGCATAAGTGTAAAAAAATCCCGCGGACCATAGAGATGGCCCGCGGTTTGTGCTATGATTCAATTCAGAAGGAACGCCCGGTTCCGGGAGGAGAGCTGTCTCCGGACGGCTCAGTCAGCATCTGCCTCACTCACATACTTCCTACAGAATGCTTGGCTGCCGGGGTTTCTTTTTTTGTACCGGAAATGCGGTGTTTCTTCCGCGTCCCAATTATGCGGCCTTACTTGCCTCACGCTCACGATCAAGCTCCATCAGGAAATCCATGATGAATCTCTCATCGCGATGATCATAGCAGTAGAACTCGTACTCGTCACCGTGATCCTTGCAAAGCTCGCCGACTGCGATATAAAAGGACAGGACACTCTTTAAGTTGTATTCCTCAGATCCATCAGCAGAACGAAGGACGACCTTATCCTGGCAGTTCTTAACAGCGTTGGACAGGTTCTCAATATCATTTTTATTATTTAAAAATCTCATCATAATACACATCCTTTCTATGTAACCAGTTATTCAGTAACGTTCGGGCATATTGGCCGGCGTTCTGAATTGGTTTGTTTGCCCGCATGTTATTGCGGGATGTTTGGCTTGTTTGTCTGCCTGTTTCTGCAGGCATTCTGTTTTGTTTGTCCGTCCGCATATTTCTGCGGGCATTTCCTATTGATTTTTAAGTATCATCAGGAGGACGAATCTCTCGGAGGTTTGCTCCGTGTCTGTCTCTTGTTTCCTGAGTACAGCTACATTATAGCCCAAATATTTGCGATTTCACCATGCCTGGAGTATAATGGTGAAAGACCTGATTGTGCTGACAGCACAACTAAGTAAACCGGGAGGCTCAAGATGAATCTGCAGAAATTTATGGATGATTTCCTGAATACGGAGAGTGTTCAGCCCCTGATGGAGGATCTGTACGAGATGTTCGACTGCCCTGTGATGGTCATCGACGTGGCGTTCCAGGTGATTTCATGGAAGCATTCCGGGACCTTTAAGGACGAAGCGGTCCAGGGGACCATCGCCAGCGGCGAACTTTCCTATGAGATCGGGTCCGTTTTTCTGGGGGACCGCGCGGCTGAGGCGCAGGAGGCCCAGTTTATTAATGTGAAGGGCAGCCCCTACCGGCGGCGGTTTTCGATGCTGCGCGCCAACGGGATCCACGTGGGGTACCTGATCCTGGTGGACGTGCACCGGAAGCTTGAAGAGGTGGACCCGATGATCTTTTCGAGGATCGAGGCGGCGCTGGCCAAGCAGCTCCTGATCCATCTGAACCGTGACAGCTCGCTGAAGAATTCGGAGGATGCGGTACTTCTGCACCTCCTGGAAGGCAAGTTCGCGAACGAGCAGCTTTTCAACCTCCAGGCGGAGGCTGCCGGCCTCGACCGCTTCAAACCGGTCCGGGTGGCGCTCCTCAATCTGGAGCTGTACCACACGTCGGTCCGCCCGGAGAACGTGCTCCGCAACGCGGTCCGGCGGCTCTTCCCGGGCAGCCGCTCGCTGATCTTCAACGGCAGGCTGCTTCTGCTCTTGCAGAAGGATCCGGAAAAGGACGCGGTCGATGCTCTCTGCCGCAAGTATAAGCTCCGGATGGTAATTTCACCGCGCATCCACCATCTGTTCCATCTGCCGCAGCATTATGTCTCGCTGCAGGAGATCATGGAGTTTCTGCTGCCGCACATGCCCGGCGCCTTCGCGATCTATGCGGAGCCGTACTACGGGCTGATGATGTTCCGGCAGCTTTTGTCCCGCCGGGACCTGATTCTGCCGGTGGTGCGCGCCCTGGGGCAAAGGGACAAAGAGGATGAAAGTCTGTACTGCCTGACGCTGTACACCTACCTATGCTGTCATCATTCGCTGCAGGACACCTGCGAGATTCTGTACACGCACCGCAACACGGTGGCTTACCGCATCCGGAAGATGAAAGAGGAGTTTGGAATCCCGCTGGATGATCCCAGGCAGCATGCCGCACTGCTGATGTCCTGCGCGCTGGTGCTGCTCATCCTCGACCCCGACGCACTGCTGCCGTGACGAGGGGGTGTTATGTCCGGAAGGAAGCTTGCGCTGTCCGGGAGGAAGCATGCGCTGTCGCGATACACTGAACGGCGGCGGAAAATGGCTTTACTCAGTGTCCGGTAGGAAGCTTGTGTGACCCTGGTACACTGAACGGTGGCGGAAAATGCCTTTGTTCAGTGTCCGGTAGGAAGTTTGCGTTGCCGTGATACACTGAACGGCGGCGGAAAACAAACCAACTCAGTGTCTGGGAGGAAGTTTGCGTTGCCGCGGTACACTGAACGGCGGCGGAAAACAGGCCAACTCAGTGTCCGGGAGGAAGCATGCGCTGCCGCGATACACTGAACAGTGGCGGAAAATGGCTTTATTCAGTGTCCGGTAGGAGGCTTGCGCTGCCGCGATACACTGAACAGCGGCGGAAAACAGGCCAACTCAGTGTCCGGGGGGGAAGACACCGGAAAGCAAGTAAAAAAACGGAGCCGGCGCGATCAGCGCCGGCTCCGTTCGGTCACATATTATATAGGATATTTGCTCGAGACAGGGACTCCGCCTCGCACCGGGGACTCTGCCTCGCACCAGAGACAGGGACTTCGCCTCGCACCGGGGACTCCGCCTTATCTTACAGCAGGAAAATATTTCCGGCCTCGCAGGCCTTCCGCATTTCCTCGGGCCAGATGCTGGCCTGGACCTCGCCCACGTGGACACGGCCGAGAAGCAGCATGCACAGGCGGCTCTGGCCGATGCCGCCGCCGATGGTGTAGGGCAGCTCGCCGTTCAGGATCGCCTTGTGGTAGGGCAAGGTCTTGCGGTTCTCGCAGTTCGCCTTCTTCAGCTGGGATGCCATGGATTCCTCGCTGACGCGGATGCCCATGCTGGAGAGCTCCAGCGCGCAGTGCAGCGGCTCGAACCAGAAGAGGATGTCGCCGTTCAGCTCCCAGTCGTCATAGTCCGGGGCGCGGCCGTCGTGCGGCTCGCCGTTGGACAGGAGGTCGCCGATTTTCTCGATGAAGACGCAGCCGAACTCCTTGGTGATGAGGTTCTCGCGCTCCTTCGGAGTCTTGTCCGGATAGCGGTCCAGAAGCTCCTGGGAGGTGATGAAGTGGATCTCGCTCGGCAGGCGGTACACAGCGTCCGGATACTTGTACCAGACCTCGTGCTGCATGTGCTTCACGATGACGAAGATGCGGCGCACGGTGTCCTCAAGGGTCTCGATATTGCGGTCTTCCTTGCGGATGACGCGCTCCCAGTCCCACTGGTCCACGTAGCAGGAGTGCAGGTTGTCCGGTACCTCATCGCGGCGGATGGCGTTCATGCTGGTGTAGATGCCTTCGCCCGGCTTGTAGCCGTAGCGGCCCAGCGCCTGGCGCTTCCACTTTGCCAGAGACTGGACGACCTCGACGGTCTCGCCCGGAATGGAAAGCATGTCGAAGCTGACCGGCCGTTCGACGCCGTTCAAATTGTCGTTCAGGCCGCTGGAGCGGGTCACGAACAGCGGAGCGGAAACGCGCTCCAGGTTCATCTGCCGCCCGAATTCCTTCTGGAACAGGTCGCGGATGAATTTGATCGCTTCCTGGGTCTCGCGGACCGTCAGGACCGGATCATAGTTTTCGGGAATATAAAGTTCCATAGAAGCATCCTCCGAATCTGAAACATATCGCCGCACCGCCGGCCGCCTTACAGGACCCGTTGCACAAAGCTGCGCCGGACCTCGGCCAAAGCCGCACCGCAGCGTGCGGTTAATTCCGTCTGAAAAATATAACTGCATAATTATAAACCGCCGTTGCGGCATTGTCAAAGAAATACCGCAGATTTGTTTTTGCCGGTACAAAACACGTTTACTCATCGGCACATACACAAGTCGGTACAAAGCACGTTTACTCATTGGCGCATTCGCCCGCGTCCCGCAGGCGCCCTGTGAATCTACTTGTTTCCATAATCTGTTTATGATAAATTTATGTCGATTATATCTATTTTTACAATTTCAGAGTTCTCTCCCGGGAATTCTCAAAATAACAGACCTTGCCAGGGAAATTCGGTTACAGAAACCGGTATTCTTCAGGAAAATCGGCTGTAGAACCAGCTGTAAAACCGGCTGTAAAACCGGATCCTTTCGCGGGATCGCCTGCATAGAAAGAAAAAAGTTTCAGGAGTGTATCAGATATGGATCGTAAAAAAGCAGCTGCTGCCGCCGTTCTGGGCGTTCTCGGAGTTGCCTACGCAGCCGGAATCTACTACTTTGGAAATCACACCTTCCCGAACACCACGGTGGACGGGCAGCCGGCGGCGATGGTGGACGACGAGACTGCCATGTCCCTGGTCCGCAACACTGCGGTGACGGAGGACATCACCTTCCGCGTCCAGGACAAGACCTGCACCATCCCGTCTTCCCGGATCCTGAGCGTCGCGGACGAGGATGCCGTGCGCCGTGTGATCACGGACCGGAACACCTTCGCCTGGCCGGTGGAATTCTTCAAAGTCCACGATCTTTCCAGCGGGCGCGCCATGTCCTGCGACCGTGCCGCCCTGCGTGAGTTCTTTGACGCCGAGGGCGTGACTTCTCTGGATATTCCCGCGGTCGATGCTGTCCTTTCGGATTTTCAGCCGGGCGGCGCAGGCTACCAGGTCATCCCGGATTCCGACGGCTGGAAGGCCGACCCGGAGGAGGTGACAGAGTTTGCGGCGAAGGCGGCAGAACAGGAGGTCAGGGACATCGACCTCACAGACGCCTTCAAGGTGAAGGCAAACGTTCTGGGGGACGATGCTGAACTTCACGCAAAGGCGGATCACCTGAACAAGCTTGTGAACCACGATTACACCATCTCGGTGGGAGATGATACCCAGGTCCTGAGCGGGGAAACGCTGAACGGATGGCTGAAGGAAAGCCGCGATGGTCTCCTCGGCCTCGACGCGGAACAGCTCTGGGCCTACACCGACGGGCTGCAGGAACGGTACCAGCAGACCCTCGACGCCCGCGGGGCGGAGTCCGGGCAGCGCTACATCGTCGACACGAATGCCTTCAACAACATTCTCGCGAAGAAGCTGGATCTGGTCATGCCGGTGCCTGAGACGGACGCGGAGCGCTACTCCCGGATGCAGAAGAACCAGAAGACCATGGACAAGGCGCGCAGAAATGCGAGAAAACTGAAGGATCAGGCCGAGGCGGACAAGCTGGTGGCGGATGCGGAGGCATCTCTGATTCTGGCGCCCGATCTGACGGCCCTCATGCGCGAGGATGTTCCGGAACTGCCTGCGGACGAAAGCACGGTTATCGATAAATCCGCCGCGGGTTTTGCGGCGGCGAAGAAGATCATTTCGGATCAGGCTGCCGCGGAGAAAGCTGCCGAGGACAAGGAAGCCGCACGCCAGAAGCTGCTTGAGAAGGCGCTGAAGGACGTGGAGGACACGGAAGCAGCTTTGCAGAAGGCTCTGGAAAAGAAGGAAGCGGCGGATGAAAAGCTGAAGGCAAAACCCGAGAACGAGTCCAGGCAGAAGGCCGCGGAAAAGGCGGCGGAAGCTTATGCGGCGGCGGAGAAAAACGCGGCGGATGCAAAGGCCGCTGTGGAGGCGCTGCAGAGCGAGCCGGACGACGAAGCCATGCCCGACGGCATCACCAGCGTGCTTCTGATCAACGGCATGTTCATCGAGAACATGGAGAACGAGGATTCCGTGCTGCAGCGCGCCATCAAGGCGTCCCAGCAGCTTTCGCCCGCAGAGAAAGGCCACAGGCTGATCCCTGACGATCCGGCGGATGCGCCCGGAGCCACGCTGATCTCTCTGAGAGAGAACGGAATCGCGGGTACCGCATTGGCAAGCGGAGCCGGGGGAGCGAGCGGGGCCGGCGCGAACGGGGCCGCAAACGGCGCGGCCGGAAATGACGCTGCAAACGCGGCGGACGGGGCAACCCCTTCCGACGCAAGTCCGTCGGATGCGACGGCATCGGGTGCGGCCCCGGCAGAGCCCACAGCGGAGATCGTGGAAGTCGCGGACAACATGATCTACCTCCCGCTGCTTGAGGCATCTCCCGAGTTTGTGCTGGGCTACGGTCTCGACTACATCGACGTCAACATCGAAAACCAGCACGTCATTCTGTTTGAGAACGCCCGCAAGGTCATGGAGAGCGACTGCGTGTCCGGACTTCCGACCGCGGAGCGGCGGACCCACAAGGGCGTGTTCAAGATTGATTACAAGCAGCGGAACCGCATTCTGCGCGGCTCCCAGCGGCTGTACGCCTCCTTCGTGAATTACTGGATGCCCTTCGACGGCGGCATCGGCCTCCACGACGCCACCTGGCGCGGCAGCTTCGGCGGAAATATTTACAAGTACAGCGGAAGCCACGGCTGCGTGAACCTGCCGCTGAGCTTTGCGAAGAAGCTTTACGCCCGCGTCTACGCCGGCGAGACCGTGTGGGTGCATTGAACCGTGCAAATGCAATAAACATGTGGGTGCATTAAACCATATTAAATGCCCGGCTCTTCAAGGGCCGGGCATCACTTGTTTACGGGCAGCACATATGCATCGGAAAAGATGAAAGGAATATGACAGTCATGAAATACACCAGGGATGAGATCAGGCGTGCCATGCTTCTTTATGCAGTGACGGATTCGCACTGGCTGAAGGAGGGGCAGACGCTGGCGGATGTCACGGCGGAGGTCGTGAAGAGCGGCGTCACCTTCCTGCAGATCCGGGAAAAGGGTCTGGCGCCCGAGGCCTTCGAGGCCGAGGCGGAAGCGCTGAAGAAGCTCTGCAATGCTGCGGGCGTGCCCTTCGTCGTGAACGACAGCGTGGAGATCGCTCTCGCGTGCGATGCTGACGGCGTCCACGTTGGTCAGTCGGACATCCGGGGACGCGATATCCGCGCCATCATCGGCCCCGACAAGATCCTCGGCATCACCGCCAACACGGTGGAGCGGGCCGTCGCGGCGGAAAAGGCCGGCGCGGATTATATCGGCGTCGGGGCGATGTTCGCCACCGGAACCAAGAAAAACGCAGTAAACATCCCGATTTCCCGGCTGCAGGACATCCGGGCCGCGGTCAGCATCCCCATCGTCGCCATCGGGGGAATCACCGAGCAGAACATGGACCGGCTGGCCGGCAGCGGCGCCGACGGCATTGCGGTGGTCTCCGCGATCTTCGCGGCGGAAGACCCGGCCGCGGCCGCAAAGTCGCTGCGGGAGCACTGTGAGAGAGTTTTCGGAAACCGCTGATTTCAAAGGAGGGCAGTCATGGAACAGCTTATTTGTCAGGCCTGCGGCGCAAAGCTTAACTGGGACGGGGTGTCGGATCTTGTGACCTGTCCCTACTGCGGTTCCCGCTTCAACCTGCGCCCCCGGACGCAGGGGGCGGGAGATGAGGTGCTGAGAGACGGGATTGGACGCGGGACTGTCGCGCAGATCCCTTCTGTCCAGGCGGATGCAGGCGGAGCCTGCTTCCTGAGAAGCTACGTTCCTTCCGGCTGGCAGGTGCAGTGCGGCGGTTCACCCCAGGGCTACGGAGATCCGGCGCGGGACGGCGCCCACTGCACGACGGTGATGACAGCACCCGGCGAAAAGGCGTTCATCGTCATCCGCTCCACCCAGACCGTCCGTCATGTGGAGCCTTCGATGCTGAACGGAAACGGCGCGCGCCACCTGAATCTCATGGGTGCGAGGGTTGTCGGCGGCGGAGGCCTGGAGGGCACCCGCCGGAGCGCTGCGGAATACTGTGACGAGATGCTTCCCGCGATCTATCCGGGAGTGCAGCTCCAGCTGCTGGGCGAGGACAATGCTGACGAGGCCGAACAGCGTCTGCAGCAGCAGATCCTGACAAACTACCGGAACCAGGGCATGAACGCCGAGGCCGACTGGAAGCGGCGTTATTACCTTGCGATCATGCCTGACGGGAAGCGGATGAACGCCGCGGCGGAGACACGCATCGTCTCCTGGGAGCAGGGCAGCCAGGGCGGCATGTTCGGCGGACAGCCCGGCATGTTCGGCGGATTCCAGAACCAGGCCGCGCAGGGCGGTCTGCTGGGGGCAGGACTCCAGTTCCTTCAGCGCATGCAGCAGTCGCTGATCCCGCGCTTCTGGGAAGTGCAGTATGAGCTTCTGTTCCTCGCGGACGAGGACTGCGCGAAGGCAGTTTATCCCGAGTTCAACAAGGTTCGGAAGAGCTTCCGGTTCCTTCCGGCGTTCGAGCAGTACAAGGAGAACGGACGACGGGTCGTCCTGCAGTGCCAGCAGCAGATGATGGCGGACACCGCCGCATCCCAGCAGCGCAGGATGAACATGATGATGGAAACGCAGGACTACATCCACAACGTGCAGAGCGACATGATGGCATCCTCGTCCGCGTCCCACGACCGTGTGGCGCAGCAGTGGTCTGACTACATGCAGAATTCCGGCCCCGGCGCCTACGGCGGCATGGGAAGCATGGGCCCCGCCGTGGGAGAAACGGATACTATGGACCGCGTCCGGAACCAGTGGTCCGAGGCCATCAAGGAGACCAACACCTACTATGGAAATGACGGAAAGGTCTACGAGGCCTCGACGTCCTACGACCATGTTTATCAGGGCAACAAGGACCAGGACAGCTTTTTCGGCACCAGCGGGACATCGGAAGATCCCGGCGTGGACTACGACGAGCTGAAGCGCACCAACGGGAATTACTGAGACAGGAGAAAGATTGCCCGGATACAGTGCTGTCTGCCGGCTGAAATGCCTGCTGGGAGAAACGATTGAACAAATAAAGGATCCGTCCCGATCGGTCTTTCATCGACCGGGGCGGATCCTCTTTTCTTGCTGGTTTCGGGCGCTTCAGCAGCAACGCAGCCTCACATTCTGTTCAGTTGACACAGGCCTTGTCTCAGATCTTTACAAGTTCGTATGCCCGCGTTCCGATGCCGATTTTCTCCGCGTGGATCAGGCAGGTCTCCCACTCGGCGTCCGGATGGTTCATGTGGAAATACTCATGGTTCGGGTCCTCGTGGCCGTGGGCCTTGAGATGCCGGTCGAGGCGGCTGTCGTCGATGACAGGCATCTTGTTGCAGAGGTCCACACAGGCCTGGTCCAGCGCCACCGGATCAAAGGACGCCAGCATTCCGACGTCGGGGATGATCGGGATATCGTTCTCGGCGTGTCAGTCGCAGAAGGGCGAAACGTCGCAGATCAGCGAGATGTGGAATGAGGGACGGTCCTTCAGGACAGCGTAGGAATACTCCGCGATCTTATAGTTCAGAAGCTTCACGGAATCCTGGTATGACGGCTTCACAGCGTCCTTGGGACACACCGCCAGGCATCGTCCGCATCCCACACAGCGGTCGTGGTCGATGTAGGCCTTGCCGTTGTGGATGAGGGGAGCGTCGTGGGCGCAGATCTTTTTGCATGCGCCGCATCCCACACAGTCTTCCTGATGCACAAAGGGCTTTCCGTCGCAGTGCTGCTCCATCTTGCCGGCTCTGGAGCCGCAGCCCATGCCGATATTCTTCAGGGCGCCGCCGAACCCGGCTTCTTCGTGACCCTTGAAATGGCTCAGGGAGATGAAAATGTCCGCGTCCATCACCGCGCGCCCGATCTTTGCCTCCTTGACGTACTCGAGGTTGATGGGGACCAGGGCTTCGTCAGTGCCTTTCAGTCCGTCGGCGATGATGACGTGACATCCGGTCTGCAGCGGGGAAAAGCCGTTCAGATAAGCGGTTTCCATGTGCTCCAGCGCGTTTTTCCGGCTGCCGACGTAGAGGGTGTTGCAGTCCGTGAGGAAGGGACGGCCGTCCAGCTCCTTGACGTAGTCGGCCACTACCCGGGCATAATTCGGCCGCAGGAAGGCAAGGTTTCCGAGTTCCCCGAAGTGGAGCTTGATTGCAGTGAATTTATCCGCGAAATCGATCTGTTCAAAGCCGGCGCTCTTCATAAGGCGGTGAAGCTTCTGGAGCAGCGTCTCGCTGGGTTTGGCGTGAAAATCCGTAAAGTATACTTTTGAACGTACCATCTTTGCCTCCTGTACCCGGGTGGGTCGGCGGGAATATGAACAGAATTTATCAGGTCCCGCATGTCAGTCTGTGCCAGAAATATAACATATCAGCCGTAAAATTGATACAACTTTTCCCGCCCCGTCTTTTTCCCGGCTTCGCTTTTTTCCGTACTTTTTCGCTTCCGTTTTTCCGTACTTTTTTAGGTCCCGCTTCCGGCCCCGGTCTTCCATCCCCGGCGGCAGGGGGGGGAGGGATTTCTTCCGGGCGCGTCTCACTGTGCCGGTTCGTTTCCAGCTCCGGCGGCACGGGGAATTGCGACTCTCACTTGCCATGCGAACGTATGTTTGCTAGAATAAAAGAAACATATTCAAGACGGGGCAGACCGGAAAGGGGGCGGACCACAGCCATGGAAGAACTTCTGGAAGGCTTAAATGAAAAGCAGCGGGAGGCGGTGACCTCCACCGAAGGCTATATCCGCGTGGTGGCGGGGGCCGGCAGCGGCAAGACCCGCGCCCTTTCGCATCGCTTCGCGTACCTGGTGAACGTGATCGGTGTGCCGCCGCACAACATCCTCTGCGTGACCTTCACGAACCGCGCCGCGAACGAGATGCGCCAGCGCATCCGCACGCTGATCCACGACAGCGACACCGGCTACATCAGCACCTTCCACAGCTTCTGCGTGTCGGTGCTGCAGGAGGACAGCTACGCGGTACAATACCCCGACAGCTTCCTCGTCCTCGACAACGCCGACATCGACTCCATGCTCGCACAGATCTACGAGGAGCGCGGCCTCACCCTGCGCGACATGACCTTCAAAAACGCGCGGGACATGTTCGAGATCCGCAAGTGCATCGAGGAGCCGCAGTATTACCGCGACATGATCGCCATGCCCCTCGACATCCTCCGCCAGAAGTACCTTGACGCGGTCGATGTGAAGGACATTCTGTTTTACGGCTATCTGTACCAGCAGAAGAAATGCTTCGGCCTCGACTACAACGACCTCATCAACTTCACACTTTACATCTTCGAGATCAACGAGGAGATCCGGCTGAAGTGGCAGAAGCGCCTCGAATACATCATGATCGATGAGTTCCAGGACATCGACGCCCTGCAGTACCGGCTGATGGAGGTGCTCTGCGGATGGCACAAGAACCTTTTCATCGTGGGGGATACGGACCAGACCATCTACACCTGGCGCGGCGCCAACGTGAAATATCTCCTGGAGTTTGACAAGAACTTTCCCGGCACGAAGACCATCATGATGATGGAGAATTACCGCAGCACCGCGCCGATCCTCGCGGTCGCCAACAGCCTGATCGCCAGGAACACCATCCGCATGAAGAAGGACCTGATCCCCGCCGGGGACCTGCTCTGGCAGGCGGAGGAAGCGGCGGGCGGCCTCGGTTTTGGCGGCGCTGCAGGTTTTGCAGGCGCGGGCGATGCGGGCGGCGCAGGGGTTTCTCCCGTGGCCGGCACGTTTGGCGGCGCTGCAGGTTCCGGCGAAGCATCTCCGGGGCCGCCGCGGCAGGAAAAGCCGGTGTGGTTCCACGCGAAGAATGCAGAGGAAGAGGCGAAATTCGTGGCCGATGAGATCGGCCGCCTGAAGAAGGCGGGGGTGAAGCCCACGGACATCGCCGTCCTCTACCGCGCCCACTATGTTTCCCGGGCGCTGGAAGAAGTATTCCTGAAGGAGAAGCTTCCCTACATTCTTTACAGCGGCACGCAGTTTTACAACCGCGCCGAGATCAAAGATGCCATTTCCTACCTGCGCCTCATCGCCTGCCATGACGACCTTTCTTTTGCACGGGTGGTGAACACCCCGAAGCGGAATATCGGCGACAAGCGGATGAAGTTCCTGCGGGAGTACGCGGAGACCCACGGCTGTCTGCTGTACGATGCGCTGAAGGAAAACGTGCATCTGGACCTGTTCCGGAATACTGGCGCCAGGGCGTTCATCGAACTGATCGACGGCTACGGCGCGCGTTACGCGGACATGCAGGTTTCGGAGATCCTGGCCCAGGTGCTGGAGGAGAGCGGCTACGAGGAAGCCCTGCGGACCGAGGGCAGCAGCGAGCGGCTCGACAATCTGGCGGAGCTGAAGCAGTCCATTTTTGAGTATGAGACCACCTGCGGCGAGGAGACGGGACTCACGGATTACCTCTGGCAGATCGCGCTGTTTTCCAATGCGGATCTGGCCGGCGGCAAGGAAGCTGTCAAGTGTATGACGGTCCACACCGCCAAGGGACTGGAGTTTCCATATGTGTTCCTCTGCGCCATGGAAGAGGGCGTGTTCCCCGCGAAAAAGACGGCTTCCCGGGAGGCGATGGAGGAAGAGCGGCGGCTGGCTTTCGTCGCGGTGACCCGCGCGGAAAAGGGCCTGTACCTGTCGGATTCCGGCGGCCGGAACCTGGACGGCTCCTACCGATACCCCTCGCGTTTCCTGCTGGACATCGACCAGAAGTGTCTTGAGCGCCGGAACGAGCCGGAGGAACGCTTCCTCCGCCGTGCGAAGGAAGAGATCGCCTGGAAGGAGCGGGAGATGGACGTTCAGAGGGCGCCCCGTTTCCCGGCCGGCACCAGAGTCGAGCACCCCGTGTTCGGCTGCGGCACCGTGACTGAAGTCAAAGAAGACGAGGGCGTCTATCTTGTCCGCTTCGACTCCCTGGAGACCGAGCGCAGCATCCGCTTCCGCGCCGCGCTGATGAAGGTGGAATGAGGGAGTGAGGCCGGGCGGGTCCGGCATACCTTGTTATTAGGGTGTTTTCTTGCTATCCTGTTATGAGAGAATCAAGGGCCTGAATCGGATTTCAGTATTCAGGGTCAAATCTTAGCCGGGATCAGTCTTAGCCGGGATCAGGTCTTAGCAGGAATTAAGTCTTTGCAGGGATCAAGTTTTAGCAAGAATTAAGTCTTTCAGGAATCAAATTTTGGGAACCGGAGGTTTGTCATGGAACAGAAGACTTTACTTAAGAAGATCGAAGCAGGAGAGCTTATTTGTCAGTGCTGCGGAATGCCGCTGGACGGTATAGACGTGGTCAGCCGGAACAAGGACGGCTCTTTTAACGAGGAGTACTGCAAGTGGTGCTACGAAGACGGAAAATTCGTCTACGCGACCAAGGAAGATTTGCTGAAGTTCATGCTTGAGAACATGCCGAATTACGCAAATCAGCCCGAGGACGTAAGACGCGCCCAGATCGACCACCACCTGTCGCTGCTGAAGCACTGGAGATAATACGAAAAAAAATGAGGCTTCTGGCATGATAGTGGGTACTCATGCCTCCTGAGTTGACAGTTTCATATTGAAAAGCCATCTGTGTTCCGATAGTGTATTAGCGTCCAA
>CADBEN010000027.1 GCA_902793685.1 uncultured Lachnospiraceae bacterium
CGGTCGCAAAATGAAAGGTTTCTGTATGCGGTTATGACTTCCTTCAAACTGGTTTCAAGCATGTGTTCTTCTTCTTTCTTCTTGTGTTTATAAATTCATAATAGCAGAACACATGTTCGACATCAACCATAAAGTTGAAAATAGCCATCCAGAATTATATTTGTATCAATCAGCAATCTGTCCATATTTCTCATCCCTGTGTTCTGCCAATTCCTGTTTATAATCTGTCACCGTTCCTTTTTTTCTGAGGCTTTCCAGTGTTTCATATGCCTCCTTTTTTCTGGTCAGAGATGTATCCTCATACAGACGATTGATTCCCCTGATAATCTGAAGTACATAGATCACCTGTCCTTCCGGCAGTCTGTCTACCTCATCTATTATACTTTGTCTTAATGCAGTCATACTTGGCCTCCAATTTCTCCTGTCTAACCACAGCTCCGCATCTCTGCTCTTACGCTTAACCCGCCCGGGTTTTTGATGATTTGTGTACTTCCAACCACTTCTATTTTCTTTTATAGTATACCATCCCATGAAGAAATCCCCAAATGTTTAAGTCGCTTCGATGTGGGAGATGTGGGAGATGAGATGATTTTACCACTCCAGATCCAGATTCGATTCAGACAGCCGTTCCAAATGGAAACAGGCTCTGATGATGCAACCCGTTATCATGGGGGCGGAAATTGAACAATCCCCGGAAACGCGGGCGTTTCCGGGGATTGTGTGAGAGTTGAGGGCAGGTACGGGGCCTGAAGACGTCCTGCCTTGCGAAGAGCCGCGTGTTTAAAGGCCAGGCCGGTAATGCTCGCTGCCAAAGAAGATCTCATGGAAAAAGCGGCGAGTATTCTCCGCGCCGAGCGCTTCCGTAAAGAGATCTGTGGATACGCCTCCGTCGTCGATGAGCCGGTCCGCGTATTCCCTGTTTTTCTTCCACTTCAGGGCCAGGTCTTCGCCGGTCAGGGCAGGCGCTGCCTGTTCCATCCTGATCACGAGCGAAAGGAAATCCAGAAATCCTTTGATTGCCGCATCGTCCTGGTCCGGCGTCGGTGCCTTGGAGTAGCATACGGGGCGGATGTCATCGTACCAGCAGGGCTGGGTGGGGATATCCTTCAGGCTGCCGATCGCCGGGGCAAATTCCCTGAAGGACGCGATGCCGCTGTCATACAGCGCGTCGTGCCGCACGGAAAGATCGTAGATCTCCAGAAGGAAGTACCGGTTTTCACCGGAATAAACGAAGTCCGACGAAAACAGCGGCAGATTCTTTAAGTAGGGCATCACCACGAAGGAGCTCAGGTTATTCTCCGCGGATTCCTTGCAGGTCATGGTCAGAAGATTTCCGACGCCCTTGATATCATAGCTGCGGGCAATGTGGGTCCTGCCGCCGACCTTCGGGCTGGAGATCACGGGATCCGCCGGCCGCTCCTCCACCTCGTAGTATTTCCTGAGAAGCGCAAGGCCCTCGGAGATCCGCCGGTCAATGAGCTGATGGTTTTTTTCCATAATATCCATATCAGAATTTCCCCTGTTTCTTGTATTCCCTGATCGCACTCATCTTTTCATACAGCGCGGGGTTCTCCGCCCTGATCGTGTCGTCGTGCTTCAGGACGGCGGTCCAGAAGTTCTTCGGTACCTCGTACTGGTTGAAGTGACCGGAGTGCTGCTCTCCGACCAGCATCGCAAACAGATAGTCGATCTCGTCGTCGGAGAGGGTGCGTTTGATGTTGATCGCACCGTACATCTTCAGCTGCTCGGCGGGATCCTCACAGTTGAACTCGAAGGCGTCGTTCCACCAGCGGGAGTACTCCTCGAAGCCCTTTTCTCCGGCAAGTTCCTTCACGACAGCATTGCCCGCGTTGAAACCGCACATCATGGCGCCCTGGTTGATCACTTCGATATGAGCCGCGCTGTCGCCGATAGCGAGCACATTGCCCGCATAGGGCCTGGTGAGGGACAGGAAGTTTTTGCAGGCGCAGCCTTTCCGCTCCACGATCCTCGCGTTTTTCAGGTTTTCCGCCAGCGGGCTCTCTGTCCTGAGCTTCTCGAAGAAGGCCTTCGGCTTCTGGTCCCCGATCCCCATGATGGTAAATTCCAGGGCGTCGTCACTGTAGGTGCTTTCTCCCACCATGATCTCCATGAAGGGGTGGTAGACGTCCCCGTAGTACTGGATCCAGCTGTTGTGCGGGATTCCCGTGGTCCCCTCAAGCGTGTATTCGTAGGTCAGCGGGACGCCCATGCACTGATAGCCCTTGTTGAGTCCGAAGACCGCCGTGAGCTTCCTGTTGACGCCTTCCGCGATGATGAGCTTTCTGGCTTCCAGCTCATACTCTTTGTTCTCATCCTTCACAGTCAGCTTTACGTATTCTCCGGCATCGCATCCCTTCAGCGCCATCGTGCCGGGGCGGATCTCGACGCCGGCACCTTCGCACTGCTCAAGAAGACCTTTCAAAAGGGCGTTCTTGTCGAACTTCATCGCGGTGGGCCGGAGATCCTCATAGGAAAAGTCGACCTGATACCCTTTGGGAGAGATCATATAGTTATGCTGTATCGGGACCAGCTTCCCGGTATAGGGCACTTCGAAACCGTTTTTCGTGAAGATCAGCTTTCCGTCCCCGATCTTCAGCGTCTCGCCCTCGTATCCGTCATCCAGCACAAACTGGGCGGAGCAGGCTCTTCTCGCGACGGGAATGTCTCTCTTCATGTCGACGATCAGGACTTTGGCGCCGCCTTTTGCCGCCGTGTAACCCGCCATCAGACCGGCCGGGCCGACGCCGATGATCAATAAATCCAGCATTGCCGCTCCTTCCTCACGCCTTTTTTTCTTCCGGCGCGATCGCTTCCGCGGGACATACCTTCTCGCAGCTGCCGCAGTCCACACAGGACGCGGGGTCTATCTCATAATAACCGGAAACTGCCTGGGAGATCGCTCCCTTCGGGCAGAAAGCCGCACAGGTTCCGCATCCTACACATTCATCAGAAATCTTACGAGCCATGATTTATTTTCCTCCTGTTGCTTATCGTTGTTATTTTCCGGCGGAGCGTCACTGCTCTGCCTGTCCCATCTTTACCATCTTCGCGTAGATTTCCGGGCGCTCCTCTTTGATCTTTGCGGAGCTCAGCCTGATGCAGTCCCAGATCAGCTTCGGAGTCAGGTACTGACTGTATGTGCCGTGCAGCTCATGTCCCTCGCAGAGGGAGAACAGGTAATCCAGCTCATCGTCCGTGTAGACAAAGGCCAGGGCGTATCCCTGGGAGACGATCATATGGTCCGGCTGGTTGAACTCAAAGGCTTCCTGCCACCATTTGGTGTACTCGTCAAACCCGTTTCTTCCTTCCATCTCCGCGATGACGGCCTTCGCCGCCATGTCGCCGCAGAGGAATCCTCCCTGGGTCTCCACTTCGATCATCGCGGCGCTGTCGCCGATGCAGATCACGTTGCCCTTGCAGGGATTCTTCATCGACAGGTAGGACTTCACGGAGCAGCCGCTCTTTTTGATGAGCTTTGCATTCTTAAAGTTCGGCGCCATGGGGCTCTTCATCGTAAAGTCTTCAAAAATCTTCTTCGGCATGAGCTCCGGACTGCCGGTGATCGTCACTTCGAAAATACCGTCGCCCTCCAGGCTCGGGCCGATGATGCAGGCCGTTTTGGAGTGGTAGCATTCGCCGTAGTAAAGGTTCCAGCTGTTGTTTTCGACGCCCGTGATGCCTTCCATGAGATATTTCTTTTTTGTCTTCTTCAGCGCCGCGGCAAGGACAATGAAAACGCCCGCGGCGGCAGCTGCAATGAGATATTCTGTCGGGAAGCCGGTCTTCTCAATGAGTATCTCCAGCTTCCGGTCTCCGGCGGTAAATGTGCGGTAATCACCAAAGGCTTCCACTGGCGTCTCTGTGCCATTCACCAGAACGATATACTTTTTATAATCCGGCTTGTGGACGCGGATCTTTCTTTCGGAAAGGCCGTCGTCGGGGACCGTGATCTTATAGTGGTTCTCACCGAGGCCGCTGTACTCGAGCCGGTCCTCCTCCCGGAAGAGGCCGTCCGCCATGAGGACCGGCTTGCTGGTGCCGGGATAGTTCTCAGGCGCATGCAGGACTGCCACTGCAAGGCGGTAGGCGCCGGTCACGACGGTATCTTCTGCCAGCGCAGTGTCCCCCTCCTTATCCCACAGGAGCAGGAAGCCCTCCCGTTTTTCCGCCTCTGGGAAAGAGAGTTCCTTCAAAAGAGTCCCGGTCTTTACTTCCCTGCTGCCGAGGAGATGGCCTTCCACCAGGAACTTCACCAGGACCGTCTCCAGCGGCTCAGGGGATCTTTCCGCCCTGGAGGCGTAGTCGATGTTGTCGATGCCGCCGGTGTTCTTGTCGCCGGTCACCCTGCAGCGGGCGGAGTTTCCGTCCAGATATCCGTCGCCGTAACCCGCGATGCCGCCCACAAAGTCGCCGTTCTCCGAAGAGACGTCCCCGATGTTCCGGTTGTTTAAGAGGCGCCCAAGGTCCATCTTTCCCGCAATGCCGCCGACATAGTTGCCCCGCGCTTCCACCCGGCCCGCGTTTTCCGAATCCAGGATCACCGCGGTGACGCCGAAGGTATAGTCCAGGGAGCGGTCATTCCGGCGGAGCACATCCTCGTCAGGATCCAGGTCATATTCGATGCCGACGGTCCCCGTGATGCCGCCGGTCGTCAGGTCCCCGTTTACATCCGCTTCGTTCCGGCAGCCGCGGATCCTTGCGGGAGAATCCGCGAGATCGGAATGATCCTCGAAGATGCCCTCGTCTATGAGGCTGTTCAGACGGTCCCGCTCGTTCTTCATGAGGTCTGTCATGCTGTTGAAGCGGCGGTTGATCTCGTTCAGATTCCCGATGACCTGCATGCTTTCGTCTCTTGCGAAGGCATTCAGGCTGTCGATCTGGGCGGAGATCTGGTCCAGGCCGGCGTATATCTCATTTCCCGCCGCGCGCACTGCGTCGTTCTTCCTGAGATCGATATCGACGCCCTGGGCCATGTCATGAATGGAGCCGCCGAGCGCGGAGCTGAAATCCGACAGGGAGGAAGACGCGCGGTCCAGCTCACCCATGGAATCGAGTAGTCTCGGAAACTCAGGGATTTAAGAGCGGATTTGTGCATAATCCAATGCATAGCAGGAAATTGGCCATAGAAAGTGAGTAAAACTCTGAACCGGAAAGGGGAGAGGCAAAACAGAGGCAAGACATTGCATATTTCAATCCGTACATCCCTTGATTGACCATATCCCTTAAGGCCTCCTGCGGCGTGAAGAGGATTCATTGCCAGCGGAGGACAGCCGCCACCAAAATTGCAAAGGATATGGGGCTGGAGGTGGCGCGGATCTGGCTTGGGCATACGGATATTCAGACTACACTCCGGTACATTTACTCCACCGAGTCCATCGAGTCCATGCGGAAATACGCCGAAAAATCAAGCTTTTTAGCTTCGAATTGTCAAAACGGCCAAATAATTGTCACATTGTCAAGTTCTTAACAATCTCTGGATATGAAAAAACCTTGGAAAATCAACGTTTTCCAAGGTTTTACGAGAAAAAATCTGAGGGTGGGTACAGGGACTTGAACCCTGGGTCTCCAGATCCACAATCTGGCGCGTTAACCAACTACGCTATACCCACCATAATGGGTGTTACGGATCCGGAATGGCCGTACTGCTGATACATGCCGTTCCGCAACGAGCCTGGAGGGATTCGAACCCGCGACCTACGGCTTAGAAGGCCGTTGCTCTATCCAGCTGAGCTACAGACTCATAACTGATCTGAAAAGATCAAGAGCAGGTGATGGGAATCGAACCCACGTATTCAGCTTGGAAGGCTGATGTTCTACCATTGAACCACACCTGCATTAATCGTGCCATATTTTTATATCATAAAAAAGCCTGCGTGACAAGCAGTTTCTATGGAATCCGTGAAAAAAGCTGAATGCCGTACCGAAAACCTTCGGGCGGAAAGCCGCTGCTGTGGCAGCGGAAACCCTGAAAAGGACAGGAGTCCGGAAATCTGCGGTTCTGAAAAGAACGCAGGTTCCGCGGACTCCTGTTTGTTTTTCTGTCAGCGGAAGTCTTCCTCCACGACCTTCCATGCGGCTTCCATGCTGTTGTGCTCTTTGATGTAGCGGACAGCTTCCTCTCCCATGGCGGCGAGGGCTGCCGGGTCGTCATAGAGACTGTTCACGACAGCGGCAAACTCTTCCGCCTTGTCCGCGATCCTCATGACGGAGGAGGCGTCCGGAATTCCTTCCGCGCCCACGGCGGTAGTCACCACCGGCGCGCCGTAGTAGAGCGCCTCGATGACCTTGCCCTTCACGCCGGCGCCGTAGCGCAGCGGCACCGTCACGATCCTGCAGCGGTTGTAGAGCTCCCGAAGCTCTTCGTCGGAGACAAAGCCCTTCACGATGATGCCGCGCTCCGGATCATCCAGGGCCAGGATCTCCTCCGGCGCCCGGGACCCGACGATGTAGAAGTTCAGCGGTGTTTTGCCTGCATCGGCCCGCGCCTTACAGAGCTTCGGCCAGACCTCCTGCACGAACCACAGGACAGCGTCCGCGTTCGGCGGGTGGGCGAAGCCGCCCACGAACAGGAGGCCTTCCCGCTTCTCGTAGTCGGTCTCGATATCCTGGGGGAAGATGTCCCAGAGGTAGGCGGTGATGGCCTTCACCGGGATGTTTCTGTCGATCCTGTGGATCGCCGCGCACTCCACCTCCGACGGATAGTAGGACATGTCCGCCTTATGCATAATGGAGAGCTCCACGGTCTTCCAGTATTCCGACTCTTCCTTTTTCTTCCGGTCCCCGGTCAGTTCATACTCCCGGCGCTCCCTGAGGAAATGCAGGTCGTGGCCGTAGTAGATGACCTTCAGATGTGTTCTGGACTGGATGAAATCAATGTACCTGCCCGCAATGTGGGGCCGGTTCAGGTAGACCAGGTGGATGTCCTTCTCGTGGCGCTCGATCCACTCCCAGATGCCCGCCTGCATCGTCTGCCCGTAGAGGACCTCGATGCCCAGCTGCTGGAGGGCGGTGGTGTAGGGCTCCTCGTGGGCGAAGTTGTCGCCCACGAACTTGACCTGATATCCCTGCTTCACGAACATCTGGAGATACTGCCAGGTAGTGCGGCTCCCGGCGTCGCGGTCGAAGGTGGGCACGTAGTGGTCCACCACCAGGATGATCTTCTTTCCGCCGCTGCGCTCCCGGGCCCGGAAGGGATCCGGGTTCCCGTCGTTCTCGAACTGCTTTGCCAGTTCGTCCTTCCACTTCTCCTTCAGCTTCTCCGTGTTCTCGATCTGGTAGCGCTTCAGGCCGGTGCCCTGCACGTCGGTGCCGTTGGACACGCCCTCAAAGTGGATGACCACGGACTTCGGCTGGTAGACCACCCGGTACCCGTGCTTCCGCACTTCGAAGGCCAGGTCGCTGTCCTCGCAGTAGGCCGGCGCGTACCGTTCGTCGAAGCCGCCGATCTCCTTCCAGAGGCTGGTGCGGATCATGATGGCGGCGCCGGACATGTAGTCCACGTCCTTCACGTAGTTGAATTCCGGCAGCTCCGGATCCTGCAGCCGTCCGTAGTTCCAGCCGGAGGCGTCGCTCCAGATGATGCCGCCTGCCTCCTGCAGCCGCCCGTCGGGGTAGACCAGCTTCGAGCCCACCATGCCGATGGTCTCATCGGACTCGATGAGACGGACCAGCCAGTCAAGCCATCCTTCCGTGACCTTCGTGTCGTTGTTCAGGAAAAAGATGTATTCGCCCCGGGCCTTCGCCGCCGCCTGGTTGCAGTTCCTTAAGAAGCCCTGGTTCACAGTGTTGCGGCTGATGACAAGGCCTTCCGCGAAGCGGTCCAGGTGCTCCGTGGCGTCCGTGGAGACATCGTCCGCGATGATGACCTCGTAGGGGATATCCTTCGTGTGCTCGAGGATCGAGACCAGGCAGGCGTAGGTGTAGCCGATCTGGTTGTAGACCGGAATTACGATGCTGACCAGCGGGTGCTCTTCATGGGTGAAGGAAAGCTTCCCGTGCTCGCGGTAGATGTCGCCGATGGCGAAATCGCCTTCGATGAGGTTCCGCCCTTCCTCCGTAGAGGTGAGCTTGTGGTGCCGTACCGGATGCAGGATCGAATCCTTCTTGTAATCCAGCTTCTTCCGCTCCACGGACCCCTTCGGATATTTCCGGTTGAAGGCATCGCCCGCCTTGCGGCGCAGCCGTGAGTAGACGGTCTGATGCTTGTCGAGGTAGGTCAGGGTCTTTCCCAGCTCGTTGTTTTCGTTCCGGAGGTTCTGGATGATGATCTCAAGGTTCGTCACGTGGTTGTCCGTGAGACGCTTCACCTCGGTCATCTTCCGGATGGTGGTGTCCTTCTCCCGAAGTTCTGCCCGAAAGCCCTCCAGCCGCTCGTTGGCGATCCGGAGATCCCGCTCGGTCTTTTCGATGGTTTCCGCGCTGCGGACTTCCACGATGAAGCGGTCCAGGAATACAGACTGGGTGTCGCCGGCGACCTCCTCCTGGAAATCCCGCTCCATTTCTTCATAGCGGTCGATGTCGTCGTCCGTGATGCCGAAGCGGCCCAGGAATTCGGTCTTTTCGCCGAGCTGCAGCGGTTCCTTCTGCTGCAGCCAGAAGGCCAGGAGGGCGCGGTAGCGGACAAAGCTGCGGTCTGCCGGGGCGTCGCTGACCCACTCGTAATCGATGCCGGTCAGCGGCGCTTTCGTAAGGTCCGGGAAGGCGCCGGCTTCCTGTGAGCACAGGTCTGCCTTCTCCGCCTTTCCGGTCCCGGCTGCTTTCCCATCCGTCTCCGGATACGGCACCAGGAAGTTGTCGAGGATGGCGTCAAGATTGTGGACCTCCCTGCCGCCGGTAATGCGGTCCAGAAGGCCGGTCAGGACCTGGCAGACATCCTTCCCGCGGCGGATCTCCTCCACCGCCAGGGTCCCGAGGCTTTCGCCGTGGATCCAGGGGAAGGACACGGTGCCGCCGTCCGGAGAGATCTCCGGGCGCGCGTAGTGGACCGAGCTTCCTTCTCCGGAAAGCAGGTCATAGTGCTCTCCGAAGGCACGGATATGGCCGATGCCCTCCGGTCCGAGGGCGCTCTTCTCCGAGCTGAACTTTCCGGCCTTGTCCTGCCGGATCACTGTCTTCAGCTGATATTTTGCCCGGCGGTTCCGGTTGTACTTTACAAAGACCGTACTGTCCGCCGGGGCCGCCGTCTCCGCGGCGGTCCAGAAATACAGGTATCCGTCCGCGTATTCCGGGAAAACTCCGTCGCGGCAGATCTCGTCGTACTTCGCCCCCACGTCGATGGCGAGATACGCCGGGAAGCCGTAGGCCGGGATGACACGGGACAGTTCTCCCGTCCCCGGCAGATACCGGTCGGAATAGATGACGTTCGGCATAGTGCGCATGGGCTCCGCGTAGTAGCGGGTGACCGCGCCCTCTTCCCCGGCGCGGATCAGTCCCTCCAGCGCCGCTTTTCCGATGGGATGCTCCTCCGCCTCTGCGCCCGCGAAGGCCCGGACGCCGTAAGCATTGTCCGCGGCAACGATCAGGACGCCGTCCTTTTTCAGAAGCTTCTTCGCCGCCAGGATCTCCGCTTCTCCTTCCCGGGACAAAGTCCCGTCAAAAAGGATATAGTCAAAGCGGGTTCCGGCGGGGATCTCCGGGAAGCAGCCTCCGGGGATCCCGGTTTTTGTGATGGTTCCCAGCACCGTATCGAGCTCCGGCGTATCCCAGCGGAGACGTTCCAGTTCAAGGTTCTCCGCATCCGGATCCAGCACCGTGACCTTCAGCCCCTTTCTGAGAAGCATCCCGGTCAGGGCGCCGCAGCCGCTGCCTGCCATCAGAAGGGAAGCGCCCTTCCGGAAGGCATACCACTCCAGCAGTCCTTCCCGCCGGTCGGAAAAGACCCGCAGGTTCTCCATAGACGGATATTCAGCCAGCAGCGCCGCGGAATCCGTCCCATAGCGCTGGTAAAGCCGTTTCAGTTCCTGTGTCCGTTCACTCATGCCTGTCTCCCGGGCGTCCCTTCCGTCTGTCCGGCGGGGGTGAGCTTCACCTCCACCCGGGACTCCATGTCATAGACGCCCACTGTGTTTTTATTCGATATGACCGTGATGCCGGCCACATTGTAAAGCCTGTGATACACCACATGCTCCCCGTTCTCGTAGCCGGTACAGCTCATGGAAAGAAGGTACTCGCCGCCCTGCAGTGTCATCTTCTGCTTAAATTCCACCTGATAAGTGTCCCCCGGCTGTACCGGGCGCACGTCGCATCCCTCGAACATGGTGTTGGTGCCGCTGAGATCCGTGCCCTTCCGGTCCCGGATGGTATAGGTGAAGATGGGCATCGCGAGCGGTGCGTGGAAGCGGATGATCTCCCGGATGGTGAACATCTCCCCCTTCAGAAGAAGGTTCGTCACGTTTCCGTTGTGGTCCAGGGTCCCGAGATCCAGGAACTCCGCCCTGCCGTCGCCGTACTCCTGTACCTGAGGATTCAGGGTCATCCGGCTCTTCATGAGGCGGTCCGCCGGGATCCCGCCCCGGTCCCCGGCGGCGGTGATGCCTGCCGTTCCGGCGTCAGCTCCGGTGCTGCCCGCATCGCCCGCGGCGCCTTCCTTTCCGGCTGCCGCAATTCCCGGTCCGCCGGTCAGTCTCTCCTGCTCCGCGGCAAGAGCCGCGTCCAGGTCGTCCATCTGGTTCGCCAGGATCTTCTTGTAAAGGTCCACCATCTTTCCGGCCGGGCCCTGGGCCACGAACTTTCCGCGGTTCAGGAGCACGACCTTCTGACAGTACTTAATGATGCTGCCCATGTCGTGGCTGACCATCAGAATGGTGGTGCCGTTCTTCATCATCTCTTCCATGCGCCGGTAGCACTTGGCCTGGAAGAAAACGTCACCCACGGAGAGGGCCTCGTCCACGATCAGGATCTCCGGCTCCACGTTGATGGCCAGCGCAAAGGCAAGGCGGACGAACATACCGGAGGAATAAGTCTTCACGGGCTGGTTCACGAAATCCCCGATATCCGCGAAGTCCAGGATGTCCTGCATTTTTGCGTCCATCTGCTCCCGGGTGAAGCCCATCATGGTCCCGTTCATGTAGATGTTCTCGATACCGGTGTAGTCGGAATTGAAGCCCGCGCCCAGCTCCAGCAGGGCGGAGATGTTTCCGTCCACCTCCACTGTTCCGGTGGTGGGGCTCAGGACGCCGGTGATGATCTTCAGGATCGTGGACTTTCCGGAGCCGTTGGTCCCGATGATGCCCACGGTCTCGCCCTTTTTCACGTCGAAGGAAAGCTTGTCCAGGGCGAAGAAGTCTTTGTGATAAGACTTGTGCGTGAGACTCATGGATTCCTTCAGCCGGTCGATGGGCCTGTCATAGAGCTTGTAAACTTTTGTGACCTCCTGCACGGAGATCGCGAGACTTTTGTCCATCTTTCAATCTCCTTTACAGTACGTCTGAAAAATGAGGTCTTAACTTCCGGAAGGTCTTCAGGCCGAAGATCAGAAGCAGCAGTGTCACCATCCAGTAGTAGACGGAGAGGGAAGGCCGCTCCCAGAACCAATGGCCGGTCAGCATGCTGTCGCGGTAGCCCGCGACGATATAGTACATCGGATTGATCTTCAGGACCTGCTCCAGCCACGCCGGCCGGTTCGGGAACATGTTCGGATCCCACATGATGGGCGTGAGCCACATGCCGAACTGGAGACAGATGCTGACGATCTGCGCCATGTCCTTGAAGAAAGCGTTGACCGCCGTCGTGAAGAAGGTCAGCGCCAGGATCAAGACCGACAGCGCGAAGCTGTAATAGACGATCTGGATCCAGGTCGCCATCGGAAGGCGGCCGTAGCAGAAGTACATCGCGATCATGATCATCACGAAAATGCCGTGGACCACGAGGCAGGACACCAGCTTGATGACCGGCAGCACTTCCACGTTGAAGACCACCTTCTTCACCAGGTAATGATATTCCTGAAGGCAGGACGTCCCGGCGTTCATGGCTTCGTTGAAATAGAACCAGGGGACGATAGCCGGCACCAGCCATACGACGTAGGGTGCCCCGGGGACCGGCGGCACGCTCTTGAAGCCGAGCTGGAAGATCATGAAGTAGATGAGGACCGTCACCACCGGCTGTACGAACATCCAGACCACGCCGAAATAGGAGCCTGCGAACCTCTTGCGGAAATCCGCCTTCGCCAGCTCCCAGATCAGTTTTCTGCCGGAGATGATCTCCCGGATCAGCTGAATGACCGATCTCAAAACTTATACCTCCTGTTTCAGAGACGGGTGCAGGCCAGTCCGAAGATCCGGACCGCCGCATAGACGTCCATACAGAAAAACGCGAACAGGATCTCCCTGCGGAAATCTCCCGTCAGGACGATCTTATCATTTTTGAAAGTAAACAGTATCAACGGCAGGATCGGCAGGAAATACCTTCCCTGCAGGCCCTCGATCACCACAGCGCTCCGGGTGGTCCAGGAGACCAGCATGGCGCCGCAGAGGGCGAGGACAACCAGCGCCGCGATGCCAAGACTCCAGAGCCTTGCCCATACCGGCATGACCGCGGTTTCTCCCGGCTGCTTTAAAGCAAGCAAAAGGAGACCGAGGCTGAAGAGCTGTACCGCAATGTACGGGACGCCCAGCAGCGGATCCATGTTTCCGAGCCACATGCCGATCATGCCGAGATGCAGTTCGTCGCCCTGGAAGGCAAAGGTATTCCTGAGCATCTGGAGAATGAACATGGGCCGGTGCAGAAGCTCCGACACCGAATATCCCGCCTCGTTTGTCGCCCGGACTGCCGCCGTTCCGGCCTCCGTGGCGGCATAGCTGTGGATGATGGAGGCGTTCACGAGGAACAGGGCCGCCGCAGCGCATCCGAGGACCGCAGCCCCCAGCGCTGCCTTTCTGCCCTTCCCGCCCAGCTTTTCCGCAGGGATCAGGAACACCAGAAGAGTGACCAGCGAGTAGACCAGCTTGCAGGGACCGAAGGCTGCCGCAAGCACGCAGAGCAGCAGGACGTCCGCCGGGCTTCCCTTTCTGTTCCCGTATGCCAGAGACAGCACCTCCGCCGTGAAAAGGAAGATGGCCGCGAGGAGCAGGACATCGTAGGACAGGGACGCCGCCAGATGCAGAGTCATGGGAAGCAGTGCCGTGCCCGCCATCACTTCTTTCCCGAAGGGCAGGAGCCGGATGGCCGCCGCGGTGAAGAACAGAAAAAACAGAAGGTTCGCGAGCCTTCCGCAGAACACCAGCGCCGGCGCGTTCAGGCCGAGAATGCGGGCAATGCTGAAGCCGATGGCAGGGACGATGTGTCCCGCCGGGGTGGTGCGGATGTCCGGAAGCGCCGAGCTCACCAGTCTGTCCTCCGCAGGATATACGGCGTCCCAGTTCCGGATCGTCACGTAGGTACTCTGGTCCACCGGATTTCCGAGGATCACCGGCGTTTCTTCCACATCGTCCGGGTCAAAGAGCGTCTTGACGCCGTAAAGATCCTCCAGCGGAAAATCCCCCGCCCGGATCTCCACCAGTCCCAGATCGCTGCTGAGATCCGGCTTTCCGAGAAGGCGGTTCGACATCCGGTAGGAAGTGATATAGTGGCTCACCTCGTCCGGCGCGGAAAGTCCCGGCATCACGTTCAGGAACATCATCCCGAGGAAAAATCCGCAGAGCAGGAACGTCCCGGAAAGGGGCAGGATCCGGTACTCCAGAAGGAAGCCCGCCAGAAAGGCCGCCGCCGTGCCGGCCAGCACCAGCAGCATGCCCTGCCGCAGCAGGAAGGTCTCTCCGGTCATAGCTGCCCCGGAACGGACATTTCCGAGCTGCATGGCCGTAAAAAGCAGCACAAACACCGTGCCGGCCGCAGTCACGGCTGCACGGTGCGGGATCTTGTCAGGACGCCCGGTCATTCGGACACCTCCGGGACTTTTGCTGCTGCAGTTCTCTCCGCAGCGGCGGCACCCGCCGGAGAATTCTTTTTTGCGGCGGCTCCGGCTTCCCGGATCCCGGCCGCCTTCGCCTGAAGCATCTTCCGCTTCGCCTCTCCCTGAAGCCGCTTTGCAGGATCCGCTTCCGCCGTCCGGTCCTCTTCCGCAAGCTTTTCCAGGGCCTGATCCTGCGCCAGGGTCCGGATCCGCTCTTCCAGGACGGAGATGTGCATGCTCAGCTGGAAGCACTTGTAAAGCAGCATCGCGATCATGAACATGAACAGAAGGTTCGCCGGGGACCGCATGTTCAGAAGATCTGTGAAGAAATACAGGACCCGCGGGAACAGCGCAAGAAGGATGCACAGGAAGGCAAGCAGGACCCAGAACACGGAATCTTCGATCTGCATCCGCGATTTCCGGATCCGCACCAGAAGTTCCCTGGTGGCGATGATGGATACGACGATCAGCACTGCCCTCAGGACGATATCCATGGTCTGCTCCTTTCTGTGATTATCTGAAACGCTGAATGAAGAGGATCGAGATCAGGGTCCGGACCATATAGCTGGCCGCGACGAAAGGGGTCAGGTAGCTGACGCCGGCGGTGCGCAGGTCCATGACTGCCTGGATCTCGGCGGTCTTCGCGCCGTGCCGCATGAGCAGCGAAAGCGTATCCGGTTCCGGCGCGTAGTTGATCTTCTTTGCGAAGATCCGGATCATCTTTTCATTATACATCCGCATGCCGGAGGTAGGGTCGTTGATCTTCTGCCCGGTGGTCAGGAAGATCGCCGCGGCAATCAGCCGGCTGCCGATCATCCGCAGGGAATGGGGCTTCTTCTCCGTCACAAAGCGCGACGCGATCACAATGTCATAGCCCTCGTCCATCTTTTCCCGCATGGGGACGATATACTCGGCGCGGTGCTGTCCGTCGCCGTCGAACTGCACCGCATAGCGGTATCCCCTCTCGCAGGCATAGCGCATGCCTGCCTGGAACGCGCCTGCCAGCCCCAGATTCACCGGAAGATCCAAAAGGTGATAGGCATGTCGGCGGCAGATCTCCGCTGTCCGGTCCTGGGACCCGTCGTTCACGATCACATAGTCGAGGTCCGGGTGGTTCCGGATCAGGTTCTCGGCCACAAAGGTAATGTTCATCTCCTCATTAAAGGCCGGTATGATCACAAGGATATCATTCATCCGTCTTCTCCCAGTAGGTTCGGTTCATGCTGAGCGCACGCACAAGGGGCATGGGAAGCTTCCGGTAGTTCTTCCCCAGCCGGTAACCCAGGTATTTGGCGCCGGACAGGAGGATGAGGCGGGGGATGAGACAGATCTCTCCCCGCTGCTTCAGGGACGCCGCGCTCTTCCGGACCATGCGGATCCCCTCGGACTCGCTCCGGATCTCCGCGAACACCTCCGGATGGTCCGCCTGAGACACCGCCAGGTCAAAATTCCGGTGAAACTGCTGCGCCGCGGTATAGCTGTGGGAATGGAAAACCCGGGCTTCCGCGCAGTAGCGCACCGCGCCGCCGTCCTTCATGAGCTTTGAAGCGTAGATCATGTCCTCGTTGAAGATGGTCCGCTTCGTAAAACCGCCCAGGCGGTCAAAGGCCGCCCGGTCGTAGGCCGCGCAGACATTGGACGCGAAATAGGTCTTGATCCCCAGCTCCGGAAGATCCCCGATGGTCTTGGTCCGGCTCTCCGCCGGGTAATTATAGCTTCTGGTGAGACACTCGATGGAATCCGCGTCCTTTCCAGGCATCTGCCGGGCGTAGGTCATGAGGACCGGCCGGTCCAGCGGAGCCAGCAGCGTTTCCAGAAGGAGCCGGTCCGCCGGGACCGCATCCTGCGTCATCATAACAAACCGCGGCGTTTTCGAAAAGGACACACCGAGATTTCTTGTGCCGCCGTGGTCAAACTCCGCTTTTGTCACATGGTGGACTTCACAGAGCTTCTCTGCGCCGAGGGCCTTCAGCCGTTCCGCCGCCCCGATCCTGTCCCAGACCGCCTCATCCGTGTTCATCAGGATAATGCGGTTCGGCAGAACCGACTGCTTCAGAAGCCGGTCGATCAGCTTATAAAATTTTTCGTCCGGACCGTAGACGGGGATGATAACGTCGGCCCGCAGTTCTTCTCTGTCCATAAGTTCGCCCGTTTCTTTACTTGTTTCAGTTTTTTTCCGGCCAGCGGCGGAGTTCTGCCGCGGCAGCCAGCGCGAAAAACGCTGTCAGCACTGCCATCGTGACAAGATAGGCGAAGGCTGCGCCGGGGATCCCGGCGCGCTGCACCAGCAGTCCCGAGACCATGCCGGCAAAAAGCGTGCATCCGCAGTAGATGTAAAAAATGATCCGCTGGGCGTCAAGGATCACCAGCACATAGTACAGAAGGTTCAGCAGTGCATAAAACCCGCCGCCGAGGATCACCATGACAAGAGCCCCGCGGAACGGCTGCAGCTCCTTTCCGGCTTCCGGTCCCACCAGAAGAGACAGCACCGGGATCCCCAGGAGCGCCGCTGCGGCCATACCGAGCAGCGTGAGTCCCAGGATCAGGACAGCGATCCGGTACACGGTCCGGAGGAAATGTCCCCGGTCGCCCCGGTCCCGGTCCCCCGAAAGGATCGTCAACACCGGCCGGATCACGAAATTCGCCATCAGGTTGATGACGGAAGTCGGAATGAAGATCGTCGTATAGTAGCTGTTGTCCGCGTTCGTCATGTACCGGTTCACGGCGTACTTGGAAGCGGCAAAAATGTAGAGATCCAGAAACGCGGAGAGGAACAGCCACTTGCTCTCGTGAAACAGGGCTGCGCGGCTTCCCGCATGTACCGTCCGGTCCAGCGACGGGAAAGCCCCGAGCGGGATCAGACAGAACAGAAGGATTCCGGCTGCCTGCCCGATGACAGCCCCGACACAGGACATCACCAGGTCGCGGGTGGCGAACATCACACAGAAGAATACTCCCACCGAGAGCATCGTCCGGAAGGCATTGCTCTTTCCCGTGAGGTAGAGCCGTCCCTGCCGCTGGAATTCCGAGTCGCAGCAGTCCGCATAGCCGTCCAGCACTTTGTAGACCACCATGAGAAGCAGCACTGTCCGCGCGATTCCCGATTCCGTAAATCCGAAGGCGTAGACCGCTGCCGCCGCCAGGGCACCGGCACAGGTCAGGAAACGGAAGCTCTGGTAGTCCCCGAAGCTGTGGCGGCAGGCCGTGTCCGTGACCTGGATGGGTCGCATGCCGAAATACGCCGCGATGAACATCTGCTGCCCGAAGGTCGAGAAGGCGAAGAAAAAGATCCCGCCCAGATCCGCCCCGAGCACACGGGTCACCGCCGTGCCGATCAGCATGCTTGTCAGCGCGTAGACGGCGCTGCCAAACGTATTCCAGAGCACGTTCCGCTCCGCGATCCTGTTGTCGCCTCCGAACAGGAGACGGTTCCATGCATTCATAACTCTTTATCTGCTTTCATATAGGTCCGCGAGGCCGGTCTCCAGATTCACCGCGGCGAAAAAGAGCCGCGAAAGCAGGAGCTGTGCCCCGGAAGCCTTCAGATAGTTTCTGAAATAGTAAAGCGTACTCTCCTCCCGGAGTTTCTGCCGGGCCAGCATGCTGCTCCGGCTCTTTCCGATGGAGACACCGTGATGATGAAAATAGCGGAGTCCGGTGTGAAGCACCGTGTCCGCGCCTGAAGCCCGCATACGCTGCCCCAGGATATACTCCTCCTCATAAAGGAACACCCGCTCGTCAAAGCCGCCGCAGGCAAGCATCCTCTGCACGTCGACCATGAGAAGGGAACCCGGGACACAGTCCACCCGGACCAGCTTCCGTCCCGTATATTTCCAGGAATCATAGTGCAGGACCGGACGAAAAACCCGTCGGCAGACCGGACCGGATTCCAGAAGATCATAGAACCAGGGCCGCAGGGGCCAGGCCGCAGGGCCGGTCAAAACATTTTCCCGGCTTCCCAGGACCGCTGCCTTTTCCCCGAAGGCCGGCGTCACCTGTACCGGGGCAATCACGCCGATGGTGGGGCGCCGCTCCATGGTCTCTGCCAGTTCCCGGACACATTCCTCGGAAAACTCCGTGTCGGGATTCGCGATCAGGGCATAGTCCGCGCGGAACACCTCAGCAGCGTACCGGATCCCGAGATTGTTCCCGGCACCGTAGCCGCCGTTCCGTGGGGCCGTCACCAGGATCACCTTCCCGCCGACCTTTTTCCGAAGCCGGGCCGCACTGTCATCCGTGGAGGCATTGTCCACAAGGATGACCGCATCCAGGACTTTATAGTCCCGGATCCTGTCCAGGAGGGCGATCGTCGTGTCCGCGTCATTGTAATTCAGAATGATGCATACCGTTTTCACCGGCTCTTCCCTCCGTTCTCCTTCTCTCCCGCGGTTTCCGGATCTGCGTTGCTTTCCCTCTCTTCGCGGCGTTCCTTCCGTTCCCGGATCAGCTTCTCCACAAAGGCGTTGCTGACCGCTGCCCGGGCTTCCGGGCTGACCAGCGTCAGGACCTCCATCCCGTGATACGCCAGGAGATAAAGCTCTTTTCCCTTTTCCTTCGGCGTTCCCGCCCAGGGAGTCATGTTCAGATATTTCTCATAGGCGGCGCCGTAAAAGTTCAGCGCCCCGGCCCGCCAGGGCCGTTCATCTCCCGCGAAGTGCAGCACCGCAGGGTGGCGCTTCGCGAAAAGGAACTGTTTTTCCGGGATCTCCCGGTAGGCGCTCTGCATCCCGCAGAGAGTCTCATACCGGAAATAGCGGTAGTTGGTAAAGAAATTGTACTCCGGGGAGAAGGTCCGGATCCTTCCCTTCAGAAGACCGTTCAGGGCGTCCTGGTCATTGAACAGACTGACGTCCGCGATCTTTTCGTAATACCTGAGCACCTGGTCCCGGATCCCTTCCTCGCGCCATCGCTTCAGGTCGATCAGGAGTACACCGGCGTTGTAGTACGCATCGTCCGCGTTCAGGCCGAGATATTCCCGGACCTGGCGGTAGATCGTCGGCTCCTGGGCTGCCGCCATGACCGCTCCGTCAAACGGCATCTGCCACAGCTTTTTCAGGGAACGCAGGATCACAGTGTCGCAGTCCAGATACAGGACCCGCTCCGCACTCTCCGGCAGCAGTTCGCCGACGAACAGCCGGCCCATGGTGCTGATGTCGAAGCTTCCGGTGTCCAGGTCCCCATGAAACCGCTCCCGGAGATCCTTAAGCGGGCAGAACTTCAGCACTCTCCCGTAAGCTGTCGCGATCAGCTGCAGCTTTGCGCGGGAAAGGTCGCTGATCCCGGTGTCAATGACCCACACATCCAGCGTCTTCTCTTCCCGGTTCCTGTCGTACAGAGAACAGAGAGAAACCCCGAGATGGCGTGCGTAATTCTCATTGGAAACGTAGACTGCGTTCATGAAGCCTCCTGAAAACTGCCGGGCATTGCAACACAGAATGCCGCATCAAAACCCCTGACCGGTCCTTGCGGCCCGCGCTGCCGGTCCGGGATGGTTTTGCCTGCGGCACTCTGTATCATTTCATCTGAAAATTTCCGGGCGGATCCGGCGCGCCTGCATATCAGCCGTGGTAGAACAGACGGTTCACTGCGGAGAAGATGCCCCGCAGGGAAGCTCTCGTGATGTTCGAGGAAATGCCGACGCCGTAGGTCGTCCTTCCGGTCGCCACATCCAGCACGTGGATGTAGGAGGCCGCCTGTGCGTTGGAACCGGAGCGGAGCGCGTGCTCGTTGTAGTCCAGGACCTTGATCTGGATGTCCAGGGCTTCCTCGATGCCGTGCTGGACCGCATCGATCGGTCCGTTTCCGACGCCTTCAAAATACTTCTCGATCCCGTTCGCAGTGTAGGTGCACCGTGCGAGGGTGGCAAAGCTGCCGTCGTCCAGCTCGGTATCGGTGATCTGGCACTTGCGGAAATGGATCGGCTCCTTCATGTCGATATAGTGGCGCTTGAACTCTTCCATGATCTGGTCCGGAGCGACCTCGCCCTGCTCCTCGGAGATCTTCTGGATGACGTCCGCGAACTCCTTGTGCATGCCCTTCGGAAGATGGAAGCCGAAGAAGGTGTCCATGATGAAGGCCACGCCGCCCTTGCCGGACTGGGAGTTGATGCGGACCACCGGCTGGTACTGTCGGCCAATGTCGCTGGGGTCGATGGGCAGATACGGGACTTCCCAGTAGGGGTTGTTCCGTGCGTGCATCGCCTGCATGCCCTTGTTGATGGCATCCTGGTGGGACCCGGAAAAGGCGGTGAAGACCAGCTCGCCGGCGTAAGGATGACGCGGCGGGATGGACATCTTCGTGCAGCGCTCGTAGACATCGGCGATCTCCTTTTCGTTGGAGATGTTCAGGTGGGGTTCAATGCCCTGGGAGAACAGATTATACGCGATGGTCAGGATATCCACGTTTCCGGTGCGCTCGCCGTTGCCGAAAAGGGTCCCCTCAACGCGGTCCGCGCCCGCCAGCATCGCCAGCTCCGTTGCTGCGATGCCCTCGCCGCGGTCATTGTGCGGGTGGACGGAAACTATGATGCTGTCACGGTTCTTGAAGTGGGTGATCATCCACTCGACCTGGTCAGCATAGACATTGGGTGTCGTCATCTCGACGGTGTTCGGCAGGTTGATGATGACCGGATGCTCCGGAGACGCCATGCCCCACTCGTCGATGACCGCCTCGCAGACCTCCAGAGCGTAATCCAGCTCGGTGCCCATGAAGCTCTCCGGGGAGTACTCGAGGATGATGTCGTCGCGGCCGTATTTCTTCATGCAGTCCTTGACCATCTTCACTCCGTTGATGGCGATCTGCTTCACCTCTTCCTTCGAAGCGTTGAAAACCACATCGCGCTGCAGAGTATTGGTGGAGTTGTAGATATGCATGATGGGGTGTGCGATTCCTTCGATCGCTTCAAAGGATCGGTTGATGAGGTGCTCGCGGCACTGGCAGAGGATCTGGACATGGACGTCCTCCGGTATCATCTTCCGGTCCGCCAGCTGGCGAAGGAAATCATACTCGATCTGGGATGCCGCCGGGAAGCCGATCTCGATCTCCTTGAAGCCGAGTTTCAGCAGCAGCTCGAAGAACTCCATCTTTTCCTCGACGACCATGGGTTCCACCAGGGCCTGGTTGCCGTCACGCAGGTCGACGGAACACCAGATCGGGGCTTTCTCGATCTGCTTATTCGGCCAGGTGCGCTCCGGGAAGTCAACGACGGGGTTCCGCTTATATCGTTCGATATGGTACATAATGTCCTCCTTAAGACAATCGATCTTTATTCTGTGATGTCAGTCTGGCACTTTGCGGGAAAGATCTGATCATCTCATAGTCGGTCCGTGGCCGTGTGCGCCATGGATCTGACCAGGAGCACCATGTTGTAAAAACTGCTCATAACTCTCCGTTCTCTCTCAGCACTGTAAGATATCTCGCCAGAGCGTCCTTCCAGTCCGGAAGCGGTGTGAAGCCGTTCGCCGGCAGCTTGGAGCGGTCCAGCCTGCTGTTGAAGGGGCGCGCGGCCTTGGAAAGACCGTACTCCGCCGTGGTCACCGGGACGACCTTCGTCGTGTATCCTGCCTGGCGGTAGATCTCGCAGGTAAAATCATACCACGAAATGTATCCGCCCTCATTGGTCACATGATAATAGCCGTACTGCTCCGTCAGGATCATATCCGTCAGGAGCCTTGCCAGGTCAAGGGTGTAAGTCGGCGTCCCGATCTGGTCATTGACCACCCGCACCGTTTCGTGAGTCTTTCCGACGTTCAGCATGGTGCGGATAAAGTTCTTTCCGTTCAGACCGAAGACCCAGGCAATGCGGACGATGAAGAACTTCTTCACAAGTCCGCTGACCGCCAGTTCTCCGTCAAGCTTTGTCTGCCCGTAAACGCTCAGAGGCGCATAATCGGTGCAGTCCGGCTTCCAGGGCTCAGTTCCCTGTCCGTTGAACACGTAATCCGTGCTGATGTAGACCATCTTGCAGTCAAGATCCCGGCACACCTCCGCGATGTTCCGGGTGCCGTCCGCATTGATCGCGCGGACCTTGTCCCGCTTGTCCTCGTCCTCGGCAGCATCCACCGCGGTCCACGCCGCGCAGTGCACCACCGCGTCGGGCTTCACTTCCGTCAGCGCCTTACGCACTGCCGCCGCGTCCGTGATGTCCAGGGAGACGTAGGCCATGGACTGCACCGGGGACCCGTCCTTCACGCCGCTGTACTCCGGCGCAAGGTCCGAACCGACACCCTCGATGCCGCGCTTCGCAAGCTCATTCATG
This sequence comes from uncultured Lachnospiraceae bacterium, assembly GCA_902793685.1. GTDB lineage: Bacteria > Bacillota > Clostridia > Lachnospirales > Lachnospiraceae > Moryella. The sequence goes on from CADBEN010000027.1 coordinate 22,167, forward strand.
ACGTCGTGACCCAGCTGGCCCGCGACGCCGGTGACAAATACCTTCATGCGGCTTCCCTCTTACTTTGCCCGGCCGAGGTTTTCCCGGTCGGTATACATCTTCTCATAGTAATTCTGGTACTCGCCGGAGATGATCTCCTCCCACCAGTCGCGGTGAGTGAGGTACCAGTCAATGGTCTTTTTGATGCCGTCCGCGAACTTCGTCTCCGGAAGCCATCCCAGCTCGTCGTGGATCTTCGTCGGGTCGATGGCATAACGCATGTCGTGACCCTTCCGGTCCGCCACGTGGGTGATCAGAGTCTCCGGCTTCCCGAGTTCTTTGCAGATCATCTTCACGATGTCGATGTTCTTCATCTCGTTATGGCCGCCGACGTTGTAGACCTCGCCGACTCTGCCCTTATGGATGATCAGGTCGATGGCTCTGCAGTGATCCTCCACATAGAGCCAGTCACGGACATTCAGTCCCTCGCCGTAGACCGGCAGCGGCTTGTCATTCAGCGCGTTGGCGATCATCAGCGGGATCAGCTTCTCCGGGAAATGGTAGGGGCCGTAATTGTTGGAGCAGCGGCTGATGCTGACCGGGAGCCCGTAGGTCCGGTGGTAGGCCAGGACCAGAAGGTCCGCTGCCGCCTTGGAAGAACTGTAGGGGCTGCTGGTATGGATCGGCGTCTCCTCAGTGAAAAACAGGTCCGGACGGTCCAACGGCAGGTCACCGTAGACCTCGTCCGTGGAGACCTGATGATAGCGGGTGATACCGTACTTCCGGCAGGCATCCATCAGAGTCGCCGTGCCCATGATGTTGGTCTGCAGGAAAATGCCCGGATCCTCGATGGAGCGGTCCACGTGGGACTCCGCGGCGAAATTCACCACAATGTCCGGATGCTCCTCCTCAAACAGCTGATACACTGCCTGCCGGTCGCAGATGTCTGCCTTCACAAAGCGGAAGTTCGGCTTGTCCATCACAGACTTCAGCGTGGAAAGGTTTCCCGCATATGTCAGCTTGTCCAGGCACACGATCCGGTAATCCGGATGAGCCTCCATCATATGGAACATAAAGTTGGAGCCGATAAACCCGGCGCCGCCGGTCACGATAATCGTCATATTATATGCTGTTCCTTTCTTTCCGCCCTTCCGGGCAGAGATAATAATCAGTTGCTCTTCGTCTCTTCCGCAGCACTCTCGCCGTTCTCCCCGGACGCGCTGCTCTCTGACGCGTCTGAGGAAGCATTCTCTTCCGCGTCCTTTTTCCGCACCGGATTTCCCTCTGCATCGACCTCGTAGCAGTAAAGGATGGTCCGGGCATCGTTGAACTCGTAGGAGCAGGTGACCAGCGCGAACATCTGCTCAATGCCGCCCTCCGGGATCTCACGGAAGCTGCAGCGCTTCGTCATCTCATTCACGTAAGCGTCGAACTCCATCTGGTCCGCGAACTTGACTTTCCGCTTTTCCGGAGAGGAGTCGGTGTAAAGGCAGGCCATGGTCCGGAGCGCGTAAGTGTGGTCCGGCGTGTAGAGATAAAGGGTGCGGTGTTCTTTGAAGGCATCCTCTTCCTTGAGATCGCAGATCTGCGTGAACATGGTCCGGTTCTTCATGTGGTGCCCGTAGAAGAGGATCTGCTGTTCGGAGAGGTCCGCCGAGTCGTCGCCGTCCATGAAAACGCCGTCATAAGAACCCTGTCTGCGGTCGATGTCTCTGCGCAGATAGTATTCGTTGTCATTTTCCTTCCACAGGATGGGATAATTGACTTCCGGCTTTGTACCCGGGATATAGATCCAGGCGACCACGTCCTCATTCTTTTCCTTGAGGCTCTTGAAATCGATCTCACGGTAATAGTCCGCCTCAAATGTCGGCTCCGTCTCAGGCTCGGTCTCCGGGACCGTAGTCGTCTCTGCAGTCGTCTCTACCGCGACCGTCGACGGCATTTCTTCATATTTTTTCTGATGCGCCGCATACTCCCAGATTTTTACGCCGCATACGATCGCGAGGACCGCGACCGCCAGTGCAAGGATCAGGTGACGTCTCTGAATCTTTTTCATCTGAATCTGCTCCATTCTGAAACTGAATTATACTTGAAACGCAACGATACTTGAAACGCAATGACACTGGTTAAGGTATTATTTTACCATTATTCCGTGATCACTTCCACATATTTCCTTGCGATGGAACAGGGGCGGGCGTGATTCTCCCCCACGGAAGCCTTTTCAGTAAAGACGGAGATGTGATCCCGGATCACGTCCTGTCCTGCGGCAATGCTGAACGCAATGCCTCCCGAAAACCGCGGATTGCACTCGAGGAAACGATATGTCCCGTCCTCTGCGGCAATCAGTTCAAAGTTCACACAGCCCAGGATCCCCAGTTCCTCCGCCACAGCGCAGGCTGCTTTCTCAACCAGCGGATCCCGGAAGACCCGTACTGCAATGCCTGCACCGTTGTGGGTCCTGCGCAGTTCCTCCCGGGGGACAGCGATACAGGCGCCATCCGCGCTCCGCACCACATCCACGGTAATCACATTTCCTTCGATCAGCGGCTGGACCAGATAGCGGTCCTCTCCTCCCCAGAGGCGGATCTCCCGGACTGCAGTCTGAAGGTCTTCCGCCGTGCGCACGCGGTACAGCCCTTCACTGCTTCTCCCGTCCCGCGGCTTCATGACCATGGGAAGCCCGGCTGCCGAGATTCCTCCGTACTGAGCCGAAAGCCACGCGGAAAAGCGGGCGGTCGGGATCGTGCGGAAGCGCTCCGCAAGTTCAGGATCCCGCCGGAATGCAAGGTCTGCCGCCCCGCGGCTCTTTTCCTTATCTCTTGCCCGGAAAAGCGACTCCTGCGGCGAAAGCCAGAGCTCTGTCGGCAGGAAGCGTTCCCGCACAGGATTCAGGGCATCGATCTCGACGTCCGTCAGCGGGATCAGCCCCATGGCATCCTCTTCCTCGATCAGCTTCTCCATCGCGGCGAGATACGCTTCCCCGGCATCTGCCCGGGGCATCCGGACAAAGCGGTCCACGCTCATGCTTTCCGCGATCACTTCCCGCGGATTGATATCCGTTCCGACGACCCGGTACCCGGCCTCCCTGCAGCTTTTCACAGCTGCAGGTGCAGAAAAGGAACCGACCGCCGTGATGATGATCGTTTTCTTCATAGTCTCCTCCGCAGAGTCCGCGCGCTGTTCCGGCTGCGGACATTCCTGCCGCTGTATCAGTCCTCGACCCGGTTCGTCAGCCGGCCGATGCCTTCGATCTCGCAGGTCACCACATCTCCCGGGACCAGGAATTTCGGGGGTTTGAAGCCCATGCCGACGCCGGAGGGGGTGCCGGTGGCGATAATGGTTCCCGGCGCCAGCGTCATGCCCTGAGACAGTTCGCTCACGATCTCCGCGATGGAGTGGATGAAATGGGCCGTGTCGGAATTCTGGCGGAGTTCTCCGTTCACGTAGGAACGGACGCCCAGCACCGGCGGCCAGGCAGTGCTGTCCGCAGTCAGGATGGCCGGTCCCATGGGCGTGAAGCCGTCCAGGCTCTTCCCGAAAAACCACTGGCCGTGGGTGGTCTGCAGGTTTCTGGCGCTGACATCGTTCATGATCGTGTATCCGAAGATGTAATCCCGGACTTCCGAAGGCTTCACATTCCGGCAGGGCCTGCGGATGATGACACAGAGTTCCGATTCATAGTCCAGCTGCGTCACAATGTCCCGGTGTGCGGGGATGGGGTCGCCGGTGGTGGTGGCCACGCTGAGACGCTTGGAAAAATAGCAGGCCTTGTCCTTGCGGACCACGCCGGAGATCTCTTCGTCAAAGCCTGCGCTCTCGACGACATGGTCCGCGTAGTTTAAGCCCAGGCAGATCACGTCCTGCGCCGGCATCCCCACCGGGGAAAGAAGGCGCACTTCTGAAAGACGTGCCGCATTTTTCACTTCATAAGGGTCGCGGGCGGACAGACTGTCCAGAAGGGCAAGCTCTGAGTCGCTGATTTCCGCAATCAGGGTCTGCATGTCCTCATAGTCTGTCCCCACCGCCTTCAGCGGAAAGACCCACTCATCATCTCTGCTCAGGACGCCGATATTCCGTGCGGCATCCTCAGTCCTGTAACATACAAGCTTCATAGTTTTTCCTCTTTTCACGCGGTGCTCCGCGTCCTGACCCGCTAATAACTGATAATCAGAGAAAAACTGTCTCGTGAGCAAGCTCCCGGTTCAGTTTTTTCCTCTGATTATGAGGTGCTGGATGATTATATATTATGTAAAAAATATCATCGGACTTAACAAAAGTCAATTCCTGCGGTATGATGGGATGGCGTAAAGGAGTTGACAGTTGAAAGTGGAGAGACTTTCCCCAGGGACAGGTCAATCGAAAGGATCTTATCGAATGGTGCCCTTATACTACTCCG
>CADBEN010000028.1 GCA_902793685.1 uncultured Lachnospiraceae bacterium
GTGCCCACTGTTCTGCGTCCTCAACTCCGTATTTTTCCCTGATTTCTTTTTCATTTCCCAGACGTTCTACAACGACACTGGTGATCTTTTTGTTTTTATAGGCGGATTTGATCACTGAGTAAGATGTGGAATGGGCTGATTTAACGATATTTAAGCGCATCTCGTACCGGCCTCCCATGATAAAGTCTATATATAGTATAGCGCAGTACTTAGCGTTACGCAATATAAATAACATCGGGATTGACAAAAAAAAACAGTCAACCATGCGGGCTGACAGGATTTTCATAGCTATTCAAGTGTCAAAGAACCGGTTTTTGGGGGAAGTTTCCGGTGTTTCGGTATAGTCATCTCAATGTGGTTGACGGTGGATAATCACTATGGAATGTTGTAAAATAAGTTATATGAAACCGGATGAAGGAAAAAGGAGAAGGCCATATGAGTATGAATAAAACCGGGAAAAAAGAGAACGGTGCTGATCTTATTGTGTACGGCAGAATATTCACTTCCGATCAGAATCAGATTGCGGAAGCGTTTGCCGTAAAGGACGGAAGATTTGTCTATGTCGGTGACAGAGAAGGGGCTGAAGCATTTATTGAAGAGGGCAGGACCGAAATTCTGGATCATACCGGAAAGGGACTCGTGATGCCTTCCTGCGGCAACGGTCATGCGCATTATTCGATGGGATACGCCCTGCAGTCTGTCGGAACGATCGTCGGCGGGCATGCTGATCCGGATCAGTTCCTGAAGGAAATACTCCCCGCAGCGGTAAAGAAGGCAAGGGATACCGGAGCAACGACGGTATTCGGCTTCGGCTGGGGGTATACGCTTTTCAAGGATCATATGCCTACCCGTCAGCAGCTGGATGCCATTTGCAGCGATATTCCCGTCTACTTTGCGGATGAGGAAGGGCATAAGGGTCTGGCGAATACGCTCTGCCTGGTGAGGGCAGGCATTATGAAGGAAGACGGCACCGTGCTCATGAAGGAGGTGCGCGGCGGTGAGATTGCGATGGGCCCCGACGGCACTCCTACCGGATTCCTGAGTGAACAGGCGGGAACCTATGTGCGTTCTTTCCTGGACAATGACAGACTCTATACCGTTGACACGGCAAAAGAGGTTATGGCGAAGATTCAGGAGAAACTGCTGTCAGAGGGCTACACGATGTATATCGACGGCTGGGGTCCCTATTTCTATAATGACCATTTCTATCAGGGTGCCAGGCAGATGGACGACGCCGGGGAGATGCACTTTATACTGGGCCTGAGCTATGAAATCGAGAGCTGGATGGATATAGACAAAGCCCTGGCCAGAGCGATGGATGCCAGAAAGTACGCCTCCAGGCACGTACGGCCTGACTGGGTCAAGCTTTTCATGGATGGAACGGTGGAAAGCGGTTCCGGATTTGTGGATCCTTTATATCCGGACGGACACCAGGGACTGGTCAACTGGACGGAGGAAGAGGCGACAGACATCACACGCAAGGCGAACGGCTGCGGGATGTCCATGCATGTACATACAATGGGCAACAAGGCGGTCAACCGCGCAGTCAATGCGTTTGTCAGCGGCGGCAAAGATGAAATGCGCAACACACTTGTGCATGTACGCAATGTGAATCCGGAAGACTGGAAGCGTATGGCGGATCACAACATCTATGCGACCGCAGGCATGCATTGGCATCATTTCCCCAACGGGGTGATTGAGATACTGAAGGGCGTAGTTCCCGCGGGCATGGAAGATAAGTTTTATCCCATGAAATCATATTTTGATAATGGTTTAAACGTGTCTTCACACTCTGACTATCCTGCGTTGGGCGGCAGTCCGGACGATCCGTTCGGTATTATGGAGATTGCAGTCACGGGTGTACTCAGCGGTGAGAACGGAGCCCCGCTCTGGCCGGAAGAGCTCCTGACCCGGGAGCAGGCGCTCACAGCGCTCACCATTAACTGTGCAAAGCAGATGTTCCTTGAGGATGAAAGAGGCAGTATCAGCGAGGGCAAATGTGCGGATTTCCTTCTCGTTGACAAGGATGTTCTGTCCTGCCCGGTGAATGAGATTCATACTGCCCGGACCATTGCCACCTACTTTGAGGGGAAAAAGGTGTTCTCTCAGAACTGATGAAGCAAAAAAGAACTGGCCTGTATGCGGCCGGTTCTTTTTACTCTGTTCATAAAGTTTCTTCTGCCATATTGTCTTCGATGGTGTCGCACTGCAGCTTTCCTTCGGAAACCATGATCACTGCGGGGAAAGGCTTCCAGGTGAAGGCATCGACCCCTCTGATCTCATTTGTATACAGCTTAAGGGCATTTCCCTGTATGAATTTGTGCAGAAAGCCCTGCAGGACCTCGGACAGGTCTTTATTCATCACATTCCCGTATATCTGAAGTGCTTCGTCGTTGCCGAGCATGACGGCCACAGCATCAACTGAACCCGAGCCCAGGTTTTGGATCAGCGGTTTTTCATCCCAGTACAGAAGATGGACCCGGGATCCGCCTTCGTTCAGCGTTGCCGCACATCGGTGCATACCGAGCGTGAGCCATTTTTCAACAAGCTCCGGTTTCGATTCCAGTGAGGAAATGGAATCGGTGATGGACTTTCTCAGATCGGATACGGCCGCAGCGATGAGTTCGTCATAGTTCTGCCTGCCGATGAAGGAGCGGATGACAGGCAGTTCATTTCCCGGAACGCCGAGAATAAACGCAATGCCGGAAGCTGCACCGTCCTTATACGCACGATAAATATCCGTCGGAATCAGTTTCCCGTCACAGGTCGGCCCGGGCAGGTTCCGCCAGAGCTTCTGCGCAGTTTTTTTCAGGACTGACGTTTTCAGCTGCATAAGCTCTGTCATCGTCGCTGTTCCGGTTTCCTTCATAAGGTTCTCAGCCAGGGTTCTGGATGCCTCAGGCGTTTCGTAGGCATATTCCGGGCTTCCGGAAAAGACAAAAGCTTTCTGAAACAGCTCTTTCGCCCGCCCGCAGGCTGCGAGCATGCAGATGGAGGCCGCTCCGGATTCAAATCCCATGACCGTGATTCGCTCAGGGTCTCCTCCGAAAGCAGCAATGTTTTCTTTGATCCATTCCAGTGCCGCGATCTGATCCAGGAGTCCTAAGTTCAGGGCATCAGGGCAGGCCTCTCCTCCGGGCACCTCGGAAAAATCGATAAATCCGAAAATCCCAAGGCGGAAATTGAAGCTTACGAATATGATGTCCGGATGATTGCGGATATAACCGTCGCCATACATAAGGGGATCGGCGGTTCCGCTGAAGGTAAAGTCACCGTGGTGGAACATCACGAGGACCGGTTTTTTTTCTTCCGTATTCTCCGCGCTGACGCAGATGTTTAAATACAGGCAGTCCTCACTCTGCCGGTGATGCTTCAGAATATCTCCTTTATGCTCGACCTGGACGGCGGAAGGGCCGAAATTCTGTGCTTCATATACGGTTTCGGAGGAGGGAAGCGGTTCCGGAGCCTTCCACCGGAGGTCTCCGACGGGAGGCTTTGCGAAGGGAATCCCGAGATAGGAGATAATCTTCCCCTGTTTTTCTCCGACATAGACTCCGGTTCTTGTCTTTACCGCACAGTCCGTATCGTATTCTCCGGAGATGGGTTTGTTCTGCTGGTTGATCTCTTCGATTTCCTCATCGTCCACGTCAAATACGTAGCCTTTGCTGCCGTCTCCGTAAAGACTGCGGATTTTCCGGATGCGGTACCAGCGGATCAGCAGATTGAAAAAGAAGCCGAGAATGGGGAGGCCGACGACATAGGCGAACTCCTCCAGAAGATAGTCCATCAAGGAGGTTCCCATCCATTTTACAGCAGCAGCGTGGGCCGCCAGAAAGAGAATAACAATCACTGCATAAGTAATGATCCGGTTCTCCTTTTTTTTCTGGACGGTCTTACTGAAGGCAATCCGGTCTATGATTTCTTCAAGGGCAATACCCAGGGCAAAGCTTGCCACAATGCACGCAAGCGGCGGCCAGCCGAAGAGTTTTGAAATCGCTTCGCCGTAGCCGTAACCCATGGCAGAAACAAACGCAACAGCAAAATCATCGATGGTAAACAGTTTTTTCATAAGGTTTCTTCTTTCTGATAAAGGTTGTCTTCCTGAATCGTTTCGTTCACATCCTGTTCGATTTCGGAGTACAGCTTTTCAACTTCGCTGTCGGTGTAATCAGGATCCTCGTAGGTCTCCGAAAAAACAACCTTGATGCTTGCAAGTCTTCCGGCCAGCCTTCTTTCACGGCGAAGATCATGCCCGGTCAGGAAGATATAGTCACACAGCGATTCCCCCATAAACCAGAACAGGATGAAAAACACTTCGCGCGGTTCTTCCGCCAGAGCTTCCGTAAGCCACAGCAGGATTCCCGATAAAACCAGCCCGAGGAACATAAAAGCAAAGATCCGGGTGTGCCGGTGTTCATGCATTTCAGCCAGCCCGAGATCGTAAGAGAAATCGTCACGGACGATCTTCTCAATGGTCTTTTTCTCATCCGGGGACAGGCAGTTTCCGATGATGTTCAGCACAAGCGGGCAGTCCGGCGGCGTCACATCCGCGGTCGTTTTGACATAATCGAGAAAATCCGGGTTCAGCGTCTCGTACCCCTTCACGCTGTAGGGGCTGATGACATCGGTGAAGCTGAAAATGCGGCAGGGAATTGAAGCAATCCCGTTCCTGACGTAATCCCGTTTCGCCCGGTATTCCAGATGCCCCCTTCTGGATTCAAACAGTCTGAGAATCTTTTGTCTTTTCATAAGTTTCTTCCCCTGAGGCCGGACTTCTGTCCGGAATCGTAACCTTTACCACGGTTCCGCCGGAGTCCCCCGGTGAGATTACAAGGCTTCCGCCGCACATAAGCTCCAGCCGCTGCCGGATGTTTTCAAGGGCAATGTGGGGTCCGCTGTCATCGGCAGGGTCAAACCCGCGGCCATTGTCCGAAACGGTGATCTCACTGCCGGAATCTGTTTTCCGTGTCCGGACAGAAATGTGAAAGGGACCGGCATAGGGATCCCTGCCGTGTTTGACGGCGTTCTCCACAATGGGTTGCAGCGTCAGCGGCGGCACGCGGAAGCGGATGTGCGGCGTATCGTAATCGACGAAAAGGCTGTCTTCATACTGGGCCTGTTCGACAGCGAGGTAGGCGCGCACATGCTCAAGCTCGGCGGAGAAGGGGATGGGCTCTGAGCTCGCAATGGCCGTGAAATTTTTGCGCAGGTAAGTCGTGAAATCCATGACGACCTGCCGGGCTTTCACCGGATCCTGGTTGCAGAGGCAGTAGATGCTTGTCATGGTGTTGTAGATAAAGTGCGGACGCATCTGCAGCACCATGATGCTGGCTCGCTGATCGGCGATTTCCCGCTGATGCCGGGCGATTTCCCGCTGGTGCCGGGCGATTTCCCTCTGCTGGCAAAGGTCCTGCTCAATCTGGTCGGACAGGACGAGGCTGTACATGGACAGGGCGGAGAGGACAATGCAGATATCAAGCAGTGCGTAGACATCGACAAAGGTGTGTACTAGCAGCGCAATGGTCATCGGCAGCAGTGCCGCAAGAAAACTCTGGTAGGTTTTGCGGGAAAGATGTTTCCGTCGGCGGATCGTGCCTGCCAGATTCAGCAGCATGGTCAAAGTCATCGGCAGCAGCAGAAGCGGGTACAGAGGTCCGCGGAAATACTGCCTGTCCGGCGTGATATAGCTGAAGCTGCCTGTGAACGGGGAGGCTACAACCAGGACAAAATAAACTGCCCAAAGGACGATCACAGCCCGGAAGAGCCTGCTGCTCCGTATGTCTTCTCCGCTGCAGTGCAGCAGATAAACCGTCAGCATGGGCAGGGGCAGCGCGAGAAAAAGAGATTCCAGAACCAGCAGGAAAATGACAGGCGGAATCGGAACAGGGTAACGGAGCAGGACAGTTTCAAGCAGGGCGGAAAAGCAGTTCAGCATCAGGACAGTAAAAAAAAGCAGGAAGAAACGTTTGCTCCAGCGGTCAATGCCGGGCATGATGATGGTGAACCACAGTGCCAGCACGCTTAAGAGCAAAGCGGCGCCGCATATAAAAAAGTAGAAGAAGTCGATCCAGCTGTTCACCTGTCAGCGCCTCCCGTCGAAAAAGGATAGCGGAGCTTCTTCAGCTGCTGCCTGACGCCGTCGGGCGTCAGGGGTTTCAGCAGGAAACCGCTGGCCTCGGTGTCCCAGGCGTCAAGGGAATAGTCAGCGTAAGCGGTCAGAAACACGATGTTTGTGCGGGGATTAATTTCAAGCAGCATACGGCAAAGATCGAAGCCGCTGGCGTTTCCCAGTTCAATATCCAGAATGGCGAGCGCGACCCGGTTGGTTCTGGCGTATTCGACAGCTTCTCCGGGCCAGATAAAGCCCGTGACCGCGGCGTCCGGCATGACCTCTTCCAGAACGGCCAGACCGTCGGTGAGGATGACCTTGCTGTCGTCCACAAGGATCACGTTCGGGTTTTCGTCGCTTCTTGCCGCAAGGTTAAACAGAGTGTTGGCGTCCACGCCGAGGGAATCCGCCAGCCGGGGAATCATGGACGCGTCAGGCAGGCGGCTGCCGTTTTCCCAGCGCGCAACTGTCGAATGATTCACGAACAGCTGCTTTCCGAGCTGGCTCTGGGAAATACCCTTTTCCGTCCGGAGCTTTCGCAGTGTTTCCGCAAACAATGCATTCACGCAGCATACCCCCATTCTTTGTTCGAGAATATGATAATCCGCAGCGTCGTCGAACGCAAGGAGAAGGAGAGATCAAGGTTTGACAATCTGGAACAGTCTCTTGTAGGAAACGGAGCAGATGGAATAAAATATATACTATATGTGGTTGTCATTGCCATATGGCGGCAATCACTTTTTTCAGCGCGGACATTTGAAAGGAGTTTGGCATGAAACAGACACTGATCCTCGGCAACATTGTCACAATGGATGAAAAGAGACCCTTTGCCAAAGCAGCACTGGCGAAAGACGGTGTGTTTGTCTTTATCGGCAGTGTGGAAGATGCAAAGAAACTGGCCGATGCGGACGCTGAGGTGCTTGATTACGGAGAAAACTTCATTTATCCGGGATTTCTGGAATCCCACACCCACGGCTATCTGGCCTGATCGGTCAGGCGAACCTGGCACAGGTGCGTCTGACGGACTATGACAGATACCGGGAGATCATCAAAGAATTTATAGAGAAGAACCCAAGGCGCACCTTCTATATGGCTGCGGGATGGATGGAAGACGAGCAGTATGTGAGCAAGGCATATCTGGACGGGATCTGCCCCGATAAGCCTCTGATCATGCACTCCTCCGGCGGACATTCCATGCTGTTAAATACGAAGGCGCTGGAGATGTTCGGCGTCGACGCGGCTTATGCAAAGAAATACGGCTATGACCAGGTACACGTGGATGAAAACGGAGAGCCGGACGGCTACATCTGTGAAGGCCCCGTGTTTGAAATCACGCCTAAGCTTCCCGTCACCCTGGAAGAGGCGGAAGAGTATATCCTCGCATGGCAGGATTACGCGCTGCGGGGCGGCTTTACCGCCGTCGCCGACGCCGGCGCGGAGGTCGCGAACGCGATTGCGCCGACGGCCTACCATGAGCTGGAGAAGCAGGGGAAGCTGAAGCTGCGCACCTACGCCTATATGTATGTGACAGACAATCTGGAAAATCCGAAGGCAGAAGTGGCCCGTATCGCTGCGCAGCGTGTCACCCTGAGCGGAGAATATTTCCATATCATCGGGCCCAAGGCCTTCCTGGACGGCGTCACCGAGGCCCACACGGGCTGGCAGAACCAGGATTATCTGGATCAGCCCGGCTACCACGGTGTGGAACGTTTCAATGATCACGATAAGATGGTGGAACTGCTCGTGGAATCCGACTGAGAGGGAATGTCAGTCCATGTTCATTCCGAAGGCGGCGGCGCGACCCACTTCATGCTTGGCTGCATCGAGGACGCAGAGAAGATCACCGGCGATCCGGACCAGCGGAATGTCCTTGCCCATCTGCACTTTGTGACGGATGAGGATATTCGCCGCATGGCGGCCACCGGTTCCATCCCGGCGGTAGCACCCCTTTGGACACCGGCGGTGCCCGGCAATTATGAAGTGGAGTGCGGCTATGTCGGCAAGGAACTGTCAGATCAGTCTTATCCGATCAAATCCTTCTTTGACGCAGGGGCGAACGTGGTGTTCCATTCGGATTATCCGGTATCTCCTTTGATGAATATCAAGTACAGCATTTATACGGCGGAAAAACATGTGTATCCTAAGGAAGTGCTCGGCGGGAAGGATAATCCGCGCAACATCGGGGAAGCCATCACGAGGGAGCAGTCCCTGCGCGCCATGACCATCAATGTGGCCCGCCAGTGGCATCAGGAGCATCGCATGGGCTCCATCGAGTTCGGAAAGCTCGCCAACATGACGGTGTTCGACTGCGATTTCCTGCATGACGATATCGAGAAGGTCGCGCAGGCAAACGTCATTGCCACTATCGTGGACGGCGAAGAGGTATACAAGGCATAAGAGAGGAGCATAAAGAGAATGCAGAACAGAAGAATTACAGACGGGAATTATGACAAATCTATTGCGGTCAAGTGCGTCAACGGCACCTTTGTGGGCAGCAGGACGGATGGTGTCATTGTCTACAGAGGGATCCCCTTTGTCAGCAGGCAGCCGGTGGGCGAGCTTCGCTGGAAAGCACCGGAAGAGTACGTCCGGGATGACGGCGTGTACGAGGCTTATTACAACGGGAAAAGCCCCTGCCAGCACAAGGAATTCAGCGATGTGGAAGAGACGCTGATCAATCAGGGCGAAGACTGTCTGTACCTGAACGTATGGAAGGCGGCAGATGCATCTTCCGAAAAGAAGCCGGTCATGGTATGGATTCATGGAGGAGCCTTTGAATTCGACGCGGCGGCTTTTTCGCTGTTTGACTGTGATAATTTTATAAGAGAGAATCCGGATGTCATTGTTGTTACGGTCGCGTACCGGCTCGGTGTCTTTGGTTACTTCCATCTGTCCCACCTGCAGGGCGGTGAAGCTTTTCCGGATGCGCAGAACCTGGGACCGCTGGATCAGCTGATGGGCCTTAAGTGGGTTCATGAGAACATCGCAGCCTTCGGCGGTGATCCGGATAACGTGACAATCTATGGAGAATCTGCAGGCGCCGGAAGTGTGTCCACGCTTCCGCTGTTGAAGGGTTCCCACGCGTATTTTAAGCGGATAATCGCCCAAAGCGGTTCCCCCACGCTCACAAGATCTGCCGAGGAAGCCATTGAGTGCACGAATACCATGATGGACGTCCTCGGCTGCAAAACCATTGAGGACCTCCTGAAAGTGGACGCAAGGAAGCTGGCGGACGAATCGGAAGCGGTCAGACTGCGCATTGCTCCGGAAAGAGACGGCATCCACCTGCCTCTGGACCCGTACCAGGCTTATGCCGACGGTGCAGTGAAGGATCTTGACCTCCTGGTCGGATGCAATCTGCGTGAGTTCGACTGGTTCTACGCTGTCCTTGGGGATGAAGGCATGAAGATTCTTTACGATGACCGGAAAGCGAGAAAGTTCGACAGGCTGCCGGAAAAAGAGAGGGATCTGATCGAAAATTTCCTGAAGAACGTTAAGGGAGAGGGCAGTGAGGCGGAGTGCCGTCTGTTTGACCAGCTCTGGTTTAATGCGCCTGTCATGCGGATGGGTGAGAGCCAGGCAAAGGCCGGCGGCAGAGCATTCATCTATTACTTTACTGCGGAGCCCGGACACGGGGTTGAACTGGAGATTGTGTTCCATCATCAGAATAAGGACGCGAGCCTTGGAAAAGTCTTTGATGACACCTTCGCGAAGACAATGCGGAAGATGTGGGTCCAGTTCGCCAAAACCGGGAATCCGTCGCTTTCAGCGGACATTTCCCCGGACGGAAAGGAAAAAGCATGGCCTCTGTATGATTCGGAGAACAGGCGGGTGATGGTCCTGGACGAGTTCGATATCCATCCCGAAAAGGAAGCTGACAGAAAGATCGTGGACTGGGACAGGACCTATGGCCTGACCAAATATTATCTGTTCTGACTGAGATAATCTTTCAGGAGGAATACGGGCAGCTGTAATTTTTACAATACATGAAATCCCAAATTCATTTATCAGAACATTTTACATACAGGAAACTGCTGCGGTTTGCGATGCCGTCCGTTGTGATGAACGTGTTCACTTCCATGTATATTGTTGTGGACGGGTTTTTCGTCGCCAGGTTTGTGGGCAAGACGGAGTTTGCGGCTGTCAGCATCATTATGTCCGCGCTGAATATTCTCGGGACGGTCGGATATATGTTCGGCGTGGGCGGAAGCGCGCTGATTGCAAAGACGCTGGGAGAAAAGAAACCGGAAGGGGCGAACCGCCTGTTTTCCCTCCTTGTGCTGGTATCTTCCGGCATTGGCTTTTTTCTGATGGTGCCGGGATTTATCTTTATGCATCCTTTTGCGGCCATGATGGGCGCGGAGGGGAGGCTCCTTGAATGCTGCGTGCTGTACGGACGGATCTTTATTCTGGCCCTTCCCGCCTGGATACTCTCCTATGCGTTTCAGCTTTTCTTTGTCACCGCGGAAAAACCCGGACTGGGGCTCGCCGTAACTGTGAGCGCGGGACTTTGCAATGCTTTGCTGGATGCGCTTTTCATTGTCGGCTTTCACTTTGGACTTGCGGGCGCGGCGGCGGCCTCGGCCTTAAGCCAGGTCGTGGGAGGCGTGTTTCCGCTCATTTATTTCAGCCGGAAAAACGGCAGCCTCCTGAAGCTGGTAAAGCCGGAATGGGATGGCCGGTCTCTCGCAAAATGCTGCATGAACGGGACCTCGGAGTTCATGTCGGAAGTCTCCATGTCCATCGTTGGAATCATCTACAATATGCAGCTGCTGAAATTCGCGGGGGAGGACGGCGTTGCCATTTATGGCGTGCTGATGTACGTCAGCCTGATCTTTTCCGCCATGTTCGTGGGGTATTCGAACGGAACGGGACCGGTAATCAGCTTCCATTACGGCGCGGGGAATCACGATGAACTGAAAAACCTGCGGAAAAGAAGCCTGATGATTATCGGACTCGCATCCATCGCGATGACAGTGCTTTCGGAAGCATTTGCCAGTCCGGTTTCCGAGCTCTTTTTCCGGGGAGAAGAGAGGCTGGTGCAGGACACCATACACGCCTTCCGGGTTTTTTCCGTGTCATACCTGTTCATGGGCATCGGGATTTTCAGCGCGAGCTTCTTTACCGCACTGAACAACGGAGAGATCTCGGCACTGGTCTCTTTTCTCAGGACTTTTGTATTTGATCTTGGGGCAGTGCTTCTGCTGCCGGGGCTTTTTGGCGTGGACGGCATATGGTGTGCCGTTGTTTTCGCGGAGCTGATGGCAGCGGTTGTCGGATGTATCTTCATGGCGGGACTTCAAAAAAAGTATAAATACTAAAAAGAAAGAATAGTCACTGATTTTGCAACGAAAGAAAGGAAATGAAAAATGAGGGCAGACAGAATCATCAGGAACGCAAAAATTTTCACCGCGGACAAGAATTATCCTCAGGCAAGTGCCCTCGCGATGAAGGACGGCAAATTTGTCTATGTGGGCGATGAAGCCGGCCTTTCGGATTATGAGGGAGAGGTGACCGACCTTGGCGGAAAATTCATTATGCCCGGCATTATTGACAGCCATGTCCATGTCACCATGGGAGTCGGATTTGATTACGCGGATCCGGGGGTGTGGATTACCTGCTCAGGGAAAAAGGAAATTCTGGACTTTATTGCAGACTATGTGCGGAACAATCCCCGTTCGGACGGCTACTTCTTCGGACTGGAGACGAAAAGGCTGAACGGAGCCAAAATTGTAAAGGAAGATCTCGACGCGATCTGCCCGGACAATGAGCTTTTGATTGTGGAGGCGGAGGGTCACAGCATCTGGGTGAACTCCAGGCTCCTTCAGCGCCACGGCATTACGGACGACACGCCGGATCCCGTGCCGGGCTTAAGCTATTACGTGCGGCAGGACGGCCATGTAACCGGAAATATCTTTGAAGGCGCGGCGGAAATCCCGATTCTGCTTGATAAAGGCATGAGCCTCACCGATGAACAGGTCGACGCGTCACTTCAGCGCTGGATTCAGTTCTGCGTGGAAAACGGTGTGAGCGTTGTTTTTGACGCCGGTATCCCGGGACATAACGTGTTCAATGAGCGGGTCTACGGACGTCTTCGCGAAATGGACAGGCAGGGAAAGCTTCCGGTCTATGTTGAAGGGTGCTATGTGATCTCGTCAGCGAGAGAGGTAGAGGAAGGCCTGAGGGAGCTGAAGCGTCTCAGGAATGAGTTTGACACGGAGCATATGAAGGTCAATACTCTGAAGATTTTCGTGGACGGCACCCTGAAGCTCCACACCGGGGCCATGGTCGAGCCCTATGCGGACGTTCCGAAGACGGGAATTACCGCTCTGAATAAAGAGGAATTTGCGGAGCTCCTCAAAAAGCTCAATGAGGAGGAATTGGATCTTCACCTGCACACCGTCGGGGACGCAGCCTCCCGGGTGGTGCTGGACGGGGTGGAGATGGCCCGGAAGGAGCTGGGAGACAGCTTCCGCGTGAAGGTCACCGCTGCCCATCTTTGGGTCCAGCACGACGATGATATGGATCGCTTTGTAAAGCTTGGCGTGATTGCGAATTTCACCCCTGCGTGGCACAGCGGAAACATCGGCGGGAAGCCCATAGAGCTCTGGCAGATACTGCTGGGCGAAAAGCGCGCGTCGAATATGTACCGCTGCAAAACGCTCTGGGATACCGGCGCCCTTGTGTCCTGGTCCAGCGATGATATCTCCTACGGAGATTTTAAGACCTGGAGCCCGTATCTTGGCATGGAAGTCGGCATGACGCGCATGACTTCGGAGAAGACCAAGGCGCCCGACCATAACAAAACGGTTGAGCCGTTTGTTCCGCTCAGCGAAAAAATGAGCATTGAGGAAATGATTCTCGGCTATACCATCAACGGCGCAAAGCAGCTTGGCATCGAGAATGCCAAGGGCTCCATCGCCGCCGGAAAGGACGCGGACTTCCTGGTGTTCGACAAGGACCTTCTCACAGCGGAGCAGGAGGGCTTCAGCCATAACATGCCGCAGGACGTGTATTTCGGCGGAAAGAAAGTAAACTGATGTTGTCCGGAGGGCAGGCTGCAGGGATGCGGTCTGCCCTCTGCCTTTTCTACCGCGTCATCCCGGAGGTTTCATCCATTCTATTTCATTTATGTATGTGATAAGATGGAATTGTCAAGGTGCAATTCATATCACCGTCTGCAAAGGAGCGAATCATGAAAGCCTTTAAGATCAAGCAAGACCTGTTTTGGACCGGGGTCCTGGACCCTGAACTGCGTGTCTTCGATATCATCATGGAGACGAAGTACGGGACATCTTACAATTCCTATCTTCTGGAGGGCAGCGAGAAAATGGCGCTGTTTGAGACGGCCAAGCTCGCTTTCTTCGATGAAATGGTCAAATACATTGAATCTGTAGCCTCTGTCTCACAGATCGATTATCTGATCATGGATCACACGGAGCCTGATCACGCCGGCGCGATCGAGAAGCTTCTCGATATGAATCCGCACATTACGATCGTCGCCACCGGAACCGCGATCCAGTTCCTCAAGCATATTATCAACACAGATTTCAACAGCATCGCAGTCAGCGACGGCATGACCCTCTCCCTGGGGAACAAGACCCTGGAATTCATGGTCCTTCCGAACCTGCACTGGCCGGACACCATGTATACCTATGTGCCGGAGATCAAGACGCTGTTCACCTGCGACTCCTTCGGCTCTCACTACGCGGCGGAAGGCATCGTGAGATCCTCCGTCACGGATGAGGCGGGCTATGCAGACGCCACCAAGTATTATTTTGACTGCATCATCGGCCCGTTTGCATATCCGTATATGTACAATGCCCTTGAGCGGATCAAAAACCTTGAGATCGAACATATCTGCTGCGGCCACGGCCCGGTCCTGGATTCTCATTTCGACCAGATTTTCGGTTGGTACCGTGAGTGGTGCAAGGCGCCTGCGCCGAAGGCAAAGAAGCTGGTGGTCATGCCGTATGTCAGCGCGTACGGCTACACCAAGGAGCTCTCGGAAGCGATTGCCCGGGGCGTTGAGGATGCCGGCGCGGAGGTTCACCGCTATGACCTGATCTTTGACGACAAGTCCGGCCTGGCTGCGGATATGGCAGCTGCGGACGGATATCTGTTCGGCACGCCCACCATTCTCGGCGAGGCCCTGGAGCCGATCTACAACCTGACTCTCGGCATGTATCCCCCGGTCTTCAAGGGAAGACTGGCTTCCGCGTTCGGAAGCTACGGCTGGTCCGGAGAAGGCGTCCCGCACATCATCGAACGCCTGAAGCAGATCCGTCTGAATGTCCTGGACGGTTTCCGGATCCGTTTTAAGCCCAATGCCACCCAGCTCGAGGATGCCTACGATTTCGGATACAATTTCGGATGTGTCCTTCTCAAGAAAGAGAAGAAGCAGGCGCCCAAGGGCGGACCGCAGCTGGTCAAGTGCCTGGTCTGCGGCGCAGTTTTTGACGCTTCCATTGAATCCTGCCCGGTCTGCGGCGTCGGCCCGGAGAACTTTGTGCCCGCGGGCGATGCCGGCACCGGCTATCAGAATGACACGGACAGAGAGTATCTCGTGCTGGGCGGAGGAATCGCAGGACTGGAAGCAGCCCGGGCGATCCGCGAGCGCGACAGGACCGGAACCATCACCATTCTTTCCGAGGAAGATCATCTGCCGTACAACCGTCCGATGCTGACGAAGGCCATGCTTGCCGATTTCTCGGACGATCAGATGGCAGTGGAGCAGCAGGAATGGTTCGATGAAAATTCAATCAGATTCGTGAAGAACATTAAGGTCGAGTCCATCGACCCGGCGGCGAAGACCGTCTCTGCCGGCGGAAAGACCTTCAAGTATGACAAGCTGATCTATGCCCTCGGCGCGTATTCCTTTGTGCCGCCTTTCAAGGGACATGATCTGGAAAAGGTCGTCTCCATCCGCACCATCGAGGACGCGGCCAAGGTCAAGAACATGGTTCCGGATATCAGGACGGCTGCCGTCATCGGCGGCGGTGTCCTGGGCCTGGAAGCTGCATGGGCACTGTGCAAGGCTAAGATCGAAGTCACTGTGATCGAAGGCGCGCCGGCGCTGATGGCGAGACAGCTTAATCCCACTGCCTCCGCGATGATCAAGACGCTGGCGGAGGACTGCGGCGTCAAGGTCTACACTGCAGCCAGCACGGCGGAGATCAACGAGGAAGGCGTTGTCCTTGCGGACGGAACCGTTATCCCGGCAGAGCTGGTGATCGTTTCCACCGGTGTCCGCGGAAACCTTGCTGCCGCCCAGGGAGCCGGTCTCAACATCGCCCGCTCCATCGTCGTCAACGACCACATGGAGACCAGCGTGCCGGATATCTATGCGGCAGGCGACTGCGCCGAGTACAACGGCATCAATTATGCGCTCTGGAGCCAGTCTGTGGAGCAGGGCAAGACGGCAGGCGCGAACGCGACAGGAGATGACGTTGCTTACGAGACCGTCGACGGAGCCCTTTCCTTCAACGGAATGAATACCTCGCTCTTTGCCATCGGCGACAACGGCAGCGATGCGTCCAGGCTTTACAAGACCGTTGAGACAACGGATATGCGCCGCAGACAGTATGAGAAGTATACGTTTGACAAGAACCGCCTGGTGGGCGTGATCCTGATCGGCGACACTTCCCGTCTGGCCGAGCTGACAACGAAGGTCAAGAACCACGCGAAGTTCAGCGACGTGATCAAGCTGTAAGATTGTGATCAAACTGTAAGATTAATAAGACTCAAATCAAAGCCCTCCAGCTCAAGGAGGGCTTTTTTTCGCATAATACCTCCGCCGTATCCGGTGAGGCTTCCGTTGGCTCCGATCACCCGGTGACACGGCACGATGATGCAGATCGGATTGTGACCGACCGCCCCGCCGACGGCCTGCGCGGACATCCTTTCAAGACCGCGCTCCTTTGCTATCTGACCGGCGATCCATCCGTACGTGACGGTTTTCCCGAAGGGGATCCCGCACATGATCTTCCCGACGCGGTTGCGGAAGTCTGAGCCCACAAGATGGATCCGCGGGAAGAAACCGGGATCCCGGCCTGTAAAATAAATGTCCAGCCATTGTTTTGTCTGGTCAAAATAGTCCGTTTCGCGGGGGACGGCGTCTTTATTCAGTCCGAATCCGCTGTATCTGCTGCCTTCCGTAAACCAAAGTCCTGTCAAAGCTTCATCATCACCTGCCAGCAGCATGCTGCCCAGGGGAGATTCATAGCTGTTTGTATAGATCATGCCGGCCTCCGATCAGATATTAATCAAGGAGCTTTGCAAGAAAGTCAGACACATTTTTCTCTTTTGCTTCGTCCATGAACTGTGTACCGTACCCCATGTGACGCTCCGCGAGCATGCCCCGGTAAGAGAGCTGTGAGTGCCTGCAGTAACGCCGGATGCCTTCCTCCCACAGATCAGCCCCCCGCTCCGGGCGGTAACCGCAGGTCGTCAGAATGGCGACTTCCTTGCCGGCCCAGATGGCGGGACCTTTCTTTTCGCCGTAATATTTGTTCATCCCGTAGACCATGCGGTCAAGGACCGCTTTCATCGGGGGCGTGCAGTACCACGAATAGATGGGTGTCGCCAGGAGAATCAGGTCGCAGCGGAGGATCGCTTCATAGATAAGCTGCATGTCATCCTTCTGCGGGCATCCGAATACAGACCAGTCTTTCTGGCAGGTACGGCAGGCAGTGCACGGCCGCAGATCCATATCGTACAGACGGTACTGCTCACAGGGACAGCCCAACTGTTCTGCCTCTTTCAGGAAGCATTGTACAAGCTGGCTTGTGTTTCCTTTTTCCCTGGGACTTCCAAAGAGAATGCAGATTTTTTTCATGATCAGAGCCCTCTCATAATTGAGAAACTGTTTCTACAGAAGATTATATGCTATGATGTCCTTGCCGCAGAAGCGGCAAAAATAAATATTTTCTAAGGAGAGTGCTGTTTGAAGAAGTACAACACACCGGAGATTGTGGGCTGACCGGGAGGTTTGCCGACGATCGCACAAACCTCCCGCTGAAAGGCAGCTTCTGGTCACAAGTTTTCAGGAGGAAAAATAATGAATAAAAATGACTATGTGATTCGTCCGGAAAGAAAAGAAGAATACCGTGCAGTTGAAGAACTTGTCAGAGAAGCATTCTGGAATGTGTATCGTCCGGGATGCAGTGAGCACTATGTGATCCATGTGCTGAGGGATGATCCGGCTTTCTAAAGGAGCTGGATTTCGTCATGGAGCAGGATGGGAATCTGATCGGACAGAACATGTTCATGAGGACCATCATCGAGGCAGATGACGGAAGAACGATCCCTGTGCTTACGATGGGACCGATCGGCATCACACCGGAGCTGAAGAGAAAGGGCTATGGAAAGGCATTGCTGGACTATTCCCTGGAAAAGGCAGCTGAAACGGGGGCCGGTGCGGTTCTGTTTGAGGGAAATATAGGCTTCTACGGGAAGAGCGGGTTTGATTATGCCGGCAGGTTCGGCATTCGCTATCATGACCTGCCGGAAGATGAGGATGCCTCATTCTTTCTCTGCAAAGAGCTGATTCCGGGATATCTTGACGGGATCACGGGAGTTTATCAGACTCCGCAGGGATACTATGTGAAGGATGAGGACGTGGAAGCGTTTGACAAGGGCTTTCCACCCAGGAAAAAGCTGAAACTGCCGGGTCAGATTTTCTGAATTGGTTATTCTGATTATATCAGCCTGGAATAATAAGCTGTAAACGTAAACAGCCGTACATTGCCTGCGGACGCAAGGAGGTTCCTTATGAATTATGTCTTTATTTCACCGGCATACCCTGTTACCTGCACTCAGTTCTGCGACCGGCTGCATCAGCTCGGAGTCAATGTGCTCGGGATCGGCGATGTGCCTTATGACACGCTGAACGGCCAGCTGAAAAACGCGCTGACGGAGTATTACTATGTGCATTCCCTGGAGGATTACAACGAAGTCCTCCGTGCTGTTGCGTTCTATATCCATAAGTACGGCAGGATCGACTGGCTCGACTCCCTGAATGAGTACTGGCTTCCGCAGGATGCGCGGCTCCGCACGGATTTCAATATCGCTGTCGGCACCAAGGAGGAGAATATCGGGAATATCGTACGGAAGTCCGAGATGAAGCGTGTCTTCCTGGATGCAGGTGTTCCGACGGCCCGTCAGCACATCGTTTCTGATTTCGAGGCGGGAAAGGCCTTCGCGGACGAGGTGGGCTACCCGGTAATCGTGAAGCCGGACATCGGTGTCGGCGCCAACGGCGCGATGAAAGTGAAAACAGAGGAAGAGCTGCGCGCGTTTTATCAGAATCTCCCGGATGTTCCCTACGTCATGGAGGAGTTCCTGTTAGGCGATATCTGCACCTATGACGCTGTCATCGACTCCCATTGTGAGCCGCTGTTTGAGTCCATGTGCACCTACGCCCCGGTCATTGATTCCGTGCAGAATGATGAGAATGTCTCTTTCTATACGGCGCCCGAGGTCCCTGCACAGCTTCGGGAGTTCGGACGGAAGACTGTCAAGGCATTCAAGGCGGACCGGCGCTTTGTCCATTTCGAGTTTATCCAGCTGATCAAGGATCAGCCCGGTATCGGAAAGGCCGGAGACTTTGCCGCGATGGAAGTCAACATGCGCCCGGCAGGCGGCCACGACCCGGATATGATGAACTATGCCCAGTCTATCGACGTATTCCGCATTTACGCGGAGATGGTGACCTCCGACAGGCGGAGCTTCCCGGAGTCCGGAGAGCGCTGGTACTGTGCCTATGCCGGCCGTAAGGACGGCCACAGTTTTGCCCACAGCCATGAAGAGATCATGGAGCGCTACGGCGGCAACATCGTGATGCAGGAAGAGATGCCGCCCATCGACTGGCCTTCCATGGGCCGGTATGTGTACATGGCCAGGTTCAAAGAGAAGGCGGACATGGATGCATTTTTTGCCTTTGTTCTCGGGTAAACTTTCCGGGAGCGCAGCCTTTGCTTTGAAATTACGGAAGAAAAGAAACTTTATGACAGCAAGTCCCGCACGCGGCAGGAAAATCCACGTGCGGGATTTGTATTTGTTCTGCTGAACAGCGGGCTCTTCTGAAGAAAGGCGAATAAATATTAAGAGAACTGTAATGCGTATTCCTGTGAAGTCGGGATAAAATAGGAAATCGAAAATACATGGAAGAATTGGCAGGAGAGGAAGCAGGATGATTAAGGAAAATCAAAAGGAAATGGCAGAGAAAACCGGGAAGAAGCGCGTATCGATCCTGATGGCGGCTCTTTTGGCAGCAGGCATGCTGACTGCGACTGCATGCGGAATGTTTAAAAATGAGTTCAAATGTGTTGAGAACACGGAAAAGAGGATGACCTTCGAGGCAGTCAACGCTTCCAAAGGCGGAATGATCATGATCGGCACGCTGGAAGTGGCGGAAGGTGAAGAACTGGAGATCACGCCGGATCTGAAAAAGGGGATGCTGAAGCTGGAGTTTATCCAGGAGGATGAAGAGCAGAGCATAGACAATCTTCCGGATCTGGACAAGGATGCCCTGATCACCGCTGAAGTCAGCGGGACGGGAACGCAGGCCTACGGGATCCCTGCCGGCTCCTACATGGTGCGGGTCACGGTGACGGAAAAGGCAAAGGGAACTGTCACTGCGGAAATTCAGGCGGAGTGATAGATCAGATATCTATCGGAGAGAGACAGAGATGAAGAGCAGATTATTTGCACTCAGTATTTCAATGGCGCTGGTGCTCTCTCTGGCCGGATGCGGAAAGACCGGCACGGCGGGAAACAGCACAGCCGCAGCAGAGACAAATACCGCAGCGGAGACTTCTGCAGCGGAGACAAAGGCACCGATCGAGGTACAGACCGAGACTCAGGCAAAGACTCAGACCGAGGCTCAGGCCTCCGCGGAGGATGACGGACAGAATCCCGTGATGAATTTTGTGGGGGTATACAGCACCGATCACAGCCGGGAGGCCATGGTCGAGGCCGATGGGAAGGAAGACGCACGGATCACCGTGACCTATGCGGCCAGTCCCTGGTTTCATGATGTTACGGTCATGAGCGGGCATTTCGATCCTGAGACCGCCACGATGGACTTTTCCGACGCGAAAATGACGGAGTACGTCTACAACAGCGACCGCAGCGTCAGGGAAGAGAAGGTCAGCTACACGGACGGCAGCGGTACGGCAGTCTTCAGCCTTGCGGACAATACGCTGACCATCACGGAGAAGCTTCCCTCCGGCGACAGCAAGACGGTCTTCCGCTGGGGACCTTCCTCCGACATGAAGAAAGTCACCGACCCGAAGCACTACGAAATGGTCACGGCCATGGATAAATACGAGGTCGAGAACGTCGTCGGCTATAACGTGCGGACCGCCTATCTCAGCGAGAACTGGTTCGCG
Organism: uncultured Lachnospiraceae bacterium; assembly: GCA_902793685.1. GTDB lineage: Bacteria > Bacillota > Clostridia > Lachnospirales > Lachnospiraceae > Moryella. Next base: position 20,503 of record CADBEN010000028.1, read on the forward strand.
ATGGCCGACATGATCGACTATCCCATCGTGATCAACGGCACCAGTCTGGCTGACAGCAATGCTTTCATCGGCTATATGCAGGACAAGACTCTGGCTGACAGCGACCGGCAGGTCATGAGTGAAGAGACTCTGCTGGATATGTTTGTCAACGGCCAGGGGGTCTGCATGGGCAGCGGCCAGGTCTGGCTCAACGATTCCAGCTACATGACGGATAAAGAGCCCGACCTGAAGATCATTGCCCTCAGCGGAATCGTGAACAGAGACGGTGAAAACAGCGAAGCGGCAGGGGTCGGCAGACAGGAAGGCGAGCGTTTTGAGTCCGTCATTACCATCGAGGGGATGGAGGAAACTGTCAATTATGAGCATATCCGTAACGAATCTCTCGGATTCGAGATGGATTACGACTATGAGCGGTTCGAACGGCGCAGCGAAGCGGATCGTGAAAGCTTCTTCCTGACCTATGATGATCCTGGAAAGCCCGAGAACTATTTTGAAGTGATCCGCAGCGCGGAGTCAGCCGAAACAGTCGCCGCGTCTGTCGGAGAGGAGCTTTCAAAGGAGTATACGATCAGCAAGGAAGACTTCACTCTTGAAGGCGCGGGAAGCTGCATCCGGATCGACGCGTCTGTGGATCTGTCCGGGACGAACATGCCGGAACAGCTTCAGGAGGTGTTTATCATTCCCTCCGGGGACGGCAGCCTTGTCATCAGGGCGCACTACTGCATTGACAGCGTCGAAGGCATCGGAAGACGTGTCTCCGCGATGCTGAACACCCTTTCGCTCATCTGAAGAAGCGGAAACCGAATAACGCACGACCCGCCGGGCTTTTTCCCGGCGGGTCGTTTTTCATTCCGGCGGACGAAGAACTCTGAGCGTCCGGGAAGGTCTGTAAAAAGCGGGGAAAAGGCGGTACTATATTACTATAAACAAATGTGTGATCCCGGCCGGAAAGGAGGGGAAAATGGATCCGGAAACGAAGAAAAAAACAGAAAAGACCAACTCGGAAAAGAAGAAAGAGATCGGAAATAAAATAGGGAATAAAATAGATAAAACCATGGAAAAACCATATGTCAGGGTCGGAAAGAAGACGCTGGAGCTTTTCCTGAAGAACGACATGATCGTGTACGCGGGACACGCGACTCTCGGTGTGCTGACGGCGATCTTTCCGCTGATCATGCTGATCATTTCCCTCCTGAACATGATGCCGGGATATGATCCCGAAATTTTTACGGACTTCGTGTTCCGCTTTCTGCCGGATATCCCTCAGTTCAGATCTCTGTTCTACGGGATCGTGAAAAACCTGCGCTCCCAGTCCACCGGAATACTGGCCCTCGTGTCAGCGGCTACGGCCCTGTGGTCTGCCAGCGGCGGCGTGACGAATATCCAGAAAGGACTGGTGAAGATCACGCCCGGCGCAGAAAAGAGCCTGCGGGACAAGGCGGCGGCGCTGGTCTGCACGGTGATCCTTGTGGTCCTGATCCCCGTGGTGCTGATCGCCAATGTCATGGGAGACGCACTGGCGGAGCTGCTCACAAACCTTTCTTCGATCATCGGCTTTGATTCGGTCGTCAAGACGGTTATTTCGGTGATCCGCTGCTCCGGTGTCATGTCTGCGGTCGCGGCAGTCTTTTTCATCCTCGGAATGTACACATGGCTTCCCGGCGGGAAACGGAGCCTGAAGAGCCAGCTCCCCGGCGCGGTATTCTGCTTCGTGTGCTGGATGGTTTTTACCTTTGTGTTTGTCAAATTCCTGCCGCTGTTCTGGAAGTCTTCCGTATACGGTTCTCTGGCTTCCATCTTCCTGTTCATCACCTGGGCCCGGATCCTTTTCATGATCCTTTTCCTCGGAGGAGCGTTGAACGGGGCGCTGGCTGACGAACAGAACGGGACAGGCGTATAACAGGATGCGCATAGGTTCATGCCGGAACCGGTATTGGACGATGCACTGCTTCTGCCAGTATAATCTGAGTAGAAGAAAGAACAGTTCCACACACCTTACAAACGATTACGAACTGGATGATCCGGGAAAACAGGAGGCCCCATATGAATATCAGAGAAAAGTTTGAACTGCTTGGCATCGACAACGCACCGGGACAGGAGAGTCTCCAGAAAAACATGGCACTGGACCTGAGAGGCGAAAAGCTTCCGGGCGCGAAGGTGGACTTCTCCCACGGCGACGTAGACGCGCATGAACCCACGCCCGGCAGTCTGGGCGTGTTTGTGGAAGGCTTCCTGGAGGGCGGCTCCCAGGCCTACACTCCCTACAGAGGCAAGAAGGATATCCTGGAGCAGGTCGCCGCGGATCTCGCGGCGTTCTCCGGCGCGCCGGTGGATCCGGCTTCTGAACTGATCCTGACTCCGGGAACCCAGGGCGCCCTGTTCCTGGCCATGGGCGCGAACGTGATGCCCGGCGATAAGGTTGCCATCGTGGAGCCGGACTACTTCGCGAACCGGAAGATGGTGGAGTTCTTCGGCGGCGAGATGGTCCCGGTACAGATGTATTACAAGAACGTGAGCGTCGGCTCCGGCATCGACCTCGCAGAACTGGAAAAAGCGTTCCAGGCCGGGGTGAAGGTCTTCCTGTTCTCGAACCCCAACAACCCGGTGGGCTGCGTCTATTCCTTCGATGAGATCGTGAAGATCGCGGCGCTGGCAAAGCAGTATGATGTGACCCTGATCGTGGACGAACTCTACTCCCGCCAGGTCTACCCGGGCGTGAAGTACACTCATCTCCGCGCACAGAAGGAGGTCCCGGACAACCTGATCACCATCATCGGCCCCTCCAAGACCGAGTCCCTGTCCGGCTTCCGTCTGGGCGTGGCCTACGGCACGGCGGAGATCATCGAACGCATGGAGAAGCTGCAGGCCATCATGGCGCTCCGCTGCAGCGGCTATAACCAGGCAGTGTTCCACACCTGGTTCCATGAGCCGGACGGCTGGATGGCGGCGAGGGTCAGCGCGCACTGCGATATCCGCAACGCGATCCTGGAAGTGATCAGCACAGTTCCGGGCGTCAGCGCAAGACCTACCGACGGCGGCAGCTATCTCTTCGTCGAGATCCCGGAACTGGAAGTCAGCCTGCATCAGTTCATCCGCATCGTCCGGGAGATGGCAAATGTCACCCTGACTCCCGGAACGGAGTTCGGACCCCAGTTCCTGCACCAGTTCCGCATCAATTTCTCTCAGGACAAGACCAGGGCAGTGGATGCCATGAAGCGCGTGTTCGCAGTCATGGACCGCTACAGAAAGTAAGAATAAGGAGGAGATCACCATGAAGAAAATCGCATTTTTAGGCGGCGGAAAAGTCGGCCAGGCTATGGCAGCCCATGTGCTGGAGAACAAGAGCGCAGAGATCGCTTTCATCTTTGATCCCTTCCGGAAAGAGGATACCCTTCTCGGCGTCCCAGTGATCCGGGAGCTGAATGAGACCTGCTTTGAGGGACTGGATCTGGTCGTGGAGTGCGCCACCGCGGACGTGGTCAAGGCGTATGCGGCCTGCGCCCTGAAGCATGCGTCCTTCCTGCCCTTCTCCATGACGGCCTTCCGCGAGGACGAGGTCCTGGAGGGCGCGAAGAAGGCAGCCGCGGAATACGGACACACCCTGTATCTGCCTCACGGGGCGATCCTGGGCCTGGACGGCATTTTCGACGGCCGCACCATCATCGACGAAGTCTCCATCGAGACCATCAAGAGCCCGAAGAGCCTCGGCAGGGATGACAAGGAGTACACGGTAGTGTTTGACGGCACCGCAAGAGAAGCCGCCGGCCTGTATCCGAGAAACGTGAATGTCCATGCGGCGCTCTCCCTGGCAGGCATCGGCTTCGACCGCACCCATTCCCGCATCATCTCCGATCCGTCGGTCAACACCAACGAGCATGTGATCCGTGTGAAGGGCGAGGGCATCGACTGGACCATTCACGTGACGGCATTTGCCGCGGGCGCGGTCTCCGGGAAATATGTTCCCTACTCCGCGTGCGGCAGCCTGGACCGTATCCTCGGAAGCGGGAATGTAAGCTTCGTATAAGACCTTGTACCGGGGCTGTCGTATTAAGGTGTCTGAAGACGTCCTCCTTAATACGGCAGCCCCTTGTTTTCAAAACAGAGAACTGCAGCCTGAGGCTGGACAGATCAGCAGAACGGAGGAAGACAGTATGCGTGATTTTATCAGCAGCAAGATGAGTACCATCGGACTTTCCGGGATCCGAAAGGTCAACGAAAAGGCCCTCGCCATGGAGCGTGAGGGAAAGACAGTCATTCATTTCGAGATCGGCCGCCCGGATTTCGATACCCCGGAATACATCAAGAAGGCAGCCAAGGAAAGCCTGGACCGCGGAGAAGTCTTCTACACTTCCAATCTGGGCGACATGGGGCTTCGGAAACAGATCGCCGAGAAACTGAACAAAGAGAATCACATCCCTTACACGGCAGAGAACATCCTTGTGGCAGTCGGTCTTTCCGAAGCAGTCTTTGACGCGCTGATGACCATCCTGGATCCGGGCGATGAGATCCTGGTCCCGGATCCGGTCTGGATGAACTATGTCAATGTTCCGAAGCTCCTGGGCGCGGTCCCGGTGCCTTATCTGCTGAAGGAAGAGAATGATTACCAGATGGATCTGGACGAGATCCGCTCCAAGATCACGGACAAGACCAAGGCCCTGGTGATGGTGACCCCCAACAATCCCACCGGCAGCGTCCTTTCCCGCGAGACTCTGGAGGGCCTGGCGAAGATCGCAGTCGAGAAGGACATTCTGGTCTTCGCGGACGAGGTCTACGAGCGTCTGCTGTATCACGGCGCGGAGCATGTCAGCATTGCCTCCCTGCCGGGTATGGTGGATCGGACCTTTACTTTGAACGGCTTTTCCAAGGCTTATTCCATGACCGGATGGCGTCTCGGATACATCGCGGCTCCGGCGGAATTCATCAAGGAGATCAACAAGCTGCACCAGAATGCCGTCACCTGCGCGCCGTCTTTCGTCCAGAAGGCAGGCATCGCGGCGCTCCGGGATGAGAAGGATGAGGTCCGGGAGATGGTCAAAGAGTACGAACGGAGAAGAGACTACATCGTGAAGACCATCGAAGAGATCCCCGGCCTCAGCAGCGCGGATCCGAAGGGCGCCTTCTATCTTTTCATCAACTGCAGGGAGATCTGCGCGAAGAGCGGAATGAACAGCCAGCAGCTGGCGGAGTATCTTCTGGACAAGTACGGGATCGCCCTGGTGGCCGGCACGGTCTTCGGAGATTCCGGTGAAGGATATATGCGGATGTCCTTTGCGAACAGCTATGAGAACATTGTGGAAGGCTGCAGAAGACTGCGTGAAGCTGCAGTGGAACTGATGAAATAAGACCCTGAAAGAGGGAGATTCCATGAAAGTATTTCTGTGTGAGACCATCCATCCGGAAGCGTACAGGCTTCTTGCGGAGCATGCAGAGATCATCAGCAGCACGGACCGGATGGGAGAGGCGGATGCGCTGATCAGCCGGGTCATCTCTGTAGGGGCTGCGGAAATGGACGCGATGCCGGAACTGAAAGTGATCGCGGTCCACGGCACCGGCACCGACGGAATCGATCTCACTGAAGCGAAAAAGCGGGGTATCCGGTGGTGTGATGCAGAAGAAAGGGCAGATTTCATGGAACCGATCGAGTTCAAAGACATCAGGTATATTCTGGCAGTAGAAAATGCCGGAAGCTTTTCCCGGGCGGCGGAAAAGGAATACATATCACAGCCGGCCCTGAGCCGTATCGGTGACATACTCCCACCACTTTCGCTGGCGCTAAGAAGTGGGGGCTTCCTGTTCGACAGCCCTGACGGGCTGAGCATAAGCAGGCTATCCCCGCGTGCCCCGCGGTTCTTTACAGCCCGGATACGGG
>CADBEN010000029.1 GCA_902793685.1 uncultured Lachnospiraceae bacterium
GGTAGATAGGGCAGAGGTGTAAGCATGGTGACATGTTCAGCTGACTGCTACTAATCGGTCGAGGGTTTAACCAAAAGGTCGAGTAGGTAAAGATGTAAGGATCTGGATTTAGAGAAAGAGAAGTTCTGTGTGTGGTTTTCAGGGTATGAAAACATGCGATAGTGGCGTAGTTGGTAACGCGCGACCTTGCCAAGGTCGAGACCGCGGGTTCGAGTCCCGTCTATCGCTCTCTGAGAGCGGATCCTGTAGAGATACAGGGTCCGTTTTTTCGTGCTGCAGCCTGGTCTGTGGTATACTGTTTATGACATCCGATTCCATTTTAAATTTACGGAGGAAGAACGAATGAAGATCACATGGCTTGGACACTCCTGTTTCAAGATCGAAGAAAATGGTTACAGCGTGATCACGGATCCCTATTCCGCGGGATCGGTCCCGGGATACGGTGCGCTTCAGGAGGAAGCGGACTGCGTCCTCTGTTCCCACGGACATGGTGATCACTGCGCGGAGGGAGAAATCAAAAAGCGTACGGGTGGCGTGTGTCCTTTTGAAATCGAATTCATCGACACCTTCCATGATGACCAGAAGGGCGCGCTCCGCGGCACGAACCGGATCAGCATTCTGAAAGCCGGCGGACTGAAGCTCATTCACATGGGCGACATCGGCTGCGACCTGACTGATGAGCAGTATGAAAAGCTGCAGGGCGCGGACGTTCTGCTGATCCCGGTCGGCGGATTCTTTACCGTAGAGCCGGATCTCGCAAAGAAGATGGCGGACCGGATCGGCGCGGTGGTCACGGTACCGATGCACTTCCGCACATCGGAGTTCGGTTATCCGAAGATCGGAACACTGGATGCCTACACGAAGTACTGTGACGACGTGAAGACTTACGGAAACAGCCTGGAGATCACGAAGGGCATGGAGAAGCAGACCGCAGTCCTTACGCCGGTCTACGGCGGCAAGGCGTGAATTCGGGAGGAAGCGGATTTTGAGATACGAGGGTGATGTTTACCGCCCGCCCAGCGAGGCGCGCAGCCTGATCATCCAGGTGACGATCGGCTGCTCACACAACAAATGTACTTTCTGCCACATGTACACGGCGAAACAGTTCCGGATCCGCAAAAAGGAAGAGATCATGGCGGATCTGGACGACTGCCGGGAAATGTACGGCCCCTATGTGCGGCGGGTATTCTTTGCGGACGGTGACGCACTGATCGTCCCGACGCCGATGCTGCTGGAGCTTCTGGACTATGTCCACCGGAATTTCCCGGGAGCGGAGCGGATCACTTCCTACGGAACAGCCCATGACGTTATCCGCAAGTCGGAGGAAGAACTGAAGGCCCTGGCTGCCGCGGGACTCCAGATGGTCTATCTGGGCGCGGAATCAGGAGACAATGAGATCCTGAAGCATATCCGGAAGGGGGAGACGGCAGAGGATATCATTGAGGCAGGACAGAAGCTGAAACGCTGCGGGATCATGACTTCCGTCACCCTGATCTCAGGTCTGGGCGGAAGAGTTGCGCTGGAGCGCCATGCGGTCAGCTCCGCAAAGCTGATCAACGCCATGAATCCGGAGTATGCTTCGATTCTGACATTGCATCTGACGGACGATTCTCCTATGGCGCAGGAGATCGCCCGGGGGGAGATGGAGCTCCTGACGCCGGATGAGATCATGGACGAGACGGAGCTGTTCCTGAAGAACATCGATTCGCCCGGGACGGTCTTCCGGACCAATCACGCTTCCAATTATGTGGCACTTGGCGGGACCTTCAATGAAGATATCCCGGCACTGCTCGCGAAGGTTGCAGAGGCGAAGCGTCAGAGACGCTACCGCCTGGAAGAATGGAGAAGGAGACTTTAAAAATGGACATTGAAACACTGCTGAAAGGGATCGAAGACGCTGCCCGGCATGCGGGAGAAATCATGCTGGGAGCGACGCATATCGCGGAAGGTGTTTCTGAAAAAGAAGGGCATGGAAATTTTGTTACGCTCTATGACGCGAAGGTCCAGAATTTTCTCTTTGAGGAAATGAAAAAGATTCTTCCCGAGGCAAAGTTCCTCGGAGAGGAGGAAGGAAAAAATGAGTTCCGGGAGGAATACCGCAGCGGTTATACCTTCGTGATCGACCCCATCGACGGAACCGCGAATTTCATGACCGGCGTCCGGCCCAGCGTCTCTTCGATCGGACTCCTGAAGGACGGAAAACCGTGGCTCGGCGTAGTCTGCAATCCCTACGAGGGACTGGTGTTCAGTGCAGTCCGCGGCAGGGGAGCGTTCTGCAACGGAAAACCGATCCATTCCTCGGAACGGCCTCTGAAGTACAGTCTGGCCGTTGTCGGAACGGCGCCCAGTTTTGAAAAGCTGTATGACATGACCTTTGCTCTGGCACGGCGCTATATGGAACTGAGCATGGATATCCGCCACAGCGGAGCGGCTGCGTGGAATCTCTGCCAGCTGGCCTGCGGGCGCATCGGCCTGATGTATGAGCTCCGCCTGAGTCTTTGGGATTTTACGGCAGGAGCGGTGATCGCGGAAGAGGCCGGCGCTGTCATAACGGATCCCCAGGGGCGGCCGCTGACCTTCGACGGCCCTTCCGGCGTGGTCGCCGCATCCTGCGGCGTCGCGAAGGAAGAGTATCTGCCTGCGGAGGTGCTGGGAGACCGCTGGGATTTCCCGGAAGACTGAGTATGAACCGGTACAGACAGGGAACAGAATACGGCTGCCGCATGAAGGAGAATTTCCTGACGCGGCAGCCGTTTTTCAGTGCTGTCTTTCTTGGCTGTTTCAGAATTGCCTGCTGCTGTCCCCGGTTCAGTGCTCCGTCCCGAGAAGTCCGAGCTCCGCGGCATAGGGTTTCATGCCTTCGATGCAGATGCCGGCGACCTCCTTCAGATCCATGCCGAGCATTTCACAGCCCTTCAGGATCAGATCACGGTTGCATTTTGCCGCGAATTTTTTATCCTTGAACTTTTTCATGAAGCTTTTGACCTCGAGATCCGCGATGCCGTTGGGGCGCATGCGGGCCGCGGCATTGATGATCCCGGTCAGTTCATCGACGGTGTAGAGACTCTTTTCGCAGTTCGTGACGGGAGTTACTTCATTCCGGATCCCGTATCCGTGTGCAAGGATCGCGCGGATCTCTTCTTCCGAGACTCCGGCGGCGCGGAGCGGTTCTTCCGTGTGGGCCAGATGCTCCTCCGGGTATTTTTCGTAATCATAGTCATGCAGCCATCCGATGGCAGCCCAGTGCTCTTCATCCTCTCCGAAATGCTTTGCCATGGCGCCCATTGCCGCGCTGACGGCCTGCGCATGGACAATGAGGTGCGGCTCCGTGACCATCGTCGCGTTCAGTTCCTTGGCTCTTTCCAGTGTCAGCATATCTGGTTCCTCCATATGTTTTGGATTTGTATATGATTTTTTGTTGATCTGCGAAATGTGCAATTTCAGTTATCATACCACTGTTTCCTCAGATGCACCAGTATACAGAGCGGACGTTGACAGACGTCACCGTGCCCCTTAAAATAAAAAAGCCGCCGCTGTCGGCAGGACGGCACGGTTCCGCAGCCATGGCGGAATTGGCAGACGCGCCGGATTTAGGTTCCGGTGGGTGACCGTGGGGGTTCGAGTCCCCCTGGCTGCAGTACTTTTTCTTTTCCAATGAAAGAAAAGGAGCGGGATTTCATTTATGAGAACACAGAAAAAGATCGGAAATATTGCGGCATGGATGCTGGCTTCCGCCCTCTTTACCGCTGCTTTTGCCGGAAACTGTTTTGCCGGTTCCTGGAAGGAGGAACTGGGAAAATGGTGGTATGATCTCGGGGACGGGACCCGGGCGACGGGCTGGCAGTGGATCGATTCCGACGGCGACGGGAAGGCGGAGAGTTACTTTTTTGATGCGGAAGGCAATCTTCTCACCGGAACAATGACGCCGGACGGATTTGAGGTCGATGAGAATGGTGCCTGGATCAAAAACGGTAAGATCCAGACCAGCGCGGCAGATGTGATCTCTCAGTTTTTCAAGGCGCCTCCGCTTCCTTCCGGAGATGAGGCTGCGCAGGAATCCGAGGCAGCCCGGGAGACCGAGGCAGAGCAGGAGACTGAAGCAGAGCAGGGGACCGAAGCCGCTCAGGAGACTGAGGCAGCCCGGGAGACTGAAGCCGCTCAGGAGACTGCGGCAGCGGAAACGCAGGCTTCCGGAACGGAAGACCGGGACGCAGGTCCCGGAACCGTGGGAACGGACACTGCTGCTGCGGAAGAGCAGGACGGGCAGGGCGGAATCGGACGGACGATCGTGGAGACAGCCCGCGCCTATGTCGGGAAGCTTCCCTATGTGTACGGCGGGACGTCCCTGCTGACGGGGGCGGACTGCGCAGGATTCACCCAGTCCATCTTTGCACTGTTCGGGTTCTCTCTTCCCCGGGAGACCGGCGCGCAGCTGAGTGCCGGGATCCGGATCTCAAAGGACCAGCTCCGGCCCGGAGATCTGGTCTTCTGGCAGAACGGATCCGGACGGGTCTATCACGTCGGGATCTACAGCGGCCCGGACAGCTTCATTCATGCCAGCAATACTGCCCGCGGGTGGGTGTTCGAGGATCATCTTCACGACATGCCTGAACCCTGCGGCTATGCGAGATACTGAGTTATCCGGCCCGGCCCGCAGTGCATACGGCAAACATCAAAAAACGCAGCCTTGTCTCCATTTCGGAAGCAGGGCTGCGGCTTTTTTGCGCCGGAAAGCAGCGCGCCTGCCCGGCATGGAAGGGACAGGCCTGAAGTTTACTCACTCTTCAGGAACTGCACTCCGGCGCCGAGAAGATTCGGACCCAGATGAACAGCCAGAGTGGCGTCGACTTTCCCGTGGAGCATGCGCCGGCACTGAGGAAACATCGCAAGGAGTTCCTGCTCCATTCTGCTGCAGTCTTCGGCTACGCCGGGACGGAGTGCGCCGTCACACACCACCAGATTGAAGGGGATGCCCGGCTCTTTTTCGATCAGCTTCCGGACCAGGTCGATCAGATGGCGCCGGACAGACCTTCTGAAAGAATGAGGCAGATCACTTTGCTGAAACCGTCTGCCCGGATCTTTTTCAGCATTTCAAGAATATCTTCGACGACAGGCTGGCTGGTCTTGAAATCCTCCTCCGGCTGGCGGCGGTATATCTCGTCCACAGAGATATCGACCCCGTCTCTGTAGTCGTGGGTCCCGTCATTGATCCGGAGCGGCAGCGTATAGATCAGGTTTTCCCCGGCAAGGATTTCCGCAGGAATATCTGCTTCTGTGTCTGTGAGGACAGCAATGTTTTCAAACTGAGGATCCATCTGAAAACTCCTTTCAATGGTACTGTTTACATCATACTTGATTTCCAACTGTGAAGAAAGCAGATAAGTATCAGAATCCTGCATTTTGGGTAGTATTTCTTCTCTTGTTGACAGAAGCGGGATGGATAGATAAACTTTATGTGAACCGAAGGGGCGCATCTGCGCCGGAATTATCTTGGAGCGAAAACATGAATACCAGAGAGATCAGCCGCCGGCTGCTGCGGATCATTCTGACGGTCCTGGTTCTTCTGCTCTGTCTGACCGCATGTGCGGGAGGCGGAAAGGGAAGCGCGGGATCTGCAGGAGCTGAGGCGGAGGCAGCCGCGGAGACCGGACAGGTCACTGAAGGACTGCCGGCATCGTCCGCGGAACAGGAAGCAGAGCAGGAAGCACAGCAGGAAACCTTGCCGGCAGAGGCGTCGTCACAGGAAGATTCAGCACAGGCGGAGACTGCAGCCGCGAAAGATGCGGAACCGAAGCCGACGGTAGTACGCCACAAGCAGGAAGGCAAGCATATGGTGACGGCGGGAGACCTGACGATCAGTGTCCCGACGACCTTTGAGGGCCTGGAGATGGAGGGCGCGGAGTTCAGCGGGGATGATGTTGTCGTCCGCGCGGGAAGAAAGGGCAGCTGCCGCCTGAAATACCGGGGCGCGTTCAACAGCATCCGGATCAACGTCACGAACAACACGGATTACGACATGGCGGTCCGGGACTGCACCATCTGGGGGATCGAGGTGGCGAGCCAGGAGCCGGATCCGGAGCTGACGCTCTACGGGATCCAGATGGGAGCGACGCGGCAGGAAATCGCTGATGTCTATGGGGAGCCCTTCAGCAAGACCTTCGACGACGAGAACCACATGTCCAATATGGTCTATCAGTTCGGAGAGGACATTCACAGCAATCAGATCGTCATGATCATTTTCAAAGACAAAAAGGCAGTGGCAGCGAGCTACGACGACTTTGACCTGGTCGTGGACTGACAAGGCCGGAAGCGGGGGAAGAAAACCATGGAAATGTCTGTGGACAGAGTCAGGAATTATCTGAAGAAATGGAATCTGGAGGATCGTGTCATCGTGACGGAGGAGTCCAGCGCAACGGTGGAACTGGCGGCGAAAGCTGTCGGAACGGAGCCCGCGAGGATCGCGAAAAGCATGTCCTTCCTGGTGGACGGGAAGCCGGTCATGATCCTGCTGGCAGGGGATGTCAAGACGGACAACAGCAAGTACAAGCATACCTTCCATGTGAAGGCTTCCATGATCCGCCCGGAACAGCTGCCGGAGCTGATCGGGCATCCCATGGGAGGCGTGTGTCCTTTTGACCTGAAGGAGGGAGTAACGGTCTATCTGGACGAATCCCTGAAGCGTTTTGACGTGGTCTACCCTGCGGCCGGAACGCCGAACAGCGCAGTGCGTCTCACCATTCCGGAACTGGAGCAATGCTCCGGCTTTGCGGGCTGGGTCGATGTGGGCAAGCCGGTTGCATAACAGACAGAACAGACTGTGCCGCAGGTTCCTGAAAACAGGACCTGCGGCATAATTATGCGGCGGCGCCCGGGCATAGACAGAATGAAATTGTGCATATTGAATGACAATTAGACAATAATAAACGAATAATCGGACGAAAAAGGATGATATGGCATTAAGTTGTCTTAAAAGGCTGAATATAAGCAGAATTGTTGACAAATTTTGGTTTGCCATATATAATGAGTACAACAAAGGAAATACAGAAACACCTACCGCCAGACAAGCGGAATCCAAGCAAAGGGGGTCAAACCAAAGTACACGTAAGGATTCCTGATTTTACCTGATTCAGTATCAGGAGAAGCCAGATCCTGAAACAGAACAGAAAATCAGGCAGGAAAACGATCAGATCCGAACAATCAGTTCCGAAATATTACTGCAGATCAGAAGTTCAAGGCCGAAACGGCAATCGGAAGGATATCCGGAAAACACTTTTTCCAGTCGGGAAGAATCAATGACCGAACAAAAAAGACCCGAAGCTGACATAACAGAGGCAGTTTCAGACAGCAGATCTTTAAAAGCTCAGAGCCAACAGCGTTTTCACTGAAATCCGGAGCAGCGAAAGCCGAGGGAGTTCAAAAGCTGGCAGACTGTACAGTCGAAATAAGAGACTGCCGAAGTAAAAAAGCTATAAAGAGCCAACAGACGTGAGGCTTGAGATCCGGAAGACGGAAGAAGAAGAAACCGGCGAAGACGGAAGTGAGCAAAGAGGCAGAAGTTCATTCGAAAGATATGACGAGAAAATATCTTTAGGGAAGACTGCAGAGATCAAATCAGATCAGACGGGGAAGAAAAATCGGAGACAAGATCGTTAAGACATACAACTGAATAAGAAAAAACCATATGAAAGTGAGGTCCAGTAAAATGGCAATGGTTTTGAAAGAGATTTCAGATTGAAGTGGGTATCGATTCAGCGGAAAGAGTCGGTACCCACTTCAGATTTTGTGTAAATTTACGCTGCCCGGGAAAATGAGTAGAATCTGAATGAAAAGCCGGCTTTTCAGGCAGATTCTGCTCATTTTTTATTTGAGGCGTCCCGAGTCCGGGGGCGGAACAGGGAACTAAAAGATACATACTTTTTTAACACTCTTTCGGATAAGCCGTGGTATACTGTAATCTGCTGTACCAGATATAAACCAGCTTTTTGAAGGAGTCTGAATGAACAACAGAGACAACCCTACACCGAAGAGCCCGGACGACGGAAACCGCGGCGGAATGAACGGCGGCCAGACGCTGCTGATCATTGTCCTTGCCGCGATGATCACATTTGCCGTCGTCGGCTTCATGAGGAATCAGATGCGCCAGGGCGGATCCAGGGAGGTTTCCTATACACACTTTCTCCAGATGGTCGATGCGGGAGAAGTGAATTCTGTCGTGATAGGCAATACCCAGATCCAGATCGAGGCCAGACCCGGGGTGGGCGGATATACAGAACCTGTTCGTTTCTACACCGTCCGGATGGACGACGACAGTGATCTCATCCCCCGTCTTTACAACGCGAACGTAGATATGACCCGGGAGCGGTCGGACACGGCGACCGTGTTCTATTCCCTGCTGAGTTTTATCCTGCCCTTTGTACTCATTCTTCTGTTTATGAATTTCATGATGCGCCGCATGGGCGGCGGCGGAATTATGGGGGTCGGAAAGAGCAATGCGAAGGTCTACATCCAGAAGGAGACCGGAGTGACCTTTGCGGACGTCGCCGGTGAGGATGAGGCGAAGGAGAGCCTGACGGAAATCGTCGATTTCCTGCATAACCCCGGAAAATTCACCAGGATCGGTGCGAGACTGCCCAAGGGTGCCCTCCTGGTGGGGCCGCCCGGAACCGGAAAGACGCTGCTGGCGAAGGCAGTCGCCGGAGAAGCCAACGTGCCGTTCTTTTCCCTGAGCGGTTCGGATTTCGTGGAAATGTTCGTCGGTGTCGGCGCATCCCGTGTCCGGGACCTGTTCAAGCAGGCACAGGAGAATGCCCCCTGCATCATTTTCATCGATGAGATTGATGCCATCGGAAAGACCAGAGATTCCCGCCTGGGCGGCAACGACGAGCGGGAGCAGACCCTGAACCAGCTTCTGTCTGAGATGGATGGCTTTGATTCCTCCAAGGGACTGCTGGTCCTCGGCGCCACCAACCGTCCGGAGATCCTGGATCCCGCGCTGCTGCGCCCCGGCCGCTTTGACCGGCGTGTCGTCGTGGAACGCCCGGATCTGAAGGGCCGCGTGGCGATCCTGAAGGTCCACGCGAAGGACGTTCTGATGGACGATACCGTGGATCTCGAGGCCATCGGCCTCGCGACCAGCGGCGCTGTCGGTTCGGATCTCGCGAACATGATCAATGAGGCCGCGATCCTTGCGGTCAAGAACGGAAGAAAGGCAGTCTCTCAGAAGGATCTGTTTGAGGCGGTCGAGGTCGTCCTGGTCGGAAAAGAAAAGAAAGACCGGGTCATGAACCAGAAGGAACGCCGCATCGTTTCTTATCATGAGGTCGGACATGCCCTGATCAGTGCGCTCCAGAAAAACTCTGAGCCGGTGCAGAAGATCACCATCGTTCCCCGTACCATGGGTGCCCTGGGTTACGTCATGTACGTCCCGGAGGAGGAGACTTATCTGAAGTCGAAGCAGGAGCTTCAGGATATGCTGGTGAGTCTGCTGGGCGGCCGTGCGGCGGAGGAGATCGTCTTCGGAAACGTGACCACCGGTGCAGCCAACGACATCGAGAAGGCGACCGCCATCGCCCGGGCCATGGTGACCCAGTACGGCATGAGCGGGAAGTTCGGACTCATCGGCCTGGCCCAGACGGAAGACAAATATCTGTCCGGCCGCGCGGTCCTGAACTGTGCGGATGAGACCGCGGCCCAGATCGACCAGGAGGTCATGGACATCCTGAAGGAGTCCTACGACCAGGCGCTGGCTATGCTGAAGGAGAACCGCGAGGTGCTGGACAAGATCGCGGACTTCCTCATCAACCGGGAAACCATCACCGGAAAGGAGTTCATGGAGATCCTCCGGCGGACCAGGAACGGTCTGCAGGCACCGCCCTCCGAGCGGAAGGTGCTTCTTGTCTGAAGCTGAAATGCGCGGAACGGAAATACAGCCGCATTGAAAAAAACAGTCGCATTAAGGAAAAACAAAAGATGCTCCCCGGGTGTCCGGACTGCAATGTCCGGATCCAGGGGAGCATTTCCTGTAAAAGCTTAATGGGCTTTTGTTTTATTATCAGTGGTAGATCTTCTTGTTCTCATAGCGGGGCTCGCTGGTGAGCTGAAGTCCGAGCCGGCTCAGGGTGCGGATATCCACTTCAGAGAGCATGACCGAGGTGTGGATCTGGCAGCCGCGCAGCTTTGGCAGCTGTTCCAGGGCCTTCCGGGCGTTCGGATCCGTGGCGGCGCACATGGAAAGAGCGATCAGGATCTCGTCAGTGTGGAGCCGCGGGTTCTTACTTCCCAGGTAATTTGTCTTGAGGGTCTGCACCGGTTCGATGACGGTGGGGGAGATCAGCTTGATCTCGTCCGGGATCTCGCCCAGCGCCTTAACGGCGTTCAGCAGTACCGCTGCGGTGCCGCCGAGAAGGTCGGAGGTGCGTCCGGTCACGATCCTTCCGTCAGGAAGCTCCAGGGCTGCGGAGGGGCCGCCGGTGACCTTGGCTTTGAGGTTCGCCGCGTTGACCACGGGACGATCCGCGGGGGTGACGCCAGCCTGTTTCATCAGGAACTCGATCTTCGTGACTTCCTTCTGGGGACAGTCGCCCTTGGCAAGACGATTCATGGAAGCGTAGTAGCGGCGGATGATCTCCTGCCGGCTCGCTTCACGGCAGACTTCATCGTCCTCGATGCAGTTTCCTGCCATGTTGACGCCCATGTCGGTGGGGGACTTGTAAGGGCAGGTCCCGAAGATGCCTTCGAACATGGCGGAGAGGACCGGGAAGATCTCCACGTCCCGGTTGTAGTTGACGGTGGTGACGCCGTAGGCCTCCAGGTGGAAGGGGTCGATCATGTTGACATCTTCCAGATCCGCGGTGGCCGCTTCATAGGCCAGGTTGACCGGGTGCTTCAGCGGAAGGTTCCAGATCGGGAAGGTCTCGAACTTCGCGTAGCCGGCCTTGATGCCACGGCGGTTTTCGTGATAGAGCTGGGACAGGCAGGTGGCCATCTTGCCGCTGCCGGGACCCGGTGCTGTCACGATGACCAGCGGCCGTGTGGTTTCGATGTACTCATTCTTTCCGTAGCCGTCCTCGCTGACGATCAGCGGGATGTTCGCCGGATACCCGTCGATGGAGTAGTGGCGGTAGACCTTGATTCCCATGGCTTCGAGCTTCGACTTGAACTGTTCTGCAGCGTTCGTGAAGCGGGTGATGACGACGCTGCCCACGTAGAGTCCTGCGTCGCGGAAGCTCTGGATCAGGCGCAGCACGTCGACGTCGTAGGTGATCCCCAGGTCGCCGCGGATCTTATTCTTCTCGATATCCTCTGCGGAAATGGCGATCACAAGCTCAGCCTGATCCGCCAGCTGCAGGAGCATGCGGAGCTTACTGTCCGGCTGGAAGCCCGGAAGAACGCGGGATGCATGGTAATCGTCAAACAGCTTTCCGCCGAACTCCAGATAAAGCTTGTCTCCGAAGACGGCGATGCGCTCACGGATATGTTCGGACTGCATTTTCAGGTATTTTTCGTTGTTGAATCCGATCTTCATAAGAAGTCTCCTTACCGGCAGTGCTGATCGTTTCGGTTCACGTGCCGTATTGTACCATAGCAGAGTAAATTTGTGTTATACTCTAGAAAAATTTATCTTGGTCGGATAAGACTCCCACCTCTATAGGTGGTGAGTAACAGCAAATTCGTCTTGAATGGTTCAGCGACCCGGATCGGGAGGCTGAAAAATCAAAACCGGTAAAACCGGGATGGAGAGAAGGATGCCCATGACTCAGCGCGCGCTTCCGCGGCCGGGGGAATTCTACCGGCATTTCAAAAACAGGCTGTATCAGATCGTCGCGGTCGCTTATAACGCGGACGATGGATCCCCCGTGGTGGTGTATCAGGCTCTTTACGGGGATTTCCGGGTCTGGGTGCGCCCGCTGGAGGAATTCCTGAGCGAGACGGACCGGGTGAAATATCCGGACGCAGCGCAGCGCTTCCGCTTTGAGCAGGTCACGCCGGAGAAAACGACGGCCCAGCCGGAGACGGCAGCACAGCCTGAGACGGCGGCACAGCTTCCGGAGAAATCCCTGCAGCCGGCCGAAGGGCCCTCGCTGCTCCTCGCTTTTCTGGACACGGATGATATTCAGGAAAAGAAGGCGATCCTGCGGGGCGGGATGAACCGTCTGACCCAGAGCGATCTGGACGGGATCTATACGGTATACGGGATCCAGCGGTTCCCGGGCGACGCCCGGGAGCAGGCGGACGGCATCATCCGATATCTGAATATGCGGTCCCGCTATGAGGGAGACCGCCTGAGGAAGTGGGAATGAAAGAAAAGCTTTTCGACATTCAGGAGGAACTGAAGAAGCTTCCCCCGTCTCCCGGCGTTTACATCATGCATGACCGCCATGACGAGATCATCTACGTCGGAAAGGCCATCAGCCTCCGGAACAGGGTGCGGCAGTACTTTCAGTCTTCCCGGGGAAAGAGCGCGAAGATCCTGCAGATGGTCAGCCGGATCGAGCGTTTCGAATATATCGTCACGGATTCGGAGCTGGAGGCGCTGGTCCTTGAGAACAATCTGATCAAGGAGAACCGCCCGCGCTACAATACCATGCTGCGGGACGACAAAACCTATCCTTATATTAAGGTAACAGTGCGGGAACCCTTCCCGCGGATTTTTATGACCCGGCAGCTGAAGAAGGACAAGGCAAAGTACTTCGGTCCCTTTTCCAGTGCCGGCGCGGTGCGGGACACCCTGGACCTGATGTACCGGGTCTTCCGGCTCCGGAACTGCAGCCGGGTGCTGCCCCGGGATATCGGCAAGGAGCGTCCCTGCCTGAACTATCACATCCATCAGTGCGGAGCTCCCTGCAGCGGGTTCATCAGCCCGGAAGAATACCGGAAAAACGTGGACGCGGCCCTGGAGTTCCTGAACGGCCGTTTCGACCCGGTGCTGGAGCGCCTGAAGAATGAGATGGCGCAGGCGGCGGAAGGAATGGAATTTGAGCGTGCCGCCGAACTGCGGGATCTTCTGAGGAGTGTAGAGCATGTGGCCCAGAAGCAGAAGATCACCTCGGAAGGAATGGAAGACCGGGACATCATCGCCCTGGCCCGGGACGAGCGGGAAGCGGTGGTCCAGGTGTTCTTTGTCCGGGAAGGCCGGATGATGGGCCGGGAGCACCACTATCTCCATGTGGCGGTGGAGGAGGACTCCGCGGAGATCGTGGAGAGCTTTGTCAAACAGTTCTATTCAGGTACACCCTTCCTGCCCCGGGAGATCTGGCTCCAGCAGTCTCTGCCGGACGAGCAGCTCCTCACGGAGTGGCTCTCGGAAAAGCGGGGATCGAAGGTCACCCTGAAGGTGCCGAAGAAGGGCCAGAAGGAGCGGATGATGGAGCTGGCCGAGCGCAACGCGGCAACAGTCCTGGAGAAGGACCGGGAACGTCTGAAGCGCGAGGAGGCAAAGAGCGTGGGCGCGGTGCAGGAGATCGAAAAGCTCACCGGTCTCAGAGACATCCACCGCATGGAAGCCTTCGACATCTCCAACATCAGCGGTGTCGAGAGCGTCGGTTCCATGGTTGTTTTTGAGGATGGACGCCCGAAGAAGAGCGATTACCGGAAATTCCGGATCCGGACTGTGAACGGACCCGATGATTACGCCTCCATGCGGGAGGTGCTGACAAGAAGACTCACTCATTCGCTGGAGCAGAAGGACGACCATTTCATGAAGCTGCCGGATCTGATCATGATGGACGGCGGCCGCGGGCAGGTCAACATCGCCCTCGGGGTCCTGAAGGAGCTGGACCTGGATATCCCGGTCTGCGGCATGGTCAAGGACGACCGGCACCGGACCCGGGCACTGTGGTACAGTGACGCAGAGGTGCCCATCGACACCCATTCCGAGGGATTCCGTCTGGTGACGCGGATCCAGGATGAAGCTCACCGCTTCGCCATCGAGTATCACCGCAGCCTGCGCTCGAAGGATCAGGTCAAATCGGTCCTGGACGATATCCCCGGCATCGGGGCAGTCCGCCGGCGGGCCCTCATGCGTTATTTCGAGGGGATCGACGCGATCCGGGAAGCGGGCGAGGCAGAGCTTCGCGCGGTGCCGGAGATGAACGCCGCGGCGGCGAAGGCAGTCTATGAATATTTCCATTCTGTGTTATGATGAAAGACAGAGATGACCGCAGGAAAGGAGCAAACTATGTTGGGTGTGACCGTAACACAGCTGATCAAGAGCAATCATTTCAAAAATATGATCCCGGAGATCGACACGGACAATGTGATCATAACCGTTCCGGACGTGAGCCGTCCGGCGCTTCCGCTGACCGGCTTTTTCGCCCATTTCAATAATGACCGCATTCAGCTGATCGGTAACGCAGAGCAGGAGTACATCGGCCTCATGAGTCAGGAGAGGAAGGAGGAGATCTTCGACCGGCTGTGCCGCTACAAGATCCCGGCCATCATTTTCTCCAACAATCTTCAGCCGGACGCGGTGCTGATGCAGAAATGTCTTAAGTACGGGATCCCCTGCATCGTGACGCACCAGACCTCCGGTGAACTTTTCGCGGAACTGATCCGCTGGCTGCAGACGAAGCTTGCGCCAAGGATCTCCATCCACGGCGTTCTGGTCGACGTCTATGGCGAGGGTATCCTGATCAAGGGCGATTCCGGCGTCGGTAAATCCGAGGCTGCCCTGGAGCTCATCAAGCGCGGACATCGTCTGGTGGCGGACGATGTCGTCGAGATCCGGAAGATCTCCGACGTCTCCCTCATCGGCCGCGCGCCGAACATCACCAGGAACTTCATCGAGCTGCGGGGCATCGGCATCATCGACGTCAAGGCCCTGTTCGGCGCGGAGTGCGTGAAGGAGGTCCAGAATATCGACCTTGTCATCAATCTGGAGCCCTGGGACCAGAACAAGGATTATGACCGCCTGGGTATGGAGGATCATTATGAGGAGATCCTCGGCGTCGGCGTGGTCTGCAATACGCTGCCGGTCCGCCCGGGCCGGAACCTGGCTATCATCTGCGAGACGGCTGCCGTCAACCGCAGACAGAAGAAGATGGGCTACAACGCGGCGAAGGAGCTCTACAACCGCGTGACCGAGAACATGATGAAGAGCGCGGAGCAGCATGCGCAGGAGGAAAAGGAAGCGGCCCTCGTCGAGGAGCGCAGAAGGATCGGGGCGGAGATGAACGCCCAGCTCCAGCATCAGCTCTCCGGCCACCTGCCGACCATCGAGCCGGACGATATTCCGGAAAACTACGGAGAGATGGAGCGCAACAGCTGCCGCGTGGAGTCGGAGAGCGCGGACAACGGGCTCTACGACTGAACGGACGGAGAACAGAATGCATATTTACAGAACAGATGAACCGATGAAGCTTCACACTACCTTCCGGATCGGCGGTCCCGCGGATGTCTACGCGGAGCCGGAGAGCGCGGAGGAACTGATGGAGCTCATCTCTGTCTGCGAAGGCAGCGGGACGCCTTACATGATCCTGGGCCACGGGAGCAATCTCCTGGTCGGGGACGGCGGGATCCGCGGTACCGTGATCTGTCTCGGGAAAGCCTTCGCGGAGATCCGCGTGGACGGAGACTGCATCGAAGCTCAGGCCGGCGCCCTGCTCGGGGCGGTGGCCAGCACGGCGCTGGAGCATGGCCTGGAGGGCATGGAATTTGCTTCCGGGATCCCCGGTTCCGTGGGAGGAGCCCTGGTCATGAACGCGGGCGCCTACGGCGGCGAGATCAAGGATATCCTGGAGTCCGCCGAGATCCTGGAGACTGACGGCAGCAGATGTGTGGTGACGGCAGAGGAGCTGGAGCTCGGCTACAGGACCAGCAACATCCTTCCCCTGGGCCGCACCGTGCTCAGCGCCCGGTTCCGCCTGAAGCCCGGGGATCCGGAAGAGATCGCCGCAAAGATGAAAGATCTGAACGGGAGAAGGAAAGACAAGCAGCCCCTGGAGTATCCCAGTGCCGGCTCCACCTTCAAGCGGCCGGAGGGATATTTCGCCGGGAAGCTGATCGAGGATGCGGGCTGCAAGGGTCTCACGGTGGGAGGTGCCCGGGTCTCGGAAAAGCACGCAGGGTTTGTGATCAACATCGGAGACGCCACCGCAAAGGATGTCCTGGATCTGATCCATGAGGTGCAGCGCAGAGTGCTGGAGCAGTCCGGCGTCATGCTGGAACCGGAGATCAAGATGACTGGAGAACCGTGACGGGCAAAGGATTCCGGGAGTATTTCGTATGAGTTCTTTTTCTTCATTTGTAAAGGAAGAGCTTTCCGGCGTTATCCCGGAGGCCAGAAATCAGCGGGTCGCTGAACTTGCGGCGGTGCTCCTGATGGACGGCAGGATGCGTCTGGAAGACGGGGAGCCGGCTCTGGAGATCGTCACCGAGCACTCCGGGACGGTCAGAAAATACTTTACATTGCTTGAAAAAACATATAAGATTGAAAACAGTTTATCCGTCTCCGTTCGTTCTTCCGGGGGCGGGGCGAAAACCTATACCGTTTTGATGACCGGCGAGACCGCTGTGGCAGCAGTCCTCCAGGGCTGCCGGCTCTCGGTGGAGGGCGCCGGGGAGATCCGCCTGAAAGGAAAAAGGCTGATCTACGACAGCGGCAGCAGACAGGCTTTCCTGCGGGGCGCGTTCCTGGCGGGCGGCTCCATGACAGATCCGGAGAAGTTCTATCATCTGGAATTTGTCTGTCCCGACGAAACCTGCGCCGGCCTTCTCCGGGAGGTCCTTGCCTCTTTTGATATCAGTGCCGGAAAGGTGGAACGGAAAAAAAGGGTGATCGTGTATGTGAAGGACAGTGAGCGCATTTCCGGGCTTCTCGGGCTGATGGAGGCGCCCCGCGCGGTTCTGAAGATGGAAGAGATCCTGGTCTATAAAGATGTGCGGAACGGGATCAACCGTCAGGTGAACTGCGAGGCGGCGAACCTGCTGAAGTCTGTCAGCGCGGCGACGCGCCAGCGGGAGGACATCGAGTATATCCGCGATTCGGTCGGTCTGGACACGCTTCCGGAGCCCCTTGCCGAAATGGCAGAGGTGCGCCTTCAGTTTCCGGACGCGCCGCTCAAGGATCTCGGACAGCACCTTTCCCCGCCTGTGGGGAAAAGCGGTGTGAATCACAGGCTCAGGAAGCTTTCGGAGTACGCCGATGAGCTGAGAGGCAGGAGGAGTATATGATCAAGAAGGCAATGGTGGTCGGATTAGACAGCAGAGCGGACGCAATGCCCGTGGCAATGTTTGTTCAGGTCGCCAGTCAGTACGAAAGCAGTATCTACGTGGATGACGCGGAAAAGCGCGTCAACGCGAAGAGCATCATGGGAATGATGACTCTTGGGCTGGTCAACGGAAACTCGATCGTCGTCACGGCGGACGGAAAGGACGAGGAGCAGGCTATCGCAGGTATCGAGAAATATGTAAGCTGTGAGAAATAAAACTCTCCCGGACAGCTTTCCGGCATTCCTTTAAGAAGTTACCAATGGGACGGATTCCTGATGTATAATAGAATCCGGCGGTGTCTGCCGCCGGGTTCTTTTTTTGCGCGGCAAGGCCGGACAGGGCGTGCCGTGCATGCACGAGGTGCGCAGAAAGGAGTTCTGCTTGGCATTCACACATCTGCATGTGCATACAGAGTTTTCCCTGCTGGACGGCTCCAGTAAGGTGAAGGAGGTCATTGCCCGCGCGAAGGAGCTGGGCATGGATTCTCTTGCCATCACCGACCACGGCGTCATGTACGGCGTGATCGATTTCTATAAAGCAGCGAAGGAAGCCGGGATCCGCCCCATTCTGGGCTGCGAAGTCTACGTGACGCCGGGCTCCCGTTTTGACCGGGAGAACGTAAAGGGAGAGGAGCGGTATTATCACCTGATCCTTCTTGCGGAGAACAATACCGGCTATGCGAACCTCATGAAGATCGTCTCCCGCGGCTTCACCGACGGGTTTTATTACAGACCCCGGGTGGACTACGCGACCCTGGAGGAATTCCATGAGGGGATCATCGCAAGCTCCGCCTGTCTTGCCGGCGAAGTCGCCCGGGCTCTGACACGCAGTCAGTATGAGGAGGCGAAGCAGGCGGCTCTCCGCTACCGGCAGATCTTCGGGGAAAACAATTTTTTCCTGGAGCTGCAGGATCACGGGATCCCGCAGCAGAAGCTGGTGAACCAGGGACTCATGCGCCTTTACGCCGAGACAGGGATTCCGCTCATCGCGACGAACGACTCCCACTATACCTACGCGGACGATGCCGAACCTCACGACATCCTTCTGTGCATCCAGACAGGAAAGAAGGTCAGCGACACGGACCGCATGCGCTATGAGGGCGGTCAGTACTACCTGAAGTCCGAGGAAGAGATGCGCAGGCTCTTTCCCTATGCGCCGGAAGCCCTGGACCGCACCCACGAGATCGCGGAGCGCTGCAATGTGACCATCACCTTCCATGAGATGAAGCTGCCGGCCTACGACGTTCCGGACGGCTATCCGGACGCCTGGAGCTATCTGAACGCACTCTGCAGGGAAGGCCTCGCCCGCCGGTATCCGGAGGACGACGGCACCCTGGCGGACCGGATGAATTATGAGCTCGGCGTTATTCACCGCATGGGCTACGTAGACTATTTCCTGATCGTCTGGGACTACATCAATTTCGCCAAATCCCACGGCATCGGCGTGGGGCCGGGCAGAGGTTCTGCGGCGGGATCCATCGTGTCCTACTGTCTGGGCATTACCGACATCGATCCCGTGCGGTATCAGCTGATCTTTGAGCGCTTCCTGAACCCGGAGCGCGTGTCCATGCCGGATATCGACGTGGACTTCGCCTTCGAGCGCCGGCAGGAGGTCATCGACTACGTGGTCCGGAAGTACGGAAAGGACCGGGTCGTGCAGATCATCACCTTCGGAACGCTGCAGGCGAAGGGGGTGATCCGGGATGTGGGACGGGTCCTGGACCTTCCTTATGCCCGCTGTGACGCGATCTCGAAGATGATCCCCAATGAGCTTGGTATGACGCTGGACAGAGCGCTTACGGTAAGCAAGGAACTGCGGACAGCCTATGAGACGGATCCGGAGGTGCGGAAGCTGATCGACCTCTCGAAGCGTCTGGAGGGTCTTCCCCGCCATTCCTCCATGCACGCGGCGGGCGTCGTCATCTCGAAGAAGAGCGTCGACGAGTATGTGCCGCTGGCCCGCGGCGCCGACGGCTCCATCACCACCCAGTTCACCATGAATACATTGGAGGAACTGGGACTCCTCAAGATGGACTTCCTGGGCCTCCGGACCCTGACAGTGGTTCAGAACGCTGCGGAGGCAGCCGCGAAAACCAGCGGGCAGGACATCGACATGCTGAAGATCGACTTCAATGACCCGAAGGTCATGGAGATGATCGGCCGCGGCGAGACCGAGGGCGTGTTCCAGCTGGAAAGCGGAGGGATGAAGAGCTTCATGAAGGAGCTGAAGCCCTCCACGCTGGAGGACATTATCGCAGGCATTTCACTCTACCGTCCGGGCCCCATGGACTTTATCCCGCGGTACCTGAAGGGAAAGAACGACCGGAATTCCATCCGCTATGAGTGCCCGCAGCTGGAGCCGATCCTGGAGCCGACCTACGGATGCATCGTCTACCAGGAGCAGGTCATGCAGATCGTCCGGGACCTGGCGGGCTATACCCTGGGCCGGAGCGACCTGGTGCGGCGCGCCATGTCGAAGAAAAAAGAATCGGTCATGCAGAAGGAGCGGGCCAACTTTGTCTTCGGAAACGCCGAGGAGGGCGTCCCGGGATGCGTTTCCAACGGGATCCCGGAACAGATCGCGAACCACATCTTTGACGAGATGACGGACTTCGCGAAGTACGCCTTCAACAAGAGCCACGCGGCCTGCTATGCCTATGTTTCCTTCCAGACCGCCTGGCTGAAGTATTATTATCCGAAGGAATTCATGGCGGCGCTGATGACCAGCGTCCTGGACAATACCGCCAAGGTCTCGGAGTATATCCTGACCTGCCGGCAGATGGGCATTCCCATCCTTCCGCCGGACGTGAACGACGGACAGAGCGGATTCGCGGTCTCCGGCGGGGGCATCCGTTTCGGACTCTCCGCCATCAAGAACGTCGGTGTAGGCGTCGCGGACGAGATCGTCCGGGAGCGGGAGACCGGCGGCCCCTACCGGTCCCTGGAGGACTTTGTGGAGCGTCTCAGCGGAAAGGATCTGAACCGCAGGGCGCTGGAGAACTTTATCAAGGCCGGAGCCATGGACTCTCTGCCCGGAAACCGGAAGCAGAAGATCCTGATCGTTCCTGACCTGCTGGAGAAGAAGAGCAGCAAAAAGAACACTGTGGCAGGCCAGATGACCCTCTTTGATTTTGCCAGCGAGGAAGACAAGGAGAGCTTCCGGATCGCCTTCCCGAAGACGGACGAATTCGCCCGGGAAGACCTGCTGGCTTTTGAGAAGGAGACCCTGGGCATTTATCTGAGCGGCCACCCTCTGGATTCTTACACAGAGCTCTGGCAGCAGAACGTGTCCGCCCGCTCCACGGATTTCCTGACGGATCCGGAGACCGGCAGCGCCCGGGTCCGGGACGGCGCCAGGGTGACCATCGGCGGGCTTATCACTGAGAGGACTCTGAAGACCACACGGACAAACCAGACCATGGCTTTCGTTACCATCGAGGACCTGGTGGGCTCTGTCGAGACCCTGGTATTCCCGCGGGATTTTGAAAAATACCGGGACCAGCTGGTGCCTGACGCGAAGATCTTCATGCAGGGCAGAGTCTCCCTGGGAGACGGGGACGATGCCGGAAAGCTGATCTGCGAACGGATCCGGCCCTTTATCCAGACCGAGACGGTGCTCTGGATCCGCTATCCGGACCGTGCCGCCTACGATGCGGACGTGGTGTACCTGATGCAGGACCTGGGCGGCAGCGAAGGAGAGGACAGGGTCAGCGTCTATCTTCAGAAGGAACGGCAGATCAAGCATTTCGGCGATAACTGGCGGGTGCACGCCGACCCGGCGCTTCTTTCCGCGATCCGTGCCCGTCTCGGAAATGAGAATGTCCAGACGGTGACGAAACCGTTGAAATAGGGTATGAATTGCATTAAAATGGATACATAAAAATTTCAGACCCCGGCAGATGCCGGGAGTGCAGCAGACAAGTATATATATATTCCGGTTCTGAAGGAGGTTTCCAATGGCAAAGGAACTTAAGACGATCGGCGTACTGACCAGCGGCGGAGATGCACCCGGCATGAACGCGGCGATCAGAGCAGTTGTCAGAACTGCGGTCCACGCAGGCCTGAATGTAAAAGGAATCATGCGCGGCTTTTCAGGTCTTCTTGAAGAAGAGATCGTCGACATGGACGCAAAGAGCGTTGCGGATATCATTAACCGCGGCGGAACCATTCTCTATACGGCCCGCTGCCAGGAAATGAAGACGAAGGAAGGCCAGAAGAAGGCGGCGGATATCTGCCGGAAGCATGACATCGATGCAGTCGTGGTCATCGGCGGCGACGGTTCCTTTAAAGGTGCTGCGGAGCTGGCGGAGAACGGGATCCGGACCATCGGCGTGCCCGGGACCATCGATCTTGACATTGTCTGCACGGATTACACCATCGGCTTCGACACGGCATGCAACACTGCAGTCGAGGCCATCGACAAGGTGCGCGACACCTCCGCATCCCATGAGCGCTGCAGCATCATCGAAGTCATGGGACGTAATGCCGGCTATATCGCTCTGTGGAGCGGCATCGCCACCGGATCCGACGAGATCCTGATCCCGGAATACTATGACGGGGATGAACAGGTCGTCGTGGACGCCATCATCGACAGCCGGAAGCGCGGCAAGAAGCATCACATCATCATCAACGCGGAGGGCATCGGCCACTCCACCTCCATGGCAAAACGTCTTGAGGCGGCCACCGGCATCGAGACCCGCGCGACCATCCTGGGATACATGCAGCGCGGCGGCGCGCCGTCCTGCAAGGACCGCTACTTTGCTTCCATCATGGGCTCCATGGCAGTCCAGCTTCTGCTGGAGGGTAAGACCAACCGTCTGGTCTGCTATCAGCACGGAGATTTCTGTGACGTGGATATCATGGAAGGCCTCGCGATGACGAAGCCGTTCCCGGAAGAGCAGTTCTGCCTGACCAAGACCCTCACGAGATAATCGGGAAATGCTGCGGAGCCGGACAGAAGACAACTGAACCGGCGCAGCTTCAATAAACAATAGGAAACAGACCTGGCCCGTGTGAAAAACCACTGAACTTGGCGGTTTTTCACGCGGGTCTGCGCATGGTAAGAGACGGATGCATCCGGGCGGGCTCCTGTCCCGCCGGAATGCGGACAGAAAAATGATTCGGGAAAGGAAACGGAAATGGCAGGAGAGCATGCGGCGGAGACGGAGGTCCTGTGCGGGGCCAACTCCTACACTCAGAAATATTATCTGAATCCGAAATTCGCAAGCCTTCCGGAAAGCATCCGGAACGAGCTTCAGATCCTCTGCGTGAAGATCACCGAGGAGTGCGGCGGGATCCTGACACTGGAATTCGACGAGGAAGGGGAACTGAACTTCCGGGCACAGGCGGAGGACGGAGACTATCTCTTCGATGATATCGGAAGCGGAATGGAGATCTTCCACGCCCGGATCGAGAAGCAGGAGCTGCTGTCCCAGCTGGAACTCTATTACAAGATCCGGTTCCTGGGGAAAAAGGAAGAAACTGAATGAAGCGCAGGGATCCCGGACAGAGGAGAGGGAGACAGAATGAAGATCGGGACGCTTGAACTGAAACATGGGATCATCCTGGCACCCATGGCAGGAGTCTCGGACCTTCCCTTCCGGATTCTCTGCCGGGAGCAGGGATGCGAGATGGCTGTCACGGAGATGGTCAGCGCAAAAGCAGTGTGGTACAAAAACCGCGGGACTGCGGATCTGCTCCGGACAATACCGGAAGACCGGCCCCTGGCTGTGCAGCTCTTCGGCTCGGACCCGGAGATCTGCGGGGAGATCGCGGCCCGTCTGGAGGACGGTCCCTGGGATGTCATTGATTTCAACATGGGCTGTCCTGTGCCGAAGGTTTTCGGAAACGGGGAAGGCTCAGCCCTCATGCGGGAACCTGAACTTGCGGGCCAGATCGTGCGGGCCATGACTTCCCGGGTAAAAAAGCCGGTCACAGTGAAGATCCGTGCCGGCATCGACCGCGCCCGCAGGAATGCCGCGGAGTTCGCGAAGGTCCTGGAGGACGCCGGGGCTGCAGCCATCGCGGTGCACGGCAGGACCCGGGAAGAGTATTATTCCGGCAGAGCGGACCGGGAGATCATCCGCGCCGTGAAAGAGGCGGTGTCCGTGCCGGTCATCGGGAACGGGGATATCCGCAGCGCGGAAGACGCAGCGTCCATGCTGCGGGAGACGGGCTGCGACGGGGTCATGATCGCCCGGGGCGCCCAGGGGAATCCCTGGCTTTTCCGGGAGATCCGGCAGTACCTGGAAACGGGGACGGTCCCTGCCCCGCCCACGTGCGAGGAACGTCATGAGATGATCCGCAGGCACCTGGCGATGCAGATCGAAATGGACGGCCCCCATATGGGACTCCTGAAAATGCGCAGTCATATTTCATGGTATCTCCACGGATTCCCGAACGCCGCCGCCCTCAGGAACGCGGTGAATACCGCAGAAACGAGGGAGGCACTGGAGGAGATCCTGGAAGAAGCCTTCTCGCAGGTATTTTGCCGTTGACAGTCCTGCGGATTTCTAATATAATTCACGAAGTCTGTCAGCATGCTGACGGAATCCTTTTTATATCATTTTTCGTAACTATTCAGCAGTCCGTGCCAGGAATGTCGAATAATTACACAAATTAGTTTCGGAGGAATTGAAAACCATGGCGGATGTAAAAAAGAATGTCCTCACCTACGAAGGCCTGAAACGCTACGAGGCAGAACTTCAGGATCTCAAGGTCGTCAGAAGGAAGGAAATTGCTGACAAGATCAAAGAAGCAAGAGAGCAGGGAGATCTTTCTGAGAATGCTGAGTATGATGCGGCGAAGGATGAGCAGCGCGATATCGAGGCACGGATCGAGTATCTCGAAGAACTGCTGAAGAATGCCGAGGTCTATGTTGAGGATGAGGCGACTCTAGATGCGGTGAGCATCGGCACCACCGTGGACCTCCTGGATCTGGAATTTAATGAGGAAGTGGAGTTTAAGATCGTCGGTTCCACGGAGGCGGATTCCCTGCAGGGACTGATCTCCAATGAAGCGCCGGTGGGAAAGGCTCTTCTCGGCAAGAAGATCGGCGATCTCGTGAATGTCGAGACCCAGATGGGCAATGTTCAGTACAAGGTGTTGAACATCACCCGCAGCTGAGCTGACCCGGAAAACAGCAGTCAATGATCAGGAAGCGGAGCGGAATGTTCCGCTTTCGTTTTAACGGAGAAGAAAAATGGCAGATGAGAAGATGACACAGAACGAAGTCGTGGACGCTAAGCAGGCGGCGAAGGAGCTTCAGGAGCTGCACCGTCTGGAGCAGGTCCGTCTTGAGAAGCTTCAGGAGCTGCAGGCCGCGGGAAGAGATCCCTTTGAGATCGTCACCTACGACCAGACAGAGCATTCCGCGGACATCAAGGACAACTATGAGCAGTATGAGGGGAAGGACGTCTCCGTCGCCGGCCGCATGATGCAGAAGCGTGTCATGGGCAAGGCGAGCTTCTGCAATGTCCTTGATCTGAAGGGCAATATCCAGGTGTATGTTGCCAGGGATTCCATCGGGGAAGATCCCTACAAGGACTTTAAGAAAATGGATATCGGCGATATCATCGGCGTTCACGGCAAGGTCTTCAAGACCAAGACCGGTGAGATTTCCATTCACGCGGAGAAGGTAGAACTGCTCACCAAGAGCATGAAGCCGCTGCCGGAGAAGTTCCACGGCCTCACCGATACGGATGCGCGCTATCGTCAGCGCTATCTGGATCTGATCATGAACCAGGAGTCCCGTGAGACCTTCATCAAGCGTTCCAGGATCATCTCCGCCATCCGCCGTTATCTGGACGGACAGGGCTTCATGGAGGTGGAGACGCCCATGCTGGTGGCCAATGCAGGCGGCGCCGCGGCCCGGCCCTTCGAGACCCACTACAATGCCCTGAACGAGGATGTCAAGCTCCGCATTTCCCTGGAGCTCTATCTTAAGAGACTGATCGTGGGCGGTCTGGAGCGCGTCTACGAGATTGGCCGCGTGTTCCGCAACGAGGGCCTGGATACCCGCCACAACCCGGAGTTCACCCTGATGGAGCTCTATCAGGCATACACCGATTACAACGGGATGATGGATCTGACCGAGAACATGTTCCGCTATGTGGCGCAGGAAGTCAACGGCACCGCCATGGTGAACTACAACGGCACGGAGATTGACCTCGGAAAGCCCTTTGAGCGCATCACCATGATCGACGCTGTGAAGAAGTATACCGGCATCGACTGGAACGAGGTCCCGGACACCGAGGCAGCGAAGAAGATCGCCGATGAGAAGGACGTCCACTACGAGCCCCATCACAAGAAGGGCGATATCCTGAACCTTCTGTTCGATGAGTTCTGCGAGGACAAGATGATCCAGCCGACCTTCGTCATGGATCACCCGATCGAGATCTCCCCGCTGACCAAGAAGAAGCCCGACGATCCGGATTATGTGCAGCGCTTTGAGCTGTATATTTACGGCCGCGAGATGTGCAACGCTTACTCCGAGCTGAACGATCCGATCGACCAGCGCGAGCGCTTTAAGGCCCAGGATGCCCTGTCCGAGGCGGGCGATGAGGAAGCCCAGCACACGGACGAGGATTTCCTGAACGCGCTGAACATCGGCATGCCGCCGACGGGAGGCATCGGCTACGGCATTGACCGCCTGGTCATGCTGCTGACCGACAGCCCCGCCATCCGCGACGTCATCCTGTTCCCGACAATGAAGTCAATTAAGACCGGCAGTGAGGGAAATGGTGTAAGCTCTGAAGCCTCTGAAGAGGCTGCTGCAGCACCGGCAGATCCGTTCGCAGCACCGGCTGAGCCCATCGATTTCAGCAAGGTTGAGATCGAACCGCTGTTCAAGGACTATGTTGATTTTGAGACCTTCAGCAAGTCTGATTTCCGCGCCGTTAAGGTTCTGGAGTGCGAGGCTGTGCCGAAGTCCAAGAAGCTTCTGAAGTTCGTCCTGGATGACGGAACAGACGAGAAACGCGTTATTTTAAGCGGTATTCACGCTTTCTATGAGCCGGAACAGCTCATCGGAAAGACGCTGATCGCCATCACCAATCTGCCGCCCAGA
>CADBEN010000030.1 GCA_902793685.1 uncultured Lachnospiraceae bacterium
AACTGAATCTTGTCTCTGATCGTATTTTTGGCCGAAATAAACCCCGGCCAGAGCCGGGGCATAGTACCTAAAAATAAAATCAGCTGTGAATAGTAACAAGTTTTTCTGAATCTGTTTCAGTTATCCTCTTTTTCCCAGGAAGAACGGGGTCCTTTCCTATGGATCTGTGCGGGACGGAGCTTCGAGGCCGAGAAATGCTGGCCGGCATACAGTCCGTAATATCCCGACAGGGCGAAGGCCACCGCGATTGCCAGGACGAAATAAGGCATTCCCGCGTAGCCGAACAGTTCGAAGGCCAGCAGCAGAGAGCTCACCGGCGCATTCGTCATGCCGGCAAACATCGCCGCCATGCCGCAGGCTGTGTAGAGCATCGGATCCAGACCGAAAAGCTTCGCGAAGAAGCAGCCGAGGCAGCCGCCGATGCAGAGGGTCGGCACGATCTCGCCGCCCTTGAAGCCCGCAAAGATAGCCACCGCAGTGAACAGGATCTTAAAGATGAAGGCGTACCATGCCGCCTCTCCTTCCATGGCCTTTTCTGCCAGAGGGAAGCCGCCGCCGTTGAAATCATATGCCCCGGTGAAGAACCGGAGGTTCAGCTGTGTCATGACGATAAACAGCACCGCGCCTGCCGCGATCCGGATCCAGGGATTCGGAATCAGCTTGTTGGCCGCATGATGTCCCTTGTTCAGGATCATGCTGAAGGCCATCGCCAGCAGGGCGACACAGATGCCGAAGCACACCATCGGGATGGCCGTCCGGAATGTCAGCAAAGGAACGCTGTTCACGGGGAAGACCTCGCCCGCGTTTCCCATATAGGAAGAAAGACAGGCGCCGGTAAAGGCCGCGAAGGCACAGGGGACCAGTCCCGCGTAGTACATGGATCCCACCGCGATAGCCTCCATGGGGAACACGGTGGCCGCCAGAGGCGTCCCGAAAATGGCCGCGAAGCAGGCGCTCATGCCGCACATGACGGCCAGCTTTTTGTCATCCTCGTCAAAGTGGAACAGGGTCCCGATCTGCTCGCCCACGCTTCCGCCCACCATCAGGGCGGCGCCCTCCTTGCCCACGGACATGCCTGCGGCGTGGGAAAGCAGGGTGCAGACAAAGATCATCGGGGCCGTCCGCCCGGTGATGTGTTTCCCCTCGGTGATGGCTTCCATGACCAGGTTCGTGCCGCCGTTTTTCTCCTCCCTGAGAAGCTTTGTCCAGGCGACGATCAGCAGCCCGGCGAAAGGTGCGAGGAACATGACCTCCGGATGGGTGTTCCAGTTCCGGGTCATCAGGTCCACGCCCTTCCGGAAGATGGCTCCGATAAAGCCTACAGAAAACCCGATGAAGACCGACACTGCGGTCCACCGGACAAAAAACCGGAGATTTCTCAGAAATATCTCCCTGCTTTTCTTGTTCATCCCGACTCCTTATCCCTCGGAATAGATACCTTTGGATTTCACGAGCTTCGGGCGGTATCCCTCCTGCTTCAGCCGGTTCACGATCTTCTCCTTGTGCTCGGTGCCGAAAGCCTCCATGGTGATCCGGAGCTCCACTGCCGCATTGCGGTTGATGCTGATGAACTGGTTGTGTTCCAGCTTGATGACATTTCCGTTCTCCTCCGCAAGGATCGCGGAGATCTTTGCCAGCTGGCCCGGCTTGTCCGGCAGCAGCACGGAGACCGTGAAGATCCTGTCGCGCTGGATCAGGCCGTGCTGGATCAGGGAAGCCATGGTGATAACGTCCATGTTTCCGCCGCTCAGGATACTGACGATCTTCTTATTCTTAACGTCAAGGTGCTTCAGCGCCGCCACCGTCAGAAGACCGGAGTTTTCAACGATCATCTTGTGGTTCTCGACCATGTCCAGAAAAGCGACGATCAGCTCATTGTCGTTGATGGTGATGATACCGTCCACATTTTCTCTGATGTAGGGGAAGATCTTCTCGCCGGGACGCTTGACTGCCGTGCCGTCGGCGATGGTGTCCGCGCTGTCCAGGCCCACCACATGGCCCGCTTCCAGGGAAGCCTTCATGCAGGCCGCGTTCTCCGGCTCCACGCCGATGATCCGGATCTTCGGATTCAGCATCTTCGCCAGGGTCGAGACACCGCAGCAAAGTCCGCCGCCTCCGATGGGGACCAGGATATAGTCCACCGTCGGGAGCTCCTTGATGATCTCCATGGCGATGGTACCTTGTCCCGTCGCCACCTCCAGGTCGTCAAAGGGATGCACGAACGTGGCTCCGGTCTCCTCCGCGATCTCATAAGCCTTTGCGCAGGCCTCGTCGAAGACGTCCCCGGAGAGAATGACCTCCGCGCCGTAAGCCTTGGTGCGGTTGATCTTCATGAGGGGCGTCATGACCGGCATGCAGACTGTCGCCGGGACGCCTGCAAGGCGGGCCGCAAAGGCGACGCCCTGGGCATGGTTCCCGGCAGACGCCGTGATCAGCCCCTTTTTCCTGGCATCGTCGCTCATCCGGGAAATCTTATAGTACGCGCCGCGCACCTTGTAGGCGCCGGTCTGCTGCATGTTCTCCGGCTTGAACCATACCCGGTTTCCTGTCTGGGCAGAAAAATAATCGCTGTAGACGAGCTTCGTCTCCTTCGTCACCTGCTGTACGACCTCGCTCGCTTCCTCAAACGCCTCCAGATTCAGTTCTTCCATATGTCCTGTTCCTCTTTCTCTGTCTTATTCCTCTTCCTCAGGCCGTGTGAACAGCGCGTCCACAAACTCCGCCGAGTCGAACTTCCTGAGATCGTCGATCTTCTCGCCGACACCGATGTACTTCACCGGGATCTGCAGTTCCGCCTGGATGGCCACGGCGATGCCGCCCCGGGCCGTCCCGTCCAGCTTTGTCAGGACGATGCCGGAGATCTCGCAGACATCCTTGAATTCCCGCGCCTGCTCCAGCGCGTTCTGCCCTGTAGTCCCGTCGAGGACGATCAGGGTCTCCCGCAGACAGTCCGGAAGCTCCCGGTCAATGACACGGTTGATCTTCCGAAGCTCCTCCATGAGATTCTTCTTATTGTGCAGCCGGCCCGCAGTGTCACAGATCAGGACGTCCGTCCCTCTTGCCTTCGCCGCGGTGCAGGCGTCGAAGACCACTGCAGCGGGATCCGAGCCTGCCCGGGAAGAGATCAGGTCGACCCCCGCCCTGCCGGCCCACTCCGTGAGCTGTTCTATGGCGCCGGCGCGGAAGGTGTCCGCAGCAGCCAGCAGGACCTTCTTGCCCTGGTGCTTCAGCTGCGCCGCCATCTTCCCGGCGGTGGTCGTCTTCCCGACGCCGTTCACGCCCACCAGAAGGAGCACCGACTTTTCGTCCTCGTAACGGTAGGCGTTCTCCCCCAGGTCCATGCGCTCCTTAATGGTATCGATCAGGAGCTGGCGGCAGGCGCCGCGCTCTTTGATGTGCTGCTCCTTCACCTTGTCCCGGAGCTCCTCCAGGATGTCGTCTGTGGCGCGGACGCCCATATCTCCTGTGATCAGGATCTCCTCCAGTTCATCGTAGAAATCATCGTCCACGTCGCCCGGTCCGTTGAAAATGTCGTCCAGGCCGTTGACGACGGCGTTCCTGGTCTTGGTCAGTCCGGCCACCAGCCGGCTGAAAAAGCCTTTTTTCTCTTCTGCCATAAATCTACCTCTTTATTTCTCCGCGCCCGGATCACTTGTCCAGGCTGTCTTCGATCAGTTTTACGGACACCAGTGTGGAGATACCCTTCTCCTGCATCGTGATGCCGTAGAGACGGTCCGCGCCGACCATGGTGCCGCGCCGGTGGGTGATGACGATAAACTGGGTGTTCTTCGTCAGCTTCTTCAGATACTCCGTGAAGCGCTCCACGTTCGAGTCGTCCAGCGCAGCCTCGATCTCGTCCAGGAGGGCAAAGGGCGAGGGCTTCAGGTTCTGGATGGCGAACAGGAGGGAGATGGCGGTCAGCGCCTTCTCTCCTCCGGAGAGCTGCATCATGTTCTGGAGCTTTTTGCCCGGCGGTTCCGCGATGATCGTGATGCCGGCCTCCAGGACGTCCACGCCCTCCTCCAGCCGGAGTTCTCCGCGGCCGCCGCCGAAGAGTTCCCGGAATACCTTGTTGAATTCCGTGCGGATCTTCGCGAACTGTTCGTTGAACTGGCGGCGCATGCCCTCGTCCAGCTGGACAATGATCTGCACCAGGGATTCCTCCGCCTTCTTCAGGTCGTCATGCTGAGTCTTCACCTGCGTGTAGCGGGCGGAGACCTGCTTGTAATCTTCGATGGCGTTCACGTTGACGCTGCCCAGAGCGCGGATCGCAGACTTTCTCGCGTCGATCTCCTTCTTCATCTGGGCCGCGCTGAGCTTTTCTTCGCTCCGGTACTGCTTAGCGCCCTCCTCCGTAAGATTGTACTCGCTGAGGATGTAGTTCACCCTTGCGGACAGCCGGTCGGAGATCTTTTCCATCTGCGCGCGGACACGGAACAGGTCTTTGTCCAGAGCGCTTCTCCGCTCCGCGATCTCATCCCGCTTTTCGAAATATTTCTTCTGCTCCTCTGCCCGGGCCGTGCGTTCGCTGCCTGCCTTCTCCAGCTTCTCGTTCAGGCCGGAGAGCTTCTCCTTCAGCGCTTCGATCCGCGCCTCGTCTTCCCGGATGGCCGCTTCTTTCTCGCCGATCCGGTTCTTTGTATCCTCGGTGCCGCCCTCCAGGGCTTCCCGCTCCTCGGTGAGCTTTTTCAGCTCCTCCTTCAGGCGGCGTATGTTCTCCGCGATGAAGCCGTTCCGCTGGAAGGCTGCACTGTAGGCAAGCTGCGCTTCCTGCTGGGCGCCTGCCAGGTCTTCCCGGCGCCGGCGCTCCTCCTCAAGCTGCACGTTCTTCGAGGCGATCTCCTGCTCCATGGCCGCCCTGCGGTCTTCGATCCCGGCGATGTCCGTGTTCAGGCTCCGGCGGCTGTCGTTGATCTCGTCCGTCTGCTGCGTCAGCTGCACCCGCTCCGAGGCAATGTCATTCAGGCTGTCCTCCAGCTCCTCCCTCTTCTCCGTCAGACGGGCCAGCGCCATCTCTTCCGTATTCTTTTCCAGGAGGAGCGTCTGCTCCTCCCCGCGGAGCGATTCGATCTCCGCCTTTACTTCCTCGTGGACCGTGTTCGCCTGGTCCAGCTCCGCCTGGGTCCTGTCGGCCTGCTTCAGGATCTTCTCCACGGAAGCCTCCAGCTCCTCCATCTCCCTCTTTCTTCCCAGGAGATTCGAGCTGTTCTTATAGGCGCCGCCCGACATGGAACCGCCCGGATTCAGGAGTTCTCCCTCCGGCGTCACGATGCGGAAGCTGTAGTGGTATTTCCGCTCGATGGCGATGGCGCGGTCGATGTCCCGCACCACAATGTCCCGGCCCAGAAGACTGCGGATCAGCCCCTCGTAGCGGGGCTCCGTGTGGACGAGGTCCGCGGCGATGCCGATCACCCCGTCCTCCTGCATCACAGGACCCGGCTCCCAGCGCTTCGCGTTCCCGGCGCTGGTAAGCGGAAGGAAGGTAGCCCGGCCGTAGCGGTTCCGCTTCAGATGCTCGATCAGACGCTTTGCCGTCTCCTCTGAGTCAGTGACGATATTCTGGATCCGTCCGCCGAGGGCGGTCTCGATGGCAGTCTCATACTGCCTGTCCACCGTGATCAGGTCTGCGACGACCCCGTGGATCCCCCGGATCCGGTCCCGCGTCTCCATGACGCGGCGGATGCTGTTGCCGTAGCCGTCGTACCGCTCCGCAAGGTTCCGGAGCGATTCCAGGCGGACTGTCTCCGCCTGATACTGCTGCTGTGCCTTCTGGAGACTCTGCACCAGGCGGGACACCTCGTCCGCGGCCTGGGAAAGACGCTCCTCCGCGTCCGCCCTGCGGCGGTTCAGATCCGCTTCCCGTTCCCGGGCATCCTGCTGCTTCCGGTTCTCCGCCTCGATCTCCTTGTCCAGCGCGTCCGCCTCAGACTGCAGCTTCAGAAGCCGCTGCGTGGACTCCGAGGTCCGCACCTGGATCTGCTCCAGCAGCGTCTCAAAGCGCTGTCCCCGGGCCGCGATCTCTCCGCGCTCGTTGATGGCGTCGATGACCGCGTTTTTCAGATCCTGGATCTTCTGGTCCAGGACCATGATCTCTTCATCCGCGGAAACCAGCTTCCACTCTGCCTCCTCGGCCTCTTTTTTCGCTTTCTTCGTCTCGGCGTCGGTCTCTTTTCCGCTTTCCTGCTGGATGGAGAGTTCCGTCTCCCGTACCTCCCGGTCCGCGTCGATGGCCTTGAGCCGGGTCTCGATGTGCTCCGCGTTGGCCCGCTCCGTGTTGATCTGTTCGCGGTAGACGTTGATCTGTCCGGCCAGACTTCCGGACTCCGCGGTGGCCTCGGATATCTGGTCCCTGAGAGCCTGGATCCCGTTCTCCAGCTCCGCGATCACCTTTTCCAGATCCTCGTACTGGGTCTTCAGTTCCGCCTGGCGGGCTTCCGCCTCGTCCGCGTCTCCCTGAAGGATCTCTTCCTTATTTCCAAGATCCGCCAGCTCCGAACGGCAGGAATCGGATTCCAGAAGGAACAGGTTCAGGTCGTAGCGCTTCTGCTCTTCCCGGAGCCTTAAATATTCCTGGGCTGCCTCCGACTGCTTCTTCAGCGGGCCCACCTGGCGCTCCAGCTCCGAGAGGATGTCTCCGATGCGGAGCATGTTGGCGCGCTCGTTCTCCAGCTTTTTCTCCGCCAGCGCCTTCCGCTTGCGGAATTTCGTGATCCCGGCGGCCTCGTCAAAGAGCTCCCGCCGGTCGTCTGCCTTGCCGCTCAGGATCTGCTCCACCTGGCCCTGCCCGATGATGGAATATCCGTCCTGTCCGATGCCGGTATCCATGAACATTTCGTTGATGTCCCGGAGACGGCAGGGCGATCCGTTGATCTGGTACTCACTCTCGCCGGAGCGGTACAGCCGCCGGGAGACCTTCACCTCATCATAGTCGATGGCGAGGGCCCGGTCGCTGTTCTCCAGTGTTATGGCGACATAGGCAAAGCCCTGGGGCTTTCTGAGCTCCGTGCCGGCAAAGATCACGTCCTGCATGCTCCCGCCGCGGAGCTGCTTCGCGCTCTGTTCTCCCAGGACCCAGCGGACCGCGTCGCTGACATTCGACTTTCCCGATCCGTTCGGCCCCACGATGCCGGTGATACCGTTGTGGAATTCAAACGTGATCTTGTTCGCAAACGATTTGAATCCCTGGATTTCAATGCTTTTCAGATACATAGGCTGTTATACTTCCTGTCCTTCCGTGTCCTTCACGATCCCCATCTGCTTCAGCGCCTCGTAGGCAGCCTGCTGCTCCGAGCGCTTCTTGCTGCGCCCCGTCCCGCGGGCCAGCTCCCTGCCGTCCAGCATGACGGCGGAGGAGAATTCCTTCAGGTGCTCCGGCCCCGATTCCGAGAGAAGCACGTAGTTCAGATCCGCCGCGCCGTCCTTCTGGATCTCCTCCTGAAGAATGGTCTTTGCGTCATAGAAGTACTGTTTTCCCTCAATGTCATTGAGAATAAAGCGGTCGATGCAGGCGCGGGCAGGTTCGAACCCGCCGTCCAGATAGATGGCGCCGATCACGGCCTCCATGGCGTCGGAGACCACGCTGGGGCGGAACCGTCCCCCGGTCTGATCCTCACCGCGCCCAAGGCGCAGATACTCCCCGAGAGGGATCTGCTCCGCGCAGAAAGCCAGCGCCGGCTCGCAGACAAAGCTGGCCCGCTTCACCGTCAGCTGTCCCTCCGTGAGTTCCGGGAAGCGGTGATAAAAGAACTCCGAGCTCACCAGTTCCAGGACGGCATCGCCCAGGAATTCCAGGCGTTCATTGGAGCCCAGATGTCCCGTATGCTCTTCGTTTGCCCGGGAGGTGTGGGTCAGCGCCCTCTCCAGGAGCGCCGGATTCCGGAAGCTGTAGCCGATCTTCTTCTGAAGCTCCTGAAGCTTAAGAGCTTCCTTCATCTGCTGTCCCCCCGCCGTAAAAGTTACCGTTCGTTTTTCCATAATTCTTCCAATACCTCTGCAGCCCGGCTGACCGAAGTGATCCTCTTTGCAGCCGCGGCCGGAATTTCCATCTCAAAGGCTGTCTCCAGCGCAGTGATGATCCGGAACCCTTCTGCGGAATCCGCGCAGAGCTCCGAGTAAAAATCCGCATGCTCCGGAAGATCCTCAGGAAGGATCCCGAGGACCGGGGCAATGATGCGTTTCAGTTTCTCAGTTTCCAAGGCCCAGCTCCTTTGCGATCAGACCGCTGATGTTCTCCTCATGGAAGGTCCTGCACTGAAGGACTGCGTTGCAGATCTCAGTGGCCTTCGCGTTTCCGTGAGTTTTGACCACCAGTCCCTTCAGGCCCAGCATGGGTGCTCCGCCGAACTTCGAAGAATCGAACTCCGCCAGAGCTTCCTTCAGGGCGGGCTTCAGCATGGCGCCGCCGATCTTGGAACGGGTATTTGAGAGTATCGCCTTCTTCAGAAGCTTCATGACGGAAGACGCCGTGCCCTCCAGTGTCTTCAGTACCATGTTTCCGGTGAAGCCCTCGCAGACACAGACATCGGCATAGCCGTGGGTGACCTCACGGGCCTCGATGCTTCCGATAAAGTTGATGTTGTTCAGGGCCCGGAGCAGCGGGAAGGTCGCCTTGACCAGCGCGTTGCCCTTTTCCTCTTCCAGGCCCACGTTCAGAATGGCGACTCTCGGGGACTTGACGCCGATGGCCCGTTCCATATAGATAGAACCCATCTGCGCGAACTGCACCAGATGATCCGGACGGGCGTCCACATTTGCCCCCGCATCCAGAAGCAGAGTCGGCTTTCCGCTGTCCGTCGGAAGGATCGGTGCGAAGGGTGCGCGCTCCACGCCCTTGATCCGTCCCACGATGACCTGGCCGCCCACCAGAAGCGCGCCGGAGGAACCCGCGGAGACAAATGCATCCGCCTTTCCTTCCCTGACCAGCTTCAGTCCGACCACGATGGAAGAATCCTTCTTCTCCCGGATCGACGCCACCGGTGCGTCCCCGGTTCCGATGACCTGGGTCGCGTTCACGATGGTGAACCGCTCCTCGTCCCAGGTCTGCCCCTTCAGGGCTTCCCGGATCAGTTCTTCTTTTCCCACTGCGAG
Organism: uncultured Lachnospiraceae bacterium; assembly: GCA_902793685.1. Taxonomy (GTDB): domain Bacteria; phylum Bacillota; class Clostridia; order Lachnospirales; family Lachnospiraceae; genus Moryella. The sequence continues at coordinate 9,088 of CADBEN010000030.1, forward strand.
GACCTGTGTCTCAGGACTATTTTTCAGGGCCTCCAGACAACCTTTTACAACTTCTGCCGGGGCGTTGTCGCCGCCCATTGCATCTACTGCCACTCTGACCATATCTGATTCCTTTCGCCGGGATCCCGGCTCTTCACATACAAAGCCAAACTACATCATAGCTGAAACCGCAGTCAGTTTCAAGAACAAAGAAAACCCCGGAGCAAACGCTCCGGGGCTCACATTCTGCAGTTTCGGAAGCCTGTCTCAGTCTTCGACCTTAACGATTTCCTTCTTGTTGTAGGTACCGCAGTTCTTGCAGACGCGATGCGGCATCATGAGCTCGCCGCACTTCGGGCACTTGACAAGATTGACAGCACCCATCTTCCAGTTGGCTCTTCTCTGATCTCTGTGGCCCTTGGAAGACTTATTCTTCGGACAAATCGACATCCTGAAACACCTCCTTACCTGAACAGGATAACGGCTGACGCCGTGAAAAATCATAAATCGGCATAACACGATAAATTATATGTACCCTCACCGCGTTTGTCAACCGAAATTTTCAGGATCAGGAAAGCGCTGCAGTGATGATGGACATGGAATAGACCTCCTGCGCGTTGCAGCCGCGGGACAGGTCGTTGATCGGAGCGTTCAGACCAAGCAGGATCGGTCCGTAAGCCTCGAAGCTGCCCATACGCTGAGCGATCTTGTAGCCGATGTTTCCTGCGTTGATGTCCGGGAAAATGAAGGTGTTCGCATAACCTGCAACGGGCGAACCCTTGCACTTGGTCTTTGCGACTGCCGGGGAAACAGCTGCGTCGAACTGCAGCTCGCCGTCGATCTTCGCATCCGGGAACTTGGCCTTTGCCTTCGCGCAGGCATTTCTCATCTTGTCGACATCCTCGCCGGAGCCGCTGCCCAGCGTGGAGTAGCTCAGGAACGCCACCTTCGGGTCAATGCCGAAGATCTTCGCGCATTCCATGGTCTCGCCGCAGATCTCGACCAGCTGGTCTTCGGTCGGCTTGATGTTGATGGCGCAGTCAGCCATCGCGATGACCTGGTTGTCACCGGTAACGGACGGACGGACCAGAATGAAGCAGGAGGATACCATGGAGCTGCCCGGCTTGGTCTTGATGATCTGCAGTGCCGGACGGACAGTGTCAGCGGTGGAATAGGTCGCGCCGCCCAGCAGGCAGTCAGCGATGCCCATCTTCACCAGCATGGTGCCGAAGTAGTTTCCTGCGGAAAGGATGCCGCGGGCCTGTGCCGGGGTGACACCCTTGGACTTTCTCAGCTCGCAGAACTGCTCGACCATCTCCTCGAAGCGGTCGAAGTTCTCCGGGTCGATGATCTCCGCGCCGCGGATGTTGTAGCCCTCGTCCTCAGCGATCTTCTCGATCTCGTCCGGCTTTCCGATCAGGACCGGGGTAAGGAAGTTGCTTGCCAGCAGGCGGGAAGCAGCCTCAAGGATGCGGACATCCGTGCCCTCGGTGAAAACGATCTTCTTCGGATTCTTCTTCAGCAGGTTGACCATGGTACCAAAATTATAAACAGCCATTGGACTCACTCCTTTTCAATGATGAATGCTTTACATTAGCCGTGTGACATTGATGCCGCCGCACAGATCTGTGCGGTAAAACTCTCGGTCCTTACTTGACCAGCTTCTGGGTATCTCTTGCGATGGCCAGCTCTTCGTTGGTCGGGAGCAGGACGATCTTAACCTTGGAGTCGTCGGTGGAGATGATGCGGTTCTCGCCGCGGACGTTGTTCTTCTCGTCGTCGATGAATGCGCCGAGGTAGCCGAGGTAAGCGCTGATGCCCTTTCTCGCTCCCTTGTCGTTCTCGCCGATGCCTGCGGTGAAGCAGATGGCGTCAACGCCGTTCATGGCTGCGACATAGCCGCCGATATACTTCGCGACGCGGAAGTAGTAAGCCTCCAGAGCGTCGATGGCCTTCTGGTCGCCCTTCTCCGCTGCCTCGTCGATGTCACGCATATCGCTGGACAGACCCGCGGTCAGGCCCAGGACACCGGACTTCTTGTTCAGGACGTTCAGCATCTCGTCGACGGAAAGGTTCTCGTGGTTGCAGATGAACTGCACGATGGCCGGGTCGATGTCGCCGGAACGGGTTCCCATGATGACGCCCTCAAGCGGGGTCAGGCCCATGGAGGTGTCAACGCACTTTCCGCCGATGGAAGCAGAAACGGAAGCGCCGTTGCCGAGGTGGCAGACGATGACCTTTGCCTTCTCCGGATCCAGGCCCAGGAACTTGATGGCCTCGTGGGAGACGAAGTCATGGCTGGTGCCGTGGAAGCCGTAGCGGCGGACCTTGTACTTCTCATAGTACTCATAGGGCAGAGCGTACAGATATGCCTTCGGCTCCATGCTCATGCCGAATGCGGTATCGAAGACAGCGACGTTCGGCTTGCCGGGCATAGCTGCCTCGCAGGCCTCGATTCCCATCAGGTTTGCCGGGTTGTGCAGCGGTGCAAGGTCGAAGCACTCCTTGATGGCTGCCTTGACCTCTTCGGTCACGACGACTGATGCGCTGAAAGCGGTTCCGCCGTGAACCACACGGTGTCCGACTGCGGAGATCTCATCCGTGCTGGCGATCACGCCGTGATCCTTGTCGACCAGAGCGTCCATGACCATCTGGATCGCTTCCTTGTGGGTCGGCATCGGGGATTCGCATTTCCACTTGTCGCCGCCGGCCGGAGTGTGGGTCAGCACGGAACCTTCGATGCCGATTCTCTCGCAGAGACCCTTCGCAAGGACACTCTCGTTCTCCATGTCGATCAGCTGGTACTTCAGGGAGGAACTTCCGCAGTTCATAACAAGAATTTTCATTATCTACCTCTCCTTTTAGATATATTTACAAAAAAATCCAATTAAATTATAGTACCATCAAAAGGGATTGCACAAGCGGAATTGACGTTTTTTGTCCGCGGCGGAGGCAGATATGTACAGAACATCCATCGTCGGGATTACGGCGGAATATCATCCGTTTCACAACGGACATCTTTATCAGCTGAATGAGGCGAAACGGCGGACAGGTGCGGATTTTGCCGTGGTCATGCTCAGCGGACATTTCGTGCAGCGCGGCATGCCCGCGGCCTGGGATACCCGGGTCCGGACGGAAGCCGCCCTCCGCTGCGGGGCCGACGCGGTCTTTGAGATCCCCGCCCCCTTCTCCGCCGCCTCCGCCCGGGAATACGCTTCCTTCTCCGCTGCTGCCATGGCGGCTCTCGGCATCGATGTCTTAAGCTGCGGCGCCGAGCACGCGGACGAGGCTGCCATCGCGCAGCTTGCCTCTTACCTGGAGGAAGAACCGCAGGAATACCGGGAAGCCCTGGCCATACATCTGAAAAAGGGCGAGAGCTTTCCGGCGGCGCGTCTTGCCGCCGCGGAAGATGCGTTGAACCGTTCCTCTGCAGCTCTTTCCACCGGGCTTCCGCTGATCCGGGAGCTTCTCTCCTCCCCCAATGATCTCCTGGCTCTGGAATATGCCATGGCGATCCTCCGTCAGGGCACTTCCCTGAGATTTCTCCCGGTGCCGCGGACCGGAAACGCCCATGACGCGGCAGGCACCGGAGGAAGCTATGCCTCCGCCACCGCGATCCGGGAACATCTTCTTTCCGGCGGCTGCCCGGAGGAACTCTCCGGCGTCATGCCTGCAGCTTCCCTTAAGCTTCTGTCCGCGCCTCTGGATCCCGACGCCTTTTCCGGCCTTTATTACCGTGTGATCCGGCAGCGGATCTTCGAGGGTGATGATCTCACCCGGTACGCGGATGTCTCCCCGGACCTCGCGGGACTGATCCGCGGGAGGCTGAAGCAGACTGCCGCCTTCCGGGATCTCCCGGAGACCGTCAAGTGCAGAAGCTACACCCACACCAGGATCAGCCGCGCCCTCACCCATATCGTCCTCGGGATCCTCGCGGAGGATCTGGAAAATTACAAGGCCGCGGGCTATGCGCCCTATGTCCGCCTTCTGGGCTTCCGAAAGGACGCGGCGCCTCTGCTCACGGAACTGAAAACCCGCAGCAGAATTCCGCTCCTCAGCAAAACAGCCGATGCGCCGGCCCTTCTCGGGACCGGAACACCGGCTGCGAAAATGCTTGCTTCTGAAGCTTACGCTTCCGCGCTCTGGGATTCCGTTTACTTTGAGCGGACAGGGATCCGTCTCCCGGAATTCCCGCAGAAACAGATGGTCATCGTCTGACCGCGGCAGGACCGGTCATCCCCTGTACCGCGGATCCTGGTTCTGACCGTTCTGGTACTGGCCGTTCTGATACTGGCCGTTCTGATACTGATTATTCGGGTACTGGCCGTTGGGATTCTGTCCGTAGGGATTCTGATTATACTGATTCTGCTCGTTGGGGTTCTGGCGGTACTGGTTCTGACCGTAAGGATTCTGGCCGTATGGGTTCTGGTTCTGACCGTAAGGATTCTGGCCGTATGGGTTCTGGCCGTAAGGATTCGGGTTCTGGCCATAAGGATTCTGGTCATACGGGTTCTGCTCCTGGACCGGAGTGTCGAACTTCGCGGAATCCTTTACCTTCCGGTAAGCGCGGAGATCGAGCCAGATCACATAGATGATGAAGACAAAGAACAGGATCTCATAGTCCGTGCTCAGGATGAAGTCATAGAAGCCGTGCAGCAGCAGCGGGATCAGGTAGGCCATCTTAAGGTACTGTCTGCACTCCTGCATGTTTCCGTGCTTCTCCGCGTACTTGGCCTGCCCGTAATAATATCCCATCATGATGCCGAAGGTGCAGTGGCCCGGAATGCTGGTGACGGCACGCATGCCGGCAATAAAGAAAGCGGATTCATCTCCGAACACATAGAACATGTTCTCAAAGAAGGCGAAGCCCAGGGAAACGACGGCGGCATAGACGATCCCGTCGAAACGGTAATCAAAGGCCTTATGTTTCCAGGTCTGGGTCTTCAGGACCACATATTTGACGCCTTCCTCTGCCATGCCGACGATCAGGAAATTCACGATGGCGATATAAAGAAGCGTAGAATCCGGCATGATGACGTCCAGAGCCGAGATCAGGAACGATTCGATGAAGGCGGCCGGAAGGCAGCTCAGCATGCCCAGGACAAACAGCTTGATCAGGAGCCCGGTGGGCTCCTTTTCCACGCGGTCCGCGCGGTAGATCATAAAAAGCAGGAAAATGGGCGGTCCCATGGTGATGATTGAAAGCAGATCCATTCTTTTCCCTCCGCTATGAAAAGCTTCATGTCAGTTTTTAAATGAATGTATGGGTGCCGGGATGCGGCCGGTGCGGTTGACGAAGGATGCGCAGCTGAAGCTGTTGACGGGGATGACGGGGGCGTGGCCCAGCAGGCCTCCGAACTCCACATTGTCTCCCACCTTCTTCCCGTACACCGGGATCAGGCGCACTGCCGTGGTCTTCTGGTTCACCATGCCGATGGCAGCCTCGTCCGCGATGATGCCCGCGATGGTGGTGTCCGGGGTGTCGCCGGGAATGGCGATCATGTCGAGCCCCACAGAACAGACGCAGGTCATCGCTTCCAGTTTCTCCAGGGTCAGGGACCCGCGGGTGACGGCGTCGATCATGCCCTGGTCCTCGCTGACCGGGATGAAGGCGCCGCTTAAGCCCCCCACATAGGAGGACGCCATGACGCCGCCCTTCTTCACCTGGTCGTTCAGCATGGCGAGAGCCGCTGTGGTGCCCGGCGCTCCTACGCTCTCCAGGCCGATCTCCTCAAGGATCTCCGCCACGGAATCCCCGATGGCCGGGGTCGGTGCCAGAGACAGGTCGATGATGCCGAAGGGTACGTCCAGACGGCGGCTCGCCTCCTGGGCCACCAGCTGTCCCACACGGGTGATCTTGAAGGCAGTCTTCTTGATGGTCTCGCAGAGGATCTCGAAATTCTTTCCTCGGCACTGGGCCACCGCGCTCTTCACGACGCCGGGGCCGCTGACACCCACATTGATGATGGCCTCCGCTTCCGTCACGCCGTGGAAGGCGCCTGCCATGAAGGGATTGTCGTCCGGCGCGTTGCAGAATACCACCAGCTTCGCGCAGCCCAGAGATCCCTGATCCTTCGTCTCCTCAGCGGTCTTCTTCACGATGGTACCCATGAGCCGCACCGCGTCCATGTTGAGGCCTGCCTTGGTGGAACCCAGGTTCACGGAGCTGCAGACCCGTTCCGTGCAGGCCAGGGCCTTCGGGATCGATTCGATCAGAAGGCGGTCCGCATGGGACATGCCCTTGCTTACCAGGGCGGAATATCCGCCGATAAAGTTGACGCCGATGTCCTTCGCGGCCCGGTCCAGGGTCCGGGCGATGGTCACAAAGTCCTCCGGCTTTCTGCATGCCGCGGCGCCCACCAGAGCGATGGGGGTCACCGACACGCGCTTGTTGACGATGGGCACGCCGAAATCTCTGGAGATGGCTTCTCCGGTCTCCACCAGCTTTCCCGCGAACCGGAGTATCTTCGCGTATATCTTCTCGTTGGTCCGCTGCAGGTCCGTGTCCGCACAGTCCAGCAGGCTGATGCCCATGGTGATGGTGCGGACATCCAGAAGATCGTGGTCGATCATCCGGTTCGTTTCCATGACTTCATATAAATTCAGCATCACGACACCTCACTCAGATCCTGTGCATGCTGGTGAAGATCTCTTCTCTCTGGACGCGGATCTTCACGCCGATCTCCTCGCCCACGCGGTCCAGCTCCGCCATGACCGTCTCCAGCTTTTTGTCGGTCCCGCTCATGTCCGCGATCATCATCATATTGAAATAATCCTGAACGATGGTCTGGTTGATGTCGAGAATGTTGATGTTCGAGGCTGCAAGATAAGAGCAGACCTTCGCGATGATGCCCACCGTGTCCTTGCCGAGGACAGTGATTATGACCTTTCCCATGAATTACCTCCTGTATCAGAATTCAATACCTGCCGAAACACAGTCCCGTTTCGCGACCTCGATCCGGAAATCGTCTCCCCTGTAGGGACAGTTCCCCAGCGTGATCTCGCATTTTACGGTCTCAAAGGCGAGCTCCGGCAGATTGTTCTCCTTGCTGAGATGGCCGAGAATGATCTTCTTCAGCCCGTCGTGCAGGATCTCGTTCAGCAGTCTTCCCGCATTCTCGTTGGACAGATGCCCGAAATCACTCAGGATCCGCCGCTTCAGCGGATAAGGATAAGGCCCCGTCTCCAGCATCCGCACATCGTGATTGCTCTCCAGCAGGACCGCGTCCAGATATTTCAGACAGCGGACGATGCTGTCGGTGTAATGACCCATGTCCGTAGCCACGGCCACTGCCTTTTTTCCGTTTTCGATCCGGTAAGCCACCGGTTCCGCCGCGTCGTGGTCGATGTGGAAGGGTAACAGGGTCAGATCCCCCACCCGGAAGGACTCCTCTCCGCGGATCACATGCAGCAGCTCGTCCGGGATCGCGGAGATGGTTCCGTTCCGCCGGAGCGCCTTCATGGTCCCTCCGGTGGCGTAGACCGGGATATGGTGCTTCCGCACCAGGACATCCAGCCCCTTCACATGGTCGGAATGCTCGTGAGTCAGCACCAGCGCCTGGATATCGTCCGCCTTAAGATCCAGGGTGTTCAGTCCCTGTTCGATCCTGCGGTTTGAGATCCCGGCGTCCACCAGGATATGTGTCTGTTCCGAGCCCACGTAGACTGCGTTTCCGCTGCTCCCGCTGGCGATGCTGACAAGCCTCATTCGTTTCCGCTTCCTTCTTCTTTCATTTCAGAAATCCGGGCTCCGCTTTACCTGCCGCCGGCAAATCCGCAGACCGCGAGCCGCGCGTCCACCTTCCGGCAGACTTCCTCCAGGGACCCGTCATTTTCCAGGATCCAGTCCGCGATGGCGGAATACTCCGCGTCGGACATCTGTCGGCTCATGATCTCCCGGACCCGTTCCTCCGAGTAGCCCCGGTCCCGCATAAGCCGCAGTTTCCGGATTTCTTTCGGTGTATAAACATACCATACTTCCGCAAAAATGTCACTTTTCACTTTCTTCGGAAGGGCGGTCTCGATCACCACCAGGGGCTCCGGCGCGCCGGCTTCCGCCGCCTTCCGGACAAAAGCCTTCGCCCGGTCCTCCGTCTCCTGATAGACCAGCGGGTGGATCACCCCGTTCAGCCGGTCCAGAAGTTCAGGTTCACGGTACAGGATGTCCGCCATCTTCTTCCGGTCCAGCGTTCCGTCGGGGGCGACGACCTCGTCCCCCAGAAGCTCCCGCACCGCGGCGAAGCCCTTTTCCCCGGGCCGGTACAGCTCATGGGCTGTCTCGTCCATGCCGATGATCTCAGCTTTGTATTTCTCCTTCAGGTAGTTCAGGATCACGCTCTTTCCGGATCCCACGCCGCCGAAAATCTCAAGTATCATGTCAGTGCGCCTCCAGCCAGGATTTCCCGATGTGTGCGTCCACCTCCAGCGGTACCGCCAGGTCCGCGGCCTGCTTCATGGTGTCCTGAAGGAGCTGACGGACCTGCTCCGCGCAGTCCTCCCGCGCCTCCACCAGCAGTTCGTCGTGGATCTGCAGGACGATTCGTGCGTCCAGCCCGGATTCCAGAAGCTTTCTGTGCACCGCCACCATGGCGATCTTCATAATGTCCGCCGCAGTGCCCTGGATCGGGGAGTTCATGGCTACACGCTCTCCGAAGGCGCGCTGCATGAAGTTCGAGCTCTTCAGCTCCGGGATGGGACGCCTTCTCCCGTAGTACGTGGTGACGCAGCCCTGCTCCTTCGCCTCTTTGATCTGCCGGTCCAGGAACTCCTTGACCTTCGGATAGGTCTTAAAATAATTGTTGATGTATTCCTTCGCCTCCGCACGGCTGATACTGAGGCCCTCTGAGAGGCCGAAGGCCGAGATGCCGTAGACCACGCCGAAATTGACCGCCTTCGCGTTCCGGCGGAGCTGGGGCGTGACTTCCTCCAGAGGCACGTGGAACACCTGGGAAGCCGTCACCGCATGGATATCCACCGCGTGCCTGTAGGCGCCGATCAGGTTCTCGTCACCGGAGAGGGACGCCAGTACCCGGAGTTCGATCTGGGAGTAGTCCGCGTCCACAAAGACATATCCCTCCGCCGGCACGAACACGCCCCGGATCCGGCTTCCCATCTCGGTGCGGATCGGAATGTTCTGGAGATTCGGTTCCGTGGACGAGATGCGTCCCGTAGCCGTGATGGTCTGGTTGAAGGTCCCGTGGATCCGCCCGTCTTCCTGAATGTAGGCAGTCAGGCCGGTGGCGTAGGTGGAATTCAGCTTGGACAGCATGCGGTAATCCAGGATCCGTTTAACCACCGGATAGTCCGGCGCCAGCTTTTCCAGGATCTCCGCCGCGGTGGAATAGCCGCTCTTTGTCTTCTTTCCGTAGGGCAGCTGCATCTTCCCGAACAGGATCTCTCCCAGCTGCTTCGGGGAATTGATGTTGAACTTCTCTCCTGTGGCCTCGAAAATCTCAGCCTCTGCCTCGGCGATTCCTTTCTTCAGTTCCTCCGCGAACTCCTTCAGCAGTTTTCCCTCGACCCGGACACCGGCAAGCTCCATGGCCGCCAGGGCGTAGGTCAGCGGAAGCTCCGTCTCGCGGTAAAGCTTCCCCATCCCGGTCTCTTCCAGCTTTTCCAAAAGGACAGGGCCGGAGCGGAATGCCGCCCAGCCGGTGTACTCCGCCGACTTCCGCGGATCCTCCTTCACGCCGGGGATCAGCACGCCGAGATAATCCCGGGCCAGATCGTCCGCGTAATAGCTGTCCTTCAGCGGGTTCATGAGATATGCCGCGATCCCGAGATCCAGGAGATTCTTACGTTCCTCCGCCCCGATCTTATGCAGCATGGACTTAAGCTCCACGCAGTAGACCGCAGGCACCGTGTCCGCGATCCTGCGGACGATGCCGGTGAGCCAGTCAGCATCGACCGCGCCGGTGTCCGCCGCGATCCCCGCTTCCTTCCATTCCTCCGGGAGCTCGCTCTCACCCTCTTCGGCTTCTCCGGGCGCAAGAAACAGCACGCTCCCGTCCTCCATGCAGAGGGACAGGCCGTGCTCTGTAAGCTGCATGCCCACAGCCGGTGCCGCGAAGAAGGGCTCCAGAGCCTTCTCCGCCTCGTCTTTTCTGTCCAGGACCCGGAATTCCGGCTCTCCTGCCCGGCTCCCCGCCTTCGCGCTCTCGTCGAAACGCTTCAGCATGGAGCGGAATTCCAGACGCTTCATCTCTTCATAGGCTTCCGGCGTGTAAAGGTTTCCGATGGTCATGTCCTCCAGGGTGACGTTCACCGGCACGTCGGTCCGGATGGTCGCCAGCCACTTTGAGAACTGAGCCATGTCGTAATGCTCCCGCAGCGCCTTCTGTGCCCGCGGGGGCCTGATCTCGTCGATGTGGTCGTAGGCATTCTCAATGGAATGCCAGGCGGAGATCAGGGCCGTCGCTGTCTTTTCCCCGATGGAAGGAACGCCCGGGATGTTGTCGGACTGGTCCCCCATCAGGGCCTTTACGTCGATAAACTCGTTGGGGGTCACCTGGTAGTCCCTGACGACATCGTCCGGGTAATAGTCGTAGACCGTGGTCTGCCCCTTCGACGTCTTCGGGATCCGGATGCGGATATGGGTGTCCGCAAGCTGAAGAAGGTCCCGGTCGCCGGAGACGATCGAGACTTCCAGGTCCTCACCCTGATAACGCTTCGCGACGGTGCCAAGGATATCGTCCGCCTCGAACCCCTCCATGGAAAGGGTCGGGACTGCCATGGAATCCAGGACCTCCCGGATCAGCGGAACCTGCTCCCGCAGTTCGTCGGGCATCGGACTCCGGTTGCCCTTGTACTCCGGGTATTTTTCATGCCGGAAGGTGGGCGCGTGCAGGTCGAAAGCCACCGCAAGGTAATCTGCCTGCTCTTCGTCCAGTATCTTGAACATGATATTCAGGAAGCCGTAGACTCCGTTGGTGTGGAGTCCGGCGGAATTGGTCAGCGGCGGAGTTCCGTAGAAAGCGCGGAACAGAATGCTGTGGCCGTCGATCAGGACCAGCTTTGACATCAGGGTTCCTCCGATCTCAGTGAATATACAGGATCCTGAACTGAAGCATTGCGGTCAGGATCAGGCTCAGAACGACAAGGGTGTTCACCGCATAGTGGACGATCCGGAAAAAGCGCACGGTCCGGAGATGCTGGTAGGAAGCGCGGATCTCCTGCTCCATGCCGGTTCCGATCTGGATGTCCTCCCCGGGAGAATCCAGCGCCTTCAGGCAGTCGATGATATCGTAGTTGATCTCAAGCTCGTTTCTGCAGCTCTGGCAGGTGCGGATATGCTTAAGAAAGGCAGCTGTCTCGTCATCGTCCAGCTCCCTCTGGATATACCGTATGATCATCTTATCGGCTGTTCTGCAGTCCATCATGAACCTCCGGGAAAAGCGGTGCGTCCGGTCCCGGGCGGAAATGCCCGGATTCAGCAGCGGACATCCTGCTTTTGCTCAGAAAAAAAGCCGCCGCAGGAAGAAATCGGATGATCCCTTCCATACAGCGGTTCCTTCAGTGCCGGCAGCGGGACTTGAACCCGCACGTCCTCACGGACAACAGATTTTGAGTCTGCATCGTCTGCCATTCCGACATGCCGGCTGAAAACACTTGATATTTGCTATGTTTTTTGGGATACGTCGAAGACTTTTTTCAAAATTACGATGAAGACTCCGCTTAATCGATATTACCATAATTTGTCTAAAAATCATAGGGGCTTTTCTTCTCTTCGGCTACTCAGACAGGTCTATGTGCCTGTCAAGAGGGTCGGGTAAAAAACCCCTACTGGGGTGCTGTCGGTGCATTTAGCGAACGCTGACAGCGTGTTATCTATATAGAAGATATCGATTCATAGCAAAATGAAACGAAAATAATGAATCGAACAGATTTTCGAAATTGTACTTGAAATGATGTATTGCATCAAATATAATTTAATTAAGCCTTCTTTCAGGAGCGAGAAAAAGGGTTTTGCGCTTGGTCGGCGCACAAGAGAAGTCAGTTAATCGTGGTTGCTTGCGGTGACTGACTTCTTTTATTTTTATTTCATTTCACGCTTGTACTTGTAGTAAGTGTTTCTCGCAATGCCAGTAAGCTTGATGACTTCAGCATCGGTCAGTGAGCCGTTGAAATCTTTGCTGTGCTTGCGAATGACTTCCTTCGCTGCCTTGGCTTTTGCGGTCTCTACTTTGCTACCTGTTGCTCTGCCTACTTGTTTACCTTCAGCCTGTGCTTTTCTGACACCTTCTGAAGTACGCTGATGCAGATAATCTACTTCATGCTGTGCTGTTGCAAAAGCAATCTCGATCTGTCTCTTTGCCAGTATCATCAGGTACTTGTTGACACCTTCAAGGATGCAGTCAACATCTGTGCCTGTCATGCTCACGCTGTTCTGTAAAGCCTGTCTGTAGACTTCAGTATCAATGTGCCGTTCTTTCAGGAATACAAGGTTCACACCTCGGTTAAACAGGTCTTCGTACAGTGCGAAACCTTCTTCGGCGTTTCTGCTCATTCTGCTGACTTCGTCAAATACCACAGTATCGCCGGACTTCAGACGCTTCTGAAGCTTGCTCCAGTTCGGACGGTCAAGTGTTGTGCCTGTGTATTCTTCCGTGATGATGACGGCATCGGGAAACTCACGCTTGATATTATCTATCTGTCTCTGCAATTTCTGTTTCATCGTGCTGATTCGGCAATAACCATATACTGTATTCTTCATGTCTTCCCCTTTCAGTATCTGTTTAAACGAACGATTATTTTGCTACATTCATTGTAGCACCTGAAGGGGGTTGATTCAATTGTTTTTGATACTATTTCCGTGTACGTTTATTTTAATACTAGCATCTTCTCGACCTTAACGGCGACACGTTCACCTTCTTCCGCAACGGCTTGCGGTCTTACATCAAGCTGTCGGACGGCAATATTTGAGACTGCATCAGCGAACGCATCATACTCAAGTTCGGCATCGGACATCAGGACTGTAGTCAGCGACATTGCTTGTAAATCCAATACAAACTCATGCCGGATGTCTCTCAGACGGTCTGAGAGCCGTTCTAAGCGGTTCTCTGCCTTGTCAACGATGAAGTTTGCATAACTCACGCTAACGGCTCTGCAAGCCTTTAAAACAGGGCGGTCACAGCACATCATAGATTGTCCGTCCTGCATCCATGTTGACGGACTGTGCGATTTCAGCTGCCCTGTCTGACGATTTCAGGACATCTTTAGCCATATCTGCAAAAAACTCATTGTTCCTGTTTGCAGTCAAGATATCCGTCACCTTGTCCCATGCAGATGCCTGTCCGGCGCTTACCAGTTGTGACAGTGCGTCCTCTGCCTGATGGTATTGCTTTGCTTTGTTGTCTCGGAAAGCCCGAATCATCTCAGGTGCTGACATTGCTTCTGCGAAGTCCCCCACAGGGTTTTCTGCAAGTTTGCACAGAAGTGCGTCTCTGCTTGCCTTATCCGTGCAGTTACGCAGTTGGTTGGAGATACAGAGTGCCTTGCTTATCTGATCCGGCTGTGCCTGAATCGCCTGAAATGCCCTTGTCACCTTTTGTGCGACCGTTAAAGCGGTTCGCTCAGTGCCGATATACTTGCTTTCGGCTTGGGAAATCGAGCGGTCTGAGAGGGCGTTAAATCCCGCAAGGGTCTTGTTTTCATCGTACTTAATCAAAAGGTCGTCCAAGCCGTCCGACAGGTTCTGAAGGGCATCAAGCTTACTGTCAATGTCAGTCATAAGCGGAAACTCGCTTACATCGATTCCGTTCTTTTCGGCAACCGTGCGGAAAAAACGGTCGGTATAATAATTTTCACCGCCGTGCCGTTCGCAGATGATACGAAGTTCAGTCGCAGTAAGCGGGATGTCGTTAAGATGAGCAAAGTTCTCTATGCTCGTGGGGGACTGTAGCACCTTTGCTGTCTCAGCCATTTTGAGTTTTTCAAGTTCGCACGCAAGTGCCGTGCGGGTGTCATCCTTGAGTTTGTCAATCGTGTTTGCAAACTCGATCCTGGCGGTCTCAAGTGATTGTTTCAGCATTGGGGACTGTCTGACATAATTGGTTTTTGCAAATTTTACAGCATCATCCCTTGCCTTGACGGCATCGTCATATTTCTGACGGTAGCTGTCCCTCAGGACTCTGCATAAATCGAATATTTCCGGCAGTTTCTTACTTTTTGCCATTGTTATTTTCCTTTCTGGGGCTTTTATCCCCGCTTACATTTGGATTGATATAGTTCTTGTTCTTCCTGTTTTTTCTCGTAAAATAATCGTTGTTCTCACGCTGTTGTGCAAAGGTAATACTCGGACTGCTTTTTCTCCATCTCGGCATGGCATCACCTCACAGGTCGGGCTTTTCAGGCATCTCAGAAATGTTAACGTGTCTCATTCGTGCGATGTCTTCAATCGTCTGTCGGGGGAGCTGCTGTGCCGTCTGCGTGTCAAGCCTGACGGTCAGGTCTTCCGAATATCCAAGCCAAATTTTACTCAAAAAAATTGCCGACACGGGGTTCAGTTTTCCCTGAAGATGGCTCTGCTCAAGGTATGCCGCTATCAGGGCTTTAGCATGGTTTATCATGGTCTGTCGGGCTTCAGTGCATCCGATGCCGTTGCTCCAGTTCCACAGGCTCATGCGACTCACCCCAAGAAACAGCGACAGTGTTTCGATCCCCGGTCTCATCCCTTTTTCTTCGCAGAAGATAAAGAAATCATAAATGCGTTTCCTGACATCTTCATCTGTCTCCGGCTTCGGTAAATCATAGACTTCACGCAGTTCGGAGATCGTCTTCTTAACGAATGTCGGTTCGATGTCATCAATCTGAACATTCGGATTTCGTGGATGTATGTTAGTCATATCTAATTCCTTTTTTAATGTAAAGGTTGTCGGCACAACTGGGCTGTTGTGCCGTTGTGTCATCAGTTAGTGGCTTCTATAGCTTCTTTTTCCAGTTGCTTGCGGTACTTCTTCAGTTCCTTTGAAATGTATCTTTCCATCTCTGCATCCGTCCATTCGTTGGAATCGTTCATGCATTCATTTCTGAGGATTTCCGCATACCGTTCCAACTGGCTGTTAATGTGGTTCTGTTCCTGAGTTGTAAGTTTCATGGTGTTGTCCCCTTTCTTATTCTTCGTTGTATTCGACATGATCCCCTGACAGGGTGTACACATGGATCGTTGGTATCCGTGCATCACGCCACCCCCGGCGACCGTCTGCCGATGTGGTACGTTCCATCATTCTGTGTGTTGCCTTATGGCATATATGGCAAAGCGTCACAAGGTCTGTGTACGGGTTTTCTTCCTTCAGGTTACGATATCCCATGTGATGGACTTCCAAAGCGTTTACAGCCGTTCCACGGCAGCCACACATGGCACATCTGAAGCCGTCTATCTTCATGCGCTGTAAGGCTTTTTCCTTCCATTCAGATGACAGCAGATATTGATGGTATTCGGTATCGGTCATATATCGACCCCCTTTCGATACTGATAAATAATTCAACATAGGGTAAGGGCAGAATGTCCGCCCCCAGTACTTGCAATCACTTCAGCATGGATGATTCCATCGGGAAGGAAACTGAAGTAGCTGTCACACAAGAAAAAAAGAAAAAAACTAAACTTACCTTCATCCATCCATTTCTTCCCGAAGGGAAGTGGATGTTATAGTTTGTAGTTTATGTTTGTTGTTTATTGTTTAGTGTTTATATAGTTTAGTGTTTATAGTTTATTAGTTTATATGTTTATATAGTTTAGTAGTTTATTAGTTTGCTAGTGGTTTGCTAGTATATGCACTAGCACTTGCTAGTACTTTGCTAGTGGTCTGCTAGTATATTCTTTACTGCCATATATGCTTACCGCTGTCAGACAATGTCCCAACACATCTGCCATTCCGATACACATTCCTGTCGGAATCGACTTGATACCCGACTCCATCAATTGATATTTCTTTTAGGTCTCTTATCGCTCTGAGAAAATCAAGTTTGGAGAGCGGATTTTTTTTATGCCATCCTGATGATATTAGATTCTTCCAATTCTTGACAGGCTTGCCGTCTTTATCAGTCCAGTTGCTTTCTGTGTACTGCCTCATAAACGCATCGACATCAATATACTTCTCCGTTGTCTTGCAGTACTGCTTAACTTCATCGACTGTCGGCGGTACGAATTCCTTCGATGCCGTTGCCTTGCCGCCCTTCGATCCTGATTCACGTTTTTTCGGGATGCTTGCTAAATATTTTTCTTTCTTGTCTCGCACCTTTCCACCAATGCGACTGTATGCCAGTCTGACAACAGAGTTCTTAATGGTGCTGAGTTCGGTATCTTCATCATGAAATGCAAGCTTGCATAATAAGGGCGCTTCTGTAGCTTGGGTGGGTAAGTAAGCGCTAATCTTGCCCATCCAATAAAGTTCTTGGCTTCGTACGCCGCCCTTGCGTGAACCTCAGATGGAT
>CADBEN010000031.1 GCA_902793685.1 uncultured Lachnospiraceae bacterium
CGGGAGTTCTGCCGTATCCGGCAGAAAAATGCGCGTTTCCGCGCTTCCTGAGTTACAGGCGTATCCGCCGTCATTCAGTCCGCCGCCTAAAGCGGCAATAGAAGCACGCGACTTCAGTTGTGTGAGTCTTCACAAAGAAAGAAGTACAGCACTATGATCATTGATATTCACACCCACACCTTCCCGGACAGAATGGCGGACGCCACGGTGGAGCACCTGAGCAAAGTGTCCCACACGATCCCGTTCACCCACGGGAAGAATTCCGAACTGACAGAGTCCATGCGGCGTGCCGGCATCGACCGCTCCGTGGTGCTGCCCGTGGCGACGAGCGCGCGGCAGGTGGAAAAACTGAACGATTATTCTGCCCGGATGAATGAACACACGGAGGAGACCGGGATCCTTTATTTCGGGGCGATGCACCCGGAGTGCGAGGGGTACCGCGAAGAACTTGCCAGGGCGGTCTCCCTGGGCCTGAAGGGCATCAAGATCCATCCGGTTTACCAGGGGGCCGATGTGGACAGCCTCCCGTTCCTCAGGATCATTGACCGCGCGGCGGAACTGGGGCTTGTGGTCCTCACCCACGGGGGGCTGGACATCGGTTTCCCGGATGAGGTGCGCTGTTCGCCTGAAATGTGCCGGAACGTGGTGGACAAGGTCGGAAAGTTCAAATTTATCGCGGCCCACATGGGCGGCTGGCGGAACTGGGACCGGGTCCCGGCATGCTATGCGGGAACCGGCATCATGATCGACACTTCTTTCTCCATGGGGCGTCTGGCGCCGTTAAACGACGGGTATTACAAGACGGAGGAAGAACTTAAACTCATGACGCCGGAGGAATTCGTGTCCCTGGTGCGGGCTGTCGGCGCGGAGAACGTTCTCTTCGGAACGGACTGCCCCTGGTCAGGACAGAAGGAGTCGATGGATGCTTTCCTGGGCCTGCCCCTCACAGAAGATGAGAAGACCGCGATCCTCGGAGGGAACGCGGCCGGATTGCTGGGACTCTGACGGTTTTGTGCAGGGCTGCCGGAAATACCGGCTGCAGAGAGCCGCCCCATCTGATCACATCAGATGGGGCGGCTCTTCTTAAACTGGTTCTTCTTCAGGCTCTTCTTAAACAGCTGTACGGCAGGCTCAGATCGATGCCAGGTCATCCTGGGAGATGATCTTCAGGCCCATGCCCGCGAGCTTCACCTCCGCGGCCTTTGTATCCGCGACGCGGAACACCATGAAGGCGTGGCCCGGATTCTTGATGCCGGTGAAGGCATACATGTACTCGATATTGACCTGGGCGTTTGCGAAGTAGGAGAGGACCTTGTCAAGGCCGCCGGGAATGTCCTCGACCTCCACCGCGAGGACCTTCGTCAGGCTCGCGACAAAGCCGTTCTCCTTCAGGACATTCGCCGCGTCGTAAGCATCGTCCACGATGATACGCACGATGCCGAAATCCTTGGTCTCGGCGAGGGAGAGCGCGCGCATGTCGATGTCGTGGGCGGCAAGCACGGCGGTCATTTCCTTCAGCTTGCCGGGACGGTTTTCCAGGAACACGGAAATCTGTTTGATACTCATTGGACGCCTCCTTTTTCAGATTTTTCTCTTGTCGATGACACGGACTGCCTTTCCTTCGCTGCGGGTGATGCTCTTCGGAGCGACCAGGGAGACCTTTGCCTTGATGCCAAGCATGGACTTGAGGCCGTCCACCAGCTTCTTCTGGCGCTCGGAGATCTCGCCGACGTTGTCGGTGAACATCTCGGGCGTCATCTCGACCTGGACGTCCAGGGTGTCGGTATTGTTGACACGGTCCACGATGATCTGGTAGTTCGCTGCGTAGCCGTTGTTCAGGAGCACGGTCTCGATCTGGCTCGGGAACACGTTGACGCCGCGGATGATGAGCATGTCGTCGGTGCGGCCCTTCGGCTTGGTCATGCGGACGTGGGTGCGGCCGCAGGAGCACTTCTCGTGGGTCAGGGTGCAGATGTCGCGGGTACGGTAGCGGATCATCGGGAAAGCTTCCTTGTCGATGGCCGTGAAGACCAGCTCGCCCTGGACGCCGTCCGGAAGGGGCTCCCCGGTCTCCGGGTCAATGACTTCCGCGATGAAGTGATCCTCGTTGACGTGCATGCCGCCCTGGGCGGAGCACTCGAAGGAGACGCCGGGGCCGGACAGCTCGGTCAGGCCGTAGATATCGTAGGCCTTGATGCCCAGAGTCTTCTCAATGTCTCTCCGCATTTCTTCAGACCAGGCTTCCGCGCCGAAGATGCCGGCCTTCAGCGGGATGTCGTCGGGACCGTAGCCCATTTCCTTCATGGTCTCCGCAAGGTAAGCCGCGTAGCTCGGCGTGCAGCAGAGGATGGTGGCCTGCAGGTCCATGATGAACATGATCTGGCGCTCGGTGTTTCCGGAGCTGGTGGGGATGGTAAGGCAGCCCACTTTGTGAGAGCCGCCGTTCAGGCCCGGGCCGCCGGTGAAGAGGCCGTAGCCGTAGGAAACCTGGCAGACATCCTCATCGGTGCCGCCGGCTGCCATGATGGCGCGGGCGCAGCACTCTTCCCAGAGATCGATGTCGTGGTGCGTGTAGAAAGCGACGACGCGTTTTCCGGTGGTGCCGGAGGTGGACTGGATGCGGACACAGTCCTTCAGCGGGACACCCAGCAGACCGTAGGGATAAGCCTCCCGGAGATCAGCTTTGGAGAGGAAGGGGAGCTTTTTCAGATCATCCACAGACTGGATATCGTCCGGGGTGATGCCCTTTTCTTCCATCTTTTTCCGATAGTAGGGGACATTGTCCCACACGTGACGGACCTGCTTCACGAGACGCTCGGACTGGATGGCCCGGATCTCTTCGCGGCTTGCGCATTCGATCGCTTCCTGATAATACTTTTCCATAAAACTACCTGTGATACCTTTCAATTTAGCTGATGGTGTTTACTGGTTCTTACCCAGCCGGAATGCCTTTTTGTTCATCTCGAGGAATTTCGGGGGTACGTTTGCCTCCAGGGAAGCCATCCAGGCCTCCTCCGGAAGGTCAAAGTAATGTGACAGCCTTCCGAGGAGGACGATGTTGACAGCCTTTGCGCTGCCGGCTTCCTCTGCCAGCGCGAGGCAGTCGAGAGCGTCGACCTTCGCGCCGGAGGCTTTCAGTTTCGCGACCAGATCTTCCGGATAGACTGCCGCGCCGGTGATGACGGGCATCGGGTCGATCTGCTGCGTGTTGGTGACGATCTGGCCGTCCTTCTTCAGGTACGGGAGCCAGCGCGCCGCCTCAAGGATTTCAAAGGATACGATAAAGTCCGCTTCCCCGAGATCGATGACCGGTGAGCACACCCGGTCGCCGTAGCGGACGTAAGTCACGACGGAACCGCCGCGCTGGGACATACCGTGCACCTCAGAGACCTTGACGTCATAGCCCTGGGAGAGCAGCAGGTGGCCCAGCAGTTTGCTGGCGAGAAGAGAGCCCTGTCCGCCGACACCGACGATCATGATATTCTTTGTTTCCATGTTCAGGCCTCCTTTCCCGTACTTTCAAATGCGCCGAAGCTGCAGAGCTGGCTGCAGACGTTGCAGCCCACGCAGAGCGTATTGTCCACGTGTGCCTTGCCGTTCTTTATGGAGATGGCCGGGCAGCCGATGCGCATGCAGGATTTGCAGCCGATGCACTTGTCGGTGTTGACCTTCAGCGGCGGATTGTGCTTCACATACTTAAGCAGAGCGCAGGGCCTGCGGGAGATGATGACAGACGGCTCAGCTGCGGCAAGCTCTTCCTTCAGAACCTTATCGCATTCCGCGAGATCGTAGGGGTCCACGACGCGGACGCGCTCAATACCCATCGCATGGCAGAGCTTTTCGAGGTCGATCTTTCCTGCCGGATCGCCCTTGATGTTGTAGCCGGTGGTCGGATTCTGCTGGTGGCCGGTCATGCCGGTGATGGAGTTGTCGACGATGATGACTGTGGAATTCGACTGGTTGTACGCGATGTTCGCGAGGCCGGTCATTCCGGAATGCATGAAGGTCGAATCTCCGATCACTGCCACGGTATGGCCTTCGCTTTCAGCGCCGCGGACCTTGTTGAAGCCGTGGAGCGCGCCGATGGAAGCGCCCATGCAGAGCGTCATCTCGATGGCGCCCAGGGGGGGGACCGCGCCAAGTGTGTAGCAGCCGATATCTCCGAGGACGGTGCACTTGTTCTTCTTTAAGGTGTAGAAGAGGCCTCTGTGGGGACATCCGGCGCACATGACGGGCGGCCGGGCCGGGACCTGGTCCTCGATGGAGTAGGTCTCCGGAGTGCTCTTCCCGAAGGCCTTCGCGATCAGCTTCTGGGAGAATTCGCCGATCATCGGCAGGATATCCTTGCCGGAGACTTCGATGCCGAGGCTTCTGACGTGGTTCTCGATGATCGGATCGAGCTCTTCCACGACCACAAGCTTCTGCACCTTCTGCGCAAAGTCCCGCACCAGACGGACCGGCAGCGGGTTCGCCATGCCGAGCTTCAGGATGCTGACGCTGTCTCCGAAAACTTCTTTGACATACTGATAAGAAGTGGAGGCGGTGATGATGCCGATCTCCGTGCCGCCCAACTCAACGCGGTTCAGAGGCGTGGTCTCTGCATATTCAGTCAGGAGACGGGTGCGCTCCTCGACGATGGGATGACGCTTCTTCGCGTTGCCCGGCATCATGACGTACTTTCCGATGTTCTTTTCGTAGGGCTTGTCCGGAACGGTGCGGGGACCCGGCTCCACGATGGACTGGGAGTGAGCCACGCGGGTGCACATCTTTAAGAGCACCGGCGTATCGTACTTCTCGGACAGCTCATAGGCGATCTTCGTGAACTCCAGAGCTTCCGCGGAGTCCGACGGCTCCAGCATCGGTACCTTGGACGCGATCGCGTGGTGGCGGCTGTCCTGCTCATTCTGAGAGGAGTGCATGCCGGCATCATCCGCGACGCCGATGACCATACCTGCGTTGACGCCGGTGTAGGACATGGTGTAGAGCGGGTCGGCGGCCACGTTCAGGCCGACATGCTTCTGCGCGCAGAAGGAGCGGCGGCCGGCAAGGCATGCGCCGAATGCGCATTCCATGGCGACCTTTTCGTTCGGGGCCCACTCACAGTAGATCTCATCATACTTGGCGGCTTCCTCGGTGATCTCCGTGCTGGGAGTTCCGGGGTAGCTGGAAATGAAACACACGCCGGCTTCATACAGTCCTCTTGCGACTGCCTTGTTGCCGAGCATAAGCTGTTTCGCTGTTTGTTCCATCGGACTTCCTCCTTGAGTGTATTAATGCATATTATACCGTATAAATGTATAAAAGCAAGCTTCGCTTCCCGGTATTCCTGTGGGAGACAGCCTGGATCCTTTGAGGGTTGACATTCCCGGGGAATGGCGGTAAACTACTTTAGCGGTTTAAACCAACGATGGTTTAAACCATTAAAGTGAGTTATAGCAGAAAAAATAGAATTTGTGAAGGGGGAAAAAACAAATGCCGATCACAGATCTGCTGGAGAGAAACAGCAAGCTGTACGGGGGCGAGGTAGCTCTGGTGGAGATCAATCCGGAGCTCAAGGAAGATCAGAGAGTCACATGGAAGGAGTATGAGCTGATCCAGCCTACGTCGGCCACGTATTACCGCCGCCAGATCACCTGGTCCGTGTTTGACGAGAAAGCGAACCGTGTCGCCAACATGCTTCTGGAACGCGGGATCCAGAGAGGCCAGAAGTGCGCAGTGCTTCTCATGAACTGTCTGGAATGGCTCCCCATCTATTTCGGGATCCTGAAGACCGGCGCCCTGGCGGTGCCGCTGAATTTCCGCTTTACCGCGGAGGAGATCGACTACTGCCTGAAGGCTTCGGACTCCGACGTCCTGTTCTACGGCCCCGAGTTCATCGGCCGCATCGAGGATATCGCATCCAAGCTGAAGAACAACATGCTTCTGTACTTTGTCGGCGATCCCTGCCCGACCTACGCGGAGGATTATTACCGTCAGTCGGCGAACGCCTCCTCCATCGCGCCCAGAGTACTTGTGGAGGACACGGACGATGCCGCTATCTATTTCTCTTCCGGCACCACCGGCTTCCCGAAGCCCATCCTTCTGGACCATACCGCGCTGATGCAGTCCGCCCGCATGGAGGCCGCGCATCATGAGACGAAGAAGAACGACGTGTTCCTCTGCATTCCGCCGCTGTACCACACCGGTGCCAAGATGCACTGGTTCGGCTCCCTCTACACGGGAAGCCGCGGCGTCATCCTGAAGGGAAACTCGCCGGAGGTCATTCTCCGCACCGTATCGGATGAAGGCTGCACCATCGTCTGGCTCCTGGTGCCGTGGGCCCAGGATATCCTGGCGGCGCTGGATTCCGGAAAGCTGGATCTGAAGAACTACCGCCTGAGCCAGTGGCGCCTCATGCACATCGGCGCGCAGCCGGTGCCGCCGAGCCTCATCCGGCACTGGCTGAAGTACTTCCCGAACCACAAGTACGACACGAACTACGGTCTCTCCGAGTCCACCGGCCCCGGCTGCGTGCACCTCGGCATCGAGAACATCCGCAAGGTCGGCGCCATCGGCGTCCCGGGCTTCGGCTGGAAGTGCAAGATCGTGGACGAGAATGACAATCCGGTGCCGCAGGGAGAGATCGGCGAGCTCTGCGTCAAGGGCCCGGGCGTCATGAAGGAGTACTACAAGAATCCGAAGGCCACCGAGGAATCTATCAAGAAGGGCTGGCTCCACACCGGCGACATGGCGCGCCAGGACGAGGAAGGCTTCTACTATCTGGTGGACCGCAAGAAGGACGTCATCATCTCCGGCGGTGAGAACCTGTACCCGGTTCAGATCGAGAGCTTCCTCATGGGCAACTCGAAGATCCACGATGCGGCGGTCATCGGACTTCCGGATCCGCGTCTCGGCGAGATCGCGGCGGCCATCATCCAGGTGAAGGAAGGCCAGACCCTTACCGAGGACGAGGTGAACCAGTTCTGTATCGATCTCCCGCGCTACAAGCGCCCGAGAAAGATCATCTTCGACAAGGTCCTCCGGAATCCCACCGGAAAGATCGACAAGCCGAAGCTCCGCCAGATCTACTGCGGCGAACGCCTCGTGGAGAAGCAGAGCACATCCTGATAAAACAGCGTATATGCCGCAGGCAGAGTCCGAAGGGACCCGGCCTGCGGCAGTTTTTTCTGCAGGCAGACGCTGCAGGCAAGGCCGGCCCGATCGAAAGCCGTCGGGGAAATCGTGTTTTCACAGGAATTTCAAAGGATATTCATAGGAAGTTAAACTATGCCGGAGGCTTCTGAATTATAATGAAACCGTAGCCGCGGCCGGGCAGACCGGGAAAAAGGTTCCGGCCGGAGGTCTCCGGGACAGAAGAAATACAGTACTTCTGACACAAAGGGAGGAAACAGCAGAATGAGGAAAAGATGGATGAGGGCGGCGGCCTGCCTTACGGTCGTCAGCATGATGATGAGTGGCTGCGGAGGCAGCACCGCTTCCCAGCCGGCACAGCCGGCACCGACAGAGGCGGCACCCGCAGAGACAGGCGCCGCGGAGCCGGCATCAGCCGCGGAGGAGTCCAAAACGGAGGAAACCGCCGCGGAGGAGACCACTGCGGCGGAACAGGGGGCCGGAGCAGCACTGCCGGAGATCACCCGTCAGGGATTTCTTCCGGCGGAGGATGAGGCGGCTCCGGAGGTGAAGGCGGAGATTCAGGATTATACCGTGGACGCGGATCTCGGGAACGTGTCGAACATCGGTGATTATTATTTTGAGGACGACGCGAAGAAGATGCTGGCGGAGAACGGATTTTTCGTCTCCCAGTACGGTTCCTACGAATTCTGGGAGCCTTATGAGAGCAACCGATATGCGATTATGCCGAACTTCGTCACCGTGGATTCGATGATGCACACCTATCATCTCTATTTCTCCATGCTGCAGAAGCAGACGGAGAAGAATTTCCTGGCGGAGCGGCTGAAGAAGCTCAGCGCCGCGATGCTGGAGAAGAGCGAAGCGCAGGTGAAGGCGCTGGCGGGGACCGAGTGGGAAGATGCCGCAAAGCGGAATGTGGCATTCTTCGCCGTGGGCGCGCGGCTTCTGGACCCGTCGGCAAAGACGCCTGAGGAGGTCGAGGATGTCGTCAAAGAGGAGCTCGCGCGGATCGAAGCCCACAGTGAGATCCTTGAATCCGGACTCACCGGAGACAACGAAGATTACACCCAGTACATCGTCCGCGGCTACTATGAGGGCGATGAACAGCTGGAACCCTATTTCCGCGCCATGATGTGGTTCGGCCGCCTGAATTTCAGGCAGAGTGAGGAAGATCTGGACCGGAGCGCCCTGCTGATGACCATCGCCATGGACGACGAGGTCCGGCAGGACTGGGAAGCCATTTACCAGGTGACTGCCTTCTTTGCAGGTGCCAGCGACGACAACGGGTATTTTGAGTACGCGCCCCTGGCACAGGAGGCTTACAGCCAGGACGTCACTGCGGAGAAGCTTGCGGGCGATGCTGACGGCTGGAAGAAGTTCCACGCGATGACGGCACAGCTGCCGGCGCCGCAGATCAATTCCGTTCCCATGGACGATGTCGGTACGGACGCGGATCATGTGGCTGAGAACCAGGGCTTCCGCTTCATGGGCCAGCGCTTCTCCGCTGACGCCATGATTTTCCAGAACCTTATTTACAATAAGGTGGGAGAGAACGAAAAAGGCGAAAAGCGGCTGCTTCCCGATGCCCTGGATGTCCCGGCGGCATTCGGCTCCGACGAAGCCATGAATATCCTTGAGGAGAAGGGCGAGACGGAGTACGCGGGATACACGGAGAACATGCGGAAGCTCCGCGAAGGCCTTGCGGCGGCACCGATGACATTCTGGAATGCAAGCCTGGCGAGCCGCTGGGAGTACACCCTGCTTCCCACCCTGTGGGAAAAGGGCAGCGGGTATCCGAAATTCATGCAGAATTCCAACTGGGCCCGTAAGAATCTTGTGACCTTCCTCGGAAGCTACACCGAGCTGAAGCACGACACTGTCCTCTACGCGAAGCAGGCCGTCGCCGAGATGGGCGGCGGAGATCTTCCGGAACGGGATGACCGGGGCTATGTGGAGCCGGAACCGGAGGTCTACCGGAGACTGGCGGCGCTGACCGGCGCCACCGCGGACGGACTGGACAGTTACGGGCTTCTTTCGGCAGAGAATGCGGAGAGCCTGGGAATCCTTAAGGAGCTTGCGGAGAAGCTGCAGGTCATCTCGGAAAAGGAACTCCGGGAAGAGACCCTGACGGACGAAGAATATGACCTGATCCGCTGCTATGGCGGAAGCCTGGAGCACTTCTGGAAGGATGTTTCAAAGTACGAGACAGATTCCGAATACAGTGTGGCGACAAAGGAATTCCCGGCAGCCATCGTCACCGACGTGGCGACGGATCCGAACGGACTGGTCCTGGAGCTTGGCACCGGCGAGGCGCTCAGCATCTACGTGATCGCCCCGGTGGACGGGAAGCTGAAGATCTGCAACGGCGCAGTCTACAGCTTCTATCAGTTCCCGTATCCCATGGACCAGCGGCTCACCGATTCCGCGTGGAGACAGCTGATCAGTATCCAGCACGGCGACAACTATGAGTGGACCGAACCGGAATACCAGATGGAGAACTGGACGGATGGATTTGTCTTTTACAATAAGTAAGGATCCCGGAAACATAGGATCCGGGAAGAATGAACCGCGGACCGGCCGGCGCCGGTCCGCCGGTCTGACGGCCGCCGCGGCAGCGGCGGCCGCCCTTGTATTCCTGCTGACCGGCTGCGGCAGGATTCCCGGAAATCCGGCGGAAAGCTCAACTTTTCCACAGGAAAGCGCTTTGGCTGAGGAAACAGCCGTGCATGCGCAGACGGAAGCTGTGCCGCAGACCACGGACATTCCTCCGGACCGGGTGACGTGGCAGGAGACACCGGACACGCCTCCGGACTGGGTGACATGGCAGGAGAAAACGGAAGCGGCGGACCTCGACGGGGACGGGACAGCAGAGACGCTGACCCTGGAAGGCCGGAGTTTCACAGCCCGGCGGGGGGAGGCCCTTCTCTTTGAAACGCCGGAGGAATGGCAGACAGCGGATCTTCTGCATGCCGACATCGACCGCGACGGGACGGAGGAGGCCCTGCTGCTTGTCTGGAAGCAGGGCAGCTACGGGGACTACCGGCCCTTCTGGGTGGAGGAGAACGACAGCGATCTCTCGGAGCACATCTTTATTTACAAGTGTGACCCGGACCGGCTCCGGCCCATCTGGATGTCCTCTGCGCTGGATCTTCCGGTGCGGGACTGGACCGCAGACGCTGAAGGCCGGCTGCATCTGACGGCGCCGGACGGGTCAGAGCAGGCCGCGGCCTGGGAAGGCTGGGGATTGAAATATCTGGATGAGGCGGAGACAGACACAAGGGCAGACACAAGTGCATGCACAAGTGCATACACAAGTGCATGCACAAGTGTAAACACAAGTGCATACACATGTGCAGAGGGATCCCGGTATGTTACGCTTCTTGCCGTGGGCGACAACATCGCCCACCCCTCTGTCTATGAGGCTGCCCGGGTCCCGGGGACCTGGGAATTTGACTTCAGCCCCATCTATGAACGGGTCCGGGAACGGGTTTCTTCTTATGATATTTCTGTGGTGAACCAGGAGACCATCCTGGTGGAAAGCCCGGCGGAACGCAGCGGATACCCCCGTTTCGGAACGCCGGCATCCATGGGGGACGCCCTGGCCGGGGCGGGCTTCGACGTGGTGCTGGGCGCCACGAACCACGCCATGGACAAGGGGCCGGAGAAGATCCTCCGGACGGTCAGCTGGTGGCGGGAACATCATCCTGAAGTCACGCTGCTGGGACTCCATGATTCCGCGGAAGACCAGGACAGGATCCCGGTGATCGAGAAAAACGGGATCCGCATCGCCATGCTGGACTTTACTTACGGACTGAACGGCTTCGGGCTCCCGGCGGACGCGCCGTATCTCGTGGACCTGCTGCCGGGGCCGGAACTGCCTGACAGCAGGACCGGAGAGGGCGGGGACCGGTTCACGGAGATGATCCGGCGTGCGGAGCAGGAGGCGGATGTGACGGTCTGTTTTCTGCACATCGGCACAGAGTACGCGCCGGAGCCGGATGACGTACAGATCGAGACCGTGCGCCGGGCGGTGGATGCCGGTGCCGATGCAGTGATCTGCGCCCATCCCCACGTCGTGCAGCGGAGTGAGCGGATCCGGACCCCGGAGGGAAATGCCGGCGTTGTGTTCTACAGCCTCGGGAATTTCATGTCGAACCAGACGGATCCTGCCACATTTCTCGGCGGCGCGGCGGAGCTCCGGATCGTGAAGACCGGGACGGCAAAGGCCGGGGAAGCGCAGGCTGCGCCGTCAGAAACCGGGACGGGACAGGCGGCACGGATCGAGTCTTTCCGCATGATCCCCACGGTCTGTCATTTCCGCACGGGAGAGACGCAGGTGTATTTTCTGGAGGATTACACGGACGAACTTGCCGCAGAACACCAGGTCCCCGAGGGAACGGAAAAAGGAATGTTTCTTACCACGGAAGCGCTCTGGAAGCAGTGGCAGAAATCGACAAAACGATGGTGACGGGGCGTTGTATACATACAGCAAGAAAAAACATTTAAAAAAACTGAAAAATGCTGTTGACAGGACAAAAACAGGCGCTATACTTGATGTATACAACAGATACGAAATGTTGATCTGACACTGAAAACAATCAATCTTGCGCGATAATAAAAAAGAAAAGGGGAGCAGACGATGGCACTTTTAAATTATGATGTTCTGAAGAAGTCCGGCTATGATGGTTACATCCTTGAGAAGGCACCGGTGAAGGTGCTGCAGTTCGGCGAAGGAAACTTCCTCCGCGCCTTCGTGGATTACTGGTTCGATATGTCCAATGAGAAGGCAGGCTGGAACGGCAAGGTCGCTCTGGTACAGCCCATCGCCCAGGGCCTCACGAAGTTCGTGAACGACCAGGAGGGCCTCTACACCCTGTATCTCCGCGGCTCCGAGAACGGCGAGAAGATCGACCGCAAGAGAGTCATCTCCGTGGTGGACGCCTGCTACAATCCCTACGACACGGCGGACTGGGAGAAGATCAAAGAGATCGCGAAGAGCGATGACCTTGAGTACGTCGCTT
This sequence comes from uncultured Lachnospiraceae bacterium, assembly GCA_902793685.1. Lineage (GTDB taxonomy): Bacteria > Bacillota > Clostridia > Lachnospirales > Lachnospiraceae > Moryella. The sequence continues at coordinate 12,153 of CADBEN010000031.1, forward strand.
CCAACACCACCGAGGCCGGTATCGTCTACGATCCGGAGAGCAAGTTTGACCAGGTCCCGCCCACTTCCTTCCCGGCGAAGCTGACCGTCCTCCTCTATGAAAGATTCAAGGCCGGCAGGAAGGGCGTCGTGATCCTTTCCTGCGAGCTGATCGACAACAACGGCAAGGAGCTTGAGAAGTGCGTGAAGCAGCACATTGCTGACTGGGGTCTGGGTGAGGACTTCGCGAAGTGGATCTCTGAGGAGTGCCTGTTCTGCAGCACCCTGGTGGACCGTATCGTCCCGGGCCGTATCCGCGACGCGAAGGAAGTCGAGGAACTGAACAAGATCAACGGCTACGAGGATCAGCTGCTGGATGTCGGCGAAGTCTTCGGTGTCTGGTACATCGAAGGACCGGAATGGCTGGCTGAGAAGCTTCCCTTCAAGAAGAGCGGCCTGAACGTCCACGTGGTCCCGGAGGTTGCCCCCTATAAGAAGAGAAAGGTCCGCATCCTGAACGGATCCCACACCGGCTTCGTCCTTGGCGCATATCTGTCCGGCCAGGAGATCGTCCGCGACTGCATGCACAACGACACGATCCGCGGCTTCATGAACAAGCTCCTGTTCGACGAGGTCATCCCGATCCTGCCACTGGACAAGGAAGACTGCGAGAAGTTCGCCGCAGCGGTCTCCGACCGTTACAACAACCCCTTCGTCGACCACCAGCTGATGAGCATCTCCCTGAACTCCACCTCCAAGTGGAAAGCAAGAGATCTTCCGTCTCTCCTTGAGTACGTGGAGAAGTTCGGAAAGCTGCCCCAGGCGCTGTGCATGGGCTTCGCGGCTTACATCGCCTTCTACTCCACCGACATCCAGAGAAGAGAAGCGGACGGCCTGATCTGCAAGAGACCGGCTGGAAACGAGTATAAGGTCCAGGACGACGACTGGGCGCTGGATTTCTACTATGAGAGAAAGGACGCGGACGATGCTTCCCTGGTCCACGACGTCCTCTCCAACCTGCAGATGTGGGATCAGGACCTCACACAGATCCCGGGCCTTGAGGCGCAGGTCCTTGCAGACCTGAAGAAGATCCGCACCGAGGGAGCCGAGGCAGCTTACGCAAGCATTCTGTAAAAAGCAGACCGGATGACTGCGGTAACGGAATAACAGAAACACCGGGCGGCTGATGAACGATCCACACATCAGCCGCCCCTTTTTTTACCGGTTGGACGGAATTCCGCAAAAACGGCTTCGAGTGATGATATAATAAAACGGAAGTACTGATCCGGCACCCCGGACCCGGGGGCCTGACATGACCAATTGTTTTCAGTCACTCGAAAGGAGGCCGCAGGAACATGTATAAGCTTTGGGAGACCCTGGAAGAACTGAAGAAACTGAAGTGGGTGGAGCTTTCCCACAGTCTGAACAACGACAGCCCCTACTGGAGCGGGATCCCGGAAGGAAGCGTGGATCTCTGCAGAACGGTATTTGACTGGGGCAACCCTATGCTGGAATGTCTGATCCAGACATTCAAGTTCCCGGGCCAGTTCGGAACCCACATCGATTTCCCGGGGCACTTTATTAAAGGCGGCGCGCTGTCGGAAGCTTACGGCGCAGTAAACGGTGTTTTCCCGCTTTGCGTGATCGATCTCACGGACAAGGTGGCGAAGGATGTACACTACGCCGTGACCGCACAGGACATCAAGGATTATGAAGCACAATACGGTCCCATCCCGGACGGCGCTTTCGTGGCGATCCGCACGGACTGGTCAAAGCACTGGCCGGATATGAACGCCCTCTCCGGAATCGCAGAGGACGGAAGCGAAAATTTCCCGGGCTGGTCCCTGGAGGCACTGAAGTATATCTATGAAGAGCGGAATGCGGCAGCCAACGGCCATGAGGCCCTTGACACCGACGCTTCCGCGGAAGCAGCAAAAGCGGGAGACCTGGCCTGCGAGCGCTATGTCCTGGAAAAGGGAAAGCTGCAGATCGAAGTGCTCTGCAACCTGGACCAGGTAGCTCCCGCCGGGGCGATCCTCTTCGCCGCCTGGCCGCGCATCGAAGGAGCCACAGGACTTCCTGTCCGTGTGTGGGCAGTGACAGAGTAAACAGGTAAGAAAGGACAGAACGATGCTGGATTTTATTAAGATCAATCACGATGATAAGGTTGCAGTCGCGCTTCACCCGCTGACCAAAGGCACCATCCTGAACCGGTCTGCGGCATCCTTCAGTATGCTGAGCCGGTGAAGGAGAAGGGACTGAACCTTCTGTCCGCGCCGGGCAACGATATCGCCATCTTCAAGCAGGGCGTGACGCTCTGATTGCGATATGGTTTCCGCAGAAATACTGTAATTAAAAATGTGCCTTCATACTGAGGTTCAGTGTGAAGGCACATTTTCTGTCCGGGTGTCATCCTTTTCGGTAATCTTTTTTCGGGCGGCCGGTACTGTCCGGCAATCGTTTTTCCGGCTGCGATTATTTTCCCGCGATCATCTTTTCCGCCTTCTCCGCGACGACCCGGTCGCAGCGGGCGGTGAGAAGTGTTCCCTCGCCGGTATATTCCGTTTTAAGGATCAGGGCATTTTCCATCAGGAAAGAGACTACCTGGCCCTTGCTGAAGGGGACGAGAAAATCCTGTTCCACGGTCCCGGCGTCCAGCTTCTCAAAGATCACATCCGTGAGGAAGCTGATGGAGGCGGGATCCTTTGCGGAGAGCCAGAGATTTTCGTCGGGACTCGTTCCTGCGCCCCGGCCCTGGCTGCCTCTTCTCGGATAGCGCACCGGCGGATCGATAAGGTCCGACTTGTTGTAGACCGTGATCATCGGGATATGGCCCGCGCCGAGCTCACCGATGGTCTTTTTTGTCACTTCGATGTGCTCCTGGCAGTGGGGGTCGGAACCGTCCACGATCTGCAGGAGCAGGTCTGCCTGGGTGACTTCTTCCAGGGTGGAATGGAAGGCCTCCACCAGCGCGGTGGGAAGACGGTGGATAAAGCCGACGGTGTCGGAGAGCAGGAACTCTCTGCCGCGGCTCACAGTGATCTTCCGCACTGTGGTATCCAGCGTGGCGAAGAGCATGTCCGCCTCGAAGACCTTCCGTTTTTCCATTGCGGCCTGCTCAGGGGCGGAGGCGTCCGCAGTACTGCCGGATCCCGCGCTGCCGGTTCCCGGATCCATGACCGGTTTCCGGCCGGTCTCATCGGCATTTCCTGCACTGTATTCCAGCAGGGCGTTCATCATGGTGGACTTGCCGGCGTTGGTGTAACCCACCAGGGACACCAGGGGCAGGCCGGATTCCCGGCGTTTTTTCCTCCGGAGTTCCCGCTCCTTCGCGACAGATTTGATCTCCCGTCGGAGTTCGGCCAGCCGGTGGTCGATGGTGCGACGGTCGATCTCAAGCTGGGTCTCGCCTTCACCCTTCGCGGACATGGAGCCGGAAGCGCCGCCCTGGCGGTTCTGGGTCTCCCACATGCCGATGAGCCGCGGCTTCAGGTAATTCAGCTTTGCCAGCTCCACCTGAAGTCTCGCTTCCCGGCTTCTGGCCCGGCGTTCGAAGATCTCGAGGATCAGGGCAGTGCGGTCCATGACGGGAAGCTCCAGAGCCTTCTGGAGATTGCGGATCTGGGAAGGAGAGAGGGTATCGTTGAAAATGACGCGGCTGGCGCCCACATTGGCTGCGGCGATCCTGATCTCCTCCGCCTTTCCGGTCCCGACATAGAGACCGGCGCTCACCTTTGGCATCTGCTGTGTCACCACCGCCCGGGGATCCATCATGCAGGCTTTCGCAAGCTCCGCCAGCTCATCCAGGGAGTGCTGAAAATCCTCTTCGGACAGACCGGCATCCGCCCCCGAGGTCTCCCGGACGCCGGCCAGGACTACCGGTTCCTTTGTGTCGTCGTCGTGTCTGCTCCATATTTCATCTGCGCCGAAAAATGCTGCCATGTAGCTTTATTCCTCCTTCAGATCAGCACCCGGGACTGGAAATATCGCGCATTTCTCCCGGGATGCTGGTTTCTTTCATTATCTACGAAACGCTGTCTGTCCGCAAGTTCATCTCAGCGGGAGGAGGACGGTAAGCTTCAGGCATTTTCTCCAAATTTTTTTTTAGTGGGTATTGCATTCTGCGGAATCCGTCATATAATAAGGGTATGAATACTAATATATTAGTATAAATTAGAGCCGGTTCCCGGTATACCACGGAGAACAGGAGCGAGAACTCATAGGACAAGGGCTGAGCACGGAAAACGGGGGAAAACATCGATGAATCTTACGGTCAGACCGCGGGAAGCCGGAGAAACTGCGAAAGAATTTGCGTACCGGGTCCTGCGCGACAATATCTGCAGCCTGAGTCTGGCTCCCGGAGATCCGCTGACGGATCATGAAATCGCGGAGAGCCTGGGCGTCAGCCGGACACCGGTGCGGGAGGCGATCATCCAGCTGAAGAACGAGGCGGAGATCATTGAGGTCTATCCTCAGAGCGGCATGAAGGTGGCGTACATCGACCTGGAAAAGATCCATGAAGTGCGGCTGGCAAGGCTGGCGCTGGAGAAGGAAGTCATCCGGCTCTGCTGTGAAAAACGGACGGAGGGGGATCTCGCCTGGCTGGAAGAGAATATCGCTCTGCAGCAGTTCTACTACGGTAGGCAGGACATGGATAAGGCCTTTGAACTGGACAATGAAATGCATCACCGCTTCTTCATCATCGCGGGGTGCGAGTTCATCTACCGCTTTACCCGGGGGCCGATGATCCATTTTGACCGGGTCCGCAGCGTGGTGGCCCATTTTGAGTCCTTCGGGGAGGCCCTTACGGATCATTCAAAGATCCTGGACGCCATCCGGGACCGGGACGCGGACCGGGCGGTGGAACTGATCCGGAAGCATCTGGACCGGTGGTTCATGAACGAGGAAAAACTCCGGATCCAGCACCCGGAATACTTTAGGGAGACCGCAGGATAAAAAAGCTGTAAAAAACGGATGCAAATACGCATCCGGGAAGTAAAATAAAGTTATAAAGCCTGAAGGTAAAAAAGCAACGCAGCATACATAATTAACAGGAGGAAAACGATATGAAGATGACATTCCGCTGGTACGGAAAGAACAGTGATCCGGTTTCGCTGAAGCAGATCCGGCAGATCCCGGGAATGACCGGCGTCATGGGCTTCCTTGACTATAAGCCGGCAGGCGAGGTCTGGACGAAGGAAGAGATCGGTGCCTATGTGAAGGACATCAAGGAAGCGGGGCTGGAGTGCGAGGTCATCGAGTCTGTCAATGTCCATGAAGACATCAAGATGGGCCTGCCCACCAGAGACAAGTACATCGACGCTTATATCGAGACCATCCGGAACCTCGCGGAGGTCGGCGTCAAGGTCATCATCTACAACTTCATGCCGGTCCTCGACTGGCTCCGCACGGACCTTGCGAGAGAGATCCCGGAGGACGGCTCCAACTCCCTGTACTATGACGATGCCGAGCTGCAGGGTCTGACCGCTGTCCAGCTGGTGGAGAACACCCTGAAGGATTCCAAGGGCTTCTCCATGCCGGGCTGGGAGCCGGAACGTCTCGCGGAGCTGAAGGTCACCATGAAGCGTTACGAGGAGATCGACGAGGACAAGCTTGCTGAGAACTACAAGTATTTCCTGGATGCTGTCATCCCGGTCTGCGAGGAAGTGGGCGTGAAGATGGCCTGCCATCCGGACGATCCGGCATGGCCGATCTTCGGACTTCCGCGTCTTGCGCATGACCAGGCCGGCTTCGACCGCATCGTGAAGCTGCACGACAGCCCGGCGAACGCCATCTGCCTCTGCACCGGTTCCCTGGGCTCCAACCCGGAGAACGACATCCCCTCCATCATCCGCCACTTCGGTGAGATGGACCGGATCGCTGCGCTGCACATCCGCAACGTGAAGTTCCTCGGCTACCGGAAGTTCCGTGAGGCGAGCCATCTGAGCTCCGACGGAAGCCTGGATATGTACGCTATCGTGAAGGCAGTCTATGACACCTGCCCGCATGACATCTATGTTCGTCCGGACCACGGCCGCATGATCTGGGACGAGCAGGGCAGACCGGGCTACGGCCTCTATGACCGCGCGCTGGGCGCCACCTACCTGAATGGTCTCTGGGAAGCTATTGACAAGAACGCGAAGGGCGAATAAGAAAGACTGCGGAAATCTGCGGAAGCAGACTGAGACAGCCGGCAGCCCCGCATACAGGCAGGGCAGAAAGGACAGAAATATCATGAAACTGACTCTGGAAGGACTGAAGGACAGGGCTGCATGGGAAGCTGCAGGAGTGAAGCTCCCGTCCTATGACGTGGCAGCAGTGGCGGAGAACACGAAGAAGGCTCCGGTGTGGATCCACTTCGGCATCGGCAACATCTTCCGCATCTTTATCGGCGGCATCGCGGACAAGCTGATCAGCGACGGCGAGACGGACAAGGGCATCACCTGCGTCGAGACCTTTGACTTCGACGTGGTGGACAAGATCTACAAGCCCTATGACAACCTGGTGCTGGGCGTCACCCTGAAGGCGGACGGCAGCATCGACAAGCAGGTCATCGGATCCCTGACCGAGGCCATCAAGGCCCAGTCCTCTGATCCGGAAGCATGGGCAAGACTGAAGGGGATCTTCGCGGATCCGAAGTTCCAGATGTGCTCCTTCACCATCACGGAGAAGGGTTACGCCCTGAAGAACGCTGCAGGCGCATTCTTCCCCTTCATCCAGGCAGACATCGACAACGGACCGGAAAAGCCGGTCTCCGCGATGGCGGTAGTGACGGCACTGCTCTTTGAGCGCTTCAAGGCCGGAAAGTTCCCGGTGGCAGTGGTCAGCATGGACAACTGCAGCCACAACGGCGAGAAGCTTAAGAGCTCCATCGTCACCATGGCGGAAGAGTGGCAGAAGAAGGGCTTTGTCCCGGCAGAGTTCGTCGCTTACGTGAACGACGAGGCGCAGGTGGCATTCCCCTGGTCCATGATCGACAAGATCACGCCCCGGCCGGCGGCATCCGTCCAGGAAGAACTCACGAAGCTCGGCATCGAGGATATGGCTCCCGTGGTCACCTCCAAGAATACCTTCATTGCGCCCTTCGTCAACGCTGAGGGACCGCAGTACCTGGTGGTCGAGGACCGTTTCCCGAACGGCCGTCCGGCGCTGGAGAAGGCCGGCGTATACATGACCGACCGCGACACCGTCAACAAGGTGGAGCGCATGAAGGTCACCACCTGCCTGAACCCGCTGCACACCGCGCTGGCAGTGTACGGCTGCGTGCTTGGCTACAACCTGATCGCGGATGAGATGAAGGATCATGAGCTGAACGAGCTGGTGCACCGCATCGGACCGGTGGAGGGCATGCCGGTGGTCACCGACCCGGGCATCCTGTCCCCGCAGGACTTCGTGGACGAGGTCATTGACGTCCGTATCCCGAACCCCTTCATGCCGGATACGCCCCAGCGTATCGCTACGGATACCAGCCAGAAGGTCGGCATCCGCTACGGCGAGACCATCAAGAGTTATGTTGCAAAGTACGGCGACGCAAAGAAGCTGGAGGCGATCCCGCTGGCCATCGCAGGCTGGCTGCGCTATCTGATCGGCGTGGACGATGAGGGCAAGGCGTTCGAGCGCTCCTCCGACCCGATGCTGGACGAGCTTACCGCACAGCTTTCCGGCATCACCCTCGGCGATCCGGACAGTGTGGGCGACAAGCTGAAGACCATCCTCTCCAATGCCAACATCTTCGGTTCCGACCTCTATGCGGCCGGCATCGGCGACCGGATCGAGGCCCTCTTCAAGGAAGAGCTGGCCGGCCCCGGCGCTGTCAGAGCGACCCTCAAGAAATACATTAAATAAGTCAGCACCCCGCAGAGATACGCGGAAGCCGCCGGAAAGCTTGCTTTCCAGACGGCTTCCGCGTATCTCTGCGAGGCGGCCAAGGCGCGAAGCGCCTCCGGCCGCCGAAAACGAGGGATGCGGAGCATCCCGAGTCTGGGGTGCGGAACACCCCGAATATGGGATGCGGAGCATCCCGAGTCTGGGGTGCGGAGGTTTTCCATGGTTGCCCGGATTTCCATGATGTGCTAAAATGCACATAATTGTTCGGCAAACGGAGGATATACCATGTATAACACTATCACTGAAAACATTAACATCGTTGAGCAGAAGGATCCGAAGATCGCCAGAGTGCTTTCCCTGGAACTGAAGCGCCAGCAGAACAATCTTGAGCTGATCGCGTCCGAGAATATCGTCAGCCCGGAAGTCATGGCCACCATGGGCAGCGTCCTGACCAACAAGTACGCGGAGGGATACCCGGGACGCCGGCACTACGGCGGCTGCGAATTCGTGGACATTGCCGAGCGCATCTGCATTGAGCGCGCGAAGGAGATCTTCTCCGCCGGATTTGCCAACGTACAGGCCCACAGCGGTTCCCAGGCCAACTTCTGCGTCTATCTGGCACTCTGCAAGCCCGGCGACACGGTCCTCGGCATGGACCTCCGCAGCGGCGGCCACCTGACCCACGGAAGCAAGGCCAGCTTCTCAGGAAAGATGTACAACACCGTGTTTTACGGAGTTGACCCGGAGACCGGACTCATCGACTACGATGACGTGCAGAAGAAGGCGGAGGAGTACAAGCCGAAGATGATCATCGCCGGCGCATCCGCGTATCCCAGGATCATCGATTTTGCGAGGTTTGCCGAGATCGCCCACAGTGTGGGCGCGTATCTGATGGTGGATATGGCGCACATCGCGGGCCTGGTGGCCGGCGGACTGCATCCGAACCCGCTGCCCTACGCGGACGTGGTCACCATGACCACCCACAAGACCATGCGCGGACCCCGCGGCGGCATCATCCTCACCAACAACGAGGAGATCGCGAAGAAGATCGACCGCGCCATGTTCCCGGGCACCCAGGGCGGCCCGCTGATGCACATCATCGCGGCCAAGGCAGTGGCGCTGGGAGAGGCGCTGCACGATGAATTCAAGGATTACCAGGCACAGATCGTGAAGAACGCCGCAGTTCTTGCGGACACCCTGCTTGCAGGCGGCGTCAACCTGGTCAGCGGCGGCACGGACAACCACCTGATGCTTCTGGATCTCCGCAGCCTCGATATGAGCGGCCAGGAGCTGGAGGACAGGCTGGACCGCGTGCACATCACCGTCAACAAGAACTCCATCCCCGGCGACACCCGTCCGCCCATGGAGACTTCCGGCATCCGTATCGGCACACCGGCAGTCACGACCCGCGGCTTCAAGGAAGAAGAAATGAAGATCGTGGGTGATCTCATCCTGAAGTCCATCTATGATTTTGACATGAGCAGAGGCGAGATCCTCTCCACCGTGGACGAGCTCTGCACAAAGTATCCGCTTTACTGATAAGGAAGAGCAAAAACCTATAGCAAAAAAAGATCCCCGCGGAGGCATATCACTTCCCCGGGGATCCTTTTTTGTTTTGCTTTGCCGGCTGCTGCCTGTCCTGCCGCTTCTTTATACGGACTCTCGCAGCGCAATGTCGCAGAAAAGCATGACCCGGTGCAGGGGCTCCTCACCGTTTAATACAGCGATCAGGACACGGACGGCCTCTTCGCACATTTCTACGGGACGGTTGTCAAGGCTGGTCAGCTGAGGATGTGAGAGAGTACAGTAGGAGGAATTGTTGACGCCGGTGACGGCTATCTGATCCGGAATACTGATCCCGAGCTCTGCCATTCGGCGAATGAAACCGATGGCGGGCAGATCCTCGCCGAACAGAATCCCGTCCGCTTCGGGATGGTTCTCCAGAATCCAGTCCGCGGCACGCGCCCCGTCTTCCTGAGAGATACAGTCCTCGCAGACGATCATCTCGCTGTCCGGAATCCCGTGGGTCCGGAGACTTTTTCGATAGCCGTATAGTTTGTTGATATTACTTGGGGTAGGAAATGCAAGACCGAAGGCGATATGTTTTCGACCGCCGGAAAACAGGAGGTCCGCACAGCGCTCCATGCCCTTCTCCTCGTCCACGAGCACGCCGTACACATTGGGCAGATTTATCCATCCGTTGGCGATAACTACCGGAATCTCGGACAGTTCGGAACGGATCAACTGTTTCATAAAGCTGTTCTGGTAGGTGGATCCCACGAGGATCACGCCGTCCACGTTCCGGGCAGTCAGAAGGCGGACATATTTTTCTTTGGAGGAATCGGAGGGACCGGTGTTCAGGATGATGCCGGCATAGCCCCGGGCAGTGAGTGCCTGCTCGAGGGTGTAGGCAATCAGCGCGTGGTGAACGTTCCGGATATCCTCCAGCAGGATGCCGATCAGCCTTGTCTCGCTGGTGGAGAGGCTGCGTGCGGCCTCGTTCAGAATGTAGTTATATTTCTTAAGGAGGTTCTGGATCTTTTTTCTGGTCTTTTCCCCGATCCCCGGTTTCCCGTTAATGACACGGGAGACCGTACTCGCGGAAACGCCGGCTTCTTTAGCTATATCATAGATCGTCATAAGTCTTCCTCCGGCATGGATTCAGAAGCCGCTGGGACGTCTGATAGAAACAGTTTATCACCGAGCACAATCGGTTGCAACATGATTGCATATATTTGTAATATTATAAACAAAAATTGTTGACAGAATAAGGGAATAATGCTAATCTGAAGTTGCGCAACCGATTGCACAATAACGCTGGCGATTCAACGATGGAAATTAAGGGCCACTTGAGACAGAGCATGGTTTATGGTAAAGTTACACTGTTGGCTGAACATTGCCATGACTGTCCGGAATCATTGCTTCAGAATCAGAAGGAGGACAGGAATGATCAGAGTAATGTATGAGGATCTGCTTCAGGAGTTTAAAAGAGTGCTTCTCAGCAGAGGATTCAGCGGCAAGGCAGCCGAGGACGCAGCGACAGTGTTCGCCCAGAACAGTCTGGACGGAATTTACAGTCATGGAATCAACCGCTTTTCACGGGTGGTCGAATATCTTGACAAAGGAGAGATCGATCCGAAAGTGCTGCCGACCACGGTGAGTGCGCAGGGCGCCATCGAGCGCTGGGACGGCCACAGAGGCTTCGGTCCCCTGAACGCAAAGATGGCCATGGATCGGGCCTGTGAACTGGCAAAGCAGTACGGGATCGGACTGGTGGCTCTCGGCAACAACAACCACTGGATGCGCGGCGGCAGCTACGGCTGGCAGGCGGCGAATAACGGCTGCATCGGCATCTGCTGGTCCAATACCATGCCGAATATGCCGGCCTGGGGCGCGAAGGACCGGAAGATCGGAAACAATCCCTTCATTTATGCGGTTCCGAAGTCTAACGGAGAGCATGTGGTCGTGGACTGCGCTGTTTCCCAGTTTTCCTACGGTAAGATCGAGGAGGCACGGCTGAAAGGCCGGCAGCTTCCTGTTCCGGGCGGATATGACGAGGACGGAAACCTGACCACGGATCCCGCGGCAATCGAAAAGACCTGGCGGGTCCTGCCCATGGGCTACTGGAAGGGCAGCGGGATCTCGATCCTTCTGGACCTGATCTCCACAGTGCTGACAAACGCGAATTCCGTTCAGAAGATCGGGACCTTCGGGGACGAGATCGGACTTTCCCAGATCATGATCGCCATTGATCCGGAGAAATTCCAGAGTGCGGACGTCACGGACGGGATCGTCGACAGCCTGATCGCGGACATCCACTCCTCAGAACCCATCCGGGAAGGCGGGAAGGTGTTCTATCCCGGAGAAATCGAGCTTGAGACCCGCAGGGACAACCTGAAAAACGGGATCCCGATCATCGATGAGAAGTGGGAAGAACTCCTGGCATTCTGAAACTCCGGAAGAGGTGTGATTCCGGGTGCATGATCCCACTGAGATGCGGCACGGTGAAAATGGCTTTTCCCGGCAGAGAGATCTGACGGAAAAATATCAATGTTATCTTTTTTAAGGAGGAAAAACATGAAAAAGAAACTTGCACTTATGATGGCGGGCGTTCTTGCGGCAATGAGCCTTGCAGCATGCGGCGGCGGATCCCAGCCGGCAGCAACCACGGCAGCAGCTCCGGCGGCAGCGGCTCCGGCAGAGTCCAAGGCAGAGGCGGCAGCTCCGGCAGCAGCTGAGCTGAACCTGATCATCGCATCCAACCAGACTTCCGAAGAAAATCCCTACTCCATCGGTATGGAAGCGTTTAAGACCGCTCTGGAAGAGGTTTCCGGCGGAAAGGCTACCGCAACGGTCCACAAAGGAACCCTGGGCGAGAATGAGTCTGAGCTGGTTGAGAAGCTTTCCATGGGCGCAGCTGACCTGGTCGTCGCTTCTCCGGGCTTCATGACCGCCATCGGTGTCCCGGAGGTCGATTTCTTCTCTCTGTATTATATCTTTGAAAGCGTTACTATTCACAGCTGATTTTATTTTTAGGTACTATGCCCCGGCTCTGGCCGGGGTTTATTTCGGCCAAAAATACGATCAGAGACAAGATTCAGTTGG
>CADBEN010000032.1 GCA_902793685.1 uncultured Lachnospiraceae bacterium
GGATATCCGGATGATGAATACTTCTTCCTGAAGCTGTTTGACATGAGCCGAAGAGACTATGTCCGGAATCCTAAATCCCACAAGTTTTGTGATTGAGCCAAAACAATTATACCATTGACCCGCAGACCGAAGACTCGGAAATGCTTCGCATTTCCTCGTTTCGGCTGGACCGAGGCGCTTCGCGCCTTTTTCCCCGCAGACCGAGACTCGGAAATGCTTCGCATTTCCTCGTTTCGGCTGGACCGAGGCGCTTCGCGCCTTGGCCAGCCCGCCAAAAAAGATATGCCCTGCCTCGGAAGCAAGCTTCCGGCAGGGCATATCTTTTTTGGCGGGTCTGCGGGTCTTTATGAATGTTAAAGAATGTATACTCCGCTGGGATCGAAGTCGAGGAATGCTTTCTCGCCGACTTCATAGATCTTACGGTTCACGGGGTTGTAGTCCGTGATCTGGACTTCCTGGCCGCCCACTAACAGACGGTAGTACTGGTAAGCGCCCATGAAGGTGGACAGGGAAACTTCACCGCCGATCTGGCCGGTGTCGGCCAGCTTGACTGCCTCAGGACGGATGACCAGGGTGGCATCGCCGCCTTCTTCGGCCTTGGAGTAGTCAAGGACCGTCAGCTTCGCGCCGAACACATCGATATCGGCCTTGCCGTCGTGCTTCTTCTCAAGCTTCACCGGGATGAAGTTCGCCTCGCCGATGAAGTCCGCGACGAACTTGGAAGCCGGCTTGTAATAGACCTCCCGCGGAGAGCCCATCTGCTCCATATGGCCGCGGCTCATGATAATGATGTTGTCGGAGATGGCCATTGCCTCGGACTGGTCGTGGGTGACGTAGACCGCGGTGATACCCACCTTCTGCTGGATCTTACGGATCTCGGTACGCATGGTGACACGCAGCTTTGCGTCCAGGTTGGACAGCGGCTCGTCGAACAGCAGGACGCCCGGCTCCAGGACCAGGGCTCTCGCCAGCGCGACACGCTGCTGCTGACCGCCGGACAGCTGGTTCGTCATACGGGCTTCCATGCCGTCCATCTCGACCAGCTTCAGGATGTTCAGGACCTTCTCACGGATCACATCCTTCGGGAACTTGCGGAGCTTCAATCCGTAAGCCACGTTGTCGAACACGTTGATGTGCGGCAGCAGAGCGTAGCTCTGGAACACCATTGCCGTGTCTCTCTTGTTGGGCGTCAGGTCGTTGACTGCCTCGCCGCCGATATAGATCTCGCCCTCGTCCGGGCTCTCGAATCCCGCGATCATGCGGAGGATGGTGGTCTTTCCGCAGCCGGAGGGGCCGAGCAGGGTGACGAACTCACCGGGTTTCATATCAAGGTTGACATCCTTGACCGCGTAAAACGGCTTCTTAGTCTTCGGATCTTCATAGATCTTGGAAATATGATCAAGGCGTACGCCCTTTTTCTCTTTTGCCATGTCAGGCCTCCTCTTCCACGAATGCTCTGCTGGTTCCGAAGCGCTTGATGATCCAGTTCATGATCAGGACAGCGCTGTAAGTGATACAGATCAGGACGGTCGCGTACGCGCAGGCCACGCCGTAGTTGCCCTTCTCAGCCTGCTCGTTGATCTGGCAGGTGATAAGCAGGAATTCCGGAGTGACGAGGAGGATGACCGCCGAGATCGCGGTGATGCTTCGAACGAAGGCAGTAACAAGTCCGGACAGGAAGGAATCCTTGATCAGCGGAAGCGTCACGCTGGTGAAGACCTGCGCGGAGTTCGCGCCCATATCATAAGCCGATTCCTCGATGGACTTGTCGATCTGCCGCAGTGCGGAGATACCGCTTCGGGTACCGGTGGGCAGGGAGCGGACGATAAACACGATGACCAGGATGACACCGGTGCCGTAGATACCGGAAAGGATGCCCGTCCGGAACAGGCCGTTCGCGTAGCCGCGGATATATCCGATACCGAGGACCGTGCCCGGGACCGCCATGGCCAGCATGGAGACAAACTCAATGAATCCCTTCGCCCTGAAGGTCTTCTTGACCACCAGGTAGGAAATGATCATGGACAGGAACGCCGTGATCGGAGCCGCGATGAAGGACAGCATGAAGGAGTCGCGGAACGCCTCAAGACCGCTGTTCTTGAACATCAGCTTAAACCATTTCAGAGTGAGCGAGTAGTCGCGGCCCCACAGCTTGAAGAGAGCGCCGAAGGGAACCATGATGTACATGAGAAGGACAAATGCGGCGACCAGTCCGCACAGGATGGACAGCGGCCGGGTGACGCTCTTGTCCTCGATCAGCATTCTCTGACGGCTGGCCTTTCCGGTCAGGGTCGCCGCGGTCTTGCTCTCCAGATAATACTTCTGGATGAGGAACAGGATGACGGTCAGGCTTAAAAGGACCACGGACATGGCGGCGGCGCCGGTGGAGTCGTAGGCGCCGGTGACCTGCAGATAGATGGTGGTCGCCAGGGTGTCATAGGAACCGCCGATCATCATGGGGTTCGCGAAATCCGCGACACTCTCGATGAAGGTTACCAGGAAGGAGTTTCCGAGACCCGGGAGCAGTAGCGGGAACGTGACGCTGGTGAAGACCTGCCAGCGGGTCGCGCCCATGTCCCGCGTCGCCTCCTCCAGCGACGGGTCGATGTTCTTCAGAAGACCCTTCAGCATCATGTAGCACACCGGGAAGAAGGTCAGGATCTGGACGATCGCAATACCCTTCAGACCGTAGATGTCGGAATCATAAATGTGAAGGAGTGAACGGGTGATGATGCCGCTCCGCCCGAACAGCATGATCATGGAGAGTGAAAGCACGAAGGGCGGGGAGACCACCGGGAGCATGGAGACGAGCCCGAAGAGCCGCTCCAGGATCTTCGTCTTCAGTTTCACGTACACCTCGACGTATGCGAACAGAAGTCCCACCGCCGTGGAGCAGATGCCGACGATGAAGCCGAGCACCAGCGTGTTGGTGAACGCCTTGCGGAAACGTTCCAGACTCAGGACCCGCCGGAACACGTCCAGCGTGATCCTCCCGTCCACCATGAAGCTGTCGATCAGCAGCATGAGGAGCGGATACAGGATAAACAGAAGCAGGAACACGATCAGGACCACGATCGTCGAGACCATGATCGGATCGGCGAAGAATTTCTTCCGTTCCAGCTCTGCGCTTTGCTTTCCAGCCATAATTACCCCCTTATTCCTGCAGGTTCAAGCGCTCAGAGACGCAACGAGAAGGGCTGCCGCCCTAAGGGAAGATGCAGACAATGCCCCCTCAGAGTGACAGCCCCGGTAAAATTATTCTGTCTTGAAACGATCATCTGCGCTGCCGCCGAGAGCTGCAAAGTAGTCCTCAATGTACTGCTTGATGTTGGTCTTTGCATCCTCGAAATCGTAGTCGATGGTGTTCTCCGGATCCAGTCCGAATTCCGCCGCTTCCTTCGGCTGCTCAGCATTGTCCAGCACCAGGAACTGATAGGAACCGTTGTCCTTGGCGAGGTTCACGCAGTCCGGGGAAAGGGCGTACTCGATCCACAGCTTTGCTGCGTTCGGATGGGCTGCGCCCTTGAAGATCGCGGTGGCGCCGATCTCGAAGGAGGTACCGTCCTCAGGTACGATGAGGCCGATGTTGTCATAGCCCTGCAGGATCTGGTAGATGCCGTCATGCAGGAAGCCGATGCCGATGACGCACTCGCCGGGGCCGACCATCTTGGACGGGCCGGAGCCGGACTTGGTGTACTGCGCGATGTTCTGGTCAAGCTTCTTGAAATACTCCATTGCCTCGTCGTGGCCCTTCATCTGGACCATGGTGTTGATGACGAGCTTCGCGGTGCCTGCGGTGTTCGGGTTGGAAAGCATGATCAGGCCCTTGTATTCCGGCTTGGTCAGATCGTCCCAGGTCTTCGGCGCTTCGATGCCGAGACGCTGCAGTTCCTCGTTGTTGACCATGAAGCCCAGGATGCCCTTGTAGATTCCGAACCAGTGGTTGCCCGGATCCTTGTAGGTATCCTTCAGAAGGTGGGAAGCATTTTCCGCGTCATAAGCCTCGAGCAGGCCGTCCGCCACTGCCTCGTTGTAAGGATCGGTGGTGCCGCCGAACCACACGTCGCCGGAGGGCTTTCCGTTCTCTTCCTTGATCTTCGTGTAGACCTCGGAGGTGGAAAGGCGCTGATAGACGGTCTTGATGCCGTACATCTTTTCAAAGTTCTTGCAGGCCGCTGCCAGATACTCCTCCTCGCAGGAGCCGTAGACCGTCAGGCTTCCGTCTGCCTTGGCAGCCTCGATCAGGGCATCCATGCCTTCCGCTGCCGGTGCTGCTTCCTCTGCCTTGCTCTCCGCTGCCGGTGCCGCCGCTGCCGGTGCTGCCGCCGGAGCCGCAGTGGTCTCTGCGGGCTTGCTTCCGCCGCAAGCCGCAAGACTCAGCGCCATCACGCCTGCCAGTAAAACCGCCAACTGTTTTCTCATAAAATATCCTCCTTTGTTCTGGTCCCACGCTCGAAACCGCGTCCGGACTTATTCTATGGAATACAGAGGAAATTATAACACCGGCGGGATTGTTCTGTAAATATTCCACAGAATATTCCGCCGGTTTCTTTTGGTTTCCCGTTATTTTATCCATCATGCTGGACGTAAGGTATCCAAAATCCATCCTGCGTCACCTTTCCGGTTCCGCAAAACGCTGTCAGTCATTCTACCAGTGCCGCATAGAAATCTTCCACATAGACCGACGCGTAATCCTTCGCGTCCTCAAAGTCATAGTCGATGGTCGATTCCATGTCCAGACCCATCCGCTCCGCCTCTTTCGGAAGCGCCGCCCCCTCCGTCACCGGGAACCGGCAGGAACCGTGCTCCGCACCGAGGCTTCCGAAGCCCGGTGTCAGTATATATTCCGTCCAGAGCTTTGCCGCCGCGGGATGCCCGCAGCCCTTCAGGATCGCGCTGGTCTCCAGGTCGAAGCCGGTCTCATCCGACGGAACCACCAGGTCCAGCTGGTCATTCATCTTCCGCATCGCGGCGATTCCGTCATGGAGAAAGGTGACCGCGACCGCACAGTCTCCGGAGGCAGCCAGCTCTGCGGCCTTGCCTGTGCTTTCCGCGTAGGTCTTCACATTTCCGTCCAGCTTCCGGAGATAGACGAGAGCATCGTCCCGGCCCATCTTTTCCACCATCGAAGTGATGATCATCCGCCCCGCGCCGGTGATCTTCGGATCCGGCATCGCGATGCGACCGTAATATCTGCTGTCTGTAAGGTCTTCCCAGGTGTCCGGGAGGTCCACAGCCTCCACCCAGCCTTCCGGCGCAGGGTCCTTCATGGCGTCCGTGTTCACCACGAACCCGATCAGATCCTTGGAGACCGCATACCAGCGGTGTTCCTCGTCCCGGTACCGGCGGCTTTTCAGATTGCCTTCATTTTCCGCTTCGTACGCCGCAAGAAGACCGTCCGCCGCAGCTTCGCTGACCGGGTCATATCGTCCGCCGAACCAGACATCCGCCGAGGGGCTTCCGCCGGAGTTCAGGAGGTCCTGATAAATGTCATTTGAAGACTTCCTGCGGAACTTTACGTCGATCCCGTAGCGCCCGGAGAAATCATTGCAGACCGCCTCGAGATACTCCGGTTCACAGGATCCCCAGACCGTCAGCGCGCCTTCCAGCTGCGCCGCCTTCACAAGGCTCTCCGGCACCTCGTCAGGATCCTTCGCCGGCTCCGTCTCCGCAGGCGTTGTCGGCACGGGAGGGGCAAGGATCGCATCCTTCGTGGTCCCTTCCGTTGTGGCCGGCACCGGTTCCGACGTGGGCTCAGGCTCCGGCTTCTTTCCGCAGGATCCCGTCACCATGGCCGCGGCAGCCAGCAGACACGCCAGGCTGATCCCGGCCGCCCGCCGGTGAACTCCGTTCCAGTTTCTTTTCCTGATTCCTGCCATTGTGATACCTCTTGCTCCGCACTGCTCATTCAAGCCCTTACAGTGGGTTTTGTTCGCTGCGGAATGATTGTTTCAGTGGGAGTCCTCCTCACTGAGATACAGTGCTTCCATCTCCGAGATTGCCGCGTCGAACACCGCCAGTGCCTCGTCCACCGGAGTTCCCGCGGAGAGATCCACCCCCGCGATCTTCAGGAGGGAAACCGGATCTTCCGTGCAGCCGCTCTTCAGGAAGGCGAGATACGGACCGACAGCAGCCTGCCCCTCTTCCAGAATACGGTGGGCGACCGCCACCGCCGCCGCGAAGCTCGTAGCGTACTGATAGACGTAAAAATTGTAGTAGAAATGCGGGATCCGCATCCATTCTGCCCCGATCAGCTCATCCGATACCATCTCCGGCCCGAAGTACTGCCGGTTCAGGTCAAGATAAGTCTTTGACAGAGTATCCGCAGTCAGCGGCGTCCCTGCTTCCGCCATAGCGTTCGTCTTCCGCTCGAACTCCTCGAACATCGTCTGGCGGTACAGTGTCCCCTTGAAGCTCTCCAGATAGTGATTGATAAGATAAGCCTTCTCCTCCCGGGACTCGGCCTTCTTCAGGAGATATTCCAGCAGAAGGACCTCGTTGGTAGTGGATGCCACCTCCGCGACGAAGATCTTATAGTTGGAGTTCAGGAAAGTCTGGTTTGCCGAGGAATACCAGGTATGGAGCGAATGTCCCATCTCGTGGACCAGCGTAAAGATGTCGTCCAGCGTGCCGTTAAAGTTCAGAAGCACGTAAGGGTGGACGCCGTAAACGCCCTCAGAATAAGCGCCGCCTCGCTTCCCCTCATTCTCGACCACATCGACCCACCGGTTTTCAAAGCTCTCCCGGAGAAGGCTTACATACTCGTCCCCCAACGGCTCCAGGGCCTTCAGCGCCGTCTCCACCGCTTCCTCATAAGTGACCTTCACCGTATGATCGCTGACCATCGGTGCATAGACGTCGTACATGTGGAGCTCGTCAACGCCCAGCAGCTTCTTCCGCAGAGCAACATAGCGGTGCATCTTTCCAAGCCCCCGGTGCACGGAGTCGATGAGCCGGTCGCAGACCGCCGGGTCCACGTTGTTTCCGTCCACCGCCGCCTCAAAGGTCGAAGCGTATTTGCGGGCTTTTGCAAAAAAGATCTGCTGCTTCACCTGGCCGTCGTAAAGAGCAGCCCAGGTGTTCCGGAATTCATTGTAGCGGGAATAGAACTTTTCAAAGACCTCTTTCCGGAGATCCCTGTCCTTTGACATCTGGAGCGGGACAAAGCGGCCGTTGGTGATCCGGATCTCTTTTCCCTCCGCATCCTTCACTGACGGGAATTTCAGGTCCGCGTTCTGCAGCATGCCGAAGGCCTGGGAGGGCGTTCCCGCCATCTCCCCCGCCGAAGCCAGCAGGAGTTCCTGCTCCCCGGACAGGGTGTGGGCTTTGGTCCGCAGCATCTCGCGGATCGTCACATCATACTTTTTCAGACCCGGCTCCGCCGCCCGGAAGACTTTGAGACGCTCCTCCGGAATTGCCAGGATCTCCGGCTCCAGGAAAGAAAACTTCTCCGCGATCCTGGTCTCTGCGGCACGGGCCTTCTGAAGGAGCGCCTGATTCTCCGCGTTCCCGGTGTCCTGGTCATGCTTCATATTCGCATAGGCATAGAAACGGTACAGGGTCTGCATCGCCGTCTCGTAGAGATCCAGGGCATGCAGAAGGGTGCCGGCATCGTCCGCCAGCTTTCCTTCCAGAGCCGCCGCCCCGGCCGCGGTCTCCAGGCCTTTCTTCACGTCCGCTTCCCAGGCAGACGTGCCCGCGTAAATATCCTCCAGCCGCCAGGTCAGTTCCTCCGGAACTTCACTTCTCTTAGGCAGTCTTTCCTCCATCGGTCCTGATCCGTCCTTTCTGCGGCGCAGATCTTTCCTTCTTTCGCGCCGGTGTAAAATGCGTTATGATACACTTCAGTGTACCATAAATGAGAAACAAAAACGGAGTTTCCAGATGTTTATCTGTATCGCAATGCTGGCCGCAGGCATGCTGCTGGCAATCGCGCCGCGGCTGCTGCCGGGGTTTGCGGACCGGTATGCCGAGGTCATGAACCCGGTGATCCTGAACACCCTCGGGCGCCTCACCGGCCTGCTTCCTTTTTCCCTGGCAGAGCTTCTGATCCTGGCCGCGGTCCCGGTCCTTGTGTTCAGCTTCCGGAAAAAGGTCCTGCGGAAGGTTCTCGCTTACATCCTCTGCACCATGTTCCTTCTGTTCCAGCTGAACGAGGGGGTCTATTTTTCAAGGACCCGCTTCGCGGATGCCGCCGGGATCCGGACCGGGAATTATACAGACGAAGAGCTGGCTCAGGTCTGCCGCTATCTTGCGGACGAGGTGAACGCCTGGGCACCTCTGGTCACCCGGGACAATGCCGGCCTCATGAAGACCGACGCGGGCGTCTCAAAACGTCTGCGCACCTCCATGCAGGCTCTCGGCGAAAACTGGCCCTGCCTTTCGGGGTACTATCCGCCGCCGAAGCCGGTGTTCTTTTCCGTCGCACTGAACCATATGAATTTCACCGGGATCTACTCGATCTTCACTGTTGAAGCGAACTATAACCGGGATATGGCCGAATACAACATGCCTTTCACCATGGGACACGAACTCTCCCATGTGAAAGGGATCATGTCCGAGAAAGAGGCAAACTTCATCGGCTACCTTGCCTGTATTAATTCCGGAGACCCGGATCTCCATTACAGCGGCGCCGTACTGGGATGGATCTACTGCGGGAACGAACTTCACGACCGGAATTATTCTCTCTGGCGTGAGATCGCGCTTAAGATCTGTCCCGAAGCAGACCGGGACATGAAAGCAAACAACGCATTCTGGGAC
Source organism: uncultured Lachnospiraceae bacterium (assembly GCA_902793685.1). GTDB lineage: Bacteria > Bacillota > Clostridia > Lachnospirales > Lachnospiraceae > Moryella. Next base: position 8,761 of record CADBEN010000032.1, read on the forward strand.
CGCTTCGACGGCCCTGTGGCAGAGACCGCCGAACAGGCGAACGACAGCTATCTCAAGGCAGGCGGGATCTTCGAGGGTGTGAGATCCTACGATCTGGTCGTCGACCTGATCACAAAATATGAACTGGGCCGGCAGAAATGACCGGTATAAAACGAGCCGGCAGAAATGACCGGTATAAAAACGAGCCGGCAGGACCGCCGGAACATAAAAGGAGTAAAGCCATGGCATTCAGATCCGTCAATGAGATCGACCAGTTTTCCTTCCGCGACTGCATCATCCGGAAATTTGAAATCGGGGATGATGTGATCCTCGAGTTGGAGGCGCTGATCGTCCTCCCGAACAACTCCCAGAACACCAACTTTACGAAGAGCTACGCCGGCCCCGTGACCATGCGTCTGAAGGGCGGCGTCATCCGCTCCGCAGTGAAGGAAGGCTACAAGTACCGCGACGTGAACGGCAAGGTCCTGGAGGAAGTCCCGGACCGGGCCCTCACAAGGGAGGAGATCGCCGAACTGCCGAAGCTCTGTGAGGGCCAGTATCTCTACGACATGCAGAAGCTTGCGGAGGACAACGGCATCCAGACCTGGGTCCTGGGAGTCGAATGCCCCCAGCAGGAAGAGTTCGACACCCTGGTCACCGATTCCTGGCAGATCGCGGTCTCCTTTACGGAAGCCGTCTTCACCTGGGAATTCTATATGAACCGCGTCGAAAGCTGAGATCGTTACCCGACACTTAAGAAACGGGGTCTCCCCGCGGAAAAAGAATGAGGCTGAAATGGAACAGAACACTCCGCATCGGCGGCGCGCCCATTATTCGGGCAGATACCCGAAGAACTTTCACGAAAAATATAAAGAGCTGGCTCCGGAAAAGTACGGGGATATCGCGGAACATGTGACCGCCAAGGGCAGTACGCCTGCCGGCACCCACATCCCGATCATGGTGACGGAAATTCTGGACGTCCTGAAGATCCGGCCCGGCGAGTCCGGCATGGACGCGACCCTGGGCTACGGCGGCCATACGCTTGAATTTCTGAAAGCCCTGGACCACAGCGGACACCTCTGGTCCACCGACATCGACCCCATCGAGTCCGTAAAGACGGAGAACCGCCTGCGGGCCCTGGGCTACGACGAAGGCTGCTGGACTGTGGTCCGCACCAATTTCAAAAATGTGGACCGGGTCGCGGCCGATGCCGGCGGCTTCGACTTCCTTCTCGCGGACCTGGGCGCCTCCTCCATGCAGATCGACGATCCCTCCCGGGGCTTTTCCTGGAAGACGGAGGGTCCCCTGGACCTCCGCATGGACCCGGAGCATGGCACCGGCGCCGCGGAACGCCTGAAGGAGCTGGAGGAAGACGAGCTGGAAGGCCTTTTCGCGGAAAATGCCGACGAGCCGAAGGCTTCCGCGCTGGCCCGGGCCATCCGCTCTGCCATCCGCGGAGGCAAGGCGCCGGAGACCACCACAGATCTCCGGAACATCGTCTACACCGTTTACGGGCTGAAGGAAGAAACCCCGGGGCGGTGGGTCCCGGCAGGAAAAAGGGCCGGCGAGGATCCCCTCACTGCGGCAAAAAAAGCCTGTGCCCGGGTCTTCCAGGCGCTGCGTATCGACGTGAACCGGGAGTTCGAAGTCCTCTATGAGTTCCTGGAAAAGCTGCCGGATGCCATGAAGCCCGGCGGCCGGATCGCCATCCTCACCTTCCATTCCGGCGAAGACCGGCTGGTTAAAAAAGCCTTCAAAGCCGGATATCAGGCCGGTATTTACGCGAAGATCGCGGACGATGTGATCCGTCCCTCGTCGGAAGAATGCGTCCGGAATCCCCGTGCCCGTTCCACCAAACTGCGGTGGGCCGTGCGGGCCTGAATCCGCAGCAAGGCTTTTTCTCTATCGTTCAGTATCACAGGAGTTTCACGTATTATGAATTTCAGAACCACTTTCCGGAGGGCTTTCGTCGCGACCCTTCCGGTCATGGCCGGATATATGGTCCTCGGGATCGCCTTCGGCATTCTGCTCCGGGACAAGGGCTACGGTCTTCCCTGGGCTTTCGCGATGAGCCTCTTCATCTTTGCGGGCTCCCTGCAGTTCGTCGCAGTGAACCTGATGGCCACCGGCGCGTCGCTCATCTCCACAGCGCTCATGACTCTGCTGGTGAATGCGCGGCACCTGTTCTACGGCATCAGCATGCTGACCCGGTACCGCGGGATCGGAAAGGCGAAGCCCTACCTGATTTTCTCCCTGACCGACGAGACCTACGCCCTGGTGTGCAGCGGCGCACCGGAGGGAACGGATGAAAAGACCTATTATCTCCTGGTCTCCGCGATGGATCAGTGCTGGTGGGTCACCGGCAGCGTGCTGGGAAGCCTGATCGGTTCTGCCCTGACCATCAATACCAGAGGCATCGATTTCGCCATGACCGCGCTCTTTGTCACCATCTTCACGGAACAGCTGATCACCATCCACGACCGTATCCCTGCCGCCATCGGCGTCGGCGCCTCGGTCCTCTGTCTGGTGATCTTCGGGTCCTCGGGTTTCCTGATCCCGGCCATGGTCCTGATCAGCGCGCTGCTTTTCGCCTACAGCCTGAGGGGCGGGAAAGAGGATGCCGGCTCCGGCGGTAACGATCCCGACGGAGGAGACGATCCCGCCGGAAAAGGAGGTGCCGCATGACACACTCCGCACTGATCGTTGCCGTCTGCGCAGCTGTCACCGCACTGATCCGTTTCCTTCCGTTTCTCATCTTTCCGGAAGGGAAAGAGCCGCCTGCCGTCATCGCCCGCCTGACCCGGCTCCTGCCGCCCGCCGTCATCGGCATGCTGGTGGTCTACTGCCTGAGCGGCATCCGGCCCCTGGAGTACCCCCACGGAATTCCGGAGCTCCTGGCCTGCGCCGCAGTCGCAGGCCTGCATGCCTGGAAACGGAACACCCTGCTCTCCATCCTCACCGGAACAGTCCTGTACATGTTCCTCGTGCAGGTCATATTTGCTTAATAAGCACCGCAGGCGGGACTTGAAACCATAAAAAAACCCGGTCCGTGGATGATCCCGGACCGGGTTTTTTTGATCCTGTTATGTTGTAAAAAACTCTCCGGATCAGTAATGTACGATGACCGGCATGCCGACCCACACAGTATTGTAGAGAAGCGGGGCAATGTCCACCGGCAGGTTCACGCAGCCGTGAGAGCCGCTGCTCTTGTAGATCTGGCCGCCGAAGGCGCCTCTCCAACGGGCGTCATGGAGTCCCTGGCCGCCGTGGAAGGGCATCCAGTAATTGACCCAGCTCTTATAACGGCTTCCGTCACTGTTGTACCCCTGCAGATAACGGTTCCGCTCCTTGGAGTTAATGCGAAAACTGCCGACAGCCGTCGCTCTTCCGCCGCTGGGACGTCCCGTCACGCAGGGTGACGCGACCCGGAGCTCATTGTTGATATAGCAGTACATCATCTGGTTGGTGATGTCCACCTCCACGCATGAGAAGCCGTAAGGATTCGGCCGGGCCGGATCATAAGGCAGCGGATTCGCGATCTTTACACCGTTCTCGTCCACCGTGCAGCCGTCCGGCGTCTTGGTGTTGACGTACAGCGCGCCCACCGGATGCGCTTCATCCTGATTCTGGGTGAGGAAATATTCCTTCCCGCCGATATTCTGCCAGCCGGTCAGCATATTTCCATTGTCATCGAAATAGTACCAGAATCCGCCGACATCAGACCAGGTCCCTCGAAGCAGGGAACCGTTCAGATAATAATTCCATCCGCCTTCCGCAGTCTGCTTCCAGCCGGTGGCACCGGGACCGGACGTCCTGTCACTCAAAGTCGTGTTGGGAAGCGAATCCGCAAAGGCCGGCACTGCAAAGACAAGCACCGCTGCCGAGAGAATCGCAGCACCTGCTGCCATTCTCAATCCCCGTCTGAATCCTGCAAATAATCTGTTCATCTTCATCACCCGCTAAACTGTTTTAACGTTTACCTCGGCAGGAGTCCTTTCCCGCTGAGATAATTGAATTGCCGCACAATCAAGGGAATTATAACACGTTGATCCGATAAGCGATAGCCCTGATTATGTCACCCGGGATATCCCTTCATTGCCTTCCGGGCGCCGCGGATCTTTTCCAGTTCCTCCGCAAAATCTCCGTAAGAAGCCTTCCGCGCCGGCTTCATGGCGGCCCGGGCTGCGGTCTTCAGCACTGCGGCGGAGACATCCGACCCGGTCACGTCCGGGATCTCCGCCAGTTTTTCAATGATCTCCTTCCGGTTTCCGTCCAGCGGGAACTTCGGGACGATATAGTGGGCCCACAGCCTTTCTCTCATCTCCTGATCCGGCATTTCGAAGCGGATGTGGCTGGAAATGCGGCGCAGAAACGCCTGGTCAAAGTTCCGGATGAAGTTGGTCGTGAAGATCACCACGCCCCGGTACTCGTCGAGGATCTTCAGCAGCACGTTCCTGGTCTGGTTCATCCCGGCGTCCGTGGCGCTGAACATGGCGGTGACACGTTTCGAGAGGAGGGCATCGGCCTCGTCAAAGAGAAGCACTGCGTCGTGTTTCTCCGCATACCGGAACAGACGGACAATATTCTTTGAGGTCTCGCCGACAAACTTGGATTCCAGCTCTGAGTAGTCCGCGATGATCAGCTTTTTCCCGAGCCTCGCCGCCAGGGCATGGGCCGTCATGGTCTTACCGGTCCCCGAGGGACCGTACAGATTCACGGTGAAGCTTTTCCGGTCCGGAAAGACCGCGCCGAGTCCCCACTGATCAAAGATCAGCTTCTTGTTTTTCTGCAGCGAAAGAAGCTCCTTCAGCGCTGCTTTCGCTTCCTCCGAGAGGACGATGTCGGAGAACCGGTACCTCGGTTCCGTCAGCATCACATCCCCTGTAAGCTGCTTTGCTGTCTCTTTTGCCCTGCGGATCAGCGGTCCGGGTTTTTCTGGCATACGCACCTCTCTCTCCGATTGCCCACCAGGAACCAGTGCAGTTCCTTCATCAGACACTCCTCAGGCTCTTCCCCGTGGATATCCCGGTAATACTCTGTCATAGTGTTCTCGTCCGTGATCCCCCGGGAGAGCTCCGCCGCCCTGTTCCAGCGGGCGCAGCGTTCCCGGAACTGCTGGCCTGTCAGCGCCGCGTCGTGTCCCAGAATCGCCAGATTCACATCCAGCGTGTCCAGAAAGGCGGTGAACCTGAGAAACCGCTCCGAACTGTAGTATTTTTTTGCGTTCCAGTCCAGATTCCCGTTGTACAGGGCATCCGAGACAAACAGGACCTTCTCTTCTTTACAGTAAAGGAGCAGGCTGCCCTCGTGATGATCGCAGGACACGCGGATCGCCTCGAGTCCCGGCACGATCTCCTCGCGGATGGGCGGGTCCATGGGAACCGCGATCCCGTGCTCCATGATCAGGCCGTTCTCCTTTTTCACAAGCGCGCACTCCACGCCGGGCCGGTCACAGACCAGCCTGTCCCAGGCCGGGAAGCCGGGAATGTCCGCCTTGCCGTAGGGCGCGCCGTATTCCATGGCGATATATTTCTTTCCATACTCACTTGGATAATAGGGAATGCTCATCCAGGCCGCCGTCTCAGGGCTCACCAGGATCTCCTCCCGCCCCGGCTCCGCGCCGAAGCTGTGGTCCCAGTGTCCGTGGGTCAGCACCAGCTTTCTGGGCAGGCGAAGGAGCTCCTCCGGAAGCATGTTCAGGAAATCTTCCCGGTGCTGCGGGCTGTTCCCCCCGTCAAGGCGGTACAGGACATCTCCCGCGAGATATACCGCCAGTGCCGGCCGGCTGCCGTAACGCATCGGTTCACTGTACCAGAAATGATCTGATACCTGATGGATTCCCGCTTTCAAATCCACTGCTGTTCCCTCTCTTCCTGTTTTGTACGTCCGCCGCGGCGGCGGACAGTTCTCTTTCCCGATTGTATCACAGCCCCGGAATCTTTTTGAAAAAAACTGTTGACATCCGCAATATATTTGATACAATTAAATTGTAACAAATTTTAATTCACCGGAGACAATTAGATCTGCGCCGCCGGGAAGAAAAAATATACACTTGTACGCTTTCACACATATAATAGATATCAGACAGCAACAGTTACATCAGATAATTAAGGAGGTATCCCCATGGGCATTTATGATTATTCCGTACTGAACCGCAAGAGCGAAGAAGTTTCTCTTAAGCAGTTCGAAGGGAAGGTCATCCTGGTCGTCAATACCGCGACCGGCTGCGGCTTCACTCCCCATTACAAGGATCTGCAGGCAATGTACGATGCCTTCCACGATAAGGGCCTCGAGATCGTCGACGTTCCCTGCAACCAGTTCGCGGGACAGACTCCCGGCACGGACGATGAGATCCACGAGTTCTGCTCCCTCACCTACGGCACAACCTTCCCGCAGATGAAGAAGTCCGACGTCAACGGTGAGAACGCGATCCCGCTGTTCAAGTATCTCAAGAGCCAGCAGGCTTTCAAGGGTTTCGGTGACGGCGATGTCGCAAAGTTCATGGATGACATGCTTGCAAAGATCGATCCGGATTACAGGAACAACCCGGAGATCAAGTGGAACTTCACCAAGTTCGTCGTGGACCGTAAGGGCAATGTGGTGGCCCGCTTCGAGCCGACCGCTGACATGAAGGAAGTCTCCGCCTGCGTCGAGTCTCTGCTGTGACAGGTCCGGCCGGAAGGCTGAACCAAATCTGAATAAAAGACAAACGAACCGCTTCGATGCGATCAAAGAAGGAGCTGACATGGAAGGACGTTATGAGGTTGCGATCATCGGGACCGGCCCGGCCGGACTTGAAGCGGCGCTGACCCTGAAGAACAGAAACAAGAATTTCGTGCTGCTGGGCAGCAGGAATCTGAGCAATAAGGTAGAGAAAGCCCACGCTATCCAGAACTATCTCGGGCTTCCGAACGTCTCCGGCAAGGATATGATGAAGGCATTCCAGGATCATATTGACAGCATGGGGATCGAGATCACCGAAGAGCGGGTCAGCACGGTCTACGCCATGGGTGACTATTTCGCGCTCCAGGCCGGCGAAGGCATGATCGAAGCTGAGGCCGTGATCCTGGCCACCGGAGTCGTGGCAGGAAAGACCCTGCCGGGCGAAGACGCCCTGCTCGGCAGAGGCGTGAGCTACTGCGCGACCTGCGACGCAGCCCTGTACCGCGGAAAGAACGTCATCGTCATCGGCTACAGCGCCAAGGAAGAGGAGGAAGCGGAATTCCTCTCCGGCATGGCTGCACATGTCACCTATATCCCCATGTACAATGAACCGGCGGAACTGCCTGAGAAGGTCAGCATCGTCCGCGAAAAGCCGGTGGAGATCAAGGCTGAGGGCGGCGTGAAGAAGGTGGTCACGGACCGGGGCGAATACGAGGCAGACGGCATCTTCGTCCTGCGCGACGCCATCTCCCCGGGCCAGCTGGTACCGGGTCTTGAGACGGACGGAAGCCATGTGACGGTGGACCGGAAGATGTGCGCGAGCCTTCCCGGCTGCTTTGCCGCGGGGGATATCGTCGGAACACCCTATCAGTACATTAAGGCCGCGGGCGAGGGCAACATCGCAGCGATCTCCGCTGCCGCCTACGTAGATGCACTGCACAGGAAGAAATGATATACTGACAATATAACAGCACCGGTCTTCCGGTACTGAATATATATTTACATCCCGAAAGGAGTACAGATATGGTTAAGAAGATCTCTGAGAAAGAGTTTGAGACTGAAGTTATGAGCGCTCCGGCAGCAATTGTTGATTTCTCCGCCACCTGGTGCGGCCCCTGCAAGATGCTTGCGCCGGTCATCGACGGTCTGGCCCCGGAATATGCCGGCAAGGTCGCTTTCTACAACATCGACGTGGACGATGATCAGGAACTCGCGATCAAGCTCGGCATCGCCAGCGTCCCGACTGTCCTCTTCCTGAAGAACGGTAAGGTCACCGGCACCAGCATCGGCTTCAAGCCGGCTCCTGCCATGAAGGCATGGATCGACAGCCAGCTGTAAGCTGAACCCCGCAAAAGAAGACATCTGCCCCGGCGGAAAACCCGCCGGGCTTTTTCTTTGCTGTCCCGCGATCATGTTCGGTGACATTCTCTTCTTCCGGGGCTACAATAGTATCAGCAAAACCTGAACGCGGGAAAGGAGCCCGGAACCATGACTACTGACGATATCAGAAGCCGTCTGTTTGCGCTGCAGGACGTCCCTTACCGGGATTTCCAGGCAAAGCTGATTCCCACGGTCGACCCGGAAACTATGATCGGAGTGCGCACTCCTGCCCTCCGGCAGCTGGCAAAAGATCTGGCGAAAACGCCTGCAGACAGCGGCAGAACGGTCCCGGAGAAGAAACGCGCAGGTCTCCCGCCGGAGATCTCCGCATTTCTCTCGGAGCTTCCCCACCGGTATTTCGACGAGAACCAGCTGCACGCCTTCCTCATTTCCGGGATCAAAGATTTCGAGATCTGCATCGCTGAGACCGGGCGCTTTCTTCCCTTCGTCGACAACTGGGCCACCTGCGACCAGATGTCCCCGAAGATCTTCCGGAAACACCGCCCGGAGCTTCTTCCGTACATCCGGAAGTGGATCGTTCCGGACGGGGCAGGTGCCGGGCCTTTTAAGATCTCCCCGGGAAAGACCTATACTGTCCGCTTCGGGACCGGCATGCTGATGGAACACTTCCTGGACGAAGATTTCGATCCTGCGTATCCGGAACTGGTCTCCCGGATACGCTCTGAAGAATACTACGTCAACATGATGACTGCCTGGTATTTCGCCACGGCGCTGGCAAAGCAGTATGATTCTGTGCTGCCTTATCTCACGGAAAAACGCCTGGATCCCCGGGTCCATAATATGACCATCCGGAAAGCCGTCGAAAGCTTCCGTATCACCCCGGAACAGAAAGCGTACCTGAAAACGCTGCGGATCCCTGTGGCGAAGAAACAATGACCGGCAGGAGGTATTTATGACTATTCAGACTTCACCCGGAGAACCCGCGGCCCTGCTTTCCGGGGATCATACCAGGCTTATCACCGATCTCCGGCATACCCTGCACCGGCACGCGGAGCTTTCCGGCGCCGAGCACAAAACCAAAGCGATCCTTAAGGACTTTCTCCGGGAGCACACGGACTTCTCTGTCACAGACCGGGGCGCGTGGTTCTATGCCTTCCGCGGCGCGGCAGCCCCGGCAGCGAAGCCGCCCATCGCCTTCCGGGCGGATATGGACGCACTGCCCATCCCCGAGACCTGTTCCCTGCCCTATGCTTCGGAAGATCCTTCTGTCTCCCACCGCTGCGGCCACGACGGCCACTGCGCGGCGCTGTGCGGCCTGGCACTCTCGCTGACCGGACAGCCGCTGTCCCGGGACGTATATCTCATCTTCCAGCACGCGGAAGAGACCGGGGTCGGTGCCAGAGTCTGCGCGGAGCTGCTCTCCGAGAAAGGGATCCGCGAGATCTACGCTTTTCATAACCTGAACGGGTACCCCCTGGGACAGGTCGTGTTCCGTCCGGGGCAGACCCAGCCCGCTTCTGTCGGAAGGACAGTCTGTTTTACCGGAGTGCCGGCCCACGCCAGCGCGCCGGAGCACGGAAAAAGCCCTGCCCGCGCAGCGGCAGAGCTTTGCCTTTATACAGATAAACTTCTTTTCCAGCCCCACCGCGGCATGCTGCTCGCGACGGTCGTCCATTTAAACGTCGGGAAAAAGGATTTCGGCGTCGTGCCCTATAAGGGAGAACTCTCCTTCACGGAGCGGGCCGAATACGAAGACGAACTGGAGGCACTGGACCGGGCGTTCTGTGAAAAGGCCCGGCAGCTCGCAGCCTGGAACGGCCTTACGGTCTCCTTCTCGGAGTCCGACCGCTTCCCTGCGACTGTCAACGACGATTCCTGTATCTCCCGTGTCGTGAATGCCGCGGTCGAGGTCACCGGGGTCCAAGCTCTCGATATGGAAGAGATGTGGCGCGCTTCCGAGGATTTCGGCTGGTACACGAAGCAATGCCCCGGCGCCATCTTCTACATCGGCACCGGGGAAGATTCTCCCGCTCTGCATACGGAAGCCTACGATTTCCCCGACGCGATCCTGCCGGTGGCTGCCGCCATGTTCCGGGCGCTGATCTGAATAGGGCCTCTTATTTCAGCCTTCTGAGGATCTCCAGGAGATAATCCCAGGTCCTGCGGACGCTCTCTGTGTCCATGCTTTCCTTCGGCGTGTGGATGTCCTTCATGTCCGGTCCGAAGGAGACGCAGTCCAGGCCGGGCAGCTGTCCCGAGAAGAGACCGCATTCCACGCCGGCGTGGATAGCCTGCACCACCGGTGCGCTGCCGTACTGCTCCGTATAGACCTCCACCATCAGATCCCGCAGCGGGGACTCCTTCCGGTATTCCCAGGCCGGGTACTCGCCCTGCACCTCCACGGTTCCGCCGAGGGACGCTGTGACCCTCTCAAGCTCCTTCCGGAGCGCCTGCTTTTCCTCTTCCACGCTGCTGCGGACAGAGAAAGCAAAGCTTACCTGACTCTCTTCCGTCTTCATGATGCCGAGGTTCAGGGAGGTCTGCACCAGACCCTCGATGTCGGCGCTCATCTTCTGCACGCCGTTCGGCAGGGACTTAAGTGCCCGGATCACACGCTCTGTGCTCTCTTCCGTCATGGGTCCGAAACTCTGTCCGGCCGGAACGGCCGTATATTCGATCCGGATCCCCGGATCCGTATCCGCAAAACGCTTCTGCAGATCATCACTCAGCGCCGCGATCTTTCCCGCTGCGCCGGCATCGTCCGCGAAGACCAGCTCCGCAGCAGCTTCCCGCGGGATGGCGTTGTCCTTGAGACCGCCGTTCACGGAAACCAGACGGAACGGAACTTCCTTCCGGAATGCCTCCAGCACTTCTCCGAGCACCATGGACGCGTTCGCCCTGCCCTTATTGATCTCGGTTCCCGAATGACCGCCCATGCAGCCGGTAACCTTGATCTCCGCCTTCGTCCCGGACATGGAAGCCCGTTCCACCGGAACCAGGCAGCGGGCGGTCATGCCGCCTGCACAGCTCACCAGCAGGAAGCCCTCGTCCTCGGAATCAATGTTCAGCATGATGCGGGATCTCAGATCCGACATATCCATTGCGGCAGCGCCCAGCATGCCGATCTCCTCGTCCACCGTGAGCACGCACTCCAGCGGCGGATGCGGAATGGTATCCGAATCCAGAATGGCCAGCATGTACGCCGCGGCGATGCCGTCATCACCCCCGAGGGTCGTCCCGTCGGCGGTCACGATCCCGTTCTCCAGGCGCAGGCGCAGGCCGTCCTTCGCAAAATCGATGTCACATCCGGCTTCCTTCTCGCAGACCATGTCGATATGGCCCTGCAGCATGACCGGTGCGGCGTTCTCGTACCCGGAGGTCCCCTGCTTCAGGATGATCACGTTGTTATACTCGTCCTGCCGGACCTCCAGCCCGCGTTCTTTCGCAAACTGTACGCAGTAATCACTGATCCGCTTCGTGTCACCTGACCCGTGCGGGATCCCGCAGATCTCCTCAAAAAAACGAAATACCGAAGCCGGTTCCAACCCTTTCAGTACGTTCATCCGTAAATCCCTCCCAATAGTTATATAGAACTCATTCATGCAGTTTACGAAACCTTTGCATGCATTGTCAATGGCCCGGAGATCTGATCTCCGGGCCATTTTTCCAAAAGCCGCTGTCAGGCCGGAATCTTAATCCATCCAGCCGCAGACCGCCATACCCATGGGGTACTCGCTCTCGATCTCCGCGAGACGGCGGAACTTGGTCACAAGATCCGGGAAGTCGCTGAGGATGCCGTCCACGCCGACTTCGATGAGCTTCTGGACGTCGAAATCCTGGTTGACGGTCCAGGTGTAGATCTCCGCGCCCTGGCTGTGGATCCGGTCCACGTTCTCCCTGGTGCACTGCGCGAAGTTCGGAAGATAGCAGTCCGCGCCGGCACTCTTCACGTAATTTCCTGCATCCAGGATCCAGGAATGGCACAGGCAGCCGCAGCGGATCTCCGGGCAGAGTTCCTTTGCGCGCTTCACGCTGTAGTGGTTGCAGGAGGCGATCATCACACTGTCCATCACGTCAAATTCCTTTACAAGGTCGATGACCTTCTGCTCAATTCCCTGATACTCGAAGACTTCGGTCTTCAGCTCGATGATGGTCTTCGTGCCGAGGGGCTTCGTGAACTCCAGATATTCGCGGAGTGTGGGAATGCGCTGCGGAGCGACCTTGCCCGCGAACGGTCCGGAGACATCCGCCTTCTTAAGCTCTTCCAGGGTGTAGGCCCGGACATTCCCGGTCATGTTGAGCGCCGTACGGTCCAGGGTTGTGTCGTGGATGATGACGACCTCGCCGTCCTTGGACAGCTGTACATCAATGGTGATTCCGTCGCAGCCCGGCTCCCGGATGGCTTTCTCAAATGCCAGCATCGTATCCTCGGGATATTTTCCCGCAAATCCTCTGTGCGCGTAATTCCTGATCATGATGAACTTCCTCCTTACCAGTCTTTCTTTCGGCCGATTCAAGTCTCTCTTGAGAAATCCTTTTTCATTATACACCTGCTTCTTAAACTGCGGAGGGTTTTGTTGCGGATATTGCCGCAGCTGTGTGCCGAGAGTTTTTTCAGACTTCCGCGGAAAACATGCAGATTATTCCGTGCCGTCCGCCTGCCGCATGCAGTATACTGTATAGTAGAAAAACAATATCTGTTCATCCCCCGAAAGGAGATTTTATGGCATACCTCGGTGAAGATATTCTGAAGCTCGGTTTCGGCCTGATGCGTCTCCCCATGAAGGACGGCGCGATCGATGTTGAAGCCACGAAACTTATGGTGGACCGCTTCCTGGAAGCCGGCGGCACCTATTTCGACACAGCCTTTGCTTATCCGGGAAGTGAAGAAGCCATCCGGCAGGCGCTGGTGGAACGCTATCCCCGCGAAAGCTTCCTTCTCGCGGACAAGCTGGCCGCATGGCTGAACTGCGACACGGCAGAAAAGGCAAAGCACCAGTTCGACGTCTCGCTCCGGAAGACCGGCGCGGGCTACTTTGATTTCTATCTGCTCCACAATCTGGGCGATGTCCGCACAGGCTTCTATGAAGATTTCGGCATCTGGGATTTTGCAAAAGAAAAGATGAAGGAAGGAAAGATCCGGCACCTCGGCTTCTCCTTCCATGGAACGCCGCCGCAGCTTAGGGAGATCCTGGAAAAGCATCCGGAGGCGGAGTTTGTACAGCTGCAGATCAACTACGCAGACTGGGAGAACCCGGTGATCCGCTCCCGGGAATGCTATGAAGTTGCCCGGGAATTCCACAAGCCGGTGGTCATCATGGAGCCGGTCAAGGGCGGCATGCTGGCCTCCCCGCCGGAGGCAGTGGCAGAAATCTTCCGGAAAGCAGAACCTTCTTCCAGCCTGGCCTCCTGGGCGATCCGTTTCGCCGCAAGCCTGGACGGCGTCATCACCGTCCTCTCCGGCATGAGCAGTCAGGAGCAGATGGAAGACAACCTGTCCTACATGGAGCATTTCAGAAAACTCTCTCCGGAAGAACAGGATGTCGTCAAAAAGGCGCAGGAAGTTCTGAACAGCATCCCGCTGATCCCGTGCACCAACTGCAACTACTGCGCAAAGGTATGTCCGCAGAATATCGGCATTTCCCGCATCTTTAACGCCATGAACCTGCTGACACTCTACGGAAACAAGACCCAGGCACAGCGTCAGTACAACAACATCCGCGGGATCTTCCGTAAAAGCACCGCCGAAGAATGTATTCACTGCGGCCAGTGCGAGGACGTATGTCCGCAGCATATCCTGATCCGCGACGAACTGGAACGCGGCAAGGAGCTGTTTGGATAAAGCTGCCGGAAAAGGATGTTCCGCAGAGACGCCGTCCGGCACAGCCAGGAAAGGAGCCCTTATGGCACAGAATCAGAAAGCCCGTGAAACCGCAGCCATCATTCTGCAGGCAATGAAGGACCGCCGCAGCATCCGGAATTACACCGGAGAAGCCATTCCGAAGGAAGATCTGGAGCTCATCGTCGAAGCCGGACTTACCTCCGCTTCCGGACACGCCGACTACCCGTGGGATATTGTCGTGGTGCAGGATCTTGATACTGTCCATAAACTGGCCGGAGCCCGGGCAGGCTCCGCAAACATGCTGAAGAACGCAGGCGCGGCCATCGTCGTCACCGCGGACGAGCAGTTCAGTACCTGGATCGAAGACTGCTCGATCGTCCTCACCAACATGCACCTTCTGGCGGACGCCATGGGCTACGGAAGCTGCTGGATCCAGATCCGCATGCGTCCTGACGCCGGGGGCGGAAACGCGGAAGACTTTGTGCGCAGTCTCGTCAAAGTACCTGATGGCTTCCGCGTGGAGGCCCTCCTTTCCATCGGCGTTCCGGAAAAAGAAAAGACCGCGGACGATGCTGCCCGCCAGGCAAAACGGGCCGGCTTCGCCGCGGAGAAAGTCCAGTATCAGTGACCGCGCATCCGCGGTTTCCCATGTTTTCAATCGGGCAGTATGACGCCCGCAGCTCTTTGCAGCATCGAAAAGGCCGCCGCTGAACGCGACGGCCTCTTTTCTTTTCCCTTGAAATAAGAGCCGGCGCATTCTCGTGACTTCAGTCGTAAGCCGGCTTTTTTTAGGCACTCTGCGAACAAAGGTTCGATTTTTTCGTTGCGTCCGGGGTCTGCTTATGGTATAATTCAGATATGGAGAATAGCATTTATAATATTGAGTTTTCTGGACTTACATATGGTAGGGGATATGTTTATTCCCTGCAGTATCACATCGTATGGTGTACGAAGT
>CADBEN010000033.1 GCA_902793685.1 uncultured Lachnospiraceae bacterium
CTCTGAGGCTCTCCTTCTGTCTTTTTATGACAGTATATCGAGCAGCCCAGAGACAGGCAAGCAGAGCTAAAAAATGTCAATTCAAGAAGTCAGCAACACTTGACATTGGGTTTAAAAGTAAACTATAATAAATAATACAAATAATACAATTAAAACAAATAGTATTTAATAGAGAGGAAAGGCTGAATATATGTGGACGGATGAGATGTTTCAAGTAAAAAAACCGGTCATCGCACTGCTGCATTTGAGGGCTCTTCCGGGCGACCCGCTTTATGACGACGAGGCGGGTATGCAGTATGTCATCAAAATGGCGGGGGAAGAGCTGGATAGTCTTCAGGACGGAGGTGTGGACGGGATCCTCATTTCAAATGAATTCAGCCTGCCGTATCAGAAGAAAGTCAGTTATATCACCGTAGCCGCCATGGCAAGGATCATAGGGGCGCTGGAGCATAAGTTCCGGGTCCCTTACGGCGTGAATATTGCCTATAACCCGATGGAGGCGCTGGAACTGGCGGTCGCAACGGAGGCAAAGTTCATCCGGGCCGCTTTTACAGGGGCCTATATGGGAGAGAGCGGCCTGGTCGATACCGATATCGCGGAAGTTATCCGCCGCCGGAAACAGCTCAATGCGGAACACGTCAGGATGCTCTATAAAGTAAATCCGGAATCGGACGCTTATCTGGCTCCCAGAGATCTTCAGACGATCACAAAATCGATCGTGTTCCATTGTTTCCCGGACGGGCTCTGCGTTTCCGGATCCGGCGCCGGAAAAGAGACGAACGCGGACACGATGACCGTCGTAAAAGAAGCTGCGGGAGAGGTGCCGATCTTCTGCAATACCGGATGCAATCATCAGAATGTGATCGAGAAACTGGAAGTGTCTGACGGATTGTGTGTCGGAACTGCATTTAAAAAGGATGGAAAATTCGCCAATTACGTGGATAAAGACCGGGTGATCGATTTCATGAATAAGGTCAGGGAGTACAGAAACAGGCTCTGAGAACCGGGCGGGTCAGGACAGCAGGTGCAAAATCATGCGGGAAAACGCATATTATCTGGGAATTGATATCGGCACTTTCAGCAGCAAGGGTGTGATCGTCGATCATACCGGGGCGATCGTGTGCGAAAACAGTGTGCCCCACGGAATGGAGAATCCGCAGCCGAAATATTATGAACACGATGCGGAAGCAGTCTGGTGGCATGACTTCTGTTATCTGTCCGGAAGCCTTCTGGAAAGATCCGGGATCCGGGCGGATCAGATCGCCGCAGTCGGAGCCAGTACGCTCGGCTGCGACTGTCTGCCGGTCGACGAACAGTGCAGGCCGCTGCGCAAGGCTATTCTGTATGGAATCGACGCAAGAGCTGATAAAGAGATCCGTTATCTGACGGAATTATATGGGGATGAAACGGTCCGCCGGTATTTCGGGCGGCCGATCGCCACAGGGGACATTGCGGCAAAGATCCTCTGGATCAAAAACAATGAACCGGAGATCTATGAAAAAACCTCTAAATTCCTCACGGGCGCATCTTATATCGGAGCAAAACTGACCGGGAACTACTGTATTGACCGGTATCTTGCCTGCGCTTCTTTTCAGCCGATGTATGACATGAACGGGGAGATTCGTACGGATATGTGCCGGGAGATCTGCCGTCCGGACCAGCTCGCGGAAGCGAAGACCGTAACGGATATCATCGGAACGATTACGGAGGAAGCCGCGTCACAGACCGGACTTGCAGCCGGTACACCGGTCATTACGGGGACAGGGGATTCCTGTGCGGAGGCGATCAGTTCCGGTGTGGTCAGGACCGGTACGGCAATGCTGCAGTTTGGTTCTACCCTGTTTCTGAATCTCTGTACGGACAGGCTGATCCGGGACGACCGCGTGAAAGGAACCATTTTCACCATTCCCGGTTCCTATACGGTCTCTGCCGGGACCAATACGGCAGGAACGTTGACCAACTGGTACCGCGATGCCCTGCATCAGGATCTGCTGGCTGTGGAAAAGAACGGCGGCAGGAATGCTTTTGAAGCGATGGCTGAAGAGGCCGGGAAGATCGCCCCGGGAAGCGGCGGGCTGTATACGCTTCCGTTTTTTGCCGGTGAGAGAAGCCCGATCAATGATCCGTTGGCAAAAGGAGTGATCTTCGGACTGAATCTTTCTCATTCGCGGGCTCATCTGTACAGATCGGCGCTGGAAGGCATCGGATACTGTGCCGCCAGGATCATGGACGTCCTTCGGGAACACGAGGTGTTTCCTTCCAGGATCATGGCAGTCGGCGGAGGGGCAAAGAATCTGGTCTGGATGCAGATCATAGCCGATATGCTTGGCGAAACTCTGTATATCCCGGAGATCACGGTCGGCGCGTCGTACGGGGATGCGCTGATGGCCATGATCGGTGCCGGTGCCCTGGGCGGATTCCGGGATCTTGAGAAGATCATCCGGATCGGCCGTGAAGTATACCCGGATATGGAAAACCACAGAGAATACCGGAAGCATCAGGAGATTTTCTGGGCATTGTATGAGAGTACGAAGGACCTGATGCATGCGGGTGCTTCTGATCAGAACTGACAGGAGGTGATAGGAATATGCTGGAACAGTATGTTCCCGGAGGAAGACTGGGGAGTGTCTGGAAAGTTATAAATACGGTGATCAGGATCATTCTGGTCGTCGGGGGGATCGCATCCGCGGTTTTCCTGAGCATGATGTTTATTAACGTTATTCTGCGTTACGTTTTTTCAAGACCGGTCTTCTGGTTTGATGAGGCTATCGTCGCGCTCCTGGTCTGGTATTCGGCACTGGGAACGGTCGTCTGCTACTGGACGAGCGAGCATGCGGTGATCAACTTTTTCATCCAGTATTTTAAAAAGCCGTTCAAGGTCTTCTTCATGTTCATTCCGCATGTGCTGGTGTTTATTACTTCATTCCTTTTTGTCATCGGCGGAAGACAGCTGTTTGCCATGCAGATCAAACAGCTTCCGCAGGGAGGCATCCCGTTCTCGAGGGCATATTACAGTGCCCTGCCGATGATCGTGATGGGCGTTATGCTGATCATCCTTTCTGCGTACAGGATCGTGGAATACATCTGTACCCCGAAGGAAGTATTTCTTCAGAGGTTCCAGAAATTACAGGATGAAGGAGGGATGATCATTGAGTAGCTCTGCTTTTGTATGGATATTCTTTATTCTGTTTATCGTCATGATCCTGCTGGAAGTACCGATCGGTACGGCCATGCTTGTCAGCAGCATGCTTTATATCATCCAGAACGGACAGAGCTTTGTCATGTTCGCCCAGAAGACGGCGTCTTCCTTTTCAAGCATGTCGCTGCTGGCAGTCCCCGCATTTATTTTTGTCGGTTCGGCGATGAATGAGATCGGTTTCAGCGACCGTATTTTCGGGATCGCTGAGAAATCGATCGGTCATATTCCCGGTGGCCTGGGGCACGCGAACGTCCTGGCAAGCATGATCTTTGCCGGAATGAGCGGATCCGCCATGGCAGACGCCGGCGGCCTCGGCGCGATCGAGATCAAGGCCATGGATGAAGCGGGTTATGACAAGCGTTTTTCAGTCGCGATCACAGCGGCTTCCTCAGGGATCGGCCCGATCATTCCGCCGAGCATCAATCTGGTCATCTGGGGATTCCTTGCCAGCGCTTCTACTGTAAAGCTGTTTCTTGCGGGGATCCTTCCCGGAATTCTGATGGGACTCTGTTTAATGGCTTTTATTTACGTTGACGTCAGATTCCTTGGAATTAAAGCACCCATTACGAAACGCGCAACTTTTAAGGAATTCCTGCACGCGCTCTGGAGAGGACTTCCGGCATTATGCGCGCCGGCCATTCTTCTGATCGGGATCAGCAGCGGCGTGTTTACGGCAACGGAAACGGGTGCGGTAGCCTGCGCCTATATTGTGCTTCTGGGTCTGGCTTACCGGAGACTGAGCTTTAAGAAAATGCTGACGATCCTGAAGAACACCATGACGACGACCGCGCTGACCATGTGGCTTTGCGCGACAGGCTCAGTATTCAACTGGATGATCATCAACAGCGGATTAACAAAGACCCTTTCCGACATGCTTCTTAGTTTAAACAACCGGGTGGCCGTCCTTCTGGTCATGAACGTGATCCTTCTGTTCATGGGGTGTTTTATGGGATCTCTGCCGGTCCTGATCATGATGGCGCCGGTCCTGCTGAATATTGCGGATGCTTTCGGGATCAGCTATATCACGATGGGCGTGATCGCGGTATTGAACCTGACGATCGGGGGAATCACGCCGCCCATGGCCCCGTCGCTGTTTGTGGCTGCTAAAGTAGCGGGTATTCCCTTCAGTGACTGTGTCCCTGAGACGTTGAAGATGATCATTCCTCTGGTAGCGGCGCTGCTGCTGGTGACTTTTATCCCGGGCGTAACGTTGTTTATTCCTTCCATTCTCGGTTAAGGAGAGATATTTCATGCGGCAGGAGAGCATCGCGGAACAATTTGCGGTAATGAATAACGCCTATGCGCATTATCCGTTTTCCTATTTTCTCAGCAGCATGAGAAAACTGGGACTGAACCAGATCGATTTCTGGTGCGGGGCCCCTCACTTTTATGCCGCTGAAGCAACGCCGTCGAAGGTTGCCGGACTGCGGAATGAGATCATGGGGAGCGGAATGGCGGTCGTTTCTTACACGCCTGAGATGATCCCTTATCCCTATGATATTGCGGCAGCAGAGCCGAAGCTCAGGATGCGGACACGTGATTATCTCTGCACTCACATTGAGATCGCGAACGAGCTTCAGGCGCCGTATATGTTGATCCCGGCGGGGAAAGGGCTGATGGACTGCCAGCGTGAAACCAATATGGAAGCCATGTGCGAAATGCTGGGAGATCTGGCCGGTTATGCGAAAACGGGCCGGACTCAGCTGGTACTGGAGCATCTGACAACAAACAGTTCACCGCTCGTCAATACTTCTGAAGACCTTGCGGAAGTACTCCGCAGGGTCGGCGCGGAAAATCTGCACTGTGTTCTGGATCTTGGACAGATGAGTGTTTTCGGGGAGACAGTGAGCGCGTTTTTCGACCGGCTGCCGGATCATATCCGGGTGATCCACATGATGGACGGACTGCCGTCCGCGCATCTTTCGTTTGGAGACGGTATTCTGCCGCTGGAAAAGTATTACGACGAGATCCTGGATTTCGGATATCAGGGAAAGATCGTGCTGGAGATCAATGACAGGCGGTATCTGCCGGATCCTCACGCGGCGCTGAAGCAGTGTATCGACCGGATCAGGCTTTGGGAGGACCGGCCATGAAACAGGAGATACTGCAGGACCGGTTCGCGGTAATGAATAATCTGTGGCAGAAGTATTCCCTGTTTTATGCACTCCGAAGCATTCGCGCCGCAGGCTTCTCCAAAGTCGATCTCTGGGCGGGTGAACCTCATCTGTTCATTCCGGACTGCAGTTATGCCGGGCTGAAGACCGTCAGACGGTTTGCGGCGTCTCTGGGCCTGACTTTCAGCTGTCTGACACCCGAAATGAACGGTTATCCGCTAAGCGCTGCCATCTCTGACATGGGCATGCGCGAACGGGCTTTTCAATACGGAAAAAAATGTATCGATGCAGCGGAAGCGCTTGAGGCCGGGCATGTCCTGTTTGCCCCCGGATGGCGTTATGAAACTGACGACAGAAGGGAAAGCATTCATAGGACGGCGGAATTCCTGCTGGAGATGGCGGATTATGCGGAACATAAAGGCGTATTGATCGAGACACAGCACCTGACGCCGTTCAGTTCCAACCTGGTCAATACGATCGACGATCTGCAGGAGCTTGCGGATTTTTTGGATGACAGGATCGGATTTGTCGCAGATACGAGCATTCTCTGCGGACAGGGAGAAAAGATCGAAGATTATCTGAATGCATTCGGAAACAGGATCAGGCATATTCATCTGACAGACGGGAAAGACGGGTCGCTTCACATCATTCCGGGAGAGGGAACGGTTCCATTGAAAGAAATCGTGGAGACCTGTCCGGCCGGGACGGACAGAATTGCCGAAGGATGGTTCCATACGCTGGAGATCAATGCGGTCCCCTGTCTTTCCGAACCGGAAACAAGTATTCAAAAGACGTATCACTGGCTGCAGGCTATAGATGCCAGATAACAGATACCGACAACAACATTATTCAAAGGAGGCAGAGATGAAAAAGAGATTACTAGCAGTATGTATGGCAGCAGCGATGGTGGCGGCATCCATAGCAGGCTGTGCTGTTCAGAGTGCGGCTCCGGCTGCTGCTCCTGCAGAGAGCGCAGCAGAGCAGACGGCAGAAGCTCCTGCGGAAGCCGGCGGTGAGGAGATCATTATCAAACTTGGCGCATCTTCAGCGGTTACCGAACCGATCGGCGCAGCCGGACAGCGTTTCGTTGATTCCGTCAATGAGAAGCTGGCAGGCAGAGTCAAAGTCGAGTACTATCCCGGCGAACAGCTCGGCAACGCGACTGAAATGATCGAGAACATGATGGTTGACCTGCAGCAGGGCGTGATCTTCTCGATCGAGAACTATTCCACGATCGCGAAAGACCTGAACATCATGAGCATGGCTTTTGCTTTTGACAGCATCGACCATGTCTATGCATTCATGGAATCCGATCTTTCCGATAATATCTTCAATACTCTTGAAGACAACGGCATTCATGTAGTCAATTACCACTTCCAGAAAAACCCGAGAGCTATCTTTGCGAAGCACCCGATCCATACCGTCGACGATCTGGCCGGTGTGAAATTCCGTGTTCCGAACCTGGATATCTTCAAGAAGAATTTCTCGACCATGGGCGCTGTCCCGACGATCGTCGCATGGTCTGATTACACCATGGCCATGATGCAGGGTCTGGTCGATGCCGGTGAATGCTCTTATGAATCTATCGTAGCGCTTGATCTTTACAAGTACGCTCCTTACATCTCTCTTGTTGACTATGCTTATCCGCTGGAATCTCTGGCGCTGACCACGTCGGTCTGGAATAAGCTGAGCGATGAGGAGAAGGCGGTTATCGAAGAATGCGCTGAGGATGCGGCGGTATTCTTCTCTACCACTGTCAGGGAATCCTGGGAAGACGACATGAAGACCATCACGGACAGCGGCGCTGAATTCGTCGAATTTGATAAACAGACTTTCATTGACAAGATGGCTCCGCTGGCCGCTGAACTTGAGGCGGAAAACTATTGGGCGACTCCCGGCCTGTACGATTCCATTCAGGCACTTGAGCACTGATAGTAGTTCCGGACGCTTACACCGGAAAATAGCTGCTTAGTTAAGTACAAAAAGGATCAATAAGCAATAGACGGTTTGGGGCGAAAATAATTTGGAATTCATCGGTTTTCGCCCCGAATTGTAAAAAGAGTCTGATGCAGGAGGATATCGGAATGGGATACATGATAGGCGTTGACGTGGGCGGTACGTTTACTGACTTTTCAATCTTCCATCAGGAAACTGAAAAGCTGTTTCATTTCAAACACAGTTCCACTAACCAGGATTCTTCAATTGCGATCGTCGACGGGATCCTGAAAGTCCTGGAGATGGAAGGCGCAACGACAGCACAGGTGGTATATCTGGCACACGGGACGACCGTATCGACCAATGCGCTGATCGAAAAGACCGGGGCGAACGTCGGGCTGATCACGACGGAAGGATTTCACGACATTATGGACATCGGCCTTCAGAAACGGCCTTCCATGTATGACACACTGGAGCAGAAACCGCTTCCGCTGATTCAGAACGGAATGAACAAAGGTGTGCCTGAACGGATCCGCTATGACGGTTCTGTCCTAAAACCGCTTGATGAAGAAAAAGTCCGTGAGGTCGTCCGCCTGTTTAAGGAAAACGGCGTGAATTCCATTGCGGTAGCTACGTTATTCTCCTTTATCAATCCGGTCCATGAAGAACGGATCAAGGCGATCATCGGGGAGGAATACCCGGAAGCATACGTGACGGTGTCATCTGAACTGGTTCCCGAATTCCGCGAGTTTTCCCGCATGAGCACGACGGTCCTGAATTCCTATCTCGGCCCCATCATGGAAAAATACGTTCAGAATTTCCGGGATTCCGTAAAGGGGATCGGTGTGGAAGTCGAGCCTTATGTCACGCAGTCGAACGGCAGCATCATTACGATCCGGGATACGATCGAGTTTCCGATCAAGACGGCTGTTTCCGGGCCTTCCGCCGGCGTTATCGGCGCGGCGCATATCGGCAGACAGTGCGGAGCGGACAAGATCATCACCTTCGACATGGGCGGCACGAGCGCAGATATCAGCCTGATCGAAAATGCCCAGCCGCAGGTGTCCAACGAACGTCTGGTAGAAGGCTATCCGGCAAGGATCCCGATGGTCAATATCATTACCATCGGCGCCGGCGGCGGAAGTATCGCTTCCATCGATGAAGGCGGCGGCATGAAAGTCGGCCCCCGCAGCGCAGGCGCAACACCCGGTCCGGCCTGTTACGGGAGAGGCGGGACGAAACCGACGGTTACGGACGCCAATATCGTGCTGGGCAAGCTGAACCAGGAGAAGATCCTGGGCGGCAGGATGGACGTTTATCTGGATCTGGCCGAAAAGGCTATCCAGGAAAACATATGCGACAAGACGACACTGGACATGAAAAGAGCCGCAAACGGTATCATTTCTGTCGTCAATGCCAATATGATGCGCGCGATCCGCGTGGTTTCCGTAGAAAAGGGATACGACGTCCGTGAGTTCACGCTGATGGCATTCGGCGGAGCGGGTCCGCTGCATGCGTGCGAAGTCTCGCAGGAACTCGGGATCAGGAGAGTCATTATGCCGCCTTCGCCGGGAACGCTGTGTTCCCTGGGACTTCTCATGGCCGATACAAAATTCGATTTTGTCTGCTCCAATATCATGAATGCGGAGAAGGAAAACATCCCGCAGGTAAAGGAGATCTTTAAAGGCCTTGCCGAAGACGGCCGGAAAATGCTGCTGAAAGAAGGAATTCCGGAAGACAGGCATTCTTACGAGTGGGCAATCGATATGCGGTATGGAAGGCAGAACTATGAGATCACTGTCCCGCTGCGCGCCTGCGATATGAATGAAGAGGTGCTTGCCGCTGCTATTGAAGACTTCCATGCGGCACATAAGAAAGCGTATGGATACCGGAACGACGGCGCCCCGGTCAAGTTTGTCAGTTACCGTGTGGCAGCGGTCGGCCTGATCGATAAACCGGAGCTGAAAGAACGGAAAACGGATGAGAACGCGCCTGCTCCAGTTCCGTTTACCTACAGGGACGTACTGTTCCAGGGCGAAGAGGATTATATCAGATGCGGTATTTTTCACCGGGATGATTTTATCCCGGGGACCAGGCTGCACGGACCGGCAATCATCGAGCAGATGGACTGCACGACGGTACTTCCGCCGCGCTGGGAAATGACGGTAGACGGTTATTCCAACATGATCGCGGTTTTTGACGAGGAGGACGGAAATGAATAAAAAAGTGGATCCGGTCATTGTGGAGGTCATCCGGAACCTTCTGCTTTCCATAGCTGATGAGACCAACACGGTCATAATAAAAAGCGCATATTCGACCAATATCAAGGAACGCCGGGATAATACGGTCGCCATCATGGACGGGGACGGAAACGTCGTAGCGCAGGTCGAAAGCAGCATTCCGATCCTTCTCGCTACATCTTTGTATATGGCAAAGAACGTTATCCGGAAATTCGGCAAAGAAAACATTCATCCCGGCGACATGTTCATCGTGAATGACCCTTACGACGGAAGCGGGAACCATCTGCCGGATATTACCATCTGCGCGCCGGTCTTCGCGGACGGAAAACTGATCGCGTGGGTCAGCAATATCGCCCATCACTCAGATATCGGGGGAAGTGTCCCGGGCAGTATTATCGGCAATGCCCGTTCGATCTTTGAAGAAGGTATCCGGATCCCGATCGTCCATATCTGCAAAGACGGAAAAGTCAATGACGACGTTATGGACATGCTGCTCGGAAATACCAGGACCAAAGAAGAACGGAAAGGCGATTTCACTGCCCAGATCTCCGCGAACCTGATCGGCATCGAAAAGATACAGTCCGCCTATGCCAAGTACGGGGACGTGCTGACGGACTGCATGGAAGAGATGCAGAATTATGCGGAACGGATGATGCGCAGTACAATCGCGAAGATTCCGGACGGAGAGTATACCTTTACAGATTATGTGGACGGCTGCGGGGACCAGGTGCCTGAACCGATCAACATCAATATCAGGATCACGGTCGCCGGCGAAGAAATGACGATGGATTTCACCGGTACGCATGAGCAGGTGGAAGCGCCGATCAATATCCCGCTTCCGGCCCTGTCTTCAGCGATCCTGTATTCGATCAAGGCCCTTGTGGGCCCGAGCCTCCCGACGAATGCGGGCGTCTTCCGCCCGATCACCATCATCGCGCCCGAGGGATGCATCGTGAATCCGAAAGAACCCGGGCCGGTCAGCGTCCTCATCGACGCGGCGCAGCGCATTCCGGATACGATCTTCGGAGCCCTTTCCGGTGTGATGAGCGAAAGGATCCTTGCTTCTTCCAACGGCGCCTGCACGACATGCATGATCTTCGGACGTACTGAAAAATCCGGCGGAAACTATTTTATCTGTCATGAGGCGATAGCGGGCGGTTCCGGGGCAAGCCACCAGTTTGACGGACTGAGCGGCGTGCAGGTCTACCTGACAAATACGTCCAATATGCCGATCGAGGCGACGGAGATCGAATATCCGGATATCCTGGTCGAGAAATACTATCTCCGGAAAGATTCCGGCGGTCCGGGCCTGTTCCGGGGAGGATGCGGCATCGAACGGCAGTACAAGATGTGCAGCGAAGGGATGGCGGTCAACTGTCTGGGTGACAGGCAGAAATTTGCCCCCTGGGGTCTGGACGGCGGCAAGGATGGCGCGCCGGGTGCCTTTTATCTTATCGACGGCGTAACAGGGGAACGGAAAAAGCTTTCCCATAAGACCAGCAATCTCTCGGTGAAGGCCGGGGATTCTGTCCTGGTTTACACACCGGGAGCCGGCGGTGTCGGGGATCCGAAAAAGAGAGATCCCGAAAAGGTATTAAAAGACGTGAACGGGCAGCTGGTCTCTCCGGAATCGGCTGAGCGGGATTACGGCGTGAAAGTAGTTCCTGACGGCAGCGGATTGTACAGACTGGCCTGACGGGCCGGGGAAGGGAGGTGTTTTGTGGCCAGGATAAACCGTGACCGGTTTGCTGCGGTCAACATCCACTGGAGACTGTATCCTTTTGAACGCTTCCTGGAAACGCAGAGGGAGCTGGGGTTCAAAACCATAGAACTGTGGGCCGGGGCACCTCATTTCCTGCTGGGTCATGAGGAATGCCAGGACAGTCTGGGACTGAAGAAGACCATAGAAGGATATGGGCTGAAAGCAGCAGTTTTCACACCGGAGTGTGTTACTTATCCTTATCCGATCTGTGCGGACGGAGAGGATTCCGTGAGGCGCACAGAAGCCTATTATGTGAACGCGATCCGTGCCGCCGAAAAACTTGGCGTCTCCGTTATGCCTGTCAGCTGTGCCGGTGCCCTGAAAAACGAAGACCCCCGGGCAGCCTTTGACAGAGCTGTAAAAATGCTCAGAAAACTGTCGGATGCCGCCGGGCAGAGCGGAGTCTGCCTGGCGGTCGAGACGCTGCCGTCCATTTCAGCCCCCATTATCAATACACTTCCTGAACTGAAGGATCTTCTGGAAGCCGTCGGCAGCTCTTCCGTGAAGGCCTGCATGGATATCTGCTCAGTCAGGACAGCGGGCGAAACGATTCCGGAATGGTTCGATACGCTCGGTTCCGGGATCAGGCATATTCACTTCACGGACGGAAGGCCTGCCGGGCGGATGGTCTGGGGGCAGGGGCTCCACCCGCTGGATGAATATGTGGAGGAGATCGTCTCGCGTGGTTACGAAGGATATCTGGGGTTAAACATCAATGTGCGCGGCAACTGGTTTGATCCGTCGCTCCTGGATGATCGGAAAGGATTTACCGGGACCGATTTTTATCCGGATAATTACTGGTTCGCACCGGCTGCCGCGGATGCGGAAAACGTCAGGATGCTTGCTCCGTACATGGAAGACTGAGCGGGAGGTGGATCATGAGGTATTTCAGCAAAGACAGATTTTGTAACTTCAACCTCCATTACGATACTTTTTATTCCCTGAAGTATTTCTGCGAATGTATGGAAAAGCTTGGGATCCGGAATGTTGAGCTGATCGCCGGTCATCCGAGCCTGTTTATCGATCATCACGGGATCTGCGATCTGACGGAGACCAAAAAACTGCTGCGTGAACACGGACTTAAGACGGCTGCCATTTCAGCACAGAGCTGTCGTTTCCGGTATCAGTTCGCCGTAAGGGAACCGGAAGTCATTGAACAGACTTTTGCGTTTTTCTCGAACGGGATCCGCGTCGCCGCAGAGCTGGGCGCCGGGATCCTTCAGGTGAATCCGGGCTGGGGGTACTGGGATGAGCCCAGAGAAGAGGCGCTGAAACGTTCGGCGGACATGTTCTCCCGTCTCTGCACGGTAGCGGAGCAGTGCGGCGTCCGGATGGCCTGCGAGACCCTGCGCCCGCAGGAATCTATCATGGGATACCGCCTCCAGGACGTAAAAGAGATCTACGACAAAGTCGATCATCCGTGTTTTAAAGCCATGATCGACACCTGTGCCATGGGCGTTGCCGGGGAAACGATCCAGGACTGGTTTGACGCATTTGGCTCCGAAAACATCATTCATACACACTTTATCGACGGGACGCCTTATTTCCATATGATCTGGGGAGAAGGCAGACGGAATCTCGGGGCGGATCTGAAAGCGCTTTATGACAATCATTACCAGGGACTGATCAGCCAGGAACTGACGGTAGCCGGCTATTATCTCGATCCGTTTGAATATGACAGGAAAAATCTGGAAGCATTCAGTGAGTATTTGTATTAAAGCTGCCTGGAGGAATTGTTTATGGAAAAAACGGTCAGACAAATTCACAAATACCTGGACCGGTTCGTCAATCTGCTGTGTGACCTGACGGCTCTGATTACGCTGGTTTTCCTGGTCTCCCTGTTTTTCCAGGTCATGATGCGTTACATATTCAACCATCCCATCTACGGGATCGATGAAGCGGTAACAGCCATGATGATCTGGGCCATGAGTCTTGGTTTTGTCGAGATCTACTGGAACAACGAAAACGCGGTCATCGAGTTTATCGTTGCGAGATGCCCGCGGTTCGTCAGGGTCGCAGTGATTTATGTGACGGAATTTATTGTCCTGATCATGGGGCTGGTCCTGGTCCCGACCGGCCGGAAACTCTTTTCGATGCAGGTCAAAACCATCGTGCTCGGCGGCCTTCCGTTTTCAAAAGCTTATTATTACGCGCTCCCGGTCACGGTCATGGGCGTACTGCTTGTGATCCTTTCAGCTTTCCGGATAGTGGAATATACGATAACCCATGACGACAGCATTGTACTGGCTGTCGGTAAGGAAGGAGGAGATGCAGAATGATCAATCCGTATGTTGGGATCTGTTTCCTGCTGTTTGTAGTGCTTCTCCTGATGGAAGTGCCGATTCCGTTCGGCATGATCGCGTCCAGCATTCTTTATTCTGTTTTAAACGGAGAGAGTCTGGTCCTTCTGCCGAGCAAGATCGCCACCTCGTACTCCGACTGGTCGATGCTCGCCGTTCCGGCATTTCTGTTTGTCGGGACCTTTATGAATGAGATGGGCCTGACGGACAGGATATTCGGTTTTGCTGAAGCATGGCTCGGCAGAGTAACGGGCGGCCTGGCGCATGCCAACGTCCTGGCTTCCATGCTTTTTGCGGGGATGAGCGGATCTGCCCTGGCGGACGCCGGCGGTCTGGGCGTTATCGAAGTACATGCCATGAAGGAAGCGGGATACGACGAAAACTTTTCCGTTGCGGTCACCGCTGCGTCTTCAACGATCGGGCCGATCATCCCGCCCAGCATCAACCTGGTGATCTGGGGATGGCTGTCCGGAACTTCAACGGTCACGTTGTTTGAAGCCGGCATGATCCCGGGCATCGTCATGGGACTTCTGATGATGGCCTGCGTTTACGTCATGATCAAGGTCTTCCATATCAAAGCGCCGAAAGGCCGCAGCTATACGATGGCAGAAAAGCTGAAGGCTACATGGAGGGCATTACCGGCTCTCGGCGGTCCCGCGATCCTGATCTTCGGGATCATGTCGGGCGCTTTTACCCCTACGGAATGCGGCGTCGTCGCTGCCATGTACTGCATAATCGTCGCGGCCTGCTATAAAAAACTGTCCTTCAGGATGTTCAGAAATGCGCTGCGCAGTTCCATGTCCAGTGCCGCGATGGTTATGGGATTGTGCGCTACCGGGCTTGTATTCAACTGGATGATCGTTTCCGGCGGGCTGATCACTTTTATTTCCAACATGCTGCTGAGCATGGGGAACCGCATCCTGATCCTGCTGACGCTGAACCTGCTGCTTCTTTTTATGGGATGTTTCATCGGTTCCATGCAGGTTCTGCTGATGGTCGGGCCGCTTCTGCTCAGTATTGCTGCCGCCCTGGGAATGACGAATGTGCAGATCGGCGTCATGGCAGTCTTTAACCTGGTCATCGGTCTGATCACGCCGCCCATGGCCCCTTCGCTGTTTGTTACAGCCAAGGCTACGAATACTTCCTTCCAGGGAGCACTGAAGTATACTTGTGTGTTTATTATTCCCCTTGTGATCACGCTCCTGCTGATCACATTCTGGGAGCCGTTCTGTCTGGCGCTGCCGCGTCTTCTGGGCGCGATTATATAGCGTAAGCGTTTGTCTATCAAAAAAGGAGGTAAAACATGAAGAAAAGAATTGGTGTTCTGTGCAGTTTACTGGCTGCTGTCCTTGTGATGACAGCCTGCACGGCAACTGTCGCGCCGGCCGGCGGAACGGCTGCGGCTCCTCAGGCTTCCGCGCCTGCTGCCGGAGCGAAGGTGTTCAAGATCGGCGCCGCTTCGGTTCCCGGTGAAGTTATGTATGATGCGGATGAACTTTTCTGCAAACTCGTGACGGAACGTTCCAACGGAGAACTTCAGTTTGATTTCTACGGCGGCGAGCAGCTCGGCAGCGACTCCGTCATGCTGGAAGGCATGCAGACGAACCTGGTTCAGGGCGTCGGCGATTCCATTGATATTTATGCTCCCTACAGCGCAGATCTGAACATCATGTCCATGGCTTTCGCGTTTGAAAGTACGGAGCATCTGTACAAATATCTGGAATCCGATTACGGCAAAGAAGCGCTCGGAAAACTGGAAGACCAGGGATTCCATATCGTCAACTATCATTTCGAAAAGAATCCGCGCTGCTTCTTCGGCAAAAAGCCGATCACTTCCCCGGACGATATGAAGGGTATGAAGTTCCGTATTCCGAACATCCCGATCTGGGAAAAGAACTTCAGCACTCTCGGCGCGGTTCCGACCGTTATCGCATGGAGTGAATACACCTATGCTCTGCAGCAGGGTGTCGTGGACGGCGGAGAATGCACCTATGAGAACATTGTCCCGATGGGCTTCTATGAATACTGCAAATATTACACCATGGTCGAATATGCCTATCCGCTGGAATGCATCTGCATGGCAACAGAGGCATGGAATTCCCTTACACCTGAGCAGCAGAAACTGGTCGAAGAGTGTGCTGCGGAAGCTTCCGATTATTTCAACGAGCATGTAAAGACTGCCTGGGAAGCTGACAAGCAGGTCCTGCTTGACAACGGATGCGAATTTGTTGAGTTTGACAAAAATCTCTTCATCGACGCTATGGCGCCTCTGGCTCCGAAGCTGGAATCCGAAGGCTTCTGGGATACCGCCGGTCTGTATGACTATGTCCAGACTCTTCGTTGATCGGAATATAAAGGGATTCAACAGGCATCATAATCAGTTATAAAACAGCACAGAGATCAGGGGCATGAAGCGATTCATGCCCCTGATTCAAAAGAAAGGGGAATCATGAGAGAGATCACGATTGATCAGTTCGCGGTCGTCAATATTCTGTTTCAGTTTTATTCTTTTGATTATTTTCTTGAGTCGGCGGCAAAGATCGGTTTCCGGAAAATCGATCTCTGGACAGGCTATCCGCATATGCTTCTGGATAACGATTATGAAAAGCAGTGCGGTGAGATCAGGAAAAAATGCGAGGATATGGGCCTGCAGATCGCCAACGTCATGCCGAAAGTCATCGGATGGCCTTTGAATATCGCCGATGAGGACGATAAGATCAGGAACAGGGCTGTCGACTACCTGAAAAGAGCCATTGACGCGGCGGAGATCCTCGGAGCCCCTTCTCTCCAGCTGGTACCCGGAACCGGACTGTACGACCAGCCGGTGGAACCGGCCTGGCAGCGATCCAGAGATTCCCTTTGCCGGGTGGCGGAATATGCCGAAAAAAAGGGAAAGCAGCTGGCTCTGGAGGCGATCCAGATCGTTGAATCCAACCTGGTGGGAAACAAGGAAACGCTGTTCAGGATGGTCAGCGAGGTGAATTCCCCGGCATTGGGCGCAGTGGTCGACACAACACATATGGAAAAGAACGGTGAGTCGCTGGATGAATACTTTGAACTGCTCGGAACGAAGATCAAAAGGATTCATCTGAACGAGTCCGACCAGCTTCCCTGGGGTGAAGGGCACGCGCCGATCCAGGTATATCTGAACCAGATCCGCCGCGCGGGGTATAAGGGTGAGTTTTCCATAGAGATCTGTTCAAGGACACATTACCTGAAACCTTATATCACATTGAAAAATACCTATGAGTACCTGGAAGATGCGCTGAGAAGACAGACTCCACTGGAATAAAACAGACGTTCCGGCCCGAAGCCGGCTGAGGCGCGCGGGAAAGTATGAAGAAACTGACCATTCCGTTCTTTCTTACATATTTTGTTTACTATGCCGGTTATACGGTGTTTTCAAGTTATATCGTATACTATCTGACCGGTCTGGGATACAGCGCAACTTTCTGCGGAATCGTGACGAGTCTTTCTCTGGCCGCCAATTTTATGCTGCAGCCGGTCGGCGGTTATCTGACAGATACGTATGTTTCTGTCAAACGGTATCTGATGTTCTCCGCGGGTATTGTGATCGTTCTGTGCATTCTATGTACAATACTGGTCAGGCGCCCGATGCTGTGTATGGCACTGCTGATCCTTACCGCAGGAATCGCTTATCCATTTGCACAGCTTCTGGATGCGTGGACGACGGGATCAATGGAATTTGATTCTCAGCTGGTCTACAGCAGGGTCAGGGCCGGGGGAACCGCAGGTTTCGGGATCATGAGTGCGGCAGCCGGTGTTTATTTCAAAAAATTTGGCTGGGACAGTTTCTTTCTGATCCAGGCCGGATTGTTTATCTGCCTGTTCCCGCTGATGCATTATCTGCCGGATACCGTTTCCGGAAACAGCACCATGAGACCGTGTCCGGCTGATGAGCCCGGAACAGGGCCGACCGGGCCGGGATCCGGTAAAAGAAGGCTTAACCTGGTCGAAGCGTTTGCAAGCCTGACCGGGAGACACAGTTACCTCCTGCTGCTGACCAGCTGTACACTCTACTGGTTCGGCCACAGGCCGGTTGGGAGCTATTTATCGATCATTGTTGAAGAATGCGGAGGCAATTCGGCTACCTACGGCATGGTCTGTGCCGTAGGCGCGGCGGCGGAGTACATAACGCTGATCCTGATCGCCCGGCTCTTAACGTCCTGCAGTATTTCATTGCGGACCAGGCTGGCTGCTGCCTGCGCGATTGAAGTGTTCCGTCCGCTTCTTCTTTTCCTGTTTCCTTTGAAGCCGGTGCTGTATGCGGCGCAGATCCTGCAGTCTTTCAGCTTTGGCTTTTTTTACAGTGCAAATGTAGAAGGCTTTAAAAAGACCGCAGTCCCGGAACTTTTCAATTTTTCCGTTTCTTTCGGCCTGATGTTCAGCAGTGTATTCGGTACGATGCTGGCCAATCTAACCGGAGGAATACTATGTGATCACTTTGGGACGCGGTCTTTGATGATCCTTTGTATTGCAGCCTCCCTGGTCAATTTTTCAATAGTCAGGATGAGGCATGATCTTATATCTGCCGATTCCTGAGATTCCGTTCAGGCACATTCCATTCGGATCACACACGGCTTTCCGTCTGACAGCAGATGGCCGTCTTTCACGAAGACCGTTTCTCCGGACAGAAGATTTATGTAAGCACCGTCGGGCGCGTCCACCGGGACGCGTCCGTTTTTATGCTTCAGGGAAAAGATGCCGATCATCCGGCGCTTTTTGTTATCGCGCGTCATGACGGCGATCTCATTCTGATCGTCGGCCAGGGCAAAGAAATCGTCGGCCGGATCGAGATGCTCTTTTTTAAAATCGGCCAGTTTCCGGAAAAGAGGGGAGATATCCCGGCCTTCTTCCCGGACGATCGTATCCTTATCAAACAAAGACGGCTGGTGGACGGCCGCATATTCCTGCCCGGCGTACAGTAATGTCGTCCCTTTCAGGAAAAACAGCTGCGCGGTAAAGTTTTCGAGGTCTTTTTCGTCATGAACGAACGAAGCGATCCGCGGCTGGTCATGATTTTCCAGGTAACGTAATTTGTTATAGCCTGCAGGATAGACGAAGTCCTGGAAATTCAGCATATCCAGCCAGTGGGAGAGGGAGGCTTCTCCCCGGATATACCGGTCGAACACTTCCCGGATGTCATACTCGTATTCCATATCGAACGCTTCGTACAGCTCGCGGTCCGGAGGGCAGTTCTTGCCGAAACGCCGGCTGAGGACCCCGAAAGAAAGATGGACTGATTCCGCAAGCCAAACACAGTCGGGCCTTACTTCCGCAACGGCTTCCCGCGCGGCTTTCCAGAAAGGCAGCGGGACGAAAGAAGCCACGTCGCAGCGGAATCCGTCTACGATACCGGCCCAGTATTTCAACGTCTCTATCTGATAGTTCCAGAGATCCCTGCTGGAATAATCCAGATCAATAACGTCGCTCCAGTCGCCGATCTGGTTGCCGAATGAGCCGTCTGGCCGGTGATAGAAGAACTCGGGATGCGTCTGCGAGAGAACAGAGTCCGGCGAAGTATGGTTGTATACCACGTCGATCATGCAGCGCATTCCGTTTGCGTGAATGGCATCGACCAGCGCCCTGAAGTCGTCCAGGGTTCCGTATTCCGGATTGACCGCCCGGTAGTCGGAGATGGCGTAAGGACTGCCCAGGGTGCCTTTCCTTTCTTTTTCTCCGATCGGATGAACGGGCATCAGCCAGATAAAATCGGCGCCGAGTGCGCGGATACGGGGAAGATCCGGGATCACGGCCCGGAAAGTTCCTTCTTCCGTATGATTCCGGACAAAAACGGAATAAATGATCTGCTGCTGAAGACGGGGATCGGTGTTCTTTGCCATAACTGCCTCCGGATCTGGAATATGATCGGTTCACTGTATCGGTCAATCGGAAGTATAGCACGGCGGCTTCCGGCGGACAAACAGATCACACTGCGCAAAATGCACAAATTCCAAAATTGTATTTGTCGGAAAAGCCGTCGCCCCGCCAACAGTATCTTGACAAAAAGATCCCCGGTTCTCTATAATGAACGCGTAGATCATTTTATTTTTCTAAAGTCCAAACTTCGTGAGGACACTTCAAAGAGTCATCCTGGCTCTTGGAGTGTCCTTTTTTGCGTTGTTGGGGCGATTACCGGACTTGCGGCAGGCAAGATCCGGGAGGGCCCGGCGGGATGTACCGCTCGGGACCTGTGTGGTCTGCCATCAGGGGAGCTATCCGGCCCTGGTGTTGTTGGAAACCACAGAACGATTGAAGAAAGGAGGTGAAACGTGGAAAGAGACTTGAGTTCGATGGTTCCCGTCGGGACCATCACCAGCATTACGAGGCTTCACATGCTCTGCCCGATCTGCGGGAAGCCTGACTGGTGCTACGCTTCGGCGTATATCAGTAGGCGTACCGGCCGGAAAGTGGTTTATTTCGGCTGTATGAGGGTCCAGAACAGTCCGCAGTTTGTGAACGGAACTGATGGTCAGACCTATAAGTATATTGGTCTGAGCAAAGACGGGCAGAGCGGGAAGTACGTCCCCGCAGCACACCGGGACTGTAACGCTGCCGAACGCGAGGTAACGAAACTGGTGCCTGTCGGCATCATCGACCCGCTTCCGGATGAGGAACAGGACAGGAGGAACAGGTACATCCTGAAGAAGCTCCCGCTGGAGAAATCCCATAGGGAGTACCTGAAGTCCAAGGGCTGGACGGACGAAGCCATTGACTGGCTGGGAGTAAAGACCTGGCCTGCCGATGACTGGATCCGCCGGAAGTACCCGCACCGATTCCGGGATTATATCCCAACACGTTCGAAAATCGCGAACTGGGTCGAGAAGGAGTGCGGCGGCTGCCTGGGATGGTACGGATCATACCTTAAGCCCTGGAAAGGGCAGGAGTACTGGTATGTTGCCGGTCATTCGGGGCTCTGCATCCCTATGCCGTCCATTGATGGTTACATCGGGGCCTTGCGTAACCGCCGGGATTACCAGGACGTTGACCTGAAGCTTCGTCTGGACAATGGAGTCCTGACATTTGATGACCCATCAAATGGAAAGGGATACGTTGACTGGAGCGGGGTGCATCATGGGGACGGAAGTGTGATCCGGGAGCTCAACATTGACAGTAAAGTCATTAATGTTGACGGAAAGTACCGGACCATCGCGTCCTGGTATGAGGATGCGGCTGCGCGGGAACGCGGGGAGCTTCGGAACTCCCTTAAAAAGGGGGTTCGCTGTCTTAACCGGATTTCTGTCTACGGGCTGGAATTTCGCTCAAACCCGATGTGGATCGTCACGGAGGGAGAGCTGAAAGCCGCCCTGACAGCGTGGTTTTACCGCTGCCCGGTCGTGTCCCTACCAGGAGTATCGAATGTCCAGCTGATTGCCAATGCCGCGACGCTTACAAAGGCGGCTCAGCTTGGAATGAAGCTGATGGCGGTTGCATACGACATGGATAAAGTGTCGAATGTAAATGTCCTCCAAATGGAAAAGAAGTTGATCGATACTCTGCGTATGTTCCATGTCCCGGTCGTGACCGCCGAATGGGACGGGACACGGCAGAAGGGGATCGATGACGCCGTTTCTCACGGTGTCAGGGTCTCTTTCCACGCACCGGACTGACACTGGCAGCCCCGACAGCAGCGGAGTATATGCTGCTGTCGCCGGATAGGGGCAGTAAGGCCTTTGTCGTTTGTCGTTAACTGGCAATACCGGCCACGTGCCGGCACCTTCATTATTTTTTTTCTATCGAAAAGGGGGCCTTCGGCCCCTGGGAGCCTGTCGCCTGTGCGCTTTGCGTGCGGGCTACGGGCATTTTTTAAATCGTTAAGGAAAGAATCGAAGATGGTGCAAACGAAAAAGCAGCATTGCGCTTTCCGATAACTGCCCTTTCGTTTGCATCAATTTCGATTTTTCCTAATCAGACCGCTTCTGTCCAGAGTGTAGCATGGATCCTCTGATAACTGTACTGTTTTATACAAGAAAACTGCGATTACCGCATCAGAAATAAGCCTTTTAAAGGCTTCACAGGGATCTATATTGAGTTTCAAGGTATCAGCAGAGCAGATGCGGCTCCGGCCGGAACAAAGACGGATCAGCACCTATCGGAATGATCCTTCCGCCACAGGATGAGCATTTACAGACATCCTTGTTATAGAGAAGCCGGATGATCGCCGGGGCATCCAGATCCTTCAGCCGGGACAGATACTTTTTGCAGCCAAGAAGATTCCGGCACAGAGTGATCTTACGATTTTTGTTACGTGAAGATAATAGTCCATAGTGACGGATACGGACGAACCTTTTGGGCGGGACATGCATCAGGAACCGGCGGATGAATTCTTCACCGGTGATAGTGACTTCTTTCCATTGTCCCTGGTTTTTGTAATCTTTAGCAGTAAAGGTAACAGTGCTGTCCGTCACGCTTTTAATGCGGTAGTTGCTGATCGCGATCCTGTGGGTATACTTCCCGAGATATTTGATAACGGACTCTGCGCCATCAAACGGTTTCTTGCAGTAAGGGATCCACTCTTTTTTATAACAAGAGTCCAGCAGTTCCTTGAACGCATAGTGGTTTTTGAAACACTCCGCGCTGCCATGGAATTCAAGCTTTCCGTCTTCCCAAAGGTGCTTCAGCTCCGCAAGATACTTGCCGCGGAAAAGACGTGAAACAACCCGGATGGGGAGGAAGAAATCTTCTCCGTTGTCTTTCCAATGGTTGTTGGGGTCAAGACCCCCGCCAAGCACAACGGCATGGATATGGGGATGGAAGTTCATCTCACTCCCCCAGGTATGGAGAATGCAGATATATCCGATGTCAGCACCGAGATATTTGCTGTCGGAAGCCAGTTCCCGCAGCGTATTAGAAGATGCGTGATACAGGGCATCATACAGAAGCTTCTGGTTGCTGTAGATGACAGGATTTAACTCCTCCGGGACAGTGAAGACCACATGGAAGTATGGCGCATCCAGTACATCTTCCCTGCGGGCGTCTACCCACTTTTCCTTTGGAAACTCCTGGCACATGGGGCAGCACCGGTCGCGACAGGAGTTATAGTGGACGGAAATACAGCCGCATTCTTCACATACACTTACGTTGACGCCAAAAGCACCTGTTTTACAGTTTCTGATGTGATAGGCTGCTTTTTTCTGGACTGCAGACAGAGAGTGCTTCTTTTCGAACTCCGGAAAAAAGCGGTTAAAGACATCCTGGATCGTACATTCAGCACTCATGCATCACCGCCTTTATGCAAGTCATAAGGGCTATGTACACCAAGAAGCCTCTTGTTACTGACGTGAACATAGATCTCAGTGGATCTAAGATCGATATGGCCGAGCAATGCCTGAATGTAACGGATATCGGTACCGTCCTCATACAGATGGCTTGCGAAGCTGTGGCGGCATGAATGAGATGATACCTTCCGTGTGATTCCCGCTTTTTTCGCACTGGCTTTGAAGAACTGGTTCACGCTTGAAACATCAAGGTAACTGCCGGTCCATGAACTCGGGAACAGGATTTCCCTGGGACGACCGCACTTGAACCAGTATTCTGTAAGAAGATCAAGATTTTTCTGTGAAAGGATCGTATAACGGTCCCGGCGGCTTTTAGTGTTCCGGACATGGATCGTCATGTTGGTCCGGGATATATCATCGTAATGGAGATGGATCACTTCCGAAACACGCAGCCCGGAGGAATACATCGTTGTAATCATTGCTTTGTGCTTCAGATTTTTAGTAGCATCGATAATGGCAGATATTTCCTCGCGGGAGAGAACCGTCGGCAATGAGCGGTTCAGCTTCATACGCGGGATGTCTTCATCGTCCCAGTTGAGTTTCAGGATCTTTTTATAGAAGAACCGGATAGCAGAATGGTAATGGTTATAAGTCTCAGGAGATATACCTTCGAGACGTTTGGTGGTGAGGAAAGCATCAACATCTTCAATAGTAAGGTCAGCAATCTCCTTCCCGGTACACCGCAGAAAGTACCGGGTATCGTTACAGTAAAGATCGATCGTTGACTCGCGCAGGTTTCGTTTCTGTGCGGCCTGACGGATAGAAGCAAAAACATCTTCGTACATAAAAACCTCCATGATTAAGTAGTGTTTACAACGACAACTACCCATCAGGAGGTGCATTGGCATCATAATTCCGATTGCGGAAGACGCCTGGAAATGCTATTCTTTTCATAGGCAGTGGGGCTTTTCCGTATTCAGTTGTTTGGTGTGGTAACTTAACAATACCGAATTACGAAAAGCATTTCCACTGCTTTTATTTTTCAATAAAGTAAAACTGCGCCACAGCCCTGGCAGGCCATCGCGCAGCGATTTTGTTCAATAGTCAGGACGGCTGTCGAAGAGGGGCTTATTTCCGCGGAACGGTACGAAAACTATCGGATGCTGTATCACGATCTGAAAGACCGGAAACGGATCTATTGACCACGAAGGCGGTGCGCATATGAGCAGTGACAGACCCAGGATCCTGGTGGTCGGAAGCCTGAATATGGATATGATCGCGCAGACGTCCGTTTTTCCGAAAGACGGCCAGACGGTGAAGGGCCGTTCCTTCCGAAAGGCGCCGGGCGGCAAAGGGTTAAACCAGGCCGTCCAGGCAGCCAGGCTCGGCGCGGACGTCGTCATGGCCGGAAAAGTCGGCTGCGACGCGGAAGGAGATGAACTGATCGGCGTCTGCCGTCAGGAAGGGATCGACGTTTCCCATATCCTGCGGGATACCGGCACGGCGACCGGATGCGCAATGATCCTGGTGGAAGAACGTCCGGACGGGGAGGTCTCCAACCGGATCATCGTGATCCCGGGGGCAAACGGGAATATGACGCCGGATGATATTGCTTTTCTGGAAAGCGAAGCGGCGTCTTTCGATATGGTGCTGCTGCAGTTTGAGATCCCGATGGAGGTCAATGAGCGGGCTGCTTTTCTTGCCTGCGAAGCAGGCGTGCCGGTAATGGTCAACCCGGCGCCGAGCGCGCCGGTTCCGCGTCCGCTCCTGGACCACTGTACGTATCTGTCTCCGAATGAGACAGAAGCGTCGGATCTGGCAGGCGTTCCGGTGGAATCCCCCGACGGGGCCGACAAAGCCGCCCGGATCCTCCTGCAGTCGGGTGTGCGGAACGTCCTGATCACGCTGGGAGAGACAGGGGCTGTGCTGTATTCTCCGGAAGGCGGTAAGATTTTCTGCCCGGCCGTCAGGAAGCTGCCGGCTGCGGACCCGACGTCGGCGGGCGATTCGTTTGTCTCGTCGTTCTGTACGGCCCTGGCCGACGGCGCGGATCATGAACAGGCGCTTTTCTTTGCGGCTCATGCGGCAGCCCTGACGGTCTCGGAAGCGGGCGCAGTCCCGTCTCTTCCGGACCGGGAACAGGTGCTTTGTTTTATTGATGAAAGCAGGAGATAGACCTGCGCAGTATTCTCGGAAGGAGAGAGAAGAGATGGTAAAGGACTTTACAGATACCTACCTGCTCAATGACGGATATCGGATCCCCTGTATCGGGTACGGGACCTACCTGACGTCTGACGAGGACGTATGCCGGGCAGTGATGGAAGCGCTGAAGCAGGGCTACCGCCTCATTGATACCGCTTCGATGTACAAGAACGAAGCCGGTGTCGGCAGGGCCGTCAGGGAGAGCGGGATCCCCCGGGAGGAGATCTTTGTGACCAGCAAATGCTGGAATACGGACAGAGGATATGAGCAGGCGCGGAAAGCTTTTGAGCAGACGATGGAAAACATGCGGCTGGATTACCTGGATCTGTATCTGATCCACTGGCCGGCTAACCGGAAGCAGTTCGGGGAACAGGCGGCATCGATCAATGCGGAGACCTGGCGGGCTTTTGAAGATTTGAAAAAAGAAGGCAGGGTCCGTTCCATCGGCCTGTCCAATTTCCTGCCGCATCACATCGACGAGCTGATGCAGACCGCCTCGATCCCTCCGGCGGTGATCCAGCTGGAATTCCATCCCGGCGGTTACCGGAAAGAAGAACTCGAGTACAATAATGCGCACGGATACGTGACGCAGGCCTGGGCGCCGCTCGGGCGCGCAGCCGCGCTGCAGGGATCCATCATCTGTGAGATCGCTGAGAAGTACGGAAAAACACCTGCCCAGGTCTGCCTGCGGTGGGAAATCCAGCACGGCGTCCTTCCGATCCCGAAATCAGTCCATCCCGGCCGGATCGCGGAGAACAGGGACGTTTTCGGATTTGAACTGACCGATGAGGAAATGCGCCGGATCGACGGAATGGAAGAGGTCGTGTTCGGATCCGGCAGAAAGCATCCGGACGAGGTGGATTTCTGAAGCTGAGTGTTTTTTTCTCTTTTCATTGAAACAACGGATTCTGTTTGAGGTTGATCATGGCAAAAAAAGCGGCAAATATTCCTTTGTATCAGCAATTAAAAGAAAAGATCCTTGCGAATATCTCGGCAGGAGCATATTCGAAAGGCCAGCGGATCCCGACCGAAAAAGAACTGTCTGAAACGTTCGGGATGAGCCGTGTTACGGTTCGAAGGGCAGTGAAAGATCTGGAAAAAGAGGGAATCCTGGTATCCTATCCGAAGCGGGGGACGTTCGTCGCTCAGCACTCGTTCAGAAGAAATATCTCTCACAACTCCAGCTTTACGGAGATCTGCGAGGCGTCCGGGCTGAAAGCCGGGGCAAAGACGATCAAATCCGTTATTGAAGATGCGACTCCGGAAGACGTCCAGGCTTTCGGAATTTCCAAAAACTCCAAGGTCATTGTTCTTGAGAGGATCCGTTACGCGGATAAAATTCCGGTCGCCATCGAGACGTCACGCTTTCCGGAGAGTTATTCTTTTCTGATCGAGGAAGACCTGAATAACAAATCCATGATCAGTGTCCTCGCGGAAAAATACAATATACATTTCACCAGCAAAGGGACCACTACCATCAAACTGGTGAACGCCACGTATGAGCAGTCAAAGTATCTGTCTCTTCCGAAAGGATACCCGCTGATCTCCATCTCCTGTATCTCCTACGACGAGAACGGAAAGCCGTGCCACGATTCCAGACAGCTGATCGTAGGAGACAAATTCGAACTATACCTGTAATCCGGATCATCATCGTTTTCCGGATACGATTTCACGCAAAACAGCAGACCGGACGCATACAGCCGCAGGCATGAGAGCCTGCGGCTGTTCTATTGTTAATGCTCGCCTGAGCTGTCACTGAACTGCTTTGGTCAGCTGTCGCTGAACTGCTCGCAAGGCTGTCGATACGTTTTGTGAGTTTTCGGTGCCG
>CADBEN010000034.1 GCA_902793685.1 uncultured Lachnospiraceae bacterium
TTGTCTCCTTATTTTTGGCGTTTATATGGGAAATGTCATCTCAAAACGACGAAGCAGCTTTAGGATTCGCATCCTAAAGCTGCTTTGTCTTCGGTCTGAGCGGCCGCTGTCTCTGTGAAACAGAGGACAGCGGCCGCTTTTTCCGGTCGTCAAAGCTCTTCGAGATGGTCCTTCAGCGCCTGATAAGATTCCGGGCTCAGGTCGTGCTCGACTTTGCAGGCATCTTTCTCCGCTACCTCCTGCGGAACGCCGAGCTTTGTAAAGAACTCGGTCAGGGTGCGGTGGCGGTTGTAGATCCTGGTAGCGATCTCCGCGCCCTTCCGGGTCAGGGAGATATAGTTGTCTTCATCCATGACAATGTATCCGTTCTCGCGGAGATGCTTCATGGCGATGCTGATGCTGGGCTTGGAAAATCCCATGGCGTTGGCGATATCTATGGAGCGCACCACACCCTTGGCTTCCTTCAGCATAAGGATCTTTTCAAGATAATCTTCAGCTGACTCATGAATCTGCATGAATATACCTCCTTGTCATGGCTGTTATTTTCAGATTAACACAATCTTCGGAGAATTTCCACACTCCGGGGCCGGAAGGAGAGTACGGACAGAAAGATGAATTCCGCTTGACAGGACAGGCTGCGGCAGGTATGATATTCATGTAGTTAGAATTAACTAACTGATTCGGCCGGATGCTCTGCGGACCCTGCGGGCGGACGATGTTGACCTTCTTAAGCTTCCTGTGTAAAATGAAACCGGATATTGGGAGAAGGGAGACTGATATGACCAACGGGTATACGATCACGATCGCGATCCTGCTTCTGGTGCTGATCGTCCTGATCGTCAGGTTCATCCTGATGCACGGATCACCGAAGACACCTTCCTGCGACGGCAACTGTTTCGGCTGTGCAGTCGGATGCGCGTCCAGGTTTTCTCCGGAAAAGAAGCAGTTCGACGAGATAATGAAAAAAACGGGAAATGACGAAAAATAACAGGTGCCTGCACCTGCTTTTTTCGGGCTGGAGGTTATAGAAGGCTAACTAAAGATAGATATAGGAAACCATCAGGGCCGAATAAGCTCAGGCAGCATGAAATGCCTGAGAACAGGAGGATCACATGAGTGTGGCAATCGTCGGCGGAAACGAATGTATGGAGCGCCGTTACATCGATACCTGCAGAAAATACGGATGCAAGGCAAGAGTCTATGTGAAGTCCAGAGGAGATATGACACGCCGCTTCGGATCTCCGGATCTGGTGATCCTGTTCACCACGACGGTATCCCACAAGATGAAGGATATCGCCATGGCGGAGGCAAAACGATGCAACGCGATCATCGAGTGCTGCCATTCCAGCAGCATGAGTGCGCTGCAGCAGATCATGGAACAGCACTGCGGTGTCCCGGAGGTATGAGTATGCGGACGCTGGAGGAAGTTCTGGTGGAGCAGTGCGCTCCCACCCTGGCCGGGGTCAAACCTGCAAGCATGTTCCGCTACCAGCCGCGGGACCTGAAGGCGGAGCCGCTGGAGCAGGCGCTGGAAAAGCTTCCGGCCCTGCGGGAAACCCTGACCCCACGGGGGATCGGGATCAGGATCCTGAAGAACTGTCCGAAGACAGAGACGCTGCTGTTCTTTGTCTTCCGGACGGAAATGTGCGAAAGGATCCTTGAAGACCGGGCTTCCCGGACATTTCTCCGGACAGGCGGCTATGACGCAGAACAGGGACTGGATGTGCTTCTGGAACAGTTCAGCGAAAGGATCTGTCTCCGGGAAGCCTTTCCCCACGAGATCGGCGTTCTTCTGGGATACCCTCTGGCGGATGTGATTGGATTCATCAGTAACGGCGGAAGAAACTGCCGGGGGCAGGGCTGCTGGAAATCTTACAGCGACCCGGCAGGTGCGAAGCGGAGTCAGGAGATCTACCGGAAATGCACGAGCATCTACAAGAGACTGTTCGCGGCGGGAACGCCGCTGACAAAGCTGGTCGTTGCGGCATGAACTGCAGAGACCGGCGGGAAATATCACTATTTTTTCAGGAGAGAGAGGTAAACGCATTATGAAGATCGCAGTTGTTTTCTGGAGCCAGACCGGCAATACCGAGATCATGGCGAACAAGGTTGCGGAAGGAGCACAGGAAGCCGGCGCACAGGTCGATGTTCTCACCCCGGACGCTTTCAGCGCAGGCGCAGTGGCAGGCTATGACGCCATCGCGTTCGGATGCCCTGCTATGGGTGACGAGGTCCTCGAAGAGGCAGAGTTCGAGCCGATGTTCGCGGATGTGGAAGGCGCACTGGGCGGAAAGAAGATCGCCCTGTTCGGCTCTTACGGCTGGGGCGACGGCCAGTGGATGCGCGACTGGGTCGAGAGATGCAAAAACGCGGGTGCGAACCTGATCGGAGAAGGCCTGATCCTGAACGGGACTCCGGATGCCGACGGCGAAGCACAGTGCGTCGAGCTCGGAAAGCAGATTGCCGGCTGAGAATTACCGATGGCAGGACAGCGGGATCGGATGGAGTCTGATTCCGCTGTTTTGTTATTGACTACTTTGCATTCTGCACCCTCAAAAGGACAGGAGGCATTCCTGTTTGGCTTGATTAACTGCGGGAATAGTATTGTATACTGAGAAAGTCCGGAGAGAACCATGTGAATCCGCATTCCGGACCGGCATGACCTGCGAAACGGACCGGATCAGTTGGGGCATGTCTTCTATTTGCAGGACCGGAGAACGGAGTAGATTATGTTTGGATTAGACTTTGGCATCAAGAAGGCAGTTATCTTTGCAGGCGGCGTCCTTTTCGGAACGGCGGGAATGAAGATCCTCGGAAGCAAGGACGCGAAAAAAGTGTACACTGAGACCGCGGCCGCTGCGCTTCGCGCGAAGGACTGCGTGATGGAGACGGTCACGACGATCC
Organism: uncultured Lachnospiraceae bacterium; assembly: GCA_902793685.1. Lineage (GTDB taxonomy): Bacteria > Bacillota > Clostridia > Lachnospirales > Lachnospiraceae > Moryella. Next base: position 2,905 of record CADBEN010000034.1, read on the forward strand.
GCGAGAACTGCGACGATATCCTTGCGGATGCGAAGGAGATCAACGAGAGACGCGCCGCGGAAGAAGCGGCAGCGGAGATCGCGGATGCGGAGATCGCGGATGCGGAGGCAGCAGAGGCAGAGACAGCAGAGGAGTGACGGAAATCCGGGAAACGGCCCGCGCGGACTGCGCGGGCCGTTTCCGCAGGACTGGAAAGAGAAAGCTATGAGATGTAAGATCCTTCATGAATCCGGAGACAGGATCCGGGTACACTTATATATGAAGCGGATGTCGCTCCGGGAAGCAGACCAGCTGGAAAGCTGGCTTGCAGGACAGGCATTTGTCCGGAAAGCCGCGGTCTTCGAGCGGACGGCGGATGCGGTCATACGGTTCCGGAAAGGGGAGCGGGATGCAGTGGTCCGCGCCCTCGCCGGGTTTTCATTTGACCGGATGGAGCTTCCCGAGCCGGCGCCCTCCGGCAGGGCACTGAACCGTGAATACGAAGAAAAGCTGGTCATGCTGGCGGTCCGGCGGGGATTCTGCCGGCTGTTCGTCCCGATGCCGGTCCGGACGGTCCTGATCCTCCGGAAAGCCGCCGGATACCTGAAGCGGGGCATCGGATGCCTCTCCCGGGGGAAGCTGGAGGTGCCGGTCCTGGACGCGACGGCGATCACCGTCGCCATCGCCCGGAATGAATTCCCGACGGCGGGTTCCATCATGTTCATGCTGCAGATCGGGGAGCTCCTGGAGGAGTGGACCCACAAAAAGTCTGTGGATGATCTCGCCCGGACCATGTCCCTCAATGTTGACCAGGTCTGGACCAGGACAGAGGACGGGCAGGAGGTCCTGGCGCCGGTCCGGGATATGAAAGTCGGGGATACCATCATCGTCCGCATGGGTTCCATGATCCCGCTGGACGGCAAGGTGACCGGCGGCGCAGCCAGCGTGAACCAGGCATCCATGACCGGGGAATCCCTTCCGGTCCGGAAGGAGCCGGGCAGCTACGCCTACGCCGGGACCGTGGTCGAGGAGGGCGAGATCGAGATCTCGGTCAGCAAAGAGATGGGCAGCGGCCGCTACGACCGCGTCGTGAAGATGATCGAAGAATCCGAGAAGCTGAAGTCCGCCACGGAGGCGAAGGCCTCCCATCTGGCGGACCGTTTGGTGCCCTACAGCCTGGGCGGGACCATCCTGACCTGGCTTGTCACCAGAAATATCACGAAGACGCTGTCCATCCTTATGGTCGACTATTCCTGTGCCCTGAAGCTTGCCATGCCGATCTCCGTGCTTTCCGCGATGCGCGAGGCAGGTGACCACAAGATCCTGGTCAAGGGCGGAAAGTATCTTGAGGCGGTCGCCGACGCGGACACGATCGTTTTCGACAAGACCGGGACGCTGACCTGCGCGGAGCCTCATGTGGCGGAGGTGGTGACCTTCGGAAACCGGGACGAAGAGGAAATGCTGAGGCTGGCGGCCTGCCTGGAGGAACATTATCCCCACTCCATCGCGAACGCCGTGGTGGCGGAGGCGCGGAAGCGGGGGCTGAATCACGAGGAACGGCACGCAAAGGTCGAGTATGTGGTGGCCCACGGCATTTCCAGCCGGATCGACGGGAAGAAGGTCATTCTGGGCAGCAGGCATTTCGTGTTTGAGGATGAGAAGATTCCTGCGGGGAAGACGGCAATGGAGAAGCTGGACAAGCTTCCGGAACACTGTTCCCATCTTTTCATGGCCATCGGAGGCCGGCTTGCGGCAGTCATCTGCATTGAGGACTCCATCCGCGCGGAGGCGCCGGCGGTGGTAGAAGAGCTGCGGAGCCTGGGGATCTCGAAGATCGTCATGATGACCGGAGACAGCCGCAGAACGGCGGCCGCAGTGGCGAAGCTGGTGGGCGTGGACGAGTATAAGGCAGAGGTTCTTCCGGAGGACAAGGCTTCCTTCATCCGCGGGCAGCATGAGGCGGGCAGAAAGGTCATTATGGTCGGCGACGGGGTGAATGATTCCCCGGCGCTTTCCGAGGCCGATGCCGGCATCGCCATCAGTGAAGGCGCGGCCATTGCGCGGGAGATCGCGGACATCACCATCTCCGAGGAAGAGCTTTCCTCTCTGGTGACGCTGCGGAGGATCGCGTCAGGTCTTTCGGAGCGGACGCAGCAGAATTACAGAACCATCATGTCCTTCAACACCGGACTGATCCTTCTTGGCGTCGCGGGCATCTTTGCGCCCCAGACCGCCGCTCTGCTCCACAATCTTTCCACCCTGGCCATCGGGATGCACAGCATGACGGATCTCCTGCCGGACATGGGCGGATGAGAGGCATAAGATTTACAAATTCTTCCGGAAGCTTTATCATGAAGCGTACGGAGGAATGATATGAAGCGTATAATTGCGGGCGCGGTCGGGACTCTGGCTGCGCTCTTTTTTCTGGCCCGGATCCGCTATGCCGCCGGCAGCTTTCTGAAAACGGCGGAGGCGGTGGGAGACAGGACTTACACGACGGCAGAGGAGCTGACAGCCCTGTTCCTGATCTTCTGCATCGTGCTGCTGCTGACGGGGTTTATGCTTTCCCTCATGCAGGCGGCGAAGGCTCTGACAGGGGCGCCCCGGAAGGCAGCTCTTCCCGCGGAGACGGGACTTCTGTTCCTTTGGTACGTCTATGCCTGCCTTTACGGCTATCCGCTGCTGGACAACCACTTTACGACGGCCTGGTTCATGACGGGGAAATATACGGCCCAGCTGGTCGAATCGATCCTGAATCTTTTCGCCGGTGTAGCCGGGATGAGTTTTTCCTGGAATGACACGATTGCGTGGCATGCGGTCTGCGCGGCCCTCCTGGTCTGTCCCTTCGTCCTGATGTCCGTGTTTCTGGGGATCCGGAACTTTGTGCCGGTCTTCCTTTCCGCGGCGGGCTTTGCGTTCGCCTGGGCCGCGGGCCATTATTTCCTGCTCGGCGGGAAGGAACAGCTGATCCTCGGCGCCGCGGCCTCGGTCCTTGCGGCGGCTGCGGCGGACCGTTTTTCCGACGAGTCGGCCCTGGGATCCTTGCCGAAGCAGAAGCGGAGGGAACCACTGTTCCGGCTGAAGGTCGGGAGCAGAAGCAGGAAAGCGCTGGCGGCCGGCTGCATCGCCCTCTGGATCTTCACGGTCTGGGCGGGAAGGATCCGTTCCTTTACGGCGGTCATGCGGCTCATTTTTTCCAGTGATGTCTACAAATACCAGAGCAATGTGTTCGAGCTGGCGGATGTCAGGATCGCCCAGGCGCTGCTGGTGTCCTATGTGCTTTCGCTTCTGGTGAAGCAGGTGCTTTCGATGTTCGCGCTGGAGGATGATTCCAAAGCGGCTCCCTGGATCTCCGCAGGCTATATGCTGCTTCTTCAGATCTGGGTCCTGCCGGAGATCTCGAAATTCATGATGAAAGCCGCAGACCGGGCCCAGGGCGCGGTATCGGTCTCAGAGGAGACTCTGGACACCTACCGGGATGTGGCGGGGCAGTTCCTGGGCGGTCTGGCGGAGACCCACTTTATTGCTGCCTTTGTCCTGATCATCCTGATCAGTGCGGCACTCCTGTGGCTTGTGATCCTGTGCATCCGGCTGCCGTTTCTGCGGCTGGGCGTCTGGTTCCTGGTCTGGTTTTCCGCCTGTACTTATATTTACTGCCTGTTCGGGCTGTACTGCCGGAGCCCTGTGGAGACGGTGCCGCTGCTGCTGTGCTGCTATCTCCTGAACCGGCTGCTGAATCATCTGCTGTCCGCGGGGACGCTCCTCAGGACGGAGATACGGAAGAAGTAAGAAACCAAGAGGAAACGGAATGAGTGATCGTATCAGGAAAACAGAACTCCGGCACCGCTACAGTGCCGGGAACCAGGAGAGCTTTTCCGAGGCGGACCGGAGGATCGCCCGGTACGGCTGCGGCCTGATCGGCCTGGCGGACCTGATCCTTTATCTCCGGGAGCGGACCTGGAAGGAAGGCGGGGCGGGGGAGACCGGGATCCACAGCGGGCCGGTCTACGACGCATTTGTCCGGCGGATGGACCACCGGCTTGCCAGGGCGCGGCGGAAGGTCGGCCTGAACGGCTTTTCCATGGCTGCGGCCTTCAATTCCAGGGCACGGAAGCGGGGATGGAAGCTGCGGGCCAGATGGGGCGTTCCGCGGGAGAAGCTGCTTTCTTCGATCCGGGAGATGCTGGCGCGGGATATTCCCGTGATCCTTTCGGTGGGGCCGGGCTTCGGCCGCCGCGAACATATGAAGGGCACGACTCTGTACCGGGGAGATACGCCGGCAGACTGTGCTTTCGAGCATTACGTGACAGTGATCGGGATGGAAGAGACCGGGGAGAAGATCTGGCTCCGGGTCATGTCCTGGGGCCGGGAGTTCCGGATCGACGCTGAGGAATACCTGAGGGGCGTGGACCGGAGTATTCCGCTGCTGGGCCGGTTCTTCAGCAATATCCTGTATATACGGGAGATATGACGAAATGAAAAAGAACGCCTGCCGTTTGCGGCAGGCGTCCTCTGATATTCAGGGGAATTACTTGTTGACCAGGGCATCGCGGATCTCGGTAAGAAGGACTTCCTCCTTGGTCGGCTCCGGCGGAGCTGCAGGAGCCTCTTCCTCTTTCTTCTTTGCCTTGTTCATGGCCTTCACGAGCATGAACACAGACAGGGCGATGAAGAAGAAGTTGACGATGTTCTGCAGGAACAGGCCGTAGGCCAGGGCCACGGGCTCTCCGCCCAGGGGGTTCGGAACGGTGACAGCCAGATCAGCGATGTTGACACCGCTCAGGATGATGCCCAGCAGCGGCATGATGATGTCGTCGACCAGCGACTTGACAATGGTTCCGAAAGCGCCGCCGATGATGACACCGACAGCCATATCCATGACATTACCTTTTAACGCGAATTCCTTGAATTCTTTCATGAATCCTTTCAAAGCTTTTTCCTCCTTTGAAAATAGATGCGGAAAATTCCGCTGCCCACATTATATTATAAAATTTTTATAAAATCTACACTGTGGAAGGAATCGGGGCCGGTTTCCATAATATTCTTTTCTGCGCCGCACTGATGTCGGGAAGACCGGGTTCAGCCCTTCCGGGACCATCGGCCGCCTGCCCCGCAGGGGAGGATGAGGCCGCTGCCGGAGACAGGAAGCCCGACTTCATCGGAATGTACCGAGCCGCCCCGGAGCGGGACGACGGTACTCCCGAGAAGATAGGTCAGAACGCCGGCCTGGAGACCGGTGGTGTAGGAGTTGATGAGGAAAAACAGCGGATCTTCCGAGAGGAGGGAGGCGCAGTCCTTCACCAGCGGCCAGATGGCATCCTCGATCTTCCAGATCTCGCCCTTCGGTCCGCGGCCGTAAGAGGGCGGATCCATGATGATGGCATCGTAGCGGTTCCCGCGGCGGATCTCCCGCTGGACAAACTTTCCGCAGTCATCCACCAGCCAGCGGATCGGCGCGTCTTCCAGTCCGGAGGCTGCGGCGTTCTCCTTCGCCCATCCGACCATGCCCTTGCTGGCGTCGACATGGGTCACTGCAGCTCCGGCCGCTGCTGCGGCAAGCGTCGCCCCGCCGGTGTAGGCGAAGAGATTCAGGACACGGATCTCCCGGCCCTGTCTCACGGCATCCGAGATCAGCCCTGAGAACCAGTTCCAGTTTGCGGCCTGCTCCGGGAAGAGACCGGTATGCTTGAAGCTGAAGGGCTTCAGGCGGAAGGTAAGGCGGGAACTCTTTCCCGCTGCGGCACACTTCTCCGGAAGGTCATAGCTGATCTCCCACTGCTGCGGAAGACCGGAGAATTCCCACTCTCCGCCGCCCTTCGCACTGCGGTGATAATGGCCGTGCCACCTTCTCCATCCCGGCGCGGTCTTCGGCGTGGACCAGATCACCTGGGGATCCGGGCGGATCAGGGTCCAGTCTCCCCAGCGTTCCAGTTTTTCACCCTCCGCGCAGTCAAGCACTTCATAGTCTTTCCATCTGTCGGCAGTCCACATCGTCATTTCTCCGCTTTCTCATTTAAGTTCCGCCCGCGTATCCCTGCGGAACGATAATCTTCAAATTAATTTAAAGTTTACCAAAGGTGACAGAAAGGTTCAAGCATGGTACACTGTGGCTGAAATACGGAAACCATGGTTCAGGCGCGGACGCTGCTCCGGCAGGAGGTGACTGAAATAATGAAAAAGATCATGTATTTTCCGCTGACAGTGCTGATGATCCTCGGAGCTCTGGCTGCTCCGGCATATGCGCAGGGATGGGAGGAAGGTCCGGAAGGTCCCCGGTTCTACAGATCCACAGGAGAAGTGGCGACGAATGCCTGGGTGAAGGGCCCGGACGGCAAAGAACGCCGGGTCGGCCGCGACGGTCTCATCGTGACGGATGACTGGGTGCAGGATGACGGGGACTGGTATTATCTGGACGAGGACGGCCTCCGTCTGAAGGAAACCTGGGCAGACCTGCTTCCCCCGAAGGGCGAGGAAGAGGAAAACGAGAAGGACAGAAAATATACCTATTGTTTTATGATATCCGGCAAGCGTTATACGAACAGCTGGCAGGAGAAAGACGGGAAACGGTATCATTTCGGATCTGACGGAAAGCTGGAGACCGGGTGGATCCTTGACAACATGTATTATACTGATGAAGATGGCGCTGCGCTGACCGGATGGCAGAAGCTGAAGGGACCCGACGGAAAAGGAAAAACGAATCTCTACTATTTTAATAAGCGCGGCAAGCTCTTTGTGCCGGACGGAGAGGGAACCTACAGAGTCCGCAAAGTGAACGGAGTCAGCTACTGTTTCTCGGAGGACGGCGCCGCACAGACCGGCTGGGTCAATATCGCGGACACGGCAGGCCGTAAAGACGAGCCCATCACGGACTACCGGTATTTCAATACGGACGGAAGCATGCGCACCGGATGGTATTCCCTGAGACCCCCGGCGGATTATGACGGAAAGTACCGCTATGACGTGGTATGGTTCTGTTTTGACCGTTCCGGAAAGCCATATGCGGCGAAGGGGAAGGAATACAAGGGCAGCGATCTGGTCAAGATGAACGGAAAGACGTATCTGTTTGACAGAAACGGTACTCCGGTCAGCGGTTTCGCGGAGGTGCGCGATATTGAGAGCGAGCCGCCCAGAACCTTCTTTTTCGGGACAAGGAAGCAGTGCTTCCTCCAGACCGGAAAGCGGAAGATCACCGGAAGCGACGGGAAGGAACACGTCTACTATTTCCGCAGCACCGGCAGAGGCATGACGGGTGTCCATGAGAATATGCTGTATTACCGGGGCCGCAGACAGTCTGCGGACTCCGGAAAGACTCTGTACCGGATCGTGACGATCCCGGAGGAAGACGGGACGAAGGGCAATTACCTTATCGATGCGGACGGACGGGTCAGAAAGAACGCGAAGGTAAAGGATAAGGACGGTACACTTTACGAGACCGATCCCAGGGGGATCCTGTTAAAGATCAACGGGGACGATGTCAAAGAGGGCAGGACCTTTGACGCGCCGGCCGAGCCGGACGCGGATCCTGAGGTCTATCTGTAAGAGGACCTGCGGGAAGAGAGTTATTTGAGAGATCAGGAGGAAGAAATCATGAGGAAGACGAAATTTTCCGGGGTAGTCCTCGCGGCAATTGCCGCGGCGGCACTCTGCATGAACGGCTGCGGGCCGAAGAACAGTGAGACCACGGCGGCGGCAACCACCGCGGCAGCGGCGACTGCGGCTGAGACGACTGCGGAGGAGACGACTGCAGAGGAGACGACTGCGGAGGAGACGACTGCGGAGGAGACGACTGCGGAGGAGACGACTGCAGAGGAGACCACGGAAGCTGAGGCGGCCGCTGAGGAGAAGAAGGCGGATGCCGCAGAAGCGGCGGACGAAGATTCCGAAGACGGCCCGGGCGCAGAGGAAGCCGGAGCTGAGAATCCCGAGATCGATGAGGCGGAGCTCCGCGGAGGCAAGGGACACATCCTGCAGGACAACACCTCGGGCAATCTGGAAAAGCCGGAGCCGACCCAGGGCATCATGCCGGAGCCGCCGGCACAGTAAAAACGTGAGAAGGACCGGAGCGGTGAGAGAGCGCTCCGGTCCTTTCGAAGTTTTTCAGAAAACACTTGAAATCGCCCGGAAGGTGTGCTATCATCTCTCATGCTGTGACACGATAGCTATGAAGCGAGAGGTTGCCGTCTGCCATAGGCGGGGAATTCCGTGGAGCGAATGTCATGTTACGAAACTGGCGACAAGTCACTGTACAAATGAAGAACGTCTTCTCCGGTGAAAACGGGGGAGATATGTCGTGTGTGTAAACGTTGCGACACACCCGGCACTGTGTACAGTCACCGCTTGTCGTACTTCCTAAAAAGTGCGAAAAGGAGGCGACTTTTTTTATGGCAAGTCAGGTTATGAGAATCACATTGAAGGCATATGACCACAAGCTGGTCGATCAGTCTGCCGGCAAGATCGTCGACACGGTGAAGAGAACCGGAGCAAAGGTTTCCGGACCGGTCCCGCTGCCGACCAAGAAGGAGGTTGTCACCATCCTTCGTGCGGTCCACAAGTACAAGGACAGCCGTGAGCAGTTCGAGCAGAGGACCCACAAGAGACTCATCGATGTCCTGACCCCGACTGACAAGACCGTGGATGCACTGTCCCGTCTTGAGATGCCGGCAGGTGTTCACATCGACATCAGAATGAAAGCAAAATAATATCCTGCTCTAGTATGAACGCCGAGGCGTTCCGCTGTAGGATAAACAGGAGGTAAAAAATGAAGAAGGCAATACTTGCAACCAAGGTTGGTATGACGCAGATCTTCAACGAAGACGGCGTGCTCGTCCCGGTTACTGTTCTCCAGGCCGGTCCGTGTGTCGTCACGAAGGTCAAGACGAAGGAAAACGACGGCTATGAGTCTGTTCAGGTCGCTTTCGGCGAGATCCGTGCAAAGCTTGTCAACAAGCCGAACGCGGGGCAGCTTGAAAAGGCCGGCATCGAGAAGGTCGTCATCGAGAAGGGCGAAGGAAAGAGAGAGGTCTATCCGGCAGGACGCTTCATCAGAGAGTTCCGTTTTGAGAACGCTTCCGAGTACAGCGTGAAGGACGAGATCAAGGCTGACATCTTTGCCGTCGGCGACAAGGTCGATGCGACCGCGGTCTCCAAGGGCAAGGGCTTCCAGGGCGCCATCAAGAAGAACAACCAGCACCGCGGACCGATGGCCCACGGTTCCAAGTTCCATCGTCATCAGGGTTCCAACGGTTCCTCTTCCGATCCGAGCCGTGTCTTCAAGGGCAAGGGAATGCCGGGCCACATGGGTCATGTCCAGGTCACCACGCAGAACCTTACGGTCGTCCGCGTTGATGCCGAGAACAACCTGATCCTGGTCAAGGGCGCTGTCCCCGGACCGAGAAAAGCACTTGTAACCCTCAAAGAGACCGTCAAGGTCAAAGCGTAACTTTAGAGGAAAGGAGGAACGCTTAAGATGGCAAACGTATCTGTTTACAATACGGATGGACAGGAAGTCGGAAAGATCGACTTAAATGATGCAGTGTTCGGCGTCGAAGTGAACGAGCATCTTGTACATATGGCAGTAGTCGCGCAGCTGGCAAACAAGCGCCAGGGCACGCAGAAGGCAAAGACCCGTTCCGAAGTTTCCGGCGGCGGCAGAAAGCCCTGGAGACAGAAGGGAACCGGCCACGCAAGACAGGGTTCCACCAGAGCTCCGCAGTGGAAGGGCGGCGGCGTTGTCTTCGCACCGACTCCGAGAGATTACACGATCACCCTGAACCGGAAGGAAAAGAGACTGGCTCTGAAGAGCGCCCTGACCAGCCGCGTCCAGGAGAACAAGTTCATCGTTGTCGATGATTTCGGCATGGATGAGATCAAGACGAAGAAGATGGCTTCCACCCTGAAGAACCTCAAGGTCGAGAAGGCCCTGGTCGTCGCTTCCGAGGGTGAGTCCAACACCATCCTTTCCGCGAGAAACATTGCAGGCGTCAAGACCGCGTCCCCGAAGACCATCAACGTCTACGATATTCTGAAGTACAACACTGTCGTTGCTTCCAAGGCAGCTGTTGCCACGATCGAGGAGGTATACGCGTAATGGCAAGCATTCAGTACTATGACGTGATCCAGAAGCCGCTGGTCACCGAGAAGAGCATGTCCGGCATGGGCGACAAGAAGTACGTTTTCCAGGTCCACCCGGAAGCAAACAAGTCCATGATCAAGGAAGCAGTCGAGAAGATGTTCCCGGGCACGAAAGTCAAGTCCGTCAACACCATGAACTGTGCAGGCAAGGCGAAGCGCAGAGGCCTCACCGTCGGCATGACCGCCAAGACGAAGAAGGCCATCATCCAGCTGACCGAGGATTCCAAGGAGATCGAGATCTTCCAGGGTCTGTAATGAGAAGTCAGCCTGTGAAGACTGAAACGAGGTCTTCACAACCTATGCGGTTATTCCGCGATAAAGAATAAAAAAGGAGAAAATCATGGGAATCAAGAAGTATACCGCGTATACCCCGTCCAGAAGAAATATGACGGGTTCCGACTTCAGTGAGATCACGAAGTCCACACCGGAAAAGTCCCTGACCGTCGTCAAGAAGAAGAATTCCGGACGCAACGCCCAGGGTAAGATCACCGTCAGACACAGAGGCGGCGGCACCAGAAGAAGATACAGAATCATCGATTTCAAGAGAAACGCTAAGGACGGAATTCCGGCAAAGGTCGTCTCCATCGAGTATGATCCGAACCGCACCGCCAACATCGCCCTCATCTGCTACGCAGACGGCGAGAAGTCCTATATCCTTGCTCCGCAGGGGCTGCAGATCGGCTGGACCGTCATGAGCGGCGAGCACGCCGAGGCAAGAATCGGGAACTGCCTTCCGCTTTCCCTGGTTCCGGTCGGCGCACAGATCCACAACATCGAGATGTATCCGGGCAAGGGCGGCCAGCTCGCGAGAGCAGCAGGAAACACCGCTCAGCTGATGGCTAAGGAAGGCAAGTATGCCACCCTCCGCCTTCCGTCCGGCGAGATGAGAATGGTCCCGATCGAGTGCCGCGCAACCATCGGTGTTGTCGGCAACGGCGATCACAACCTGATCAACTACGGCAAGGCCGGCCGGATCCGCCTGATGGGCATCCGTCCGCACGTCCGCGGTTCCGTCATGAACCCGAACGACCATCCGCACGGCGGCGGCGAGGGCCGCGCTCCGATCGGACGCCCGGGTCCCTGCACTCCGTGGGGCAAGCCGGCAATGGGCCTGAAGACCAGAAAGAAGAATAAGCACAGCAACAAGCTGATTGTCAGAAGAAGAAACGGTAAGGCTGCAGGTGCAGCTTCCAACTAACACGGGAGGAGACAGATATGGCACGTTCACTGAAGAAGGGACCTTTCGCAGACGCAAGCCTGCTTAAGAAGGTCGACGAAATGAACAAATCCAGCCAGAAGAGCGTTATCAAGACCTGGTCCCGCCGTTCCACGATCTTCCCGTCCTTCGTTGGACTGACGATCGCGGTTCATGATGGCAGAAAGCATGTCCCGGTCTATGTTACCGAGGATATGGTCGGACACAAGCTCGGCGAGTTCGTTGCGACCCGTACCTACAGAGGTCACGGCGCGGACGAGAAGAAGGTCCGGTAATTCGGAGAAAGTGAAAGGAGGGTTTCATCATGGCAAAGGGACACAGAGCCCAGATCAAGAGAGAAAGAAACGAACAGAACGACAAGAGACCGTCTGCAAAGCTTTCTTACGCAAGAATTCCGGTCCAGAAGGCCTGCTTCGTTCTTGACGCAATCAGAGGCAAGGATCTCAATACCGCCATCGGTATTGTCACTTATAATCCCAGATACGCTTCCACCGTTATCGGGAAGCTGCTGAAGTCTGCTGCGGCAAACGCGGAGAACAACAACAACATGCAGAGAGATAAGCTCTACGTGGCAGAGTGCTACGCAAGCGACGGCCCGACTATGAAGAGGATCCACCCCAGAGCACAGGGAAGAGCTTACAGGATCTTCAAGAGAATGAGCCACATCACGGTTGTTCTGGACGAAAGGTGAGGAGGTAGAACATGGGTCAGAAAGTAAATCCGCACGGTCTGAGAGTCGGCGTTATCAAGGACTGGGATTCCAGATGGTACGCAGAGGCTGATTTCGCAGACAACCTTGTTGAAGATTACAATATCAGAAAGTTCCTGAAGAAGAAGCTGTACGCTTCCGGCATCAGCGATGTCGAGATCGAGCGCGCATCCGACAGAGTCCGTGTCATCGTTCACACTGCGAGACCGGGCATCGTGATCGGCAAGGGCGGCGCTGAGATCGAGAAGCTGAAGAAGGAAGTCTCCAAGCTGACCGACAAGAAGGTCTTCATCGACATCAAGGAGATCAAGAGACCGGACAGAGAGGCACAGCTTGTCGCAGAGAACATTGCACAGCAGCTTGAGAACAGAACTTCCTTCCGCCGCGCGATGAAGTCCGCGATGCAGAGAAGCATGAAGGCCGGAGTGCTCGGCATCAAGGCAGCCTGCAGCGGCCGTCTCGGCGGTGCGGATATCGCAAGAAGCGAGTTCTATTCTGAGGGAACCATCCCGCTTCAGACCCTTCGTGCAGACATTGACTACGGCTTCGCAGAGGCTGATACGACCTACGGCAAGGTCGGCGTCAAGGTCTGGATCTACAAGGGTGAAGTTCTTCCGGTGAAGGCCGAGACCAGAGAAGGGAGCGCTAAATAATTATGCTGATGCCTAAGAGAGTTAAATTCAGAAAGCAGTTCCGCGGTTCCATGGCCGGCAAGGCCATGCGCGGCAACCAGATCACCCACGGCACCTACGGCCTCGTTGCGACCGAGCCCTGCTGGCTTAAGTCCAACCAGATCGAGGCAGCCCGTGTCGCGCTGACCCGTTATATCAAGCGTGGCGGTAAAGTCTGGATCAAGGTGTTCCCGGACAAGCCGGTCACTGCAAAGCCGGCCGAGACCCGAATGGGTTCCGGTAAGGGCACCACGGAGTACTGGGTAGCAGTCATTAAGCCGGGCCGCGTTCTCTTTGAGATCGACGGCGTCGCTGAAGCTGAGGCGAAGGAGGCGCTCCGCCTTGCAATGCACAAGCTTCCGTGCAAGTGCAGGATCGCGTCTAGGGAAGAAGTCAACGGAGCGGTGAACGCTGCTCAGACGGCAGAAGGCGGTGAACAGAGTGAAAACTAACAAGTACGTAGAAGATTTAAGAACAAAGAACTCTGACGAGCTTCGCCAGGCACTGGTGGATGCTAAGAAGGAGCTTTTCAACCTCAGATTCCAGAATGCGACCAGCCAGCTGGACAACACTGCCCGGATCAACGAGGTCCGCAAGAACATCGCAAGGATCCAGACTGTCATCACCGAGCAGGCTAAGGCGTGAGCTGAAAGGAGATAACCGTGGAAGAGAGAAATCTTAGAAAGACGCGTGTCGGCAAGGTCGTAAGCGACAAGATGGACAAGACCATCGTCGTGGCGGCTGAGGATCACGTCAAGCACCCGCTTTACGGAAAGATCATCAAGCAGACCAAGAAGTATAAGGCTCACGACGAGAACAACGAGTGCAGAGTGGGCGACAGAGTCAGAATCATGGAGACCAGACCGCTCTCCGCAGATAAGCGCTGGAGACTGGTGGAAATCATCGAGAAGGCGAAATAATTGAGGCTTAGGAAGGAGTATCCGGCATGATTCAGCAGGAAACACGTTTGAAGGTTGCCGACAACACCGGTGCGAAGGAACTCCTCTGCATCCGTGTCATGGGCGGTTCAACCAGAAGATATGCGCACATCGGTGATATCATCGTCGCATCCGTTAAGGATGCAACACCGGGTGGCGTTGTTAAGAAGGGCGATGTTGTCAAGGCCGTTGTGGTCCGCACCGTTCAGAAGACCCGCCGCAAGGACGGTTCTTACATCACTTTCGATGAGAACGCGGCAGTTATTATCAAGGATGACAAGACTCCTACGGGAACCCGTATTTTCGGGCCGGTCGCGAGAGAGCTTCGTGAGAAGTCCTTCATGAAGATCGTCTCCCTCGCTCCGGAAGTATTATAAGGAGGTCAGTGATGCGTAAGATTAAGAAAGACGATACCGTCCAGGTCATTACCGGCAGGGACGCGGGAAAGACCGGCAAGGTTTTACATGTTGATACCGCGAACAACAGAGTCGTTGTCGAGGGTGTGAACATGGTCCAGAAGCACACGAAGCCGAACGCTCAGAACCAGAACGGCGGCATCGTTTCCAAGGAAGGTTCTATCCACATCTCCAACGTGATGCTCGTTGTGGACGGCAAGCCCACCAGAGTCGGCTTCGAGGTGAAGGACGGCAAGAAGGTCCGCGTCGCGAAGAAGACCGGCAAGGCGATCAACTGATACGGAGAGGAGGAACAATCAACGTGTCCAGATTAAGAGAAATGTACGACAATGAAATTGCCGCAAAGATGAAAGAGAAATTCGGATACACCAATCCGATGCAGATCCCGAAGCTCTCCAAGATCGTCATCAACATGGGCGTCGGCGAGGCGAAGGAGAACGTTAAGGTCCTCGAGTCCGCAGTCCGCGACATGGAGATCATCGCCGGCCAGAAGGCAGTTATCACGAAGTCCAAGAAGTCCATCGCAAACTTCAAGATCCGTGAGAACATGCCGATCGGCTGCAAGGTCACCCTTCGCGGCGAGAAGATGTATGAGTTCGCAGACCGCCTGATCAACCTGGCGCTTCCGCGTGTCCGTGACTTCAGAGGCGTCAACCCGAACGCATTCGACGGAAGAGGAAACTACTCTCTCGGCATCAAGGAACAGCTGATCTTCCCGGAGATCGAGTATGACAAGGTCGATAAGGTCCGCGGTATGGACGTTGTTTTCGTCACCACCGCAAACACGGACGAAGAGGCCCGTTATCTGTTAACGCTGTTCAACATGCCGTTTGCTAAATAATCAGGAGGGTAATTACTCATGGCAAAGAAGTCGATGAAGATCAAGCAGGCCCGGCCGGCAAAGTTCTCCGTCAGAGAGTACAACCGCTGCAGGATCTGCGGACGTCCCCATGCTTATCTGAGAAAATATGGTATTTGCCGTATCTGCTTCAGAGAGCTTGCTTACAAGGGCCAGATCCCGGGTGTTAAGAAGGCAAGCTGGTAAATCGCGGAACCGGCCTTGCGAATGAGGCCGGAGACTGATGAAATTCAACAGGAGGAAACATTCCATGACAACGAACGATCCGATTGCAGATATGCTTACACGCATCCGCAATGCAAATACTGCGAAGCATGATGCGGTCGATGTCCCGTCTTCCAAGATGAAGATCGCGATCGCCGACATCCTGGTCAATGAGGGCTACATTGAGAAGTATGACCTCGTTGATAACGGCGGGTTCAAGGATATCCGCATCACTCTGAAGTACGGCGCGACCAAGAATGAGCGCATTCTGACCGGTCTGAAGAGAATCTCCAAGCCGGGCCTGCGCATCTATGCCGGCAAGGAAGATATGCCGAAGGTCCTCGGCGGACTCGGCACCGCAATCATCTCCACAAACCAGGGCGTGATCACCGATAAGGAAGCTCGCCGTTTAGGTGTGGGCGGTGAGGTTTTAGCTTTTATCTGGTAAGCAATGCTTACTGCATGAAAGGCAGCTCGATATTTTAATTCAAGAAATTCCAGGAGGATAACCGGCATGTCACGAATCGGAAGAATGCCTATCGCGGTCCCGGCGGGCGTCACCGTCACGATCGCAGAAAATAATCTTGTGACTGTAAAAGGTCCTAAGGGTACACTGGAGAGAGTACTCCCTGCAGAGATGACCATTAAGCAGGAGGGCGCAGAGATTGTAGTTACGAGACCCAACGATCTTAAGAGAAACAAATCTCTGCACGGTCTGACGAGAACCTTGATCAAGAACATGGTCATCGGTGTTACCGAAGGATATGAGAAGGTTCTGGAGATCAACGGTGTTGGCTACAGAGCCGCAAAACAGGGAAAGAAGCTGACTCTGTCCCTTGGATATTCCCACCCGGTCGAGATGGAGGACCCGGAAGGCGTCACCACCGTTCTCGACGGACAGAATATCATCAAGGTTCAGGGAATCGATAAAGAGAAGGTCGGACAGTACGCAGCTGTCATCCGTGAAAAGAGAGGCCCGGAGCCGTATAAGGGCAAGGGCATCAAGTACCAGACCGAGACCATCAGACGCAAAGTCGGTAAGACCGGTAAGAAATAACAACAGGAGGGATAGATCATGGTTAGCAAAGAATCCAGAAAGGCCATTCGCGCCAAGAAGCACTGGAGAATGCGTAAGAATCTCTCCGGTACCGCTCAGAAGCCGCGTCTGGCTGTCTTCAGAAGCAACAGCCATATGTACGCTCAGATCATTGACGATACTGTCGGAAAGACGATCGCTGCTGCCTCCACCGTTGAGAAGGAGGCAAAGGCTGCGCTTGAGAACACTGACACCGTCGAGGCGGCTGCCTATGTGGGCAAGCTGATCGCTGAGAGAGCGATGGAGAAGGGTGTTAAGGAAGTCGTTTTCGACAGAGGTGGATTCCTCTACACCGGTAAGGTACAGGCACTTGCAGATGCTGCTCGTGAAGCTGGCTTACAGTTCTAAGAGGGAGGAAGATTACAATGGCAATGAATCGTGAAAGAAACGAGCAGAAGTCTGAGTTCAACGACAGAGTCGTAGCCATCAAGCGCGTCAGCAAGACCGTCAAGGGCGGCCGCACGATGCGTTTCTCCGCTCTCGTCGTTGTCGGCGACGGCAAGGGCCGCGTCGGTGTCGGCCTCGGCAAGGCCGGCGAAGTTCCGGAGGCCATCCGGAAGGGCAAGGAAGCTGCGACCAAGAACATCGTCACGGTCGCGATCGATGAAAACCAGAGCATCCCGCACGACTTCATCGGAACCTTCGGCAGCGCACACGTCCTGCTGAAGAGAGCTCCGGAAGGTACCGGTATCATCGCGGGCGGCCCGGCACGTGCCGTGGTCGAGCTTGCAGGTATCAAGAACATCCGTACCAAGTCTCTGGGCTCCAACAACAAGACCAACGTCGTGCTCGCAACGCTGGCGGGCCTCACCGCGATCCACACTCCCGAAGAGATCGCGAAGAGACGCGGCAAGTCCGTTGAAGAGATTATCGGATAAGAAGGAGGACAGGAGAATGGCTAAACTGGCAATTACTCTTACCAAGTCCCCGATCGGCGCTGTCCCGAAGCAGAGAGCGACTGTTGAGGCACTTGGGCTGCGCAAGATGCATAAGACCGTTGTCATGCCAGACAATGCGGCTGTCAGAGGAATGATCTGGCATGTCAGACATCTTGTCACCGTGGAAGAGATCGCGGACTGAGCGGTCGGAACTGAGATCATTTAATCATTGAATATGGAGGTGCAGTCATGGATTTATCTAATTTAAGACCGGCTGAAGGTTCCGTCCATTCTGATAATTTCAGACGCGGACGCGGACACGGTTCAGGCAACGGTAAGACTGCCGGCAAGGGACATAAGGGTCAGAAGGCCCGCTCCGGAGCACCGAGACCGGGCTTTGAGGGCGGCCAGATGCCGCTGTACAGACGTCTCCCGAAGAGAGGCTTCACGAACCGCAACACGCAGGACATTGTCGCTGTGAAGGTCGGTTTCCTGGAGAGACTCGAAGAGGGTGCAGTCGTCACGGCTGAGACTCTTCTTGCAGCAGGCATCATCCGCCATGCGCGCGACGGCGTCAAGATCATCGACGGCGGCGAGCTGACCAAGAAGCTGACTGTCAAGGTCAGCACCAGCGAGGGCGCAAAGGCAAAGATTGAAGCAGTAGGCGGAACCTGCGAGGTGGAATAAATGCTGAAGAGTCTCCGAAATGCACTGAAGGTAGAGGATATCCGTAAGCGTCTGCTCTTTACGTTTATGATGCTTGTGGTGATCCGTTTTGGAAGCAACCTGCCAATCCCCGGTGTCAATACGGAGTATCTGAAGAACTTCTTCGAACAGCAGCGTCAGCTGACCGGCGATGCATTCAGCTTTTTCAATGCCATCACCGGCGGCTCCTTCGAGCAGATGAGCGTACTTGCACTCAGCATTACGCCCTACATTACATCTTCCATTATCATGGAACTGATGACCATCGCCATTCCGAAGCTGGAAGAACTTCAGCGTGAGGGTGAGGATGGAAGACGGAAGATGATCGGGTACACCCGGTATCTGACCGTAGCGCTGGCACTGATCGAGTCCATTGCCATGGCAGTGGGCTTCGGCAGCCAGGGACTGCTGTACAATTTCGGACCGAAGAGCGTGATCGTGGCGATCGCCGCAATGACTGCAGGAAGTGCATTCCTGA
>CADBEN010000035.1 GCA_902793685.1 uncultured Lachnospiraceae bacterium
CGTACATTTTTGAAACTTTCCGGATCCCGAAGGATCCATTTTTAAAGGAATGTTTCAGGGTTGTTTGTACTGTCTGATCTTCGATTTTCAAGGTTCTGTTTTGCCGCCTCTCAGAGGCGACCATGTGATAATAGCACCCGGGTCGATTTAAGTCAACAACTTTTATAAGTTTTTTTCAAGTCTTTTCCGAAGGCAGTTCGAACCAGAAATCCACGCCTTCTTCCGTGCTGCTGACACCGTAGGGCATTCCGTGGGCATCCATGATCGCCTTCACTATGGAAAGTCCTATGCCGCTTCCGCCGTAGGCTCTGGAATGCGCTTTGTCGACCTTGTAGAACTTATCCCAGATGTGAGGAAGATCCTCCTCCGGAATCCGGCTGCCTGTATTGAAAACATGGATACGGACCCGGTCTCCGGATCCTTCCGCGGAGATCCGTATGGTCCCGCCCTCATTCACATGGTGCGCGGCGTTGCTGATATAGTTCGTCAGGACTTCCTCGATCTTAAATTCATCGGCAGTCACAGAAATCGGCAGCGGCTTGCCTGCATCGTCCTGGGGAAGAGAAAGTACGACTTCCGCCTGCTTTTCCTCCGCCATCAGCTTTGTATTGCCGGCGATCCCGCGGATCAGTTCGCCGAGGTCGAAGGTCTCCGACTCCAGCGGCTGGTTTCCCGACTCCAGACGGCTCAGGAGCAGCAGCTGCTGCACCAGTCTGTTCATCCGCTCTGCCTCGTCGATGATGACATCCAGATAGTATTTCCGGCTCTCGGGGTCCTCACAGAGTCCGTCGTTCAGACCTTCCGCATACCCCTGGATCAGCGCGATAGGCGTCTTCAGTTCGTGGGACACGTTGGCGATAAAGGCCTTACGCATCTCGTCGATTTCTTCCTTCCGCCGGATGTCCTCCTGCAGTTCCGCGTTCGCCTTTTTAAGTTCTTCAATAGTCTCCTCCAGCTTGCCGGCCATGAAATTCATGTTGTTGCCGAGGACACCGATCTCATCCTCATATTTCCCGACATAGCGCTCATTGAAATCCAGCTCACCCATCCGCTGGGAGAGCGCCGCGAGCCGCTGGATGGGCTTCGTGATCTGCCGGGTCATGAAGAATACGAGGAAAACGCCGAGCAGCATGGCGAAGATTCCGACATAGCCCAGGAACAGATTGGAGAGACGGACACTCTCCTTCAGATTTGCCACCGGCGTCGACATCAGAAGGATCGTCTGGTTGTCCCCGCAGTAGCCGATGCACTCGATGTTGGTGGAATCCGTGTGCTCGTCGTAGGCGCTGATGATCCGGTAATTGTCCGTATCCAGCAGTTCCGTGGCCTGTTCCCGGTAAACACTGTTGAACAGATATTTCTGAATATGGCGGAACAGGGAATCCGTCCCGCGCTCGCTGGTGCAGATCACGCTGCTGTTCGCGGAATCCATGACGGCAATGGTGATATTCAGCTGGCTGGAATAATGGTTCAGGATCTCCGTCAGCCGCTCACTGTCACTGCCTTTTTCCATCACCACGCGGTTGATGGCCGTGTAGGCGTTCTGAAGGTCCTTTACTTTCTGCTGTTTATAAAACCTTTCCAATCCGAAATTGTTCATACACAAAGCAGTCATCACCACCAGGGCGATGACTGAAAAGAACAGACAGGTAAACCTGACCCGGATCGAACGCTTCATAACTGCCTCCTCTGCGCATGTACAATACGATCCCGGGGCGAAGGCTCCGGGATCGTTCCATCGGCCGCGTTTCAGGCTTCAGGATCGAATTTGTAGCCCATGCCCCAGATCGTGTGGATATAATCGCCCTTATCGCCCATCTTCGCGCGGAGCTTCTTCACGTGCGTATCGATGGTGCGGGCGTCCCCGTAATAATCATAGTTCCAGACATTGTTCAGGATCTTTTCCCGGGAAAGCGCGATCCCGCGGTTCTCCAGGAAATAGGTCAGAAGTTCGAATTCCTTGAAGCTGAGCTCCACAGGCTTCCCGTCGATGGTCACTTCGTGGGCTGTCTTGTCGATCTCGATGCCGCCGGCAGACAGCTTTTCCGCCTCTCCGCTTTCCGGCTGGCTTCTGCGGAGGATCGCCTCCACACGGGCCACCAGGATCTTCGGGCTGAAGGGTTTGGAGATATATTCGTCCGCGCCCAGCCTGAAGCCTTCCAGTTCATCCCGTTCTTCTCCGCGGGCGGTCAGCATGATGACCGGTACCTTTGAGAACCGGCGGATCTCCCGCAGAGCCTCCCATCCGTCCATCTTCGGCATCATCACGTCCATGATAATGAGGTCGATGCTCTTGTCCGCCATGAAGATCTTTACAGCTTCCTCTCCGTCCCCCGCTTCCAGGATCTCATAGCCCTTTGCACTCAGGAAATCTCGGACCAGCTTCCGCATTCTGGCTTCATCGTCCACGACAAGGATCTTTGCGTTTTCCATCTGAATCCCCCTTCCGGTGTCTTTGACTTTCTTAATAATAGCAAACCGTTTTTTCCATTTCCACCGTTTCACAGAACTATCACAAACGGGGCGGCCATTGCGCAGCCGCCCCGTCATCCATCTGTATTTAATTATTTCTGCGCTGCCTCGATGGCCTCGACCTCCGCCTCGTCGATGCGGATCGCCAGCTCGTCCAGCTGCTTCTGCTCCACCGTATCCGGCGCGTTCATCATCATGTCGGAAGCATCCTTGACCTTCGGGAACGCGATAACGTCGCGGATCGTGTCCGCTCCCACCATCAGCATGACCACACGGTCCAGACCGTAGGCAAGACCTGCGTGCGGCGGGACTCCGTACTTGAACGCGTCAAGCAGGAAGCCGAAGCGCTGTTCCGCCACTTCCTGGGAAAGACCGAGGACTTCAAACATCTTGCTCTGAATATCGGACTGGTGGATACGCACGGATCCGCCGCCGATCTCGGTGCCGTTGAGGACGATGTCGTAAGCCTTTGCGCGGACTGTGCCCGGATCGGAATCGATCTTGTCCCAGTCCTCCTCCATCGGCATGGTGAAGGGATGGTGCATCGCCTTGAAACGGTTCTCTTCCTCGGACCACTCAAGGAGCGGGAACTCCGTGACCCACAGGAACTCAAACTGATCCTTCTTCAGAAGATCCAGCTGCCGTGCGATCTCAAGACGCAGGTTTCCGAGCACGTCCCAGACCACCTTGTTCTTGTCCGCCGCGAAGAACAGAAGGTCACCCGGCTTTCCGCCCATCGCCTTCACCAGGGCATCCAGTTCTTCCGGCTGCATGAACTTCGCGAAGGAGGACTTGTAAGTGCCGTCCGCATTGATAGCAAGGTAAGCAAGGCCCTTCGCGCCGTAGGTCCTGGTGAGCTCGATCAGCGCGTCGATCTTCTTTCTCGGCATCGCGCCCTGTCCCTCCGCATTGATGCCGCGGACACTGCCGCCTGCCTGAATGGCGTTCGTGAATACGCTGAATCCGCAGTCCTTCACGATATCCGTGACATCATGAAGCTTCATGCCGAACCGGAGGTCCGGCTTGTCGGAACCGTAGTTGTCCATTGCCTCCTGCCAGGTCATGCGGCGGAAGGGCACCTGTACGTCAATGTTCAGCACCTTCTTGAACAGGCGCTGCATGAGACGCTCGTTGACGTCGATCACATCGTCCACGTCGACAAAGGAAAGCTCCATGTCGATCTGGGTGAACTCCGGCTGACGGTCCGCGCGGAGATCCTCGTCACGGTAGCAGCGGGCCAGCTGGAAATAGCGGTCATACCCGGAGCACATCAGAAGCTGCTTCAGGAGCTGCGGGGACTGGGGCAGCGCATACATCTTTCCGGGATGGACACGGCTGGGGACCAGATAGTCACGGGCGCCCTCCGGGGTGCTCTTGATCAGGGTCGGAGTCTCGATCTCAAGGAAACCGTTCTCCGCAAGGAATGCGCGGGTCTCGGTCGCAATTTTGGAACGGGTCATGATGTTCCGCTGGATATCCGGTCTGCGGAGATCCAGGAAACGGTACTTCAGGCGGAGTTCTTCCCTGGTCTTGGAATTCTCCTCGATCGGGAAGGGCGGCGTCTCGGACTCGGAGAGGATGCGCAGCTGATCCGCGCGGACCTCCAGTTCTCCTGTTGCCAGCTGCTTGTTCGGAGCGCCTTCGCGCTTCTTCAGGGTGCCGACCACTGCGATGCAGTCTTCGCTGCGGAGGGTTGCTGCCTTTGCGAACACCTCAGATCCGCACTCAGCTTCCTCAAAAGCGATCTGCAGGATGCCCGTGCGGTCGCGGAGATCCGTGAAAATGATTCCGCCCTTGTTGCGGCTTCTCTGGACCCAGCCCATGACGGTGACGACGGAACCGATCTCTGCATTGAGTACTTCCGCGCAGCGGTGGGACCGCTTCAGGCCCTTCATAGATTCAGACATGATTGAATTCTCCTTTGTCGAGTATTAACGTTTTTATTACTCCGCGTAGAAGTCCCGGAACTCCGTGTATCCCTGGGCCGCAAGACTCTCGCGCTGGAACTTTTTGTTTTTTGCCATCCGGGCCACCAGAACGTCTGCCCCGGACTCCCGCTCCCGGGTCGCTTCCTTCAGAATGTCGGAAAGCTGTGCAGCCGGGACCTTTTTGTCGAAGAGGAATGCCTTCTTGGTGCGCATGCCGGGGACCTGGAAGCCCTGGTCCTGAAGGATCGTGATGATCCGCTCGAAACCGATGGAGAAGCCGCAGGCCGGCGTGTCCTGGCCGGTAAACTTCCCGACCATCTTGTCATAGCGTCCGCCGCCGGCGACGCTGCCGCCGAAGCCTTCCATGGAAACTTCGAAGATGGTGCCGGTGTAATAACCCATGCCGCGCACCAGGGTCGGGTCGAACTCCAGCCCGAAGCCGCCGCCTGCGCAGTCTGTCACCGTCTCCATGATCTCCGCGAGATTTTCGGAGGTCCCTTCCTCCAGACATTCGCCGAGGATCTCCTTCAGGGAACGGACAAAGGAAGCGTCCTTCCCGGCCTTTGCCAGCAGGCCGAGGTAGCGGTCGGCCGCCTCGCCCGCGAAGCCGTTCTCCATAAGTTCCTGCCGGACGCCTTCCTCGCCGATCTTGTCCATCTTGTCGAGGGTGATGAAGACGGAATCCGCCGCGTCCTCCGGGAAGCCGGCCCAGGCCGCCATGGCCTTCAGGATCCGGCGGTCGTTCACGCGGACCGTGAACGCGTTCTCCGGGCAGATGGTCTTCAGCGCCGTGGTGGTGGCGAGGATCAGCTCGATCTCCGCGAGGTTTGTTGCCTCGCCGAGGATGTCGATGTCGCACTGGGTGAACTGGCGGAAACGGCCTCTCTGGGGACGGTCCGCTCTCCAGACGGAGCCGATCTGCAGCGCCTTGAAGGGCTGCGGAAGAACTGCGCTGTTGTTCGCATAATAGCGGGTCAGCGGAAGGGTCAGGTCGTAGCGGAGTCCGCTGTCAGTGAGATCCGCCTCGGTCTCTGCGTCCTCCAGCCTCAGCTTCTCGCCGCGCTTCAGGATCCGGAAGATCAGTTTCTCATTGTCTCCGCCCTGCTTGCTGGTCAGGTTTTCGATGTGCTCCACACAGGGCGTCTCCATCGGCGTGAAGCCGAAGCGGCGGTAGGTGTCCTTGATGATCGCGATCAGATAATCGCGGAGCACCATCTCACCGGGGAGAATGTCCTTCATTCCGGTCACAGGTTTCTTCTTCATTGCCATGTTCGATTCTCCGTATTGTAAACTGTGATATATCTTCATCACTCCATACCCGGAGTGCTGAATAGTTTCATTGTAAGTCGCATACCCCAATTTGCAAGCTGTTTTTCACGCCTCCGGGGCCAGCAGCTCCTGTTTCCTCGCCAGCATCTCGGAAAGACGCTCAATATAGAGTCCCGGATCCTTCACGTTTTCCGCGCGCTCATACCGGTTCTCCCCGGGATAGACCACACGGGTCGTGGTTCCGGCACCGCAGCCGACGATGGTCTGCTTTTCTTCCATAATGAGGATATTGTAGAGGCCTTCGTGTCCCGGGCGGCACCAGCCGACGTTCTCCAGATTCCCGGCCATATTCTTCTGCCGGTAGAGATAATAGGGGTGAAGCCCCATCTCCTCACAGCATTTGCCGGTGAGGGCGATCATATCCGACGCGTTCCCGTAGGTCACGTCCGCGTAGTCTTCCTTTTTCGTGTTGAGCCGGGCGGCCCGCTTCAGGGCAAGGCTGTGGATGGTCACGTCGTCCGGCGCAAGGATCCGGATCTCCTCCATGGTGCGCCTGACATCGTCCGCGGTCTCGTTGGGAAGCCCTACGATGAGATCCGTGTTGATGTTGTCGAAGCCCAGGCGCCGCGCCAGGGCAAAGCACTCCCGGAACTGGTCCACCGTGTGCCGGCGGCCGATGAGGTCCAGAGTCTCCTGCTTCATGGTCTGGGGGTTGATGGAGATCCGGCTCACCCTGTGTTTCTTCAGGGCCAGCAGCTTCTCCTCGGTAATGCTGTCCGGACGTCCGGATTCCACGGTCAGCTCCCGCAGATCCGAGAGATCAAAAAACTGCTCCACTGCAGTCAGGATCCGGTCAAGCTGATGAGACTCCAGGCTGGTGGGCGTTCCGCCGCCCATGTATATGGTTTCCAGCGGCCGTCCGCGCATCCACTCCGCCACCCGCGCAAGCTCGGTGCAGAGGGCATCGACATAGCGGTCCGTCTCTTTCTTCCACTTTCCCACCGGGTAGGAGGTGAAGGAGCAGTAGAGGCAGGTGGTGGGACAGAAGGGGATGCCTATGTAAAGGCTCCAGCCCCGCTCCAGATCCAGTCCCTTAAGGGCCTCGTATTCGCAGGCCGCAGTCCTGACGCAGAGGGAATTCTTCTCTTCGCTCAGGAAATAGCGCTCCCGGAGGTGCCGGCTTACCTCATCCGCGGAGATTCCCTCCTCCAGTTCCGTCAGCGCGAGCTTCGTCGGCCGGATGCCGGTCAGAGTCCCCCAGGGCAGCGTCCGCCCGTTCTCTTCACAGAGGGCGAGGTACAGAGCACGCTTCAGCGCATTTTTTTCCCAGAGGCGCTCCGTGTAGCGCGCGGAGCGGAAACTTCTGGTCCTCTCCGTCCCGTCTCCGCCGCGGATCGTGAGGGACAGCGAATAGGCGCCGCGGACTGCATCCTCCGGCGCCTCCGGCGCAATTTCTGTTTTTTCTTCCGGATCCGTTTCTGCGGGAACCGCGCTAAAAACGATCATGGCATTTTCGTCCGGCTCGTGGGTATAGCGCTCTCCCGGATAAAATGCCATGAACAGTTCGCGCACGTCCTGCTCGAACGGGACTCCGTCAAGCAATAATGCGATCATATTCTCTTTCCCGTTATGCAAGGGGGTTGAAACGTTTCTCGTAACCAATGGTGGTCTCATCCATATGTCCCGGATAGACGATCACCGATTCCGGCAGTGTGTTGATGAGCCTGTGCACGGAGTTCGCGATGTCCGTCACGGAACCTCCGGGCAGGTCATAGCGGCCGAAGCTCTCCCGGAACAGGGTGTCCCCGGAGAACAGGGTCTTCTGCTTCGGAATATAGAAGCAGCAGGAACCCGGGGTATGGCCGGGGGTCCAAAGGACTGTCCACTCTTCTCCGATGAATTCGACGGTCTGATGATCATGCAGGAATTCGTCGGGATGGACAGAGAGATTTCTGCGGTAGAAACGCGCGTCCCCGTTGTAGTAGGGATCCAGCAGAAAAGCCTGCTCCTGATCCAGAGCATAGAGCTTCACTCCCAGAAGGTCCCGGGTCTCCTCCGCTGCCATACAGTGGTCAAAATGACCGTGGGTCAGAAGGACGGCCTCCGGCGTCAGTCCCCTGCTTCTGATCCATGCGGCGATCTTTTCCGCATCGTCCGCCGGATCGATCACGACGCACTTTTTCGTCTCGGAATTCCAGACTAGATAAACATTCGTGCCGATGGGGCCCAGCACTTTTCTTTCGATCTGCATAATCTGCCTTTCCCGGCCCGGCCGGTGCTGTTTTTACTTCTTAACTCCGGCTCAGCCGGTGCAGTTATTTCTTCTGAACTCCCGGATCAGCCGGTGCTCCTCTCGATCTCCATAACGCCTTCGATCTGGCGGATCTTCTCCGCCACCGAACGCAGCTCATCCACGCTGCTGACATCAAAGGAAAGGACGACGGTCGCGATTCCCTGCCGGCTGGTCCTGGTGTTGATCGAAAGGATATCGATGTTCCGCTCCGTAAAGACCTTCGAAATATCAACGAAGAGGCCGACTCGGTTGTGTGCGATGATCCGGATCTCCGAGCGGTATTTCGCATCTTCTCCCGCCTCGGAGGTCTGCCACTCCGCAGGGATCAGGCGCACGCGCTCGCTCTCCGGGAGAGAGATGATATTGTAGCAGTCGGTCCGGTGGATCGAGATTCCTCTGCCTCTCGTTACGAAGCCGACGATGTCGTCGCCCGGCACTGGTGCGCAGCACATGGAGAAACGGACCGCCAGATCGTGAATACCCTTGACAACGATGCCGCTGCCGGATTTCCGGACTGCGACCTCGGGGGAGGGTTTTGCAGAGCTGGTCTCCTGACTGTTCGCCAGGACCATCTCGTCCGTGATCTGCTTCTGAAGGTCCTTCTTCCGCTCCTCGTTCATCTTGTTCACGACCTGGCCTTCTCTGATGCCGCCGTGTCCGATGGTGGCGAGGACCGTATCCCAGTCCTTCATCGCGTATCTGCGCAGAACCTTTTCCTGATATTCCGGCTTGTTCAGGGTGCTCCAGTCGAGGCCCTTGCTCTTGCAGTAGTTCAGGATCAGTTCTTTTCCGCGGACGATGTTTTCTTCCTTAAGCTGGCTCTTGAACCACTGGTTGATCTTGTTCTTGGCCTGACTGCTCTTGACGATCTTCAGCCAGTCGCGGCTGGGGCCCCTGGTGTTCTGGGACGTGATGACCTCGATACGGTCGCCGCTCTGGATCTGGTAGTCGATATTGACCAGCTTCCCGTTGACTCTGGCGCCGACCATCCGGTTGCCCACCGCCGAGTGGATGGCGTAGGCAAAATCCACCGGGGTGGAGCCCATCGGGAGGGTCTTCACATCGCCTGTAGGCGTGAAGGCATAGACTGAATCAGAGAACAGGCTCAGTTCGTTCTTGACATCGCCGAGGAACTCTTTATTGTCCGCGCTGTCCCGCTGCCACTCGAGGATCTGGCGCAGCCAGTTCATCTTCTCATCCTCGGCGCCTGCAGCGTTCGCGCTGTTTCCGCTTTCCTTGTATTTCCAGTGGGCTGCGATACCGTATTCCGCGGTCCGGTGCATTTCGTAGGTCCGGATCTGGATCTCAAAGGGCTGCCCGTTGTGATAGATCAGCGTCGTGTGCAGGGACTGGTACATGTTCTGCTTCGGCATTGCGATGTAATCCTTGAACCTGCCGGGAACCGGCTTAAAATGTTCATGGATCACGCCGAGGGATGCATAGCAGTCCTTCACGGATTCCACCAGGATGCGGACCGCGAAAAGATCGTAGATCTGTTCGAAGGACTTTCCCTGATTCACCATCTTCTTGTAAATGGAGAAATAATGCTTCTGCCGTCCGTTGACAGTGCCGCGGATATCCGCCGCGTCGATGATCTCCTGAACCTCGTCCACGATGCCGTCGATAAAAGCAACGCTTGTTTCGCTCCGCTCCGCGACTTTTCTGACCAGGTCCTGGTAGATCTCCGGTTCCAGATAACGGAGGGCAAGATCATCCAGCTCGACCTTGATCTTGCTGATACCGAGACGGTCCGCGATGGGGCCGTAGATTTCCAGGGTCTCCTTCGCTTTCTCCTTCTGCTTCTCCGGCTTCATGTACTGAAGCGTGCGCATATTGTGGAGGCGGTCCGCCAGCTTGATCAGGATGACGCGGATGTCCTTCGCCATGGCGAGGAACATCTTCCGCAGATTCTCAGCCTGGATGTCCAGCTTGTCCGTGGTCCAGTTGACCTGGGTCAGCTTCGTCACGCCGTCCACCAGCTGTGCGACATCCTGACCGAACACCCTCGCCAGCTGTTCCTTGTTCAGGATCGTGTCCTCCACGACGTCGTGCAGAAGTCCTGCAATGATGGTTTCTTTGTCAAGTTCCAGATCCGCGAGGATGATCGCCACGCAGACCGGATGGATCACATAGGGTTCGCCGGATTTCCGGCGCTGGTCCATATGCGCGTTCTTCGCCGTCAGATAAGCCCGTCTGATCAGGCTGGTATCATCCGACGGATGATATCTCTGGATCCTTCGGATCAGTTCTTCATACAGAACGTCCGGATCCATACTGTCACAAGGCTTCCCGAGTATTCCGTGCCCGGCTCCTGCAGTTTCCGTTCCCATGGCGCACCTCCTTTCCCGAGAATCATGCTTTACTGCTGTTTTACTTCGGATAATACGGAAATAACTATCCTGCTATAAAGGTACATTATAAATTCACGCCGCTGAAAATGCAAGAAATACAAAGGATCACGGCCTCCAGGATCGTGAGAAACCAGCCCGCGGTGTCCCCTGTCAGGCCGCCGAATTCCCGGGTCGCGGTGACCACGTACCAGAGAGAAACGATCCCCGCCGCGGCCAGCACTGCCACTCCTTCCGTGACGCCGCCGAACAGCAGAATACACACTGCCGCCGCCGCGCCCCAGAAAAAGAGGGCGATGATGGTGACCATCCGGGATGCGGCGTCCGCAAACATTTTTGCGCTTCCCTTGCGGGTCTTTCCCGGCACCGTGATCAGGAACAGCGCACTCAGCGCCCGGGAAAGGACCATGCCGCAGGCCGGGACCCGGAGCGCCGCTTCGGAATCCAGACCTGCGAAGGAAGCAAAGACCAGAATACAGCAGAGGACGCAGGAAAGCACCGCAAAAGAGCCCGTGTGGGGATCCTTCAGGATCCGGAGCTTCTCCTCCCGGGGTCTGGCGGATCCCAGGGCATCCATGGTATCCATGAACCCGTCCATATGGATCCCTCCGGTGTACATGAACACAAAGAGCGTCAGGAAAGCGCCCCGGGGCAGGGGGGCGATGCCGCCGAGCCGGAGCAGTCTTCCGATCCCGAGAAGGAGCGCTCCCTCCAGGAGTCCCACCGCCGGGAAGAACAGGAAGGTATATTTCATGCTCCGCTCACTCCACTCCACCTGCGGAACGGGAACGCGGGAATACATGGAAAACGCGATCGCCAGCGACCGGATCAGATCCATCATCTCTCTCCTTTCCCGCTGTCCTGCCTGTGGATTCTCTGCCAGGCCCTGCAGGCTTCTGCCAGCCGTTCCGCGGCCTTCGGGCATCCCGCCAGATAGATGTGCGGATACCCGGCAAACAGTGTACGGCTCGCGGCGACGCAGTCCCAGGCTCCTTTTCCGCTGGCTTTCTCTGCCCGCGCCGCGTCCCCGCAGTACTCGGCGTCCCAGTAGTGAAATTCATGCGCTCTCATGCTCTCCCCTTCAGAAAGAAGGAGTGTGTCCTGACGCGCCGTGAGGGTGATGTAGCCGAAGCGCTGAAGCTTCGGCGTCCGGAAGGCTTTTCCCGGGATCACGCCGCACATTTCAAAGGTCTCCCCGGAAAAAGACTCCAGATCCTCCATCAGATACATAAATCCGCCGCACTCCGCCACCGTCGGCAGACCCCGCCGCACCGCATCCGCGATCTCCGACCGCATAGTCTCATTCATGGACAGCGCTTCCGCGTAGAGTTCCGGATATCCTCCCGGAAGCCACAGCCCGGAAACTCCCGACGGCAGTTCCCGGTCCCGGAGCGGACTGAAGAACACCGGTGTTCCGCCGGTCTCCTTCAGGATCTCCAGGTTTTCCTCATAAAGAAAGGAGAACGCCTCATCCCGCGCCACCGCGATCCGGTAGGTTTCCTTCTCTCCGGCGATGCGCCCGATGGCTTCCGTGTCCGTGTACCGGCGGAAAGCCTTCGCCACACGGACCGCTGTCCGGACCGCTTCCTCCGGGTCTTCCGGAATCGTCAGCCCAAGATGCCGGCTTTTCAGTTCCCCGCCCCTGATCTCCGGGAGCGTTCCCAATACGGGAATCCCGGCCAGTGCCTCCGGTCTGCCCGCTTCCGGGCGGTTGATGACGATGCCCTTCACGACCCCTTCCGGGAGGGCGCGGAGATACTGCGCCGCACCGTCAAGGTCCCCGCCGTCCGCCAGGAACAGGACCGGAAGCTTCAGTTCCTGCGCCACCGCGAGCGCACTTCCCCGGGTTTCCTGTCCCGTGATGCCGTCGCAGAGTCCCATGGCGGCCTCCACCAGAAGGAAGTCCGCATCGCCCGCATGGGCGGAAAACACCTCCTGCAGACTGCGCCCCGGCGTCCCTGCCTCCAGGAACCAGGGATCCAGATTGATGCAGGGCCGCCCGCTCACCACCGTGTGAAACATGGGGTCGATGTAGTCCGGCCCGGTCTTGTAGACCTGTACCTTCTCTCCCTGCTCCCGCAGGAACCGGGTCAGCCCCATCACGGCTGTCGTCTTCCCGCAGCCGGAACGGGCCCCCGCGATCATAAGCTTCTTCATGCTTCCGTCCTCCCGCGGATCACGCAGAGGAACACCGGATTCTGGGCACTGAGCAGCGACATGCTTCCTGCCTTCCGCGCCCTGCTCACCCCGATCTGGACACACTCCGTCCCGTATCCCGCCGCCTCGTATTTCTTCAGCAGGCGGAACAGCTCCGCCGCTGTCTCCAGTGTCACCGCAGTCACCGCGGCCGATGCCCCCGGATTCGCACGGAATATCTTTTCAAGAATGATCTCCGCCTGTCCGTGGGCTCCGCCTACAAACACGCAGTCCGGCGCCGGCAGTCCCTCAAGGCATCCCGGCGCGCTGCCCCGGACCTGCAGGACATTGCAGAGTCCGAAACGGCGGATATTTTCTCCTGTCACCCGGAATGCCGCCTCGTCACATTCCACCGCGAAGATCTGCCCTGCCGGAGCCGCCATGGAAAGCTCTGCCGTGACGCCGCCGGTCCCGGAGCCGATATCCCAGCAGACCGAATCAAACCGCGGCTGCAGTTTTGATATGATCACCGCGCGCAGTTCTTCCTTGGTGAGCGGGACCTTATCCTCCCGCAGGAAGCAGGAATCCGGAATTCCCGGCGCCGCCGGACGGAATCCCGCCGGCGCTTTCAGGATCGCACAGACCGGCTGCCGCAGGGAAAGGGCATCCGCAGGCTGTCCGAAGAAAAAGCCGCCGTCCGGCTGCTGCTCCGCCCGGAAGGCCCTGATTTCCTCCTCAGGAAGAGACAGGGCCGTCCCGGCATAGATTTCTGTCTGTCCAAGGCCCTGCTCTGTCAGGGACGCCGCGATCTCAGAAAGCTGCGTTCTGCCTTCCAGCGTGAGGAAGACTGCGCCGAAGTGCCGCAGCACGGCTCCGTAGTTCGCCGTTCTTCCATGCATGGAAAG
Source organism: uncultured Lachnospiraceae bacterium (assembly GCA_902793685.1). Classification (GTDB taxonomy): domain Bacteria; phylum Bacillota; class Clostridia; order Lachnospirales; family Lachnospiraceae; genus Moryella. The sequence goes on from CADBEN010000035.1 coordinate 13,352, forward strand.
GGGAACGATCCGCTCCCAGGGAAGGCCGCAGGCCGCGGACAGATAAGAAAGCGACGATATCCCGGGAAGGACCCGGTATTCCGGCGCTGCGGGATCATTCTGATCTGCGCCGGCGCCGCGTTCTTCCAGCGCCTTGCGGAGTCCCGCGGTACCGCTGAAAAACCCGCTGTCGCCGCTCATCATGACGGCGATCCGCTTTTCCGGATGAGCAGCTGCGAGATCCGCGATCTCAAAAGCCTTCCATGTCACTGCTTCCTCCGCAGGGGGAAGCCCCGAAGCTTTCCGGACTGCCTGCGCCGCCTCCACCATCCGCGCCGCTCCCGTCAGAAGATCCGCTTCCAGGATCGCCTCCCGGACCTCCGCTGTCATGCACTGCACACCGCCGGGTCCGGTCCCGCAGATCGTAAGTCTTCCCCGCCTGCCGCCATGTTTTTTATCTCCGGGCGTATCCTGTCCCGGAATCTGATACCGTCCTTCAAGAAACGCGAAGGTTTCCGAAAGTGTCTTTCCTTCTTCCGCTGCCGGCCGGTCGATCACGATCACTGCCGCTCCGGTCCGTCTGCAGGCTTCGAGCTTCTCCGGGAAACCGCCGCGGTTCCCGGAATCCTTTGTCACCAGGACCCTGCATCCGGTCTCATGAAGCATGGCTTCATTCAGTTCCACAGAAAAAGGTCCCTGCATGGCGGATATGTGCCCGGTGGGGATTCCCGCATTTCTGCAGGCTTCCAGGGCTTCCGCGGAGGGAAGGACCCGTGCGAACAGACGCTCTCCCGGGAGTCCCGAAAAGGCGGGAAGTTCTTTGCTCCCTGTGGTCAGGAAAATACCGCCTCTCATCTTTCCTGCAAGCTGTGCCGCTTCCGTGGCATCCGCGGCGCGGAACAGCTTTCCGCGGCGGTCAAGCTCCGCCTGCAGCTGCTCTTCTGTCCTGGATCTGTTTTCCGTTCCGGGTATGTTTTCCGTCCCGGGTCTCTCATCCCGCAGGACACGGATCAGTTCTGTTCCCGCCTCTGCGCAGGCGGTCCGGATCTCCCGGCTCACCTCCGCCGCATGGGGATGAGTCGCGTCCAGGACCAGGTCATATTCTCCGGTTTCCAGAAGATCCCGGATCTCCTCCGCGTTTTTCCGCCCCTGAAGTACCCGGACAGTCCGGAATTCCGGCAGGATCTCCGAGCCGTAATCCGTCGCCACGGAAACCGCGGCCGGTATGTCGTGCCTGCCGCAGAATTCCGCCAGAAGCCTTCCTTCTGTCGTTCCGCCGAATACCAGCAGTTTTTTCAAAGTCATCCCTCCGCGCCGGTTTCCGGCATCTGTTTCGCACGGCGCGCCAGCATCGGCCGCGCTTCCGTGCTCTCCGCGAGGATCCCGTCCTCCGGCGTATATATGATCAGCGCAGTCTTCATTCCTTCTGCGGCGCGCCGGCGGACATGTGCCTCTGCCGCCCGCAGAATGGATCCGGAGACTGCCTTCAGAAGGCCGGCCGCCTTCAGAAGCTGCGCCGCCTCCTGTGTAACGGTGCAGTCCAGGATCTGTTTCAGGAGGCCTGCCGGCGCCCCGCAGCGCACCGCATGGGCGCAGAGAAGCTCCATCCGCGCATCTGCCTCCGACGAATGGGTGTTCATGATCCCTCCGGCAAGCTTCACAAACTTTCCGAGATGCCCGGCCAGCAGAAGTTCCTTCACCCCGGTCTCGCCCGCGGCGTCGATAGTCTCTCCCACGTAATTACTCATGATCACCGGGTCCGATGCCGGCACACCGAAGGTCTCTTCCAGGAAGCGGAGCCCGTAATTTCCCGGAACCGCCAGGACCGGGCCTCCGCCCTGCGCATGGACCCGCATATCCGCACGTATCGTATCCGTCAGCGCCCGCCGGCTCATGGGGCGGACAATTCCTTCTGTCCCGAGAATTGAGATGCCGTCCCGGATCCCGAGCCGCGGATTGAAGGTCTTTTCCGCCAGCTTCAGTCCCTCCGGTGCGGAGACTGTCACCGTGACCCGCCCCTGAAGGCCTGCCTCTGCAGCCGCTTCCCGGACCCCTTCTGTGATCATCTTCCGCGGGATGCTGTTGATGGCCGCCTCCCCGGGCGGCTGGTCCAGGCCCGGCCGAGTCACCGTCCCGACACCGGTGCCGCCGCGGATCACGACTTCCGCCGCATCGCTGCCGGGCTGAAGTTTTGCCCTCACCAGTGCGTAGATCAGGATTCCGTCGGTAATATCCGGGTCATCGCCCGCGTCCTTCCGGACCGCGCACTCCGCGAACCCCGGGCCGGTGCGGATCTCCTCCACCGGGAGCAGAAGCTCCGGCCCTGCAGGCGTCCGCACCGCGGCAGCCTCGATCCTCTCCCCCGTGATCAGCATGACTGCGGCAGCCTTTGCCGCTGCCGCCGCACAGGTCCCGGTCGTATATCCGGCGCGGAGAAGCTTCCCCTTCTCCCGGACGGCGAAGGGCTGAAGCAGCGCCTCGTTATTTTTTGTCATGTTTTCCACCGAAAACGGGCTGCTGCCCGGGCTTCCAGGATCGCCCGGGACAGCAGCCCGAATGTCATCTACTGTTCGATCAGATCTGTTATTTTTTGTTCCGCAGGTTTCCGGAATCAGTTTCCTTCGTAGCTCAGAAGTGTCTGGACATTGTAGCCTTCCAGCTTCTTTCTGCCTTCCAGCCCCTTCAGCTCCATGACGAACAGGATCCCCACCACTTCGCCGCCAAGCTGTTCGATAAGCCGGACGATCGCTTCGGTGGTGCCGCCGGTGGCAATCAGGTCATCGACGATGATGACTTTCTGGCCGGGTTTGATGGCATCCTTGTGGATCTCGATGGTCGCGGTGCCGTATTCCAGATCATAGGTCATCTCCACGGTCTCCGCCGGGAGTTTGCCCTTCTTCCGGATCGGGACGAAGCTCTTATGCTCCGCGTAAGCCACCGGCACGCCGAAAATAAAGCCGCGGGCTTCCGGTCCGACGACCACGTCGTAGTCCAGATCCTTCACGAAATCGATCAGACCGTCGATAGCCATCTTCAGGCCGTCCGGATCCTGGAGGATCGTCGTAATATCACGGAACATAATGCCCGGCTTCGGAAAATCCGGGATGGTACGTACATAATCACCAAGTGCTTTCATCTCTGCTCCTCTCCGGCATTTCGCCTGCGGCCGCAATGCCGCGCCGCCTACTGAAACAGTATATCAATTCAGGTACGGAATTTCCATCCCCGAATCACGATCTGAAGGGTGTTCCGGCCCATATATTCATTGATGGCCGGGTAATACAGGATATCGAAGACGCGGCGCTCTTTCAGTTCCTCCAGGAACCGGTCTCCGTCCGTGAAAGCGACGCCGTCGATGGTAAAGCCGTCCTCCCCGGTAAGGGAAAGGCGGACCACATTCCGGTTCCGTCCGACGACCCGGACGGACCGGATCTTCACGTTCTTCTGGGCAAACAGCGGACGTTCGTTTCCCTGCCCGCAGGGCTCCAGAAGGGAAAGGCTCCGCACAAGGTCCTCAGTGATGTAGGAAAAGGGCATCGCCGCGTCGATCCAGATCTTCTCCGTCAGGTCATTCTCCGTCAGATCCGCGGCATCGTTCAGCCGCTGCCGGAGCAGCGCCTCATTCTCCCGCTTCAGCGTAAGCCCTGCCGCCATGGGATGGCCGCCGAACCGGACCAGGAGATCCGAGACACCCTCCAGCGCATGGAACATATGATAACCTTCGATGGACCGCCCGGAACCCTTGATGCAGTCCTCGGCCGCGCTGTCGGTGAGGACGATGCTGGGCCGGTAATATTCTTCCCGGAGCCGTCCGGCGATGATGCCCGCCACACTCTCATGGCAGTCCGGGAGATAGACCACCAGCACCTTCTGGTCCGTCAGTTCTCCCTCCGCCTGGAGCCGGGCTTCTTCCACGCCCCGGGCCGTCATGTCCTTCCGTTCGTCATTCAGTTCCTTCAGGTGGACCGCCGCCTGTTCCGCCTTCTCCGGATCGGTCTCCAGCAGCATGCGGAGACCGATCTTCGCGCTTTCCAGCCGTCCGCCCGCATTCAGGCAGGGCCCGATCACATAACCGATCTGATAGGCAGTGATTTCCGAAGGAACCAGTCCGCAGAGCTCCATCAGACTGCAGAGTCCCGGATTATCAGTGGCAGCGACAGCCTTCAGCCCTTCCCGGACGATGATCCGGTTCTCTTCCCGGAGCGGCATCACGTCGCCCACCGTGGCAATTGCCGCGAAGGGAAGGAATTCCCACCATTTTTCTTCCGGAATCCCGCATTTCCTGTAAAGGACGCCGACCAGCTTCCATGCCACCACAGCGCCGCAGATCCCGTCGAAGGGATAGCTGCACGCCTCCTGTTTCGGATCCGCTACTGCATCCGCGGGAGGAAGCTTTTCCGCGCCGTTCCCGTCGTGTCCCACCTCGTGATGGTCGGTGACGATGACCGTCATCCCGAGATCCTTTGCCGCCTGGATCTCATCGATGGCGGCGATGCCGTTGTCGCAGGTGACGATGGTGTCGATGCCGTCCTCGTCCGCTTTCCGGATCAGATTCACATTCAGGCCGTAGCCGTCCCTGATCCGGTCCGGAATGTCGTAGTCCGCCCGGATCCCGACGGATCGGAACCCCACCGTCAGAATATATGTGGCGCAGATCCCGTCGATGTCATAGTCTCCGATCACACGGACAGACTTTCCCTCGTCCCGCTTCCGGATCAGGATCTCCGCCGCCCGGTCCAGGTCCTTCATGAGTCCCGGATCCGGCAGATCGTCCAGCGTCCCGTGCAGATAGGTTCCGATCTCCTCCGGCGGGACGCCGCGGTTGATCATGATCCGCGCCAGGACCGGAGAAATGGAAAAACGGGCCGCTAACTCGTTAAAGTCGGCCCGTTTTGTGTAAAGCATCCACTGTGTTTTTTTCATAGTACTCCATCAGTAAAGCTTCGCGAAGGTCTGATACTGATCCTCGGTGTAATACACCAGCCCGTCGCTGGAGTAGATGATCCGCTTGGTATTCCGGGATCCGCCGTTGTAATCAATATCACACTCGTAGTATTTCCTGCCCTTTTCCGCCGGCAGACGTCCTTCGTAATTGCCGAACTCGCTGCCGCCGATACTCATTCCGGGGAGAACGTCGCTCAGATTTCCGCGCCGGGAATCCCAGCCGCGCTCCTCTGCCTTGCGCTTGGTGATGTAATTGGAGGGAAGGGTCCCGTATGCGTGGACATACAGCGCGACTTCCTCTCTGGAACTGTAATTTCCGTTCCGCCAGACGGTGACATTCCCGTCGGTGCTCTCTTCCGGAAGGGTCTTCTCCGGAAGTGTTTCCTCCGTCTCCTCTTCGCTGTCCTGCGCTGCGGCTTCCCGGGACGGAACCTGGGCAGGCTCCGTAAAGGCGACGATCTGGACCTGCGCTGCGGATGCATAGGCAGGATTCTCCGCGAGGCTGTCGTCGATCCGTTCAAACTCCGCGAAATTTTCCTGTGCCATCGCCACGGTCTCCGCTGCGGAAGCTTCCGCGGCGGATGCTGCAGTGATCGTGTAACTGTTCGTCTTGCCCCGGGTGCAGGCCCCGAGGACAAACATGATCAGAAGAAGGATCACCGGATGCCACCGGATGATCTTCTGAAGGATTCTTTTTCGTCTTTCCTGTCTGCGTCTGTACATTTCTCTCTCACCGAAACGGACATCTTGTTGTTCCCATTATAGATGAAAATGACCCTGACTTCAACAAGGTTTAGGGCCCGATGAGTAAAGATTGTACAATATCTCGTAGAATTCCGTCAATATTAGTTTACATAATTCTCAAAACCACCCTCCACAAGATGTTGTAGGTTCAAAACCGGTTTACATAATTATTTATGTGTAAATTATGTCTACCATTTTTGCGTGAAAACATTTTTTTATGGTAAGATATAGCTGTTTCCGGGGCCGCTGAGTTGTAATCCGAGATGCCAGTTTGTAAGGCGAGATGCTTGTTTGTGAATTGAAAACTGCATATTTGTAAACGAAACGCCAGTTTTGTACACCA
>CADBEN010000036.1 GCA_902793685.1 uncultured Lachnospiraceae bacterium
GGATATCCGGATGATGAATACTTCTTCCTGAAGCTGTTTGACATGAGCCGAAGAGACTATGTCCGGAATCCTAAATCCCACAAGTTTTGTGATTGAGCCCTTTTTTTGAGAATATCGAAGGCAGGAGGTTTCTGATCATCGGCGGAGGACAGACCGCGAGGCAGAAGCTTTCCGTTCTGCGGAAATTTACAGATAAGATCACTGTCGTCGCGGAGAAGACTGATCTCGGGGACGATGCTGCCGCAGGATCGGAAATCCTGATAATTCGGAAACGGTTCAAGCCGGAAGATCTGGAACTGGGAGATTATATCGTTGCCGCGACCGGAGACCGGGAACTGAACCGGGAGATCTCCCTGCTGGCGCGGCAGGCCGGAAAGCCGGTGAATGTAGTGGACGATGCAGAACTCTGCACCTTTGTTTTTCCGGCGGTGATCCGCCGGGGCGGACTGGTGATCGGCGTGTCGACCTGCGGGAAGAGTCCGGCATACGCGGGATATCTGCGAAGAGAGATAGAATCTCAGATCCCGGATAATATTGAAGATATCCTGGATATGATGGAAAGCTGCCGGAGCTGGCTCCCGGAGATCCTTCCTGAGCAGAAGGCGCGCGGGGCATTCCTGAAGGAATTGCTGCAGAGACTTCTCCGGGGAGAGATCGTCTGCGACGGCGCAGGAGCGGAAAAAGCGCTGGCGGAAGAATTCAGAGACAGGGGGCGGAAACAATGATTCTTGCGACCCGGGGCAGCGCCCTCGCAATGGCACAGGCAGAACTGGTCCGGCAGAAGCTGGAAGCTGCGGGAGCTTCAGTGACGATCCTCCCTGTCACTACGAAGGGAGACCGGGACAGGAACCGTCCGCTGACGGAGATCGGCGGTGACGGACTGTTTATCCGGGAACTGGAAAAGGTCCTTCTCTCCGGAGCGGCCGACCTGGCAGTCCACAGTGGAAAAGACCTGCCTTTCCGGCTGGCGGAGGGACTTGTGATCGGCGGTGTGCCGGAAACCGGAGATCCCAGGGACTGCCTTCTCCGGAGGCCGGACGCGGGCAGGATCATCGGCACAGGAAGTCCGCGGCGGCAGGCTGAATACCGGAGACTGGATCCGGAAGCAGAATTTGCCGGGATCCGGGGCAATATCAATACCCGGATCGAACGACTGAAGGAAGGAAAATACGACGGCATCATCCTCGCCAAAGCAGGACTGGACCGGCTGAAACCGGATATCAGCGGACTGACGGCAACGGTCTTTTCCGCAGAGGAGATGATCCCGGCACCCTGCCAGGGAATTCTCGCTGTGGAATGCCGGGCGGATGACCGGAGGATCCGGGAGCTTCTGCAGGCGGTCACAGATCCGCAGGTGGAACGGCGGTTCACGGCGGAGCGCTATTTATTCCAAAGGCTGCAGGCGGACTGTGCGGTTCCGGTGGGGGTCCACGCTGAGTTTTCCGGAACGGACAGAGAGGAGCTCCGCATCCGGGTCCTGTTCCGGGGAGCACGGATGGAGAAATGCGGTCCGGCATCCGGGTACCGGGCGCTCTGTGATGAGATCTGTGAGGAGATCTGCCGATGAGCGGACAGAAAGAACAGAACAGCCGGAGAGGCCGGGTCATTCTGGCAGGTGCGGGATGCGGTCCCGGACTGATCACGGTGCTGGGACTTCAGGCGGTGCAGGAGGCAGAGGTCCTGGTCTATGACGACCTGATCGATCCGGCATTGCCGGATCAGGCGCCTGCGGACTGTGAGAAGATCTATGTTGGAAAGCGCAGCGGCGCCCACAGCATGTCCCAGGAGGAGATCAGCCGGCTGCTCTGCGAAAAAGCCGTGGAAGGGAAGCTGGTTGTCCGGCTGAAGGGCGGCGACAGCTTTGTTTTCGGCAGGGGCGGCGAGGAATGTATCGCGCTGACGCAGGCGGGGATTCCGTACCGTGTGATCCCCGGAGTCACCTCCGCGGCTGCGGTTCCGGAACACTTCGGGATCCCTGTGACGCACCGCGGCACCGCACAGTCCTTCACGGTGGTGACGGGGCACAGCGGGACGGGGGAAAATGAAAACTATGAAGCACTGGCAGCCCTGAAGGGAACGCTGGTGTTTCTGATGGGGATACGGAATCTCAGTGAGATCACAGGAAGGCTGATCTCCTGCGGAAAGGATCCTGAGACGCCGGCCGCGGTGCTCACGGAAGGTTTTTCCGCGGCAGAGCGCCGGATCGACGGGACCCTGGGGACCATTGCGGAACTGGCGGCCGATGCTGCCACGCCCGGGATCCTGGTGGTCGGCGCTGCAGCCGGCCTCCGGCTTTCCTGTCCCCTGTACGGCTGCACCGTGACGGTGGCAGGAACTCCGCAGTTTACGGAAAAGACAGTGCGCCTTCTGCGGGGACTGGGGGCCGAAGCTGATCCGGCGGTCTGTCTCCGGACAGAACTGCTGGCAGGGACGCTTCCGGATCATTTCGGATGTTTCCCCTGGATCGTATTCACCAGCGCCAACGGGATCGACGGCTTTTTCAGACTCCTGCAGGAGGAGGGACGAGATCCCGGAAGCCTCGACACGGCGCACTTTGCCTGTATCGGCCGCGCCACAGCGCTCCGGCTTGAGAAGTACGGGTTCCGGGCGGAACTGGTGCCGGAGGAGTACAGCTCCGCGGCGCTGGGGAAGGCATTGTCAGAGCGGATAGCGAAGGACCGGGCTCCGGTCCTTCTTCTCCGGGCGGAGCAGGGATCTGAGGAACTGCCGAAGGCTTTGGCAGAGGCAGGAATCCCGTTTGAAGACAGAAAAATCTACCGGACAGTCCCGGTGCCGCCGGCACCGGCTGCGGAGACCGGCCGTTATCTTGTGTTTGGCAGCGCGGGATGCGTGCGGGCATGGTTCTCTTTTGCAGGGATTCCGGATGGGTCGGTCCCGGTATGCATCGGAGCATATACCGCGGCAGAACTGGAGAAGCACTGGAAAGGGCGTTTCCTGACCGCTGCAGAGTACAGCGGGGAAGGGATCGCCGCTGCGATCGCGGCAGATCTCTGAAGCCGATCGCCGGGGAAGAGCAGAGAATGGAGAAGAGAAGCATGCAGGACAGAGGAATCCTTTACGGGATCGGCGTGGGACCGGGAGATCCGGAACTGCTCACATTGAAGGCAGTCCGGCTACTGAAAGCGGCGGATGTGATCGCGGCGCCGGGAAAAGATGTCCGGGAGACCGCAGCCTACAGGATCGCCGTGCAGGCGGTGCCTGAGATCGGGGACAAGGAACTGATTCCGATAGACATGCCCATGGTCATGGAACGGGAAAGACTGGAAAAGGCCCATCTTGCAGGGGCGGCGGTGCTGGAGGAGATCCTGGAGCGGGGAAAAACCATTGCATTCATCACACTTGGGGATCCGACGGTTTATTCGACCTTCAGTTATCTGGAAAAACCGGTGAGAGAAGACGGTTTTTCCACAGAGTATGTGAGCGGGGTGACGTCCTTCTGCGCCGCGGCGGCTGCCCTCCGGGTGCCGCTGGCGGAATGGCAGGAGCCGCTGCACATCATTTCGGCAGTGCACCGGAAGCCGGAAGATCTTTCCGAACCGGGAAACTGTGTCCTGATGAAGAGCGGACGCAGGATGAAGGAAGTCAAGGAGGCCCTGAAAGTTTCGGGCCGGGAAATCTGTGCCGCAGTCAATGTCGGCATGGAAGGTGAGGCTTTGTACCGCACAGTTGGGGAGATCCCTGACGATGCAGGATATTTTTCCCTGATCATCGCGAAGGAAGCAGGCGGAAAAAACACCCGGGACCGCAAGGATCCGGAGTGACGAAACAGGAGAAAAAAGGATGAAGAAGAGAGAAATGGCAGCAGTCATCCTTACGATGGCACTCTGCGGGACAACGCTCTGGGGCTGCGGAAATGCAGCGGCACCGGCGGCGACCGCAGCTGCGCCGGCAGAAACAGCCGAAGCTGTGCCTGCAGAGACGAATGCAGCAGCACCGGCAGAAAGGCCGGCATCACAGGAAAGCAGTGCCGCGGAGACCGAGAAAAAAACCTCAGATACTTCCAGGGTGGCAGGCGCCGGAGATATGACGACCGTGGAGGATGTGGTGGAGGAAGGCATGGTGCCGGTGCCGGTATCCGACCTGGCACCCGGGGAATACGAGCTGCAGGTAGATTCCAGCTCCTCTATGTTTAAGATCACCGACTGCCGCCTGACGGTCCCGGAGAACGGGGCAGAAGAGGCGGAGGTGCTGCTGACCATGAGCGGTTCGGCTTATATCTATCTCTATCCGGGAACCGGAGAAGAGGCCGCTGCAGCAGCGGAAGCCGATCTGATCCCGGCCGGCAAAAATGCGGAGGGGAAGAGTACCTTTGTGTTCCCGCTGGCAGCACTTGACGCGGGTGTACCCTGCGCGGCATTCAGCAAAAACAAAGAGATGTGGTATGACCGGACGCTGGTGTTCCGGGCTGATTCCCTGCCGCTGTCCGCCTTCCGGGAGGGCGTTGTCCTGATTCCTGCAGGCCTGGATCTGGAGGACGGAGAATACACCGCGGAAGTCACGCTTAAAGGCGGCTCCGGAAAAGCATCGGTGCAGTCTCCTGCCCGCATCTCCTTAAGCGGGACCGGAACGCCGGAGGCGAAAGCCACGGCGGAACTGATCTGGGGAAGCGCGAACTACGACTACATGCTGGTGAACGGGGAAAAGTACCTTGCGGAGATCGTCGACGGACATTCCGTGTTTGAGATCCCGGTCAGCTGCTTTGACCGGAATATGCCGGTGATCGCCGACACCACTGCCATGAGCCAGCCCCACGAGATCTCCTATACCCTGCGCTTTGACTCGGCGACGCTTGCGCCGGCCGGGACTGTCAAGGAGATCCCGCGTACCTGTGCAGAGCAGTTCCGGATGCAGCGGCTTCCGGGTGGCTGTACGCTTCTCACGGTGGCGGAGGACGAGCGTTTCCTGGTGGTGCCGGAAGGAACGGCAAAGGAGAATGCGGACGAGGATCTTGAGACTGCAAGGCAGCTGACTGCAGCGGAAAAGATACCGGTCCTTCAGCTGCCGCTCCGGAACCTGTATGTGGCGGATTCCTCCGTGATGGACCTTTTCCGGGAACTGGATGCCCTGGACGCAGTGCGTTTCACCGCGACCCGGGAAGACGACTGGAAGATCCCGGAGATCGCTGCTGCCATGAAGGAGGAGCGGATCCTGTTTGCCGGGAAATACAGCGCCCCGGATTATGAGCTGCTTCTGGAAGAAGGCGCGTCCCTGGCCATCGAAAACACGATGATCTTTCACAGCCCGGAGACAAAGGAGCAGCTGGAGAGGCTGGGGATCCCGGTACTGGTGGACCGTGCCAGTTATGAGACCCACCCGCTGGGCCGTCTGGAGTGGATCCGGCTTGTCGGGCTGCTGACGGGAAAGGAAGCGGAGGCGGAAGCCTTTTTCCGGGAACAGGCCGGGCTGGCCGATACAGTCCGAGGAGAAGGGGATACGGGAAAGACTGCGGCCTTTTTCTATCTCAGTGCCGGAGGCTATGTCAATGTACGGCGCCCGGAGGACTATATCCCTAAGATGATGGAGCTGGCAGGCGGCAGGTATATCCTTTCGGATCTTCCGGGGGAGGACAGCGCCCGTTCCACCATGAATATGCAGGCGGAGGCCTTCTACGCTGCCGCCCGGGACGCAGACGTTCTGATCTACAACGCGACGGTAGAAGGCGGTCTCAGCAGCCTGGAGGAGCTTCTCAGGAAGGCAGACTGGCTGAAGGATTTCAAGGCGGTGAAGGAAGGACAGGTCTGGTGCACAGAACAGAACATGTTCCAGCAGACCTCCGGCATTGCCGGGATGATCGGCGAGCTGCACGAAGTTTTCCTTCTCGCCGGAGAAGCAAAGGGAAGTGCCGAACTTAATTATTTCTACAGGCTCCGGTAGGAGCAGGCCCAGCCCGGAGCCGTAAGAGATCTTTGCCAGAGCAAAGAAGCAGGAACGGAAAACAGAGAAATCAGAGAAATCAGGAAAGGAGACAGCACAGATGGAAGCAAAACGATTCCGCCGTGCAGCGGCGTTTGTCTTTCTTGCCGTTCTGCTGTGTCTCCTTCTGTTCCTGAATCTGACTACAGGGAGCATCCGGGTGCCGCTGGAGGAAATTCTTTCTGTGTTCCGGGGTGCCGGGGAAGAGAGCACGGCGTGGAACATCATCCGCGCCATCCGTCTGCCCCGTTTGGCAGCCGCGGCGCTGCTGGGCGGAGCGCTGGCTCTTTCAGGCTTCCTGCTCCAGACCTTCTTTTCCAATCCTATTGCCGGTCCCTTCGTGCTGGGCATTTCTTCCGGCGCGAAGCTGGCGGTGGCGCTGACCATGATCGGCTGCCTGGGCGGCGGGATCTCCGTCAGCTCCGGGATGATGATCCTGGCTGCGTTTTTCGGAGCGCTCCTCGTGATGGGAGTGATCCTTCTTGTCTCCGGGCGGGTCCGGAACATGTCGGTGCTGGTGGTGTGCGGTGTCATGGTGGGCTACATCTGCAGCGCGGTGACGGAGTTCGCCGTGACCTTTGCGGACGATGCCAACATCGTCAACCTTCACAACTGGTCCATGGGAAGTTTTTCCGGGATCAGCGGGGGAAATCTCCGCTGGATCGCAGCGGTCAGCCTGTCTGGACTGGCAGCCGCCTTTCTTCTGTCAAAACCCATGGAAGCCTGGCAGCTGGGGGAGGGCTATGCGCGAAGCTTAGGGGTCAATGTCCGAAAGTTCCGGGCGGAGCTGATCCTTCTCTCAAGCCTTCTCTCTGCCGCGGTGACGGCCTTTGCGGGTCCGGTCTCCTTCGTGGGGATCGCGGTCCCGCATCTCATGAAGCGTCTGTTCGGCACCGCGAAGCCCATGGTGATGGTGCCGGCCTGTTTCCTCGGGGGCGCGGATTTCTGCCTGTTCTGCGATCTGCTGGCGCGGACGATGTTTGCTCCGACAGAGCTCAGCATCAGCTCTGTGACGGCAGTATTCGGGGCGCCGGTGGTGATATGGATGCTGCTGAAACGGAATAGATAAGTATGACAGAATTAGAGAAGAATAAAAAAACTGCCCTCCGGACGGAGACGCTTTCTGCAGGATATGGAGACAGGGAAGTCCTTCAGGACCTGTCTTTTTCCGTGCGTCCCGGAGAGATCACCGCTCTTGTGGGACCCAACGGTGCCGGGAAGTCTACTCTTCTGAAGACGATTGCCCGGCAGCTGGAACCTCTCCGGGGAACCGTATTTCTGGGTGAAGAGAATCTCACCGGCATGAAGGCGCAGGAAACTGCGCAGCGGATGTCGGTGATCCTGACGGAGCGTCCCCGGGCGGAGCTGATGACCTGTTTCGACGTGGCTGCCATGGGGCGTTATCCTTATACCGGCCATCTCGGGATCCTGTCGGAGGAAGACCGGAACAAGGTCCTGGAGACCATGGAGCTGGTGGGAGTGGGAGAACTCCGGGACCGGGAGATCGCCAGAGTGAGTGACGGGCAGCGCCAGCTGGTAATGCTGGCCCGGGCTATCTGCCAGGAACCGGAGGTCCTGGTGATGGACGAGCCCACCTCCTATCTGGACATCCGCCACAAGATCGAGTTCCTGACGATCCTGAAGAAGCTGGTGAGGGAACGCGGCATTGCAGTGCTGGTGTCTCTGCATGAGCTGGAGCTTGCGGTGCGTACTGCGGATACTGTGATCTGTGTCCGGGACGGAAAAGCGGACAGGACCGGAGACCCGAAGAAAATACTTACCGAGTCTTATATCGAAGAGCTTTACGGGATGAAACCGGGCAGCTACAGTGCTTTCTTCCGGGATGCGGGCAGCGGGGATACGGCGGCTGCAGATGGTGACGCCGCGGATGGGAACACCGCGGACAGAAGTTCAGGGACTCCTCCGGCGTATCAGTTTATTCAGAACCGGGCCTGCGAGTACTTTCCCTGCCACAAGGGCGTGGCAGAAGAAGACTTCAACTGTCTGTTCTGCTATTGTCCTCTGTACGCGCTGGGGGACCGCTGCGGCGGCAATTTCCGGTATCTGGACTCAGGCGTGAAGGACTGCACCAGCTGCAGTTTCCCCCACAGGAAGGAAAACTACCGGGCGGTGCTGAAGCATTATCCGGAGATCGCCGCGCTGGCGTCGAAGCGGTCCGGAGATGCAGGGAACAGAATAAAGCAGGCTCCGGAAAGCACATGTGAAAGCGGCGGAGAAGGAGGCAGCTCATGATGACGCTGGTGTGCGGCGGCGCTGCCAGCGGGAAGAGCGCGTACGCGGAAGCTTTGATCTGCGGAACGGGAGAGAACCGGCGGATCTATCTCGCAACCATGAAGCCCTTCGGGAAAGAGGCGGAGGAACGGATACGGAAGCACCGTGCAATGCGTGCGGACAAGGGTTTTGAGACTCTGGAGTGTTTTACGGCCGGTACCATCCGGGGACTTTTCATCCCGCCCGGCGCGGCAGTTCTTCTTGAAGATCTCGGGAATCTCTGCGCCAATGAGCTGTTCCCGGAAGCGGAAAGCAAAGGACAGCAGGATGCAGTCTCTGCGGCGGATCCGACCTCTGCGGCAGGCCCGGATGCCGCGGCGGATTCGGTGATAAGTGCGGTCTCCGCACTCCGGCAGCAGTGCGCAGAGCTTGTGATCGTCGCCAATGAAGTATTTTCCGGCGGCGCGGATTATGCGGGAGAGACCCTTTCTTATCTCAGGCTTCTGGGGCAGGTCAGTTCAGCCCTCGCCGCCATGTCAGACCGGGTCGTGGAAGTGCAGTGCGGGGTCCCGGTGGTGCTGAAGGACGCGGGGCCGGAATCAGGGACGGAGGCCGGAACAGAGGAGAAGAGAGCAGAAATGGTATTTGTCACAGGGCCGTTGTTCAGCGGAAAGCGGAAAGCGGCAGCAGAGCTGCTGGGGATCCCTGCGGAGGAGATCCGGGTCTGCGGGAACGGGGAGCAGGACATCAGAAAGAAACAGAGCAGCGGAATCGCTGAAGTCCAGATCCTTGCCGCCGGGTGCAGGGATGAAAAGGAACTGGAACAGCTGGCAGACAAGCTTTCGGAATATGATGTGGTGATCTCTTCGGAGACAGGCTGCGGTGTGGTTCCGGCGGATCCGGCTGCGCGGGAAGCCAGGGAAAAGGCGGGGAGACTGAACTGTCTTCTGGCAGCCCGTGCGTCAAAAGTCGTGCGAGTATTCTGCGGGATCCCGCAGGTAATCAAAAGGTAAAAAGCGAGGCATGAGAGTGATCTCATGCCTCCTTCTTTATCTCAGATACACAGCCGGCGTCCCCGGCACTGCAGCTGCTGCATCCTGCGCAGCTTCCGCCGCAGCCAAGGCAGCTGCAGCCGCTCTTCATATCCTTCCGGACCTTGCGCACCGCCAGAAGAAAGGCGGCGGCAATCATGAAGATCAATATCATATCCCATGTGTTCATAGTAAATCTCCTTAATATCAACCCATTCCCAAAGCCATTCCGACCAGCCGGACCAGCAGAGCCGCCACCCAGGCGACGGCGCACTGCCAGACAATCAGCAGGAAAGCGGACCTCACGCCCAGCTCCCGCTTAATGGAAGCGATGGCTGCCACGCAGGGCGTGTAAAGCAGACTGAACACCAGAAGCGACGCGGCAGAGAGTGAGCTGATGACATTCTTCACGCCGCCCTCGGTACCGAAGAGCACCTCAAGGACAGAGACCACGCTTTCCTTGGCCATGAAGCCGCTGAAGAGAGAGGTCACGATCCTCCAGTCGCCCAGTCCCAGAGGACGGAAGAGGGGAACCAGAAGGCCTGACACCGTTGCCAGAATGCTGGCATGAGAATCTTCCACCAGATTGAAGTGGAAGTCGAAGCTTTGCAGGAACCATACCACGATGGTGGCGACCAGGATCACGGAAAACGCTCTCTGCAGGAAATCCTTGGCCTTCTCCCAGAGAAGCTGCAGGACGCTGCGGGGACTCGGCATCCGGTAGTTGGGCAGTTCCATGACGAAAGGTACCGCCTCGCCCTTGAACAGCGTCTTTTTGAACAGGAGAGCTGCCAGGATCCCGGTCAGGATTCCGAAAACGTACAGCCCGATGATGATCGCCCAGCTTTTTTTCGGGAAGAACGCATGCGCGAAGAATGCGTAGATCGGAAGCTTGGCGGTGCAGCTCATGAAGGGCGTCAGCAGGATGGTCATCTTGCGGTCGCGCTCACTGGGGAGTGTGCGGGTGGACATGACCGCCGGTACCGTGCAGCCGAAGCCGATCAGCATGGGGACGATACTCCGGCCCGAGAGACCGATCCGGCGCAGCAGCTTGTCCATGAAGAAGGCCACGCGGGCGATATAGCCGCTGTCCTCAAGAAGCGACAGGAAGAAGAACATGGTCACGATGATGGGCAGGAAGCTCAGCACACTTCCCACGCCCTCGAAGATGCCGCTGATAATGAGACCGTGGATGGCCTCGTTGACTTTGGCCGCAGTCAGGGCATTGTCCACGACGCCCGTGAGCCGTTCGATGCCGGCAGCCAGAATATCCTGGAGCCAGGCGCCGATCACCGCGAAGGTAAGATAAAACACAAGTCCCATGATCCCGATGAAGAACGGGATCGCGGTGAAACGTCCGGTGAGAACGCGGTCGATCTTCTGGCTCCGGAGGTGTTCCCTGCTTTCCCGAGGCCTGATGACGCACTCGCCGCAGATCTTGCTGATAAAGGCGAAACGCATGTCCGCGATGGCGGCGCTGCGGTCCAGACCACGCTCAGTCTCCATCTGCAGGATGATGTGCTCCAGCATTTCTTTTTCATTCTGATCCAGGTTCAGCTGTCCGAGGATCAGGGAATCGCCCTCGATCAGCTTGCTGGCGGCAAAGCGGACCGGAAGTCCCACGCGCGCGGCGTGATCCTCGATCAGGTGAATGATGGCGTGAATGCAGCGGTGCACCGCGCCGCCGTGATCGTTTGCGCCGCAGAAATCCTGACGGCCCGGCCGTTCCTGATGTCTTGCCAGATGCATTGCGTGATGGACCAGCTCGTCCACGCCCTGATTCTTTGCCGCGGAGATGGGGACCACCGGAACCCCCAGCTCTGCCTCCATCCGGTTGATGTCGATGGAGCCGCCGTTTCCGGTCACCTCGTCCATCATGTTCAGGGCCACCACCATGGGAATATCGATCTCCAGAAGCTGTATTGTGAGGTAGAGATTGCGTTCGATGTTGGTGGCGTCGACGATGTTGATAATGGCTTTGGGCTTTTCGTTCAGGACGAAGTTCCGGGAAACCAGTTCCTCACTGGAGTAGGGGGACATGGAGTAGATCCCGGGAAGGTCCGTGATCAGGGTGTCCGCATGTCCCCGGATCGCGCCGTCCTTCCGGTCCACGGTGACGCCGGGAAAGTTTCCCACGTGCTGATTGGCGCCGGTGAGCTGGTTGAAGAGCGTGGTCTTTCCGCTGTTCTGGTTTCCTACCAGGGCGAAGGTCAGCAGGGTCCCGTCAGGCAGCCGTTCTCCGTGGTAGGGATAATACGCGTTCTCTTCACCGATTCCGGGGTGTGCAGTCTTCCGTTTCCGTGGACGCACCCCGTCCTGTATCTGCGGCGTCTCAATCATTTGAATATCGATTTTTTCCGCGTCGGCAAGACGCAGGGTCAGTTCATAGCCGTGGATGCGCAGCTCCATCGGATCGCCCAGAGGCGCCAGCTTTGTCACGGTGATCTCTGCGCCGGGGATCACGCCCATGTCCAGGAAATGCTGACGCAGGGCTCCCTCGCCCCCGACCGCCGTGATCACACCGCTCTGGCCCGGCTTCAAGTCTTTGATCGTCATTGGTCCCATCCTTTATCAGAAAAAGCAGGATCCCTCTGCCGCACATCGTAAGCGAAGGGACTGGTCTGCCTTGATGATTAGTTATGTTTAACAAGTCAATATCAGTATAGCTAACAGCAGTTAGAAGTCAATAACAGAACAGAAAGATCGGGAAAAGTGACAATACAAGAGGCAAAGATGAAAAAACCGTGCGCATATTGCGCACGGCGGAGGCGAAAAACATGGTGAAACAAGGATGGTCCGGCAGATCAGCAGTGACTCCGGAGTGCAGCCGGCTTTGCGGATACAGTGTTATGCCGGCAGAGCAGTTCTTTCGGGATCAGGATGCTTCCCAGGATCAGGGCGGCGCCGAGGAGTTTACAAGGGGTAATTGGTTCATGCAGTATGAGGGCGCCGGTAATGGTGGCCGAGACAGGTCCCAGGGCGCAGAAGATGCTGGCCTGTTCCGGTCTCAGATATTTCTGTGCTACCGGCTGCAGCGTGAAGCCGAAGCCGGTGCAAACAAAGACCAGGGCAGCAAGGCAGAACCATTCCGTCCCTGATCCGGGAAGCCGGGGTGTTTCGTACAGGAAGGCTGCACCCAGCGACAGGATCCCCAGCGTACCGATCTGGATGACGCCCAGCTGCAGCGGATCGTCTTCATGGGAGAACTTTCCTGTGAGAAGGATCACGATGGCGTAGAACAGTGCGGCAGCCAGCGCCTGCAGCTCTCCGGGAGAGAACCGGAAGCCGGCCCCGTTCAGCGTCATGATCCCGATTCCCGTGACGGCAATCACCGCGCGGAGGGCAGCATCTCTGTCCGGAAGCCGGAAGGATACCAGGGCGGCGAGCAGCGGAACGTAGATGATGGCGGTGTTCTCCAGGAAGGACGTGGTGGAGGTCTCCGCGGTCTTCAGGGCGCCGAGCTCAAAGGACATGACGATGAAGAACACCGTGCCGAGGATCATGCCCCGAAGCAGGGTCCGCGGAGCGGTCCTGATCATGCGGCGGAAAAAGAGGATGCAGAGGAGCAGGAAAGCCAGCAGGAAGCGGTTCGCCAGAACAGTGAAGCGGTCCATGGTCTGGAGCAGAGTCTTGGAAAACAGATAAGCGGTGCTGCGGGCGATGATGACGCTGGCCATAAGGATCTGGGCTTTTCTTTCGGACATTTTGTTTTCCTCCTGTTGATTGCATTATCTCACCGCAGTATAATTGCGTAAAGCGAGAATAAATCAATAATATATTGCGTTAAGTGCAATTATAAAACCGCAGTTGTAAAACCGGACGGAGGATACAATTAACAGAATGCGGAGGAACTACTATGAATACGGAAAGATGTGAACTGCTGCTGAAGATCCTGGAGCGGGGAAGCCTGGCACAGGCGGCGGAGGAGATGGGATATTCCGCATCCGCGGTAAGCCGGTCCGTGGAAGCGATGGAGGAGGAGGCCGGGTTCCGGATCCTGAACCGGAGCCGGAGGGGCATTGCCCTGACAAAGGAGGGAGAACTCCTGCTTCCGGCGGTCCGGGAGATCGCGGAAGCAGGTAAACACTATGAGGACGCGGTATTCCGGATCAAGGGAATCGAGAGCGGCAGCGTGGTCATCGGAACCGCGTATGCAGGGTATTACCCGATGATCGCCGGCATCGTCCGCAGTTTCTCCGAAAAATATCCCCGGATCCGCGTCAGCATTCTGGACAGCACCAGCAGCGACATCGCCGAGAGGATCGAGAAAGGCAAGGCGGATCTGGGGATCATCAGTTACCGGAAGGAGTACGCCGGAAGAAACAGTGCCCGGTGGCATACACTGATCCGGGACCGGCTGGTGGCGGCTGTCGCGAAAACGGATCCGCTGGCAAAGAAGAAAAGCATCGCGGACGAAGAACTGCGGAGCAGACCATACATCGAAATGCACCCGGGGATCGAATCCGACAACTCCAGATATTTTGAAAAGAAGGGCTTCCGCCCGGACACGGCCTATACCGCGAACGACTGTCTGGCGCTGTATTTCATGGTAAAGGCAGGTCTTGGGATCGGAATGCTGAATGAGATCATCGCCCGGGAACTGCCGGACGACATTGCCTATATTCCGCTGAAAAACGCGGAAAAGCTTGACATCGGGCTGCTGTTCCCGGACGAGAGAACAGCTTCTCCGGCGGCGAAGATTTTCCGAAGATTTGTGATGGGGCATATTCAGACGCTGAGTCCTTTCAGCTGATCCGGGAACAGGCTGACCGCAGGAGGGAACATCTCGTATTTCTTCCAGATTACTGTGCCCGGTCCGTGTTTTTTTTCGGACATTGGTGGTAATAAGCTCCTGTTTCGTGGATAATAGACGGAGAGGAATGCGAACAGGCATTTCTCATACAGATCAATCAATGATATGAAGCGGGATCTTTGGAGCGATCATACGTTTCCGCTCTCCGGAGACGATTACACCCCGGATCCCGGAAGGAGAAAAAATGAACCAGTCTGAGAACAATAACGCTGCAAACGGCACCGATGAGATCTATGCTGCCGAGATATTTACTTTTGACAAACTGCCCGAAAACCTTGCGGAGCTTCAGGCACGGCCGGAGGCATCCCTGAAATCGGCTTACAAGACTACGGCCCTGACGATGGCTGCGCTCTGCAGTTTTGAGAAGAATGAGGACGATGTCTACGAGATGCTGGATTTCCTGAAGGGGCCGGATCCCCTTACTGCCATGGAAAAGCAGTTTCTTAAGGACCGTCTGAGAGGCAAGGCTTACAAGTGCCGTTCCTTCTTCGAGGGTGCCGCAAGGGACAACAATTACTCGCCGAAGAAACCATTCCGGATCACGGTCATTGCGACCCCGTATTCCTTTGCGGAGGAGAACTGGGCGACCTTGTACGTGAAGAGCGCGGGATCGGACTCTCCGCGGCCGGTCAAGCTGAGAAAGAAGCCTTCCACAGGCCAGTGGTTCCTGAATGAGATCCAGTGCCTGACCGATATCCGCCTGCCGGAGGAAGCGGATCCCTGGGCGTAAAAAAGGAAACCGGAAAGGCAGGAGGAAATATATGGATTTTCGGGAACTGACATACATTACCACCATCGCGGACTGCGGCAGTGTGACGGAGGCGGCAAAGCGGCTGTACATCTCGCAGCCGTCTCTTTCCTATATCCTGGCAAAGGTGGAAGAGGATCTGGGCGTGAAGCTGTTTGACCGGAAGACCAGCCCCCTGACCCTGACCTACGCCGGGGAGCGCTACGTGGCCACCGCCCGCACCATTCTTTCCCTCAGCGGAAACCTCAGGCGGGAGCTGAAGGACATCGGCGGCGGCGCCCGGGGCGAGATACGGATCGGCATCCCCACGGAGCGCGCCGGCTACATGCTGCCGAAGGTCCTGGGAAAATTCCACGAGCGGTATCCGGAGGTCCAGGTCCGCCTGGTGGAATCCCGCTCCTCGGAGATCCTGGGGGAACTGGACAAGGACAAGATCTCCTTTGCGGTCCTCCCCGGCGGCAGCGGAGAATTCCCCATCGGACTGGAGAGCAGGCTCATCTACCGGGAGCGGGTCTGGCTTGCGGCGCCGGAGCGGCTGCTGACGCAGAAGATGATCCGGCACGCGGGAAAAACGGCGGACGGAGAGCCCGGCAGTACAGATTCCGCGGACCTGAAGGAGATGAAGGATCTGCCCTTCATCATCATGAAAAGCGGGCAGTATATCCGGAAGAAGACAGAGAAGATCTTCCGGAAGGCGGGATTCTTCCCGAAGAATGTCATGGAGGTGTCGAGCTGCGTCACCGCGGTGGAACTGGCCCGCACGGGCATGGGCGTGACCATCGTCCCGGACCGTGCCCTGGACGCCCTGGGAATTCCGAGGGGACATGCGGACGATGCCGGCAGCAGCCCGGAAACTGCGAAAGCCACCGGCGGCCTTCGGATCCTCTCCTGCAGCAGGAACGAGGCGGACCAGAGCTGGGATGTGAGTGCCGTATATAAGAAAGAGACCTATCTCGGGGAACCGGAGCAGTATCTTATTAAGCTGATGATGGAGACCTTCGGGGAGATAGAGAAAAATATATAACAATAATATAAAACCATATATTTTACTAGAAGTGCGATGTCCTGGTGAAGGGCCCCTTCGTCACCCCGAAAGCGGGCGAAGGCCTTCCGAACCTGGTCAGCGCGAATTCTCTGCTGCGCCGCGGCCTGAACCTTTTCGCGGCCGTCCGTCCCATCAAGATCCCGGACAAGGGCATCAACTGGACCTTCTTCCGTGAGAACATCGAGGGCGAGTACATCTGGGGCAACAAGGGCATCGAGGTCAACGAAAACCTGGCCATCGACTTCAAGGTTCTGACGAAGCCGGGCGCAGAGCGCATTGCACGCGCTGCCTTTGACTTCGCGAGAAAGAACGGAAAGAAGAACGTCACCGTCGTCACCAAGGGCAACATCGTGAAGCTGGTGGACGGAAACTTCATCAAGACTGTGCACCGCATCGGCGAGACCGAGTATCCGGAGATCGAGGTCCAGGAGCGTCTGGTGGACGCCATGGCCGCGAAGATGCTGGATCCCGAGTTCAACAAGGGCATCGAGGTTATTGTCCTCCCGAACCTGTACGGCGATATCGTCACCGACGTGGCGGCAGAGCACCAGGGCGGCCTCGGAACGGCCTGCTCCTGCAACATCGGCAACAAGTACGCCCTCTTTGAGGCGATCCACGGCACGGCTCCGTACCTCATGAGCCACGGCCGCGGCCACTATGCGGATCCGTCTTCCCTGATCCGTGCCATGGGCCAGATGATGGCACACATCGGCTACGCAGACAGAAACGAGCTCCTGGAGAAGGCGCTGGAGATCTGCACCGTCACCGAGCGGAAGGTCGTCCTGACCACCCAGATCGAGGATGCCAGCACGAAGGAGTACACCGACTACCTGCTGGAGACCATCCGGAAGCTGGAGGCATAAACGGCAGACCATCCGGAAGCTGGAGGCATAAACGGCAGACCATCCGGAAGCCGGAGGCGTAAGCGGCAGAAATTCACATAAGCAGCAGTAATTCAGAGCCCCGGGAATACGTGGGATGCAGCCCCCGCGTGTTCCCGGGGCTTTTCTGGAATTACTGTCCGGACCACGGATTCCCCGATCCGGGCAGTGCAGGACGGCTCGATAAAAAACGTCCCTCGGCTTAAGCTATCTTCCCGGATTGATATCAGGAAAGGCATGGTATAATTAAAAAAAACGGAGGTGCCGGTTATGGCAAAGAAGGTCGGAGAACTGATCAAAGAAGCACGGACTGCGGCGAAACTTACCCAGGCCCAGCTGGCGGAGCAGGTGACGGGTCTTGCTGCCGCGGACATCAGCAAGGCGGAGCGGGGAGAGAAGGAACTGACCCAGACCCAGCTGAAGCAGATCGCGAAGGCGACAGGAGTCACCCAGGCGTCCCTCCTGGAGGCGGCTGCAGGCAAGACCGCAGCTGCCGCGAAGAAGCCGGCGTCAGCAGCCGCAAAGAAACCAGCGTCAGCAGCCGCAAAGAAACCTGCCGCCGCAAAGAAACCGGCATCCACAGCGGCAAAAAAGCCGGCCGCAGCAAAGAAGCCGGCATCCACAGCGGCAAAGTCCTCCATGCAGGTCACCGCGGCGGAAAAGAAGCTGGTGGAGCTGTACCGGAAGGCGGACGCGGATAAGAAAAAGGAAGTCATGAAGCTTCTGAAGGGGACATCCGACGAAGCCAATGAAGTTCTGACTTCCCTTCTCAGCAGCGTCATGTCGTCCCTCGGAAAGCGCAGTATCCCCGGGGAAGAGGAGACAGAAGGAGAGGAGTGAGGACTCCGGCAGGGCAGGAGCAGAGGGGGTTGACACCATGGCAGATACAGTTCTTTTGACCGGCGCGACAGGATTTCTGGGGACAGAGCTTGCCGCACGGCTGATCCGCGAACCGGGTCTCAGACTGTATGCACTGGTCCGGGCCGCGGACGAGGCTGGGGCTGCACACCGTCTCAGAAGCGCCTGGCATTATGACGGGGATCTCTGCAGACAGATCGGGAAACGAGTGGTCCCGGTGCCCGGAGATTTCACCGAGCCCGGTCTGGGACTTGGCGAAAAATACCGGAAAATTCGGCTCTTCGGGGGTGATAGTGGATGAAAATCACCCACAATCCCAGTAATTATGCGGATCAAGCGGTTTTCAATCTACGATTGGGTAATGGAACTCGTA
>CADBEN010000037.1 GCA_902793685.1 uncultured Lachnospiraceae bacterium
CTTACTCATTGTATCATAGGAGGCTTTCTTAGTTTATCCTTACCGCTTCCGCTTACTCCGTTCTCCCCAGCATAGCTGGGGGATTAGGGTTTTCATTCAATTCCCTTCTCACGCTCTGGCTTTGGTTCCTTTTCCGTCCCTGTGCGCGGCTTTTAGCCGGTTCAGGGCGATCTGGCGGCCGCGGATCTCGGCCGCGGCGTCCTCGTTGAGAAGCCAGGCGGCGGTGACCGTGTCGGCCGCGGCGAGCTTCATGCCGCGGACGCCGCGGGCGCCCTTCTTCTGCTCAGGCACCTCGGAAAGCGGGAACCGCAGAAGATAATCATTATTCGTGCAAAGGACAACATCGGCCGCGGGATCCGTGACGATCTTCACCGACGCGACCAGGTCGCCGTCCGCCAGCTTCGTGCCCACCACCAGCTTGTTGGCGGTCTCGAACTCCGCCGCGGGCACCTGCTTCACGAACGCCTGCTGCGTGACGAAGAACAGGGTTTTGCCGCGGATTGCGTCCGGACAAGTGACCAGCAGGATCTCCTCCCGCTTGCCCTCAAACTTCGAAATATTGTCGATGGGCGTGCCCTTGTCCTTGTACTTGCCCGCGGGGACGTCCGACACTTTGATCTGGTGCAGATTTCCGCGGTCCGTGAATACCATGATCTTCGACGTGTTCATCACCGGCACGATCTGCCGGTAATCCGCCGCGGCGCTCTCCTTGTTGCGCTCGTACGTCGCCATGTCCATGGTCTTGCAGTAGCCGAAGCGGTCCATCACGAAGACCACCTCCTCTTCCGCCACCGGCGCCTCCACGTACACCGCCTCGCGGCCGTCCTCGATCAGCGTGCGCCGCGGCCCCGCGTACTCCTTCTTGATGGCCTGCAGGTCGCGGATGATCAGCGCGTCCATCTGCTCGCGGCTGCCCAGATACGCGCGGTAAGTCTCGATATTCTCCAGCGTCTTCTCGTGGTCGCGCAGCAGCGCATCGATCTCGAGGCCGATCAGCTTGTACAGCCGCATGTCGAGGATGGCCTGCGCCTGCCGCTCGGTGAAGTGCAGCTTCATCGCGTCCCGCAGGAACTTCGGGTCGCGGAAGGTGATGCGGGTGATGTCTCCCTTGGTGAGGCATGCCTTGGCGTCCTGCACGTTCTTGGCCCCGCGCAGCACCGCGATAATGAGGTCGATGACGTCGCACGCCTGGATCAGGCCTTCCTGGACCTCGCTCTTCTCCAGCTCCTTCTCAAGAAGCACCGTGTATTTCTTCGTCAGGTTCTCGTACTGGAAGTCGAGCCAGTTCTTCAGGATCCCGATGAGGTCGAGGGTCTCGGGCCGGCCTTTGACGATGGCCAGCATGTTGACGCCGAAGCTGTCCTCCAGCTTCGTTTTCTTATAAAGAATGTTCCGGATCTTCTCGATGTCCGCGTCGCGCTTCAGCTCCAGCACGATCCGCATGCCCTCCTTCGAGGACTGGTTGGAAATGTCCACGATCTCCGGAAGCTTCTTCGATTCCACCAGACCGGCAACATCGACCAGGAACTTGTCGATGCCGGCGCCCACCATGGTGTAGGGGATCTCGGTGATGACCAGCTTGTCGCGGTCCGCCCGCTTCTTGCCCAGTTCCACCTCGATCTTGCCGCGGAGCTTCAGCTTCCCGACGCCAGTCTTGTAGATCAGCGGCAGCTCGCTGCGGTTGGCGATGATCCCGCCTGTGGGGAAATCCGGGCCGGGCATGATCTCCAGCAGCGAGTCCACGGTGATGTTCCGGCGGCGGACATAGGCAATACAGGCGTCGCAGACCTCGCCCAGGTTGTGGGGCGGGATCGATGTCGACATGCCGACGGCGATGCCCTCGGCCCCGTTCACCAGCAGGTTCGGGACGCGCACCGGAAGGACCTCCGGCTCCCGCTCCGTCTCGTCGTAGTTCGGGACAAAGTTGACGGTCTTGTCCAGGTCGCGGAGGTAGACCTCTTCCGCGAACTTCTGAAGCTTCGCCTCCGTGTAACGCATGGCGGCAGCGCCATCGCCCTCGATCGAACCGAAATTTCCGTGGCCGTCCACCAGCGGCATGCCGCGCTTGAAGGACTGGCTCATGACCACCAGGGTCTCGTAGATCGACGAGTCGCCGTGGGGGTGGTATTTACCCATGGTGTCGCCGACGATACGTGCCGATTTCCGGTGCGGGCGGTCGTGGTTCAGGTGCAGCTCGCTCATGTCGTAGAGCACGCGCCGCTGCACGGGCTTCAGGCCGTCCCGCGCGTCCGGGATGGCGCGGGAGGTGATGACGCTCATGGAATAATCGAGGTAGCTTTTCTGCATCTCCTCGGAATATTCCGTTCTTAAGATCCGTTCTGCCATAATTTATCTCCGATAAATGTTACTTTGTATCTTGTCCGGGCCGCGAACATCAAGTTTCCGGGCCCCGCAAGGGGGCGGCCCTCCCGCGGTTCAGGGTTCATCAAGTGTCGATTTCAGCCTCGTCCGCGTGGTCGTGGATGAAGTCGCGGCGCGGGCCGACCTCGCTGCCCATCAGAAGCTCCGTCACCTCGCTGGCGAGGCGCGCGTCCTCGATCTCGACCCGCTTCATCACGCGGTTCTCCGGGTTCAGCGTGGTCTCCCACAGCTGCTCCGCGTCCATCTCGCCCAGACCCTTGTAGCGCTGCAGCGTGAAGCTGCCGTCCGGGTGGGTCTGGCGGTACTTCTCCAGCGCCTTGTCATCGTAGAGGTAGAGGCTGCCGCTGTCAGCCTTCCCGGCGCCGCTCTTGTCACCGGCGCCGCTCTTCCCGCCTTTTCCGCCTTTCCCGGTACCGGTGTTTTCACCGGTGCCGCCGTTTCCGGCGTCCCCGTCACCGTCATCCCAGGCATTCCCATTTCCATTTTTTCCGCCCTTCTTCGGCACCACTTTATACAGGGGCGGCATGGCGATATACACGTGGCCGTCGTAGATCAGCTCCGGCATGAAACGGTACAGGAAAGTGAGCAGCAGCGTGTCGATGTGGCTTCCGTCCACATCGGCATCGGTCATGAGGACGATCTTGTCGTAGCGCAGCTTCGTGATGTCGAAGTCGTTGCCGTAGCCCTCCGAAAAGCCGCAGCCAAAGGCGTTGATCATGGTCTTGATCTCGGCGTTGGCCAGGACCTTGTCCATGGAAGCCTTCTCCACGTTCAGGATCTTGCCGCGGATGGGAAGGATGGCCTGGTACATGCGGTTCCGGGCCGTCTTCGCCGAGCCGCCGGCCGAATCTCCCTCGACGATGAAGATCTCGCACTTCGAGGGATCCTTGGACTCGCAGTTCGCAAGCTTTCCGTTGGAGTCGAAGGAAAACTTCGACTTCGTGAGCATGTTGGTCCTGGCCTTCTCCTCGGCGCGGCGGATCTTCGCGGATTTCTCCGCGCAGCCGATGATGGCCTTGATGGTTTCGACGTTGCGGTCAAAGAAATGGGTCAGCTCGTCGCCGCTGATCATGAACACCGCTTTCGATGCGTCCGCGCTGGCGAGCTTGGTCTTGGTCTGGCCCTCGAAGATGGGGTCCGGATGCTTGACCGCCACCACCGCCGTCATGCCGTTGCGGGTGTCCGGGCCGGTAAAATTCGCGTCCTTGTCCTTCAGGATTCCGAGGTCGCGGGCGTAGGTGTTCACCAGCTGCGTGAAACGGGTCTTGAAGCCGGCCAGGTGCGTGCCGCCCTCCGCCGTGTAAATATTGTTGCAGAAGCCGAAAATATTCTCCTCGAAGGTGTCCACGAACTGCAGCGCGCACTCCAGCTCGACGCCCTCGTACGCGCCCTTGAAATAGACCGGGTCGTGGATCGGAGTCTGGCCCTTGTTGATCTCCCGCACGTAGGCGACGATGCCCTCGGGCTCGTGGAAGGTCTCCTGCTTCTCCTCGCCCTCCCGCTTGTTCTCGTAATAAATGGTCAGGCCGGGATTCAGGTAAGCGGTCTCGTGAAGGCGGGACCTGAGCCACTCCTCCTTGAACCGCGTCTTCTCGAAGATCTCCGGATCCGGCTTGAAGTTGGTCTCCGTGCCGGTTCCTTTGGCGCGGCCGATGACGGGCAGCAGCCCGTTTTCCAGCTTCGTCGTGGGGATGCCGCGGGCATAAGTGTCCTGGTAGACCTGCCCGCCGCGGGAGATGCGGATGGTCAGGTGCTCGGACAGGGCGTTGACCACGGACGATCCGACGCCGTGCAGTCCGCCGCTGGTCTTGTAGGCGTTGTTGTCGAACTTTCCGCCCGCGTGCAATGTCGTCATGACCACACGCTCGGCGGACATGCCCATCTTGTGCATCTCCACCGGAATTCCGCGCCCGTTGTCCCGCACGGTGCAGGAGCCGTCCTTCTCCAGCGTGATCCAGATCGAGTCACAGAACCCGGCCAGATGCTCGTCCACCGAGTTGTCCATGATCTCGTAGATCAGGTGGTTCAGTCCTTTGGTCCCGACGCTTCCTATGTACATGCCGGGGCGTTTCCGCACTGCCTCCAGACCGCCGAGAACGGTGATGCTGTCCGCATTATACTGTGTCTTTGCCATGCAAACCTCCAAGATGTAGCTTTACCGCATAATCTATGTCATTATAGCAAAACTGCGGCGAGTTTGGCAAGAGGTTGGGAACATTTGTTCGGAGGTCAGTTTCCCGGGCCGCGCTACACTGACCGGCCGCGTGAAACAAGCGTTCTCAGTGTACGGGGGAGACGTCGGATGGGCCGCGGTACACTGACAGCCGGGTTTTACGACAAAAACACCCCCTGCAGATGCAGGGGGTGAAAATTGATCCTTGGGAAAACTGATCTTTGGGAAAACTGATCCTTGGGAAGAGAATATATTATCTGCTGTAATCCTATTATCTGCTGTAATCGTAGAAGCCCTTGCCGCTCTTTCTTCCAAGCAGGCCGCCGCGGACCATCTTCTTCAGCAGCGGATTCGGACGATACTTGTTGTCCAGAGTCTCGTTGTAAAGAACGTTCATGACCTCGAGGCAGACATCCAGGCCGATCAGATCGCCCAGAGCCAGCGGGCCCATCGGGTGGTTCGCGCCGAGCTTCATTGCCTTGTCGACATCCTCGACAGTTGCAAGGCCTTCAGCGTAGATGGAGATGCCCTCGTTGATCATCGGGATCAGGATGCGGTTGACGACGAAGCCCGGGCCTTCCTGGACGAGGACCGGATCCTTGCCGATCTCCTGGGAGATCTTGTAGACCTTGTCGGTCAGATCCTGCGGAGTAAGGATGCCCGGAATGACCTCGATCAGCTTCATGACCGGTGCCGGGTTGAAGAAATGCATGCCGACGATCGGGCGATTGATGCTGCTCATCAGCTCGGTGATGGACAGAGAAGAGGTGTTGGTGGTGAACATTGCATCCGGCTTGCAGATCTTGTCAAGCTTTCCAAAAACTTCGATCTTCGCCGCCATATCCTCCAGTGCGCTCTCGATGACCAGGTCAGCATCGGCTGCGATCTCAAGGCCTCCGAAGGTGACCTTTCCGCAGATCTCGTCGCAGCGCTCCTGGGTGATCTTGCCTCTGTCAGCAAGCTTCTGAATGCCCTTGCGGAACTTTGCCTTCTTGCCTTCCGGATCCTTGCCGGTGACGATGCACATGAGGACCTCATCTCCGTGCGTAGCAAAAACCTGTGCGATTCCCATACCCATCAGACCGGTACCAACGACAGCAACCTTCATCTTAATGCCCTCTCTTTTTTTATTATTCTTGAC
This sequence comes from uncultured Lachnospiraceae bacterium, assembly GCA_902793685.1. Classification (GTDB taxonomy): domain Bacteria; phylum Bacillota; class Clostridia; order Lachnospirales; family Lachnospiraceae; genus Moryella. Next base: position 5,697 of record CADBEN010000037.1, read on the forward strand.
TGGTTTCTTATTGACTGGTTTCTTATTGACTGGTTTCTTATTGACTGGTTTCTTGCTTAACTGATTTCTTACTTAAATGATTTCTTAATTAACTGGTTTCTTATTCTGTATTTGATATATCTAATAGTTTCATTATGTCGGTTTAATACCACCGCTATTATATCATCTGTGAAAATTTTATCAATCCCTTTTTCCGGCTTTTATTCTCTTTTATTCTCTTTTATTCTCTTTTATTCTCTTTTATTCTCTTTTATATACTTTTTCTGCCCGTCCGGAGGCGCGATTCGGGGCCGGGACGCGTACAACAAGCTGCTGGCCCCGCAAGGGGCCGGGCAAGCATGGCTGCGATTCGGGGCCGGGACGCGGATATCATGCGACTGGCCCCGCAAGGAGCGAAAACTTCCTGATCGCGATTCGGGGCTGAGACGCGGAGTGCAAGCTCCCGGCCCCGCATGGGGCCGGGCAAGCATGGCTGCGATTCGGGGCCGGGGCACGTACAACAAGCTCCCGGCCCCGCAAGGGGCCGGACTGCACCCCTGAACATAATCGAAAAAGCGGATTCCGGCTCCGGAATCCGCTTTTGAATCTTCACTTCTCAGTCCTTAAACCTGTACTCATCCACTTCCCTCACCACGTCCAGGATGGTGCCGTCGCGGGCCTCGATCAGGGCGACCACATTGTCCTTGAACTGGATCGGCTCGGGCGTGCCCAGCAGATCGTACGCGATGTCGCGCAGCTCCTCGATGGTCTTGAAGGGCAGGTTCGAACCCTTGTAGGCCTCGATCAGGTCCTGCCGCCGCGGGTTGATGGCAATGCCGTAGTCGGTGACGACGATATCCACGTCCTCTCCCGGCGTGACCACCGTGGTCACACGATCACAGACCGTCGGGATCCTCGTCCGCACCAACGGCGCCACAATGATAGTGCACTTCGAGCCTGCCGCCGTGTCGGGATGGCCGCCGGGCGCGCCGCGCAGCACACCGTCCGAACCCGTCGTCACATTCACGTTGTAGTCGACATCGACCTCGAGCGCCCCCAGGATCACGAAATCCAGCCGGTTCACGAACGCGCCCTTGTTCATGGGGTTCGCGTACTCCGAGGTCGAAATCTCGATGTGGTTCGGGTTGGTGCGCAGCGACTCGATGGCGAAGGTGTCGAAGGCCTGGGCGTCGACGATCTTGCGGACGAGGCCGGCATCGAGCAGTTCGCACATGGGCTTGGTGATGCCGCCGATGGCGAAGCCGAGCTTGATGCCCTTCTCTTCCAGGATGGGCTGCAGCATGGTGTTCACCGCCAGCGATGCCCCGCCGGCGCCGGTCTGGAAGGAAAACCCGTCCTTGAAATAAGGCGATTCCGCAATGAGCTGCGTGCAGTATTCCGCCATCAGCAGCTCCCGGCGGTCCTGCGTCATGCGGACCACGTTGCTGGCGATCTTCTTCGGGTTGCCGATCTCATCGACCACGACGACATAGTCCACGTCCACCTGGGAAATGCTGGCGGGGACGTTCGGATAGGGGACGAGGCAGTCGGTGATTACGACGACATGGTCCGCGTACTGGGCGTCGACCTTCGAGTAGGACAGCACGCCGCAGTCGCTCTTGCCGCCCAGCGCCCGCGCGTTGCCGTACTCGTCGCAGGTCGGGGCGCCGATGAACGCAATGTCGATGTGGACATCGCCCTCCTCGATGGCGCGGACTCTGCCTCCGTGGGAGCGTACGATGGCGGGTGTCTTAAGTTTTCCGTGGGAGACGGCTTCGCCGATGCGGCCGCGGATGCCTGAGCACTGGATGCCGGTGACGATGCCGCGTTCGATGTAGTCGGCCACGGGGTCGTGGGCGCTGCCGAGGGAGCTCGCCGCGATGGTGATGTCGCGGAGGCCCATGTCCACCGCCGCCTGTACGACCATGTTGACGATGTAGTCGCCGTCGCGGAAATGGTGGTGGAAGCCGAAGACCATGCCGTCGCGGCCGCCGCATTTCCGGATGGCGTCCTGGATGGATTCGGCCATTTTGCTGCGGCCGGGGTCGACGTACCCGCGCACCTGCGGCGCGGCCTTCTGATAGTATTTTCCGTCTCTGTAGCGGGACCCCTGGAAGCCCTCCTTGTGATATTTCTCGAGAATCTCGTCCGGAATCTCCCGGTTCACTGCGTTGATCATCCGCTCCTCCGTTCTCCGTTGTGGCAGGCTGGTGACAGGCTTACGACCTGGTGTCGATGCTAATCTGAAACGCGCCGGAGCAGGTTCAAAATGGCCGACGCAGGCATATGTTAGTGTTTTAATTATTATCGCATAAATCCAGTGTGCAGGAAATATGTGTTTTCCAGTCCCGACACTGATTATAATTGCTTTCCGCTCCTCTTCAGTGTACGGCGACGCCGGGCCATACCGTCCCGACACTGATTATATTTGCTTTCCGCTCCTCTTCAGTGTACGGCGCCGCCGGGACATCCCCTCCCGACACTGACTTTGCCTGCGTCCCGCTCGCTTTCAGTGTACGGCGCCGCCAGGTTGTCCCGTCCCGACACTGACTATATTTGCTTTCTGCTCCTTTTCAGTGTACGGCCCCGCCGGTTCTTCCCGCCCCGACACTGACTTTGCCTGCGACCCGCTCGCTTTCAGTGTACGGCGTCGCCGGGCTATACCGTCCCGACACTGACTTTGCCTGCGTCCCGCTCGCTTTCAGTGTACGGCGACGCCAGGCGCTTCCGCCGCCGGGTTGTCCCGTCCCGACACGTCCCCATCCCGTCACGGCATGCCCCCGGAAACTTACACTTGAAAAAAGGCCCGCCCTCCGTTATAATAGCTTCTGCAAATGCAGATGTGGTTCAATGGCAGAACACAAGCTTCCCAAGCTTGTGACGCGGGTTCGATTCCCGTCATCTGCTCGCCGAAAAACCCCGCGGAATCCCGCGGGGCTTTCTTTCTCCCTCGAACCAGATTTTTCAAGGCGCTGTGAAAAGCGCTGTGCAAAGTTCAGGCTTTGCCGGGACCTGCCGCCTCAGTACTTCAGCTCCGCCATGACCTCGCTGATTTCCGGCTTTCTTTCGATCATGCCCTCGTCAAACATCCAGTCGATGGTGTTCTGCCATACCTCTTCGCTCTGAGAAAGGAAGGGCGCGTCCGCGGTCTCCATCAGCGGAAGCAGCGTCGCGGCGCTCTTTTCCTCCACCGTGGGGCTCAGCGGGAAATTCTCCGCGCTCTGGTTGTCCAGCAGGATCTTCAGCGTCGCGTCCGGATCCGCCTTAAAGTCGTCGAAGCCCTTCTTCGAAGCGCGAAGGAAGCCCGCAAGCACCTCCGGCTCCGCGTCGATCATCCTGGTATTCGCCAGGAAGCAGACCTCATAGAAGTTCGGGACGCCGTAGTCCGTCAGCGGGAACCAGCTGACCTCGAAGCCCTCTTCCTCCATCTGCGGGATCTCGTGGTTCACCAGGCAGCCGATGGTGGCGTCGACCTGGCCGGTGGTCATGGAACTCATCAGGTCGAACCCGACGTTTAAAAGATTGACGCTCTCCGGGTCCTCACCCACATTTTTCATCATCGACCGCACCAGCGCTTCGGAAAGGACGGTGCCGCCGTAACCCACGGTCTTGCCGACGAAATCCTTCGGGCTGTTCACGTTTTTGTCCTTCATGGACACGATGACGTTCAGCGGCGCCTGGCAGATGGCGCCGATGGACTTCACGCCGACCTTCTGGTTCGCCACCGCCTGCACCGCGTCGTGCTGGTAATAGACGCCCAGCTCTGCCTTGCCCGCGGCCACCAGCGTGATGCCGTCGGTCTCGTTCGCCGGGAAGCGGACCTTGACGTCCAGCCCTTCTTCCGCATAGTAGCCGCGCTCGATGGCGGTATAAATGAAGGTGTGGATGGCGTTCGGGTACCAGTCGAGCACCACATTGATCTCCCGCAGGTCCTTCTTGTCTTCCGCGGCGGCCTTGGTCTCCGCGGCCTTGTCTGCCGCCCCGCCGGCCTTATCCGCCGCCTCTGCCTTGGTCTCCGCGGCCGATGCCGGCGCTTCGCCTTTACTCTCCTGGCCCGCGGCCGATGCCGCCGGCGCTGCAGTCGTCGCCGGCGCCGCGCTTCCGCCGCACGCCGTCAGCGCCATCATTGCTGCCATCGCGGCAGCGAAGATTTTCTTCTTCATCTTTTTAATTCTCCTTTTGCTATCTTTTCTCTTCTTTCGGGGCCGGCAATTCAGTCGCTCCGCCACGTTACGATCTTCTTCTCGAGGGCTGACACAAGCGCCGTGGCGAGCAGGGCGACGACGCTCAGCAGGATCACCGGCGCGAAGACCCCCGCGCCGTCCAGCTGCGTCATCATCCGCCGGCTAAAATAGCCGAGGCCGCTCTGGGCCCCCAGCCACTCGCCGATGGCCGCGCCCACCACCGACAGGGGCATCGCCATCTTCAGCGCCGAAAAAAAGTACGGCAGCACCGCCGGCAGCTTCAGCTTCAGAAAAATCTGCCGCTGATCCGCGCCGAAGGTCATCATCAGCTCCTTCATCTCGGTCTTCACCGAGCGGAAGCCGTCATACACCGTGATGGTGATCGGGAAAAACGTAAACAGCACCGCCACCAGCACCTTGCTCCAGATCGAGTAGCCGAACCACAGCACAAACAGCGGTGCCAGAGCCGTGGTCGGGATGGTCTGGGAAGCGATGACCAGCGGGTACAGGGCCCGCTCCGCCGTGGGGCTTGCATCCATCAGAACCGCCAGTCCCACGCCGAGAAAGATCGAAATGACGAGGGCGATGCCGACGACCTTCATGGTTGCTGGCAGGTGCGCCGTGAGCAGCGGCCCCCGGAGTTCCCAGAGCCGTTTCAGAATGTCGGTGGGCGACGGCAGGATGTATGCCGCGTCAAGCTTCAGCGCCCACATCTGCCAGAAGATCAGAAACGCAAAGACCAGGATCGCGGCCGGCAGATTCGCCGCAAGCCACGGATATGACTTGTGATTTCCGGTTTTCGGGGACATTTTATTCATTTAATGCCTCCCCTCTTCCCGGAGACATTTTCAGCGGAAGCGATTTCCGCACCTGCAGCGCTTTTGCTCTCCGCACCTGCAGTGCCTTTGCTTTCCGCATCTGCAGTGCTTTTGCTCTCCGCACCTGCAGTAATTCCTGCACTTTCCCCGCCTGCATTTCCCGGTGTCTTCCTGAGGAGCGCGATCAGCTCGTCCTTCAGCGCCAGCGCCTCCGGCGCGTTCAGGCTTTCCACCGACCTCGGGTGCGTCAGCGGCACGTCGAAGGACCGCAGACGGGTGATGGGCATCTCCTCCACCGCGAGGATCCGGGTGGAAAGGAAGATTGCTTCTTCCACGTCGTGGGTGATGAACAGGACAGTCTTCTGCTCCTGCTCCCACTGGGACAAAAGCCACTCGCGCATGGAAAGACGCGTCAGATAATCGAGGGCCGAGAAGGGTTCGTCGAGAAGCAGCAGGTCCGCGCCGGTGAGCAGCGTCCGCGCGAAGGCCGCGCGCTGCCGCATGCCGCCGGACAGCTCCTTCGGGGCCTTCTGTCCCCAGCCGGTCAGGCCCACGGACTCCAGCACTTCCTCAGTCATCCGGTCCATTTCCTGCGCGGAAAGGCCCCCGCGGATCTCCAGCGGGATACGGACATTTTCCGCGACTGTCCGCCACGGGAACAGCAGGTCCTGCTGCGGCATGTACCCGCAGGCGAGCTTGCGTGCAGCCGCGCCGGAAGCTTTCGCCCCGCCATTTTCACCGGCAGATGTTCCGGCGCCGGCAACCCTTGCTCCGGCTTTTCCGGTCCCGGGCCCGCTCTTTGATTTTGCTCCCACCGGTTCGCCGTTCACAAGGATCTCGCCCTCCGCCGGCATCAGCAGCCGGTTCACGAGCCGGAAAATGGTGCTTTTTCCGCAGCCGGAGGGGCCGATCACCGAGACAAACTCACCCTTCTTCACCTTGAAGGACAGGCGGTCGATGATGGGGAAATCGTCGGAATCATACTGAAAGCGCACGTCGCGGAATTCCAGCATCGGCGCGGCGCCGGGCATGCCGGTGCCGTCGCTTTCCGCGACGGGCATTATTTTCCCGCCGAATTCGTCGCCGGGCCTAACTCTGGATTCAGCCATCACGATCTCATCTCCCAGGCCATGTCCCAGAACAGGAGCTCGTAACGGGAGCAGTTCACGAACACATCAATGAGATGTTGAAGCCGGGCTTCGTCCAGGCCTTCCGCCAGCCGTTCGGTCAGGTCGATAAGTTCCAGGTTTGCCGCGTGATAGCCGGGGCTGGCATAGCCCTGCACCCACTCACCGTAGAAGGGGTGGTCCGCCGCGCCGGGCCGGGCAGCAGCATCGGGCCGGGCAGCAGCAGGATGGCCATCGCCATTTTCCGCGCCGGGCCGGGCATCAATTCCGGACTGTGCATCGATTCCGGGCCGGGCCGGTGTTCCCGGATGCTCCGCCACCATCCGCTCGGCGATAGCTTCGTAGCTCAGGGCGCAGGAAAGAATCGCCGCGGCAACCTCGGCCGCGCCGTCATCGTACGCGATGCGGATCATGTAGGATGTGTAGGAAAGGTTGTCGAGGGAGGGGACGGTCCGCTCCGCATCCTCGGGGGAAATCCCGAGGCGCTTCATGTAGCCGCGGTGGATGTCCATCTCGCCGGACATGATCTGCTGGACATAGTTCGCGAAGATCCGCATGACCTCGGGATCCTTCGCCTTGGCGACGCCGATGGCAAAGACCCGGGCATAGTCGAAAAGATAGACGTAGTCCTGCAGCATATAGAAGCAGAATTTTTCGTGGTCGAGGCTGCCGTCGGCGATGCCCTGAACAAAGGGGTGCCGGTGGCAGTTCTCCCAGATTTCTTCCGTGGCGGCGATCATGCGGCTCACCACGCCGCCGGGCCGGATGCCCTCGCGCCACGCATGTTCCGCGCAGAGACCGGCAGCGGGCTGTGCGCCGGCATCGGCCGCAGAGTGGGTATTCGCCGCGCAGCCGGCATCGGCCGCAGAGTGGGTATTCGCCGCGCAGCCGGCATCGGCCGCAGAGTGGGTATTCGCCGCGCAGCCAGCATCGGCCGCAGGCTGGGTATTCGCCGCGCAGCCGGCATCGGCCGCGTTCATTTTAAAAGTCTCGGCCAAGGCTCATACCTCGTGGGCCGCAAAGGTGCCCGTCAGATCGAAGCCATGGTCCATGGGGCCGGAGCCTTGTCCGAGGTCCAGCTGCGCTGCAAGCGCGCCGGAAATATAGGTCTTAGCCTGTTCCACCGAAGTGTCCAGACTGAAGCCCTTCGCAAGATTGGACGCGATGGCGCTGGACAGAGTGCATCCGGTGCCATGCGTATTCGGATTGTCGATCCGCTTGCCGTTGAACCAGCGGAAACCGCCGTCGCGGTAGAGCAGATCGTTCGCGTCGTTGAGATTGTGGCCGCCCTTCATCAGGACCGCGCAGTGATAAGTCTCGGAAATCAGCTTCGCCGCGGTGATCATGTCGTCCGGGGTGCGGATCTCCATGCCGGAAAGGACCTCGCCCTCGGGAATGTTCGGGGTGAGGACGGTAGCCATGGGAAGCAGATATTCCTTCAGGGCGCCGACAGCATCGTCCGAGATCAGCTTTGCGCCGCTGGTCGCCACCATAACGGGGTCGACGACGATGTTTTCCGCCTTGAATTCTCTGAGTTTTTTCGCGATGCTTTGAATGATCCCGGCCGATGCGACCATGCCGATCTTCACCGCGTCCGGACGGATGTCCGTGAAAACGCTGGTGATCTCCTGCTCGATAAACTCGGGAGAGACCTCAAAAATTCCCTGCACGCCGGTGGTATTCTGGGCTGTCAGGGCTGTGATGGCGCTCATGCCGTACACGCCGTTCGCCATCATGGTCTTCAGATCTGCCTGGATACCGGCGCCTCCGCTGGAATCGCTTCCGGCGATCGTCAATGCTGTCTTCATTTTTTCTCCTTTCGTGACTACAGCCTTGCGTTTTGTCCCGGCCCCGTCTTTCACGCGGCCGATGCTCCCGCGCCGCAGTTGCCGTCTGCAAGTGCAGCTTTGCCGCTGCACCCCAGATCCTGACCTGCGAGCGCAGCTTTGCCGCTGCACCCCAGGTTTTGCCCTGCAGGCGTGGATAACGCCGCGTTATACGGTCCGGGAAACGACAGGAGGTGGTGCCCCCAACCTGCCGCCGATGCAAAAAAGCGGGGATGCCATGCAGGCATCCCCGCTCGATTGCTCTCCGCGGTGCGTGCAGAAGGTCCTCTGCACGTATGAATGATCCCTACGTTGGCATTACCCAAATCAGGTGTGCGGGTCTCGGTTCTCACCGACTCTCAGCCTGCCATCGCAAGCTCCCCGTTTCGATTATTTATTTTAGGTTTATGAGCAAGAAATGTCAATGACCAATCAAGTCCCGCTTCAGGCGTGTACATCGCCCCCGGACCGCCGGGCCGACTCACTTCAGCAGCAATCCCCGGATGCTCTGCCCGCGGGTGCCGAGGACCACGCGGCTGTCATAGACCACGGGGCTTGCCTCGATGGAGCCATCCGGGATCGAGAGGCTGTTCAGCTGCTCGCCGGTGAGACCGTCCAGCAGGTAGCACTTGCCGACGCTGACGGCATAGAAGATCCTGCCGCTGCCGTCCGCATTGTACACGCAGACGGGCGATGACCATGCGTACGCTGCTTTGTGTTCCCACACGGTCTCGCCGGTCTCCTTGCTCAGGCAGGCGAGGACGCCGTTTCCGCCGCCTCCCGTCCTTGAAACGGTCACGTAAATATTGTCGGAAAGGCCCTTATGCCCCACCGCGATGGTGGACTGCACGCCGCCGGACACGCCCGAGACCGAGGAACACTCGTAATCGTGCCGCCAGATGATCTCCCCCGTCTCCGCGTCGATCTTCCAGACCGGCACCGGCGCCGTTCCCGAGCTGCGCCAGCCGAGGTGGAAGGAAGTGCTTACGTAAACGTAGACTTTTCCGTGCTCCTCCGAAAGCACCGGCGTGGAGTTGGAATCGTCCAGAATATCCTGCACCCACACCAGCTTCAGCGTCTGCAGGTCGATACACATGAGGTTGCCGCCATTGTCCGCGACATAAAGGTGATGGCCGTAGACCGCCGGGCTCGTCTCCATGCCGACCCAGTACGCGCCCTGTCTGGTCCGCTGGCCCTGATAATGCCATTTGGCGATGTTGTCGGGGTTTATGCTGAGGGTCCCGGCAGCGGGGTCGTAATTTGTGTTCAGGTGGATCAGGTAGAGGATGCCGTTCTCGCCCGGGTAGATCAGCGTGTCGGAGTCAGCATCGACCAGGGGCGACGCATCGAAATAGCTGAGGCTTCCGCGCAGGGAGAAGGGATCCTGGTTGCCGAAGGTGTACATGACGCTGCCGTCCAGCAGGTTCACGATGAAGACCCGCGACTTCCCGTTGGCGCTGTCGTAGCCCGAGCCCACGTAAAGGATCGGATAGCCGCGGGGATCCAGCGCGCCCGCGCCCTTGAAAGTGAAGCCCAGGTTCAGCGGGTCGCGGGTGGCTTCGCCGGTCACGAGGTCGAGGAAGTAGACCTTCCCGTCCATGCAGGCGCATATCACCTCGACCAGGTCGTCCTTGGCCTTCGCCGCGTCGTACATGTTCATGTGCTGCTTCACGTCCCGCGGCCATTTCATGAGGAGGGGCTGCCCGGTCCATCCGCTGCCGGTCCAGAGCTTGCCGTTGTAGCTCAGCTGGCCCGTGCCCTTTTTCCACACGGGTTCGATGACGTTTTCGCGGATGTCGGCGGTGCCGTAGGTGGGGTCGTCGCGCCAGTTGTTGCCGCGGAAGGTGATGACGCCGGGCAGGTCGTGGTAGGTGCTGCCCTTCCCGAATTTGAAATCGTACCAGGGGACGAAGGTCTCGTCGCTGCCGAGGCCTTTGCCGTTGATGGCGACGCCTTCGGAGCGGATCAGTTTGGACGGTTTGGTGGAGTCCACACAGTGGGGTGAGAACTGCACCTTGCCGTAATTCTCATCGGTCGCGACGATGACGCCCGGCTCTTCTTCCGCGCCGCCTGCCACGTCGCCGGCCGCTCCCGCAAGACTTCCGGGGCCGCTGACATTTTCGCCGGCACCGTTTCCGGCGTTTCCGTTATTCCTGGCGGTTCCGTTATCAAATGCGGCAGTCACGCCCTCCGGTCCGTCCGTCTTTGCGGACGATGCTCCTGCTGCGCCGGGGATTCCGTCCACCAGTTCTGCATTCTTCTCCACCGGCGCCTCGGTCTCCACTGTGCCGGACTGACCCGGCGGCGGGGACAGCACCGGCCGCGTCGCCTCAACAGCCGCGCGGGACGCTTCCAGGGAAGCCTGCAATGCCGCTTCGTCGGATGCGTCGCCCTGCTCCGCACCGGAGCCGGCTTCGTCTTTTCCCGAGCCCGCTTTCCCGTCCTTGCCGGCTTTTCCTGCGCCGTCCTTGCCGGCGTCGGCTTTTCCTGCACCGGTTTTTCCGGCACCGGCGACTTCAGATCCTGCCGCTGCGCTGTCAGAAGCTTCCTGGCCGCTGTTCTGCTTTGCCGTCAGAACATTAATACCGATGATCGCCGCCAGAAGAACGACCACGATCCCGATCATCAGCGGCCCCTTGCCGCCCTTCTTCTCCGGCTTCCTGTGGCTGACTCCCGGCGTCCTTCCGTCCCAGTTATCTCCGCCGGCTCCTGTGGTGCCCTGCTGAAGCCGCTCTTTATCTACTCCGTTCACTCCGCTCACGATCGATTTCCCCTCGATACAAGATTATGTAACCCACTGGTTTTTTATTATAGCACAGGAAATGTGGAAGGATACCGGATTCTGTACTGTTTGTGGGATTTTCTTCTCTGTTTTTCCCCTTTCGGAGCCCTGTGTGGGGGTAATCCCCTGTTTTTTTCCTGTTACTTCGGGGTGCCAAGGCTTTCCGGGCGGTCACGGCCCCGTACAGCCACCAGCAAGCTTCCTGTTACTTCGGGGCCCCACGGCCTTCCGGGCCGCCCCGGCCCCGTACAGCGTCCAGCAAGCTTCCTGTTACTTCGGGGTGCGTACCCCTTCCGGACGGTCACGGCCCCGTACAGCATCCAGCAAGCTTCCTGTTACTTCGGGGCCCCACGGCCTTCCGGGCCGCCCCGGCCCCGAACCGCGACCAGCAAGTCCTGGAGTTTGTTTGATTGCAGACACTAAGTCTTTGCTGTTATTCTGGCTGTTCAGTGTACATGACAGCAATTGCCAGATCAGCTGACACTGAAACTTCCCTGTTTCCCCCTCCACTACGTGTACGGGAAAGTGTTTGCTCCATTGGCTGACACTGAAACTTCCCTGTTTTCCCCTCTATTACGTGTATGGAAAAGTGTTTGCCTCATTAGCTGACACTGAAACTTCGCCATTTTCCCCTCCGCTACGTGTATGGAAAAAAATTGCCTGATTGGCAGACACGTAGTAATCGCAAAAAGCTTGCTTCCTCAGTGTTGCTGCAACTGCAAACATTAGCGCCTTGCCAAATCGATTGCCAAATCATTCTCTAAATCAATCGCTGAGTCAATCACTGCGTCAATCACTGAGTCAATCACTGAGTCAATCGCTGTATCAATCGCTGAATGGAAGGAGTCAAAGAAAATACCTGAAACGAGTCAAAAAAATACCTGCAAAACCACAAAACCCGGGGGCCTAACGGCCCTCGGGCATAATAACAAATTTTTTTGGCTCTTCGGGGGTGATAGTGGATGAAAATCACCCACAATCCCAGTAATTATGCGGATCAAGCGGTTTTCAATCTACGATTGGGTAATGGAAC
>CADBEN010000038.1 GCA_902793685.1 uncultured Lachnospiraceae bacterium
TGCAGCCGTTGAAGCTCGAAAAACTTTTAAATATCCTCAACTTTTATGAGGGGGATGGAATTTAATCTGGCATACGGAATTTACTTTGGCAAGTCACGCAGCAATACGTCACCGCCTGTTTTACGGTCGGAACATTTCCGGAGGATTATCTCATGAAAAGCCGTGACTACGAATATGTCCTGGCCATCAGCCAGGAAGGAAGCTTCTCCAGGGCAGCCCAGCGTCTGTACATTACCCAGCCTGCGCTGAGCTCCGCCATAAAGAAGCTTGAGAAAGAGCTTTACGACGTCCCGCTCTTTGACCGCAGCGCTTCTCCGGTGAGGCTGACGCCGGAGGGACAGTTCTGGCTGGAGAAAGCGCGTCAGATTGATGTGCTGGACAATGAGATCGACGAACACTTTTCCACGATCTCCGGTGTGCTGAAGGGAACCATCAGCGTAGGAAGCTCTTCCTATTTCTGTGCCTATGTGCTGGCAGAGATCATCCACCGCTTTCGGGAGAAACACCCCGGCTGCAGGATCACTCTCACGGAATGCAGTTTTTCTTCCATGGAGGCCGGTCTCCGGGACGGAAGGCTGGTCCTTGGCATCGATGTGGAAAAGCCGGATCCCTCTGTCTTCGATTTGACGGAGCTGGGCCGGGAATACCTGATCCTCGGCGTTCCATCCTCTTTTGCGGTCAATGAACAGCTGAAGGACTTTGCGCTTAAGCCGGAACAGGTCCTGTCCCGGAGCTTCCTGGATCCGTCCGTACCTGCAGTGGATCTCCACCTTCTTTCGGAGCTCCCGTTCATCATGATGAAACGCAGCCAGGATGGCTATGAGCGGGCCCATTCCATCTGCCGCCAGGCCGGTTTCGAGCCCAAGGTCTCCCTCTACATGGATCAGCTTCTCACCGCCTACAACGTGGCCCGGAACGGCCAGAGCGCCTGTGTCTTCTTCCGCGATACCATCCTCCGGTACACCGAACCCACCGCCCGGCTGAAATACTACAAGCTGGGAAGCCCCCTGGCGGAGCGGTCCATCTGGCTCAGTGTCCGAAAAACTCCGAAGCCCTCCCGCCTGACCGAGGATTTTATAAAGTTTCTTATGCTTTCCATGAAGGATTAAGCTTCTCAACACATTCCCGCAGCTTCCGGCAGCCTTCCACGATATTCTCATAGCTGTTCGCGAAGGACATCCGGAGATAGCCCTCCCCGGAATCTCCGAACACCGTACCCGCCACGAGGGCGATGCCGGCGTGCTCCAGAAGATATTCCGCCAGCTCCTGGCTGGTCATTTCCGTTCTGGCACAGACTTCCTTACAGTTGATGAAGATATAGAAGGCGCCGCCGGGTATGGGGCAGCTCAGGCCCGGGATCTCATTGATGGCTTTGACGGCGTAATCTCTTCTGCGCTTATACTCCTCTACCATCTCCGTCACTTCATTCTTCTCGTCGCACAAAGCGGTGATGCCGGCTTTCTGTACAAAGGAGGGGGCGCAGGTGACTGCGTTCTGGTGAAGCTTGTTGATCTCTTTAATGAACTCCGCGGGCGCTGCCACATATCCCAGACGCCAGCCGGTCATAGAGTAGGCCTTGGAGAATCCGTTGAAGGTAAAAGTGCGCTCCTGCATTCCCGGAAGGGAAGCGATGCTCACGTGCTCCGCGCCGTCGTAAATCAGGCGCTCGTAGACCTCGTCCGCAAACACCAGGATGTCCTTCTCCATGGCGATCTTCGCAAGCCCCTCCAAAGTCTTCCGGGAAAGGGTACTGCCCGTAGGGTTGTTCGGGGTCACCAGCACCAGCGCCTTGGTGCGGTCCGTGATCTTTCCGCAAATCTCTTTCAGGTCCATTTGCCAGCCGTTCTCTTCCTTCAGAGTGTAGCTGACCGGGACCGCGCCCAGGACCCGCGGCACGTTCACATAGTTCATCCAGACCGGATCCGGGACCAGGATCTCGTCTCCGGGATCCAGGACCGTCATCAGCGCGTCAAAGATTGCCTCGGAAAGGCCCACGGACACCAGCACGTTCTCCGCCTTGCACGGGATGTGATTCTGCGTCTCCAGCTTCCACGCGATGGCCTCGCGGAGACCCATGTCACCCAGATTGGAGGTATAGAATACCTCGCCTCGGTCCAGGCTCTCCTTTGCCGCCTTCTTGATGTAGTCCGGCGTGTCGAAATCCGGTCTCCCGATCTCGAAGTGGATGACCTTCTTTCCTGCCCGCTCCATGGCCAGCGCTTTCTCGTTCACCTTGCGGATCCCGGAAAGGCCGATGGTACTCATCTTTTCAGAGATAAAAGTCTTCATTCTGTGTCCCTCTCTCGTTTACCCGGGCATATCGTCTGTATGCCCGGGTATCATCTTTATGCTGTGGCCTGTTTCGCAGATTCTGCCGTGATCAGTACGCTCTTGTCATGGCACCGTCCAGAAGGATGGTCTGGCCGGAAACATAGGTGTTTGCCTCAGAGCAGAGCCATGCGGCGAGACGGCCGTACTCATCCGTGGTGCCGTAGCGGCCCATGGGGAATTCCTTCAGATCCTGCTTCTCGTACTCCGCCACGGAGATGCCGGCCTTGTCCGCGCGCATCTTGTTCAGGCTCTCGATCCTTGCGGTGCCGATGCGGCCCGGACCGAAGACGTTGACCAGAATATTGTCCTTGCCGACCTCTCTTGCCAGGGTCTTGGACATTCCGACAACGCCCATGCGCATGGTGTTGGAAAGGATCAGGTTGTCCAGGCAGTCCTTCACGGAGGAGGAGGTACTGTTCAGGATGCGTCCGCCGCCGAGGCGCTTCATGGAAGGAAGCACGGCACGGATGGTGCGGACGTAGGACAGAAGGCACAGGTCGAAAGCGCCGGTCCAGGCCGCGTCGTCAAAAGCCTCAAAGGGGCCGGGCTTCGGACCGGGGCACATGTTCACCAGGGCGTATATGTCGCCGAGGGTATCCACGGTGTGCTTCACCAGAGCTTCAATGTCCTCCGCCTTGTTGACATCGCAGAGGAAGGTCTCCGGACGGTTTCCCGTCTCCTTCTCTATCTCAGCCTGCGCTGCGAACAGCTGATCCTTGAAGGGCTCTGCCGTGCAGATCATCACCTTCGCGCCTTCCCTTGCCATCTCCATTGCGATCCCTTTGCCCAGACCTGCTGCGCTTGCCATGCAGAGAACAACTTTTCCTTTTATTCCGAGATCCATGATGCTCCTCCTTTTTCTGTTTATAATGAACCGAATAGTGATTTTTTCTGACAATGCTCCCGGTTTTTGGGTACAAAAAGCGGAGGCCGCCGCGCTGCATGCTGCCGCAGCCTCCGCCATTTCATTTAACTGTTCACATCAGTGCTTCTTCAGATCCACCACCGGATTTTTCAGCGGCGCCATCTCAAAGCCGTCCGGCCCCTGGATCCGGCACTCTGCCACGTCCCCGTCCTGGATATGAAAGGCTCTCGGCGTTCCGGTGGAGAGAATGTCTCCCGCGTACCAGCCCTGGATGCTGCTGTGAAGGCTCACAAGGCGGGCCGGTCTGTGGGTCATGTTGTTGACCACATTCTCCGCGTAGACCTGCCCGTTCAGCACGCTCTGGACATTCAGCTTCAGCACGTCCGGGACCTCATCCGGGGTCACCAGCTCCGGTCCGAAGGAGAAGAAGGTGGGGAAATTCTTGACGATGCAGAGATATCTCGGGTTGCCCTTGACGTAATCATTGCCCTTCAGGATAGACTCTTCCGTCATGTCGAGGATGGTGGTGTAGCCCACGACAGCGTCCAGCCAGTTCTCCTCGGACACGTCCCTGCAGTCCCTGCCCATGATGACGCCCAGCTCCGCCTCTGCTGTGGTCCTCTGCGCTTCCTTCAGCGCCGGCAGATGGATCTCATCCCCGGGACCGATCAGCGTGTCCGCCATCTTGAAGAAGCTTCCCGGGAAGCCCTGCGGCGCCGCGGAGCCGATATCGCCCGCATGGTCCACATAGTTCAGGCCGATGCCGAAGATCCGCTTCGGGTTCCGGTACAGCGGGCAGAAGACTGCCTCTTCTCTCGGGATGATGCCTTCCATTCCTTCCAGAGCTTCCTTCCCGCCGTTGTTGTACCACTTGGTAAGCTGCGGGATCTCCTGTGCCTGGATGAGGGACATCATGTCCTCCTTCCAGCTGCTTCCGGTCTGACGGTTCAGCTCCGCCACCGGAAGAATTCCCTTCTTTGTCACGATACCGGCAATTTCCGCTCCGTTCTGCCTGATGGTCGCAAATCTCATTTTCGTTTCCTCCTGTCCTGCAGGTTCTGTCTGTTTCTTTCTGATACCACTATATCCCCTTCCGAAGTGATTGTCCAACTTGCAATCAGAACCACCGGCTTAGCCGGTGGTTTGTTCTGCCCCTATAAGGGGCTCTTACCTGCTTGCGCCCGGAAGGCGCACCGAGGCCTGCCAATTGCACCACATTCACAGCCGCCCTTAAAAGGGCTGGTCGCGTGCTTCCTTATTCCGGCAGTGCCCCTCCGGGGCTTGCAGGTTTGCTTTGTCTTCCCACTAGCTCTGAAGAGCTTATTTACTTGTGTTTCTTCACCGGCTCACCCGTAAACGGGTCGATGTACTCGTTTAGCGTCATCTGGTCGTATTCCATATCTTCTTTCATTTGATTCTGGATATACGCTTTGATTGCAGCTGTGTTCTTGCCTACTGTATCGACATAGTATCCTCTGCACCAGAAATGGCGATTCCCATATTTGTACTTCAGGTTCGCATGCTTCTCGAAGATCATCAGCGAACTCTTTCCCTTCAGATACCCCACTATGTCTGATACTGCGTACTTTGGTGGAATCCGTACCAGCATGTGGATGTGATCCGGCATACACTCTGCCTCTATTATCTCAATTCCTTTTCTTCTGCAGAGACTTCCCAGGATCTGTCCTATATCCGCCCTTATATCTTTGTAGATAACTTTTCTCCTGAACTTCGGTGCGAATACGATATGATACTTGCACTCCCATTTGGTGTGGGCTAAACTGTTTGTGTCCATTCGTGGGACCTCCTGTGCTATGTATTTGTGGTTTTGCAGACCTGCATTTACTTATAGCACAGGAGCTCTTGCTTTTATCTAAAGAACGTCCCCTCCCCCTGCATAGCAGGGGGTTTATTTGCTTTCACCAATCACAAATGCGCCTATAACCATTTGGTTATAGGCGCATTTTGCTTACTGTCCTTTATCCCCGGCCCGCCAGGGATACTCCCCTTCTGCCGCTTCCAGCGTATAAAACCCATACTGCTGTCCCGGTGCGAGGCGTCCCGGCTTTTCCAGATCCCGGACATAGGTGCACGCGGCGCCGTTCCGGTAATTCTGATGAAATAAACGGGTCAGCAGTTCCTGATAATCCCGTTCTGCACAGCGGTATACGGTAAGATATGCAGCCCGGACTGTTTTTCCGGCCTTCAGTTCCCGCTGGTCCAGGACATAGCTCCAGTCCTCGTTCTCCGCGGAGACCTCGTCCTCCAGTTCCTTCTGAAACTCTATGGAAGCCAGGGTAAGACCGCAGGCACCGGCCACCGGCCCCGCGTTCTTCCGGTCCCGGGCGCGGAGGATCCGCTCCATGTCTTCCGCCGGACGGATGCCGGATCCGATCTGCAGGAGCGTCCCCGCGATGATCCGGACCATATTGTAGAGGAAGCCGCTGCCGCTGATCCGGATCGTTATGAGCTTTCCTCCTGCAGGCACCGCTTCTTCCAGGATCTCTATTCCGTAGATGGTCCGCACTGTGTTCTCAGCCTGGCTCCGGGCGGAGCAGAAGCAGTTGAAATCATGTTCCCCGGTAAGGCAGCGCACCGCCTGCCGCATCTTCTCCGTGTCCAGGTCATAATAGCAGAACTGGGAATAAAGCCGCAGAAGCGGATCCGGGATCTTGTGGTTGTAGATCCGGTAGATATAGGTCTTCCGGCAGTTCTGTTTCCGGGGATGCCAGTCCGCGGGCACCTCCTCCGATGCCCGGATCCGGATGTCTTCCGGCAGCCGCTGATTCAGGGCGAAGGTAAATTTCTCCGCTGTCATCCGCATCTCCGTATCGAACACGGCAATGTTTCCCAGGGCGTGGACACCGGAATCTGTCCGGCTTGCAAAGATGACGGGAGATTTTTCCCCCGTCAGCTTTTCGACTGCCTCATTCAGTTTTTCTTCGATGGTGACACCGTTCGGCTGGACCTGGGACCCGCAGTAGGCGGTCCCGTCATAGCTGACGGTCAGTCGGATTCTTCTCATGGATCTCCTCGGAATTCGATTGGAGCGTTTATCCCGGCGGGAGCCATCTCCTGCCGGGGCAGATATCAGTACAGGATCCGCACCGCAATGGTCACCGCCAGGAAGGCAAAAAGGAGCAGGTAGGCGATCCGGTCCGCCGCCGTGTATTTCAGCGGCTTCATGCGGGTCCGGCCCTCTCCGCCATGGTAGCAGCGCGCCTCCATTGCCATGGCAAGGTCCGTCGCGCGGCGGAACGCCGACACGAAGAGCGGGACCAGCAGAGGGATCATGGCTTTTGCGCGGTCCAGGATGTTTCCGCTGTCAAAGTCCGCGCCGCGGGCCATCTGTGCCTTCATGATCTTGTCCGTCTCCTCGATCAGGATGGGGATAAAGCGGAGGGCGATCGACATCATCATCGCGATCTCATGTACCGGGACGCGGAATGCCTTCAGAAAGCCCAGTCCTTTTTCCATACCGTCGGTCAGCGCGTTCGGCGTGGTCGTCAGAGTCATCACTGTAGAGCCGATGACCAGATAGATCAGACGAAGCGCCATAAATGCGGCGGTCCGCACACCTTCCCGCGTGATCTGCAGGAAGCCGAACTTCCAGATGACTTCACCGCTGGTCAGGAACAGGTTAAAGCTGACGCTGATCAGAAGCAGGAAAAGGACTGCCTTCAGTCCCCGGACCATGTATCCGAAAGGAACGTTCGAAAGCCTGATCATAGTGACCAGAAACAGGGTGATCAGGGCGTAGCCGATCCAGGAATCGGTCAGAAACAGGCAGATGATGTAGATAAGGGTTCCGAAAAGCTTAGTCCGGGGATCCAGACGATGCAGGACCGAATCTACCGGATAATACTGACCGAGGGTAATGTCTTTCAGCATTTCGTCCCCCTTCCCAGCAGTTTCAGGATCTCCGCTTTTGCCTCTGGGACAGTGGTCACATCCTCGCTGACCGGGATCCCGCGTTTCCTGAGTCCCTGCACAATGTAGGTGACCTGAGGCGCGGAGAGGCCGATCTCCTCCAGTTCTTTGTAATGGCGGAAGACCTCCTTCGGTGTTCCGTCATAGACCTTCTGCCCGGCGTTCATGACCATCAGCCGGTCCGCATAGCGGGCCACATCTTCCATGCTGTGGGAAACCAGTACCACTGTCATCCCCTGGGATTTATGCAGGGCGCTGACCTGGTCCAGGATCTCATCTCTTCCCTTCGGGTCCAGTCCCGCCGTCGGCTCGTCCAGGACCAGGACTTCCGGCTGCATTGCAAGAACACCCGCGATGGCGACTCTCCGCTTCTGTCCGCCGGAAAGCTCAAAGGGAGACTTTTCATAGTAGCTCTTGTCCAGTCCCACCATCTCCAGCGCCTTTGCGGCCCGGGCCTCGATTTCCGTCTTCGGAAGTCCCATGTTCTTCGGCCCGAAGCATACGTCCGTGAAAACATCGACCTCGAAGAGCTGGTGCTCGGGATACTGGAAGACCAGGCCCACGCGGGTCCGAAGCTGCTTCATGCTGTAGCCTTCGGCGTAGATATTTTCATTGTTATAATAAATCGTCCCGGATGTCGCCTTCAGCAGTCCGTTCAGATGCTGGATCAGCGTCGACTTTCCGGATCCGGTGTGTCCGATCAGCCCGACGAACTGTCCGTCAGGGATCTCAAAGCTGACGTCCTTCAGCGCGTACTGCTCAAATGGCGTTCCCTGTCCGTAAATATAATTCAGATTTTCGGCTCGAATTGACATTTCACTTCTCCGCAGCCTTTTTCCCGAACAGGGGAATCAGCTGATCCATCAGTTCCTCGATCGACAGGATCCCGTCTTTCAGCGGAACACCTGCATTTTTCAGTTCCCAGGCGAGTTCCGTGACCTGCGGAACGTCCAGCCGGTAATCCTTCAGCTTCTGAACCTGCGAGAAGATGTCCCGCGGTGTTCCGTCCATGACGATCTTTCCGTCATCCATGACGATCACCCGGTCCGCCCCGGTCACCTCTTCCATGTAGTGAGTGATCAGGAGAACGGTGATATGTTCACGTTTGTTAAGCTCCGTCACGGTGCGGATGACGTCCTTCCGCCCCACCGGGTCCAGCATGGCAGTCGGCTCGTCGAGGACGATGCACCTGGGCTTCATGGCCATGACGCCCGCGATGGCTACGCGCTGCTTCTGTCCGCCGGAAAGGCGGTTCGGGGATTTCAGCCGGTAAGCAGTCATGCCCACAGCTTTCAGGCTCCGCTCCACCCGCGCCCAGATCTCTTCCGTCGGCACGCCGATGTTTTCCGGTCCGAAGCCTACGTCTTCCTCGACCACATTCGCGATGATCTGGTTGTCCGGATTCTGGAAGACCATGCCCACCGTCTTCCGCACATCCCAGATATGGCTGTCGTCCGCCGTATCCATTCCGGAAATCAGGACAGTTCCCTCCGTCGGAAGGAGGATCCCGTTCAGCGTCTTCGCGAAGGTGGATTTCCCGGAGCCGTTGTGCCCCAGGACAGCAACAAAGGAACCCGGCTCGATCTCGACGTCCAGATGGTCCACCGCGCGGTCCGCGGTCTCGGTCTTTTCGTCATCGTCCCGGGTAATATAGTCGTAAACAAGTTTTGTGGCTTTGATAATTCCCATTTAATGCTCCGTGCCGGAAGATCCCGGCAGATAGTTTCTGATGCCGAAGGCCGCAAGGTCTCCGTCCGCAGTTCCCCGGAAATACGCAACCATCGACTGTGAGGATGTGATGGCCGAAAAAAGATACTCCGGATCCGCGGACTGTGTTTTTTCAAATCCGGGAAACTTCTCCGGAATCTCTTCCATCCGGATGCTGCGGACCGGCGTCCCGTCCACCAGGACTTCCACGCTGTCCCAGCCTTCCCGGTCCGTGCGGAAATCCAGCATATCCACTTCGCAGTCCCGCAAAGAACAGGTCTTTTCCGACGGATTCGTGTACGTCAGATCCGCCACGGGAAGAGCCTCATGAAAAAGAACCATTTCATATCTGGTTCTGGGCGCGGCTTCCGCTTTCTTCGGATCCAGATCATACATTTTTCCGTCCACTTCATATTTCAGAGTCAGTCCGGAATCCAGAAGGCCGCCGAGGAATGCGGTTCCGATCTCTGCCCGGACTCCGTTGACCGTATAGACGGGCATATCGATCCACTCCGGCGCCTTTTCCCCTTCGATCTTCTCCGCAACATAGATCTCCCGCTCAGGGATCACATATAAATAGACTGCGAGCACCGCAAGCGCCGCCGCCAGAAGATACATGAATCCCCAAAAGATCTTCTTAGCCATCCGACATTACCCTT
This sequence comes from uncultured Lachnospiraceae bacterium, assembly GCA_902793685.1. Taxonomy (GTDB): domain Bacteria; phylum Bacillota; class Clostridia; order Lachnospirales; family Lachnospiraceae; genus Moryella. The sequence goes on from CADBEN010000038.1 coordinate 9,493, forward strand.
CCGCTCCAGAATAGATTTATAACAACAGGAAAGCCCTCAGGCCGCGCGGGCTTGAGGGCTTCTTGACGTGCGTAAGAGGATTCGAACCCCCGACACCTTGGTCCGTAGCCAAGTGCTCTATCCAGCTGAGCTACACGCACTTATCTGCCGCAGCAGTTTCCTGCTGCAGTTAAGGATAATACCGCAGTTAAAAGCTTTTGTCAAGGAATTTCGTGGAATCTATGATGGAAAAATTGTCCGGGATGATGCCGGAAAAACGACCCGGAATCATGTTATGTTTTATCTGTTCGACAGGGTATAATTGTTTTAAGCACAATATTTGATCCTGCACCAGAAAAGGAGGTCGCACCATGCACCTGCTCAGCACTCCGCTCCGGATCCGCAGTCTGGAACTGAAAAACCGGGTGATCCTGCCGCCCATGGCATATATCAAAGGGGACGATCAGTCCCGGGTCACGCCGGAGCTCTGCGCCTACTATCATAAAATGGCAGAGGCCGGTTTCGGCCTCATCGTCACTGAACACTGCTTTGTCAGCCCGGAAGGGCAGGCAAGCGCCCGGCAGCTGTCTGTCTCCCGGGACAGCGATATCGAGGGCATGTCCCGTCTCGCGGACAGCATCCACAGCTGCGGCGTTCCGGTGATCGCCCAGCTCAATCACGCCGGCGGAGCCGCGAAGCGGGAGGTCATCGGGAGAACGCCCCTGGCGCCCGGCGCCGTTCATGTCCCCGGGCTCGGGGATCCGGATCTTTTTCCTGACGTCATGACGGAGTCCGACATCGCCCGCGTCACAGACGATTTCGTGTCCGCAGCGCTGCGAGTCCAAAAAGCAGGCTTCGACGGCGTGGAGATCCACGCGGCTCACGGGTATCTTCTGTGCCAGTTTTTCTCTCCCATCACCAACCGGCGGAAGGACGCCTGGGCCGGATATACTTTGGAAGGGCGCACCCGCTTCCCGCTTTCCGTGATCCGCGCGGTCCGCTCCGCAGTCGGGGACAGCTTCCCCATATCCGTGCGCTATGGCTGCTGCGATTACCTGCCGGGAGGTTCTACCGTGGACGATGCTGCCGCTGCAGCGCCCTCTTTCGCGGAGGCCGGAGCAGATCTGTTTGATGTCTCCGGAGGAATGTGCCGCTATCAGCGCCCGGAGCATCCGGAGCCCGGTTACTTCTCTGACCAGGCAGAGGCCGTGAAAAAGGCGGCTTCTGTCCCGGTCGCACTGGCCGGCGGAATCAAAACGCCGGAGCAGGCAGAACAGTTCCTGGAGGAAGAAAAAGCAGACCTGATCGGCATCGGCCGCCTGAGCCTAAGTCCCGGTGTTGATTTTTCCGGATGGTTCTGATATAACGAAAAATACAGGTAGGAATTCCCGCGATTTCTATTTGAAAGGATGATAAACCATGGCTGCAAATGAAACTTCCAAAATGTGCCCGCACTGCTATACCCCGATGGTCCTTAAGATCGCAGGGTATCCGATGGGAAGCGCCTTCATCAAAGAGCGCGTCCACGTCGACATCTACAGCTGCCCGAAATGCGCACTGGTCAAGCTTTTTGACGCAGACGCAGAGATGGTCACCTGCCCGAAGTGCGGACAGCGCCACAGCGCGAAGGAAGCTTGCCCCGTCTGCGCACTGAACAGTGCATTTGATGGCTCCTTCACGAACTGATCTTCCGGTCTGACGCAGGGAAATTCCTGAAAAAATGCCGCAGCAATGCGGCATTTTTTTATCTCAGCGGGAGCCCCCGCTGAGATAAACGCTCCGCGGAATCTGAAATCATAAAAGACCCCGGGATCCGAATTCACGTCGGATCCCGGGGTCTTTCACTATGCCGGCGGCCGGGCTCGAACCGGCACGGTCATTACTGACCATGGGATTTTAAGTCCCAGGCGTCTGCCAATTCCGCCACGCCGGCAGGGGACTTTCCGTTCAGGTTCCGGTACAGCCCCTGCACCACAGAAGGTTCCCGGTGCTGAACGATCATCGCTATTTTAGCATAGCCCCGGCGGGAAAAAAAGAGGAAATATTTCCCCCTCTTTTTACTCTGTCTTCCTTGCCGCAGGATTTCCCCATCCGCCGGTGATGAGATCGGAGATATTTTCCGGCATGCCGGGAAGGATCAGTCCGCCGTCCACCCGGAGCGTGACTCCCGTGATATAGGAGGCCTTGTCAGAGCTCAGGAAACACACCGCGTTGGCGATATCCTCGGGAAGGCCGGCCCGCATCAGCGGAATTCTTTCGCCAAGATCATCCCAGAAATCCGTAGTCACCTCATTTGTGTTTCCCTCATACTCAGGACGCCAGAAGAAATCTGCCGCGGTCCCCTTGGTCTGCAGCCGGAGTTCTTCCTTGGTGCGGATCCGGATCGCGCCCGGCGCCACATTGTTGATGCGGATGCCGTAAGGCGCCACGTCCAGCGCAAAAGCCTCGATCGCATGGTTCAGACCTGCCTTCAGGCCGCAGTAGGCACCGCACTCGGGATAGGCACGCTCGGCTCTGGACGAGGTGATGTTGATGATATTCCCCTTGATTCCATGATCGATCATATATCTTGCCGCGTTCCGCATCAGAAGGATAAAGTTCCGGAAATCCAGTGTCAGAAGGCGGTCCAGATTCTCTTCCGTGATGTCCTGCAGCGGTTCGTCTATCATGAAGCCTGCGTTGTTGACCATCAGGTCCAGCCCGCCCAGCCATTCCACTGCATGCCGGAAAGCCTGGTTCGCTGTCTCAGGCTGGTCAAGAAACGCCTGAAAACAGTATGCCTGCTTCCCATATTCCTCCTGAATCTGATTCACGACGGCCTCCGCGAACTCCTTCTTGGAGGCATAGCTGAACGCCACATCATAGCCCGCCTTTGCCAGTCCGAGAACGATCCCCTTTCCGATCCCTCTGCTGCCGCCGGTGAGAAATGCTTTTTTCCCCATATCTGTTCTTCTCCTGTATCTCCTGATTTTCTGTCGATCTGAAAATCTGTTTCCCTACTGTATCACGGAGTTCTCCGGGATACAAGCGCCGCGGCAGATCTTCTCCAGTGCCCGGAGCGCTGCGTCGACCTCTTCCGCGGTGTTTGACCATCCGAAGGAAAAACGGATCGCGCCTGCGGGGAAGGTCCCAAGGGTCTTGTGTGCTGCCGGCGCACAGTGAAGCCCCACCCTGGTCATGATCCCGAACCGGTCATCCAGCAGAAATGCCGCCGCTGCCGGATCCAGGGTCTGTGTCTGAACAGAGACGACAGAGGTGCGGCCGATGTCGGTAAGGCCGCTGCTTTCGTCTGCAGCAGTCCGGGCCTCTTCTGCAGTCCCGATGTTCTTTCTTCCCAGGATCTTAATGAGGCCTTCCTCTTCCATCGGCAGCAGCCCTCTGAGGAACTGCGCGGTCAGCCGGTCCTCGTGTGCCCGGTTCGCTGAGATTCCGCGTTCCTTCAGCCAGAGCAGCGCTGCCCGGAGTCCGGCGATTCCCGGGAGATTCAGAGTTCCGGCCTCAAACCTGTCCGGAAGGAACTCCGGCATTTCCTCCCTGTGGCTGATGCTTCCCGTGCCGCCGGAGACCAGCGGCGCGATTTCCTGCTCCAGTCCTTTCCGGAGAACTACCCCTCCGATTCCCTGGGGACCGAGCAGTCCTTTATGGCCGGTAAAACAGAGAGCATCGATGTTCATGGCTTCCATATCGACGGGAACTGAGCCCGCTGTCTGGGCGCAGTCGGCAAAAAACTTAAGCCCGTGGGTACTGCAGAAGCGTCCCACTGCTTCAAACGGCAGGATGGTTCCGCAGACATTGCTGGCATGGGTCATCACCACCGCCTTGGTCTCCGGGCGAAGGCTGCGCTCCAGTTCCTCCGTCTTCAGTTCTCCCGTCTCCGTGCAGGGAACCCGGGTAAATGCGACGCCGATCTGTTTCAGCGGACGCATCACGGCGTTATGTTCCACAGAGCTGGTCAGTACATGGTCCCCCGGCTTCAGATATCCCTTCAATACAAGATTCAGGCTCTCGGTCACATTTTTCGTGAACACCACCTGCCTGGGATCCTCCCCGTGGAACAGTTCCGCGATCAGGCAGCGGGTCTCATAGACCATGTCCGCCGCCGCATATGCCTTCCGGTATGCCCCGCGGCTGATGTTGCCGCCTCCCTGCGTCATGAAGGAAAAGACTGCCTCCGCGGTTCCCGGCGCTTTCGGGAAGCTGGTGCCGGCATTGTCTAAATAGATCGGATTCATATAAAACTCCTCTTCCGGAAGCTTTCTGTCGGGCCGGTTCTGCCAGACCCTTCAAAACCAGATCCCGCCATTTATTATATCTTATGACCGTTTTCTCTCCAACAAGGATTGCACGCCTCCTCCGTTTCGGATGCAGCCAGTCCGCAGGATAACGGAAAACGCCGTTAGACTTCTTCAGACTACAGTGTTACTATTGCCTCATAAGATCCTGAATCGGGGGATTGTTTATCGGGGGTTTTTATGAAAAACGAACAGAGAAACATCATACTTGCCGGCGTCATCATCGGCATCATCTCTGCCTCGCTGGTGCTTTTCGGGAATCCGAAGAACATGGGCTTCTGCATAGCCTGCTTCATCCGCGACACTGCGGGCGGCCTCGGCCTTCACCGGGCGGAAGCGGTCCGGTACATCCGGCCGGAGATCATCGGCATCGTCCTGGGAAGTTTCGGAACGTCTCTCGCGAACCGGGAATTTTCCCCGAAAGGCGGAAGCGCCCCCATGACCCGCTTTATCCTCGGATTCTTTGTCATGGCCGGATGCCTGATGTTCCTTGGCTGCCCCTTCCGGATGATCCTCCGTCTGGCAGGCGGCGACCTGAACGCGGTTTTCGGACTTATCGGCTTCGTACTGGGGATCCTCTGCGGTGTCTTCTTCTTAAGCAGAGGCTATACCCTGAAACGCAGCTACCGCCAGCCGCGGGCAGAGGGCTTCGTGCTCCCGTCCATTGAGATGGCATTCCTGATTCTTCTTCTCGCGGTGCCGGGACTTCTGCAGTTCTCTCCGGAGGGGGCCGGACCGGGCGCAATGCACGCACCTGTGATCATCAGCCTTCTGGCCGGCGCAGTCGTCGGAGCTCTTGCACAGCGTACCCGTCTCTGCATGGTGGGCGGCATCAGGGACCTGGTCCTGTTCCGGGAAAAGAAGCTGATCCTCGGCTTCCTGGCGATCCTCGTCAGCGCCCTGGTCATGAATCTGGTCTTTACGGCATCAACTCAGGGCGTATACTTTAAGCTTTCCGCCCTGGAGCAGCCGGTGGCCCACACCGACGCGCTCTGGAACGCCCTCGGCATGCTTCTGGCCGGCTTCGGCTGTGTCCTTCTGGGCGGCTGCCCTCTGCGTCAGCTTGTGCTTTCCGGTGAAGGCAACAGCGACAGTGCGGCGGCAGTCACCGGCCTCCTGACCGGCGCGGCTTTCTGTCATAACTTCGGCCTCGCTTCCAGCGGAAAGGGTCCGACCATAAACGGCCAGATCGCCGTAGTGATCGGTCTGGCTGTCGTTCTGAGCATCGCCTGCAGCAATACGTTTCGAAAGGAGTACCAGCCATGAAAACCATTGACGCCAGAGGACTTTCCTGCCCGGAACCGGTCATCCTGACCCGGAAGGCACTTGCTTCCGGAGATGCCTCCTATAAAGTGATTGTGGACAACCACGCCTCCAAAGAAAATGTGACCCGCTTTGCGGAACACCAGGGCTGCCGGGTCACTGTCAGTGAAAATGACGGGGAGTACACCCTCTCCCTCGAGAGATCAAAATGATCTGTATCGCGACCTTTTACTCCCACTTTGGGGCAATCTGCTTTCAGAAACTCTGTGAGGCGCACCGGATCCCGGCGCGTCTCATGCCTGTTCCCCGGACCTTAAGTTCAAGCTGCGGCACCTGCGTGCGCTTTGAAGGAGAGATTCCTGTCCCTGAGACCGGGCTTCCGGAGGAGACAGAACAGATCGTGGAACTCCTGGCGGACGGAAGCTTCCGGCAGATCTGGCGTACAGATAATTGACCTGCCGGTTTCTGCAGTGAAGAACTGACAGCTTTGCCGGGGAATCCGGCGCGTGAAGGAGCATCATGGAGAATAAAGTGAAGCTGACAAAACTCGCAAACTGCGCAGGCTGCGGCGCAAAGGTCGGCGCCGGCACCCTCTCACAGCTCCTGAGGGGCTTCCGGACCCACAGTGATCCCCGCCTGATCGTCGGATACGATAAGAGTGACGATGCCAGCGTCTACATAATCGACGACACAACGGCACTGATCCAGACCACAGACTTTTTCCCGCCCATTGTAGATGATCCCTTTCTCTACGGAGTCATCGCGGCCACCAACGCGCTCTCCGACGTTTACGCCATGGGAGGCACCCCGCGGCTCGCACTGAATATCATGTGCGTCACTGACAGCATGGATAAGGAAACCGTTCAGGAGATTCTCCGGGGCGGCTGCGATGCTGCCTATCGGGCGGACACCATCATCACCGGCGGCCACACCATCAGCGGAGCGGAACCGATCTATGGCCTTGCTGTTTCCGGTTTCGTCCATCCGGAAAAAGTCCTGAAAAACTGCGGAGCCATGTCCGGTGACGTTCTGATCCTCACGAAACCCCTCGGCATCGGTATCCTCACCACTGCGCTGAAGGCAGGATTTCTTGAGGACAAAGTTCTGGAGCAGCGGATCCTCGGGCAGATGGCGGAACTGAACCGGACTGCCCGGGACATCATGGTAAAATACCCGGTACACAGCTGCACGGACGTTACCGGCTTCGGTCTTCTGGGCCACGGATATGAGATGGCTTCCGGCAGCGGCTGCACGCTGCACATCAATACCGGCAGTGTTCCGTACATAAAAGAAGCATATGAATTCGCTGAAATGGGGATGATTCCCGCCGGCGCATACCGGAACCGGGAGTATGCGGAACCCGGTGTGGCAATCCGGGGATCTGTCACCCGGGCGATGCAGGACATCCTCTACGATCCTCAGACCAGCGGCGGACTTCTGATTGCCGTGGCAGAGAGCAGCGCTCCCGCCCTGCTGCGGGAGCTCCGGGATTCCATTCCCGTGGCTTCGGAAATCGGCTATGTGACAGATCTGCAGGAAAGCTCCGTGATCCTGCACTGAAAGCAAAAAAAAAGCATCCTGCGTCTGCAGGATGCTTTTTCAGCGACCCGGAACGGACTCGAACCGTCGACCTCCGCCGTGACAGGGCGGCGCTCTAACCAACTGAGCCACCAGGCCGTATAGCTCCCTCAGTTGGACTCGAACCAACGACACCGCGGTTAACAGCCGCGTGCTCTACCGACTGAGCTATGAAGGATTAGTGGAGCTTCGGGGACTCGAACCCGGGACCGATCGGTTATGAGCCGACTGCTCTGACCACTGAGCTAAAGCTCCAAAGGAGTTCCCAAAACTGAATGACCCCAACGAGATTCGAACTCGTGTTACCGCCGTGAAAGGGCGATGTCTTAACCGCTTGACCATGGGGCCGTCAATCAAGTATATACTTAAAGCTTTTTCATACCCTGAAAACCACACACAGAACTTCTCTTTCTCTAAATCCAGATTTCTTACATCTTTTACCTACTCGACCTTTTGGTTAAACCCTCGACCGATTAGTAGCAGTCAGCTGAACATGTCACCATGCTT
>CADBEN010000039.1 GCA_902793685.1 uncultured Lachnospiraceae bacterium
CCGGATCTGGAACTATATTAAGGTCCGCAGCACAAAGGAGCGAACGCTGTATAAATACGTGAACGGGCAGGCCATCAAGAAGAAGTTTAAGCCTGAGCCCGGTCAGAAATGCGTAAACCGGGAGAACATAGTGTACTCTCTGGACTTTACGGTGACGCCTCATCAGCTTCGCCACACGTATATTACCAACCTGATTTATGCCGGTATTGATCCGAAAACAGTGCAGTATCTGGCTGGTCACGAGAACAGCAAAGTCACCATGGACATCTATGCCAAGGCAAAGTATAATAAGCCCGAAGAGCTTTCATCAGTAGTTAACAACGCATTGAAAAAGCCTGTTAAATCAGAGTCCGGGGCAAAGACTGGGCAGTGATGAGAAAAAAGAAGTAGTTAATGGCTGAGACAAAAAAATCGGCCATCGCTCGAAACACAGTAATATCAAGGGTTTCCGAATTAGATATCTGTTCAGTACGGTCTGAAGGCAGCCCGCCGCGCACCGCAGTTCTCCAAGCGTTAATCGAATCTTCGTATACCGAAACCCTGGAACCTTACATGGTTCCAGGGTTTTTTTCTTCCGGCCGCGTCATTGCTGCCGTGCTTGCCGTGATCATGCTTCTTGTGGGCTGCGGCGTGAAAGATGTGAATGGAAGCACTGTCAGTCAGAGCAAGGCATCTCTGACGATCCGGATGTCCATGTACGGCGGGTTTGAGCAGGTCGGTTCTCTTGGGGCAAGCCTGCCGAGAAACGATGTACAGACTACGACCTCAGCTGGGGATATTGTCCTCTATTCGGGAAATCAGATGGTCATTTTTTACGGTTCGAATTCCTGGGCATATACCCGGCTGGGCCGGATCACGGACAAGTCCGCCCGGGAAATGGAGGAACTGCTTGGTAATGGTGACGTGACGGTTACGATCGGAGAATTCGAGTAAAAAACTGCAAATAGCAGCGAAACTTGAAATGTTGTTCGCATCTTTGTACTGTGATATGATAATTTTATAAAAATTAAGCAGTATCAAAGGAATCGCTTACAGACTGAAGCTGCCGTCCGGCGGTTCCGGCATCGTGATCATCAAGGAAGGTGCCAGACAGCAATGAAGAACTGCGGAAAATGAGAGCAGCCAGGAAATAAACTCCCGGACGATCCGAAAATAGTATTATAATAATATCAAAGGCCCCGGAAGGCCTGTATTTCCGGGGCCTTCGCTGCCTGTCACCGGACCCTCGTTTTCCGGAAGGAGGTCTGTTTTATGAAACGGATTTTAATGATCGCCACAGGAGGCACCATCGCATCGCTGGACCAGGGAGACGGACTGTCTCCGGCAATCACCTCCGCCCAGCTTCTGTCGGCAGTGCCGGAGGTCAGTGAGATCTGCGAAGCGGAAGCAATGCAGCTCATGAATCTGGACAGCACCAACATGACGCCGGAATGCTGGCTCCGCATTGCCGAACAGATCCGGCTCTCTTACGATGCCTACGACGGTTTTGTGGTGACCCACGGGACGGATACCATGGCATACACTGCGGCGGCACTGTCCTATCTGATCCAGAAGTCTCCGAAGCCCATCGTCATGACCGGATCCCAGAAATCCATTTTTCTCCGTGACACGGATGCCCGCCAGAATGTACTGGACAGTTTCCGGTACGCAGTGTTTCCCGGCGCCCAGGGAGTATCCCTGGTCTTTGACGGAAAGGTGATCCTGGGGACCCGGGCAAGAAAAGAGCGGACCAAGAGTTTCAATGCCTTCAGCAGCGTGGATTATCCGGAGATCGCTGTAATACGCAGCGGTAAGGTGATCCCCTACCTTCCGGGGGAAGACTGCTCAGACGGTCCCCGGTTTTACAGTTTCGTGGGCGGAAAGATCCTTGTCCTGACACTGGTTCCGGGGATGACGCCGGAGGTGATGCATCACTGTCTCCCGGACTATGATGCCCTGGTCCTTCAGTCCTTCGGCGTGGGAGGACTTCCGGAGAATGACGGCGGCGCCCTGGCGGACGGTCTGCGCGCCTGGGTGGAAGCGGGGAAGACCGTGGTGGTGACCACCCAGGTTCCGTATGAGGGCAGCGACATGAAGGTTTACCATGTGGGGCAGAAGATCAAAAAGGAACTGAACCTGATCGAAGCCTACAGTATGACGCTGGAGGCGGTGGTGACAAAGCTTCGCTGGATCCTTGCCCGGACCCGGGATCCCAAGGAGGTGCACCGGTTATTCTATATTCCGGTGCGGCATGATATTATTGAGGCGTGACTTCAGGAAAATACAGAGTGATGGCTGAAGAAAGAATGACAGAAAAGCAGGAAGAGATCAGGGAGGCCAAAAAACAGCTCCGCCGCAGGATACGGGAGCGGCTGCGCAGCCTGCCTGCGGATTATGTGCGGACCGCCGGCATGGATATTCAGGGACAGATCCTTTCCTCCGCCAGGTATCACAAGGCGGAGAGTATCTTCCTCTTTGTCAGCATGCCGAAGGAGACCCCGACGGACCGGATCCTCCGGCAGGCGCTCTCAGACGGGAAAAAAGTCTATGTACCCAAGTGCGGCGCGAAGGAAATGCAGGCTGTGCGCATCCAGGATATCGAGCACCTGTATCCCGGCATGCTGGGGATCCTGGAACCTTCGGACTGTTCCGAAACTGTGAAGGCAGAAGAACTGGACCTGATCCTGGTCCCCTGTCTTGCGGCGGCGCCGGACGGCAGAAGGCTGGGGCACGGCGGCGGTTATTATGACCGTTTCCTGGAGGGGCACACAGAAAATGCGGTCTGCCTCTGTTTTCGCAGGATGTTCTGTGATGAGATCCCCATGGATCAGTATGACGTCCCGATGCCCTGTGTGATCACGGAAAGAGAAAACACAGAAACAGAAAACACAGAAACAGAGAAGACGGCAGAGAAAGAAGAGGAGCGGGAGGACAGACAGTGAGATTCCGGCCATGCATCGATATTCATAACGGACGCGTAAAGCAGATCGTCGGCGGAAGTCTGACCGACGCGGGCGACCGGGCAAAGGAGAACTTTGTCTCGGAAATGGACGCTGCCTGGTACGCAGATCTCTACCGCTCTCACGGGCTGACCGGCGGACATGTGATCCTGCTGAACGCGAAGGACAGTCCATACTATGAACAGACGAAAGCCCAGGCGCTTTCCGCGCTGCGGGAGTGGCCCGGCGGGCTGATGATCGGCGGCGGCATCAGCGCGGACAATGCCGGCGAGTTCCTGGATGCCGGCGCCTCCCATGTGATCGTGACCTCCTGGGTCTTCCGGGACGGTCATATCCGCTACGACCGGATCAGGACCCTGCGGGAGACCGTGGAAAAAAAACACCTGGTGTTGGATCTTTCCTGCCGGAAGCGGGACGGGAAGTATTTTGTGGTGACGGACCGCTGGCAGAAGTTCACGGAGGAAGAGGTGACGGCAGATCTCCTTTCCCGTCTGCAGGACAGCTGCGATGAATTCCTGATCCATGCGGTGGATGTGGAAGGAAAGGCGAGGGGCATCGAGGAAGCTCTGGTGGAACTTCTGGCTGATGCCTGCGGGATCCCGGTCACCTACGCGGGCGGCGTCGGAAGCTATGAAGACGTCCGGAAGCTCAGGGACCTGGGAAAAGGAAAGGTGGATGTGACCATCGGCAGCGCCCTGGACCTTTTCGGGGGACCGCTGGAGTTCCGGAAGGTACAGGAGCTGTTTGATATCTGAAACTGCGGGGCGGCCGGAAGGCCGCTCCGTTCATGTTTGCTAAGGTTTATTGCAGTATCTGTGCTACAATGAAAGTGACATCAGTCCGGCCTGCGGCCGGGCAAAAACGATGATCACAGGAGGAAAGAACGATGATCACAAAGGTCTGTGGTATTTATTTCAGTGCGACGGGAAATACGAAGAAGATTACAGAGACCGTAGCCGCGCAGCTGGCAAAGGATCTCGGATGTCCCATGGAGCTTAAGGATTTCACGGCTCCTGCGGCGAGGACTGAAGTAAAGGAATTTCCGGCGGACACTCTGGTGGTAGCGGGATCACCGACGTACGCCGGCAAGCTCCCGAACAAGATCCTGCCGGACTTCCAGACGAAACTCAAGGGAAACGGCACCCCTGCGGTGGCGGTGGTGACCTTCGGGAACCGCAGCTTTGACAACAGCCTTGCCGAGCTGGTCTCCGTGCTGACGGCAGGCGGTTTCCGGCCGGTGGGCGGCGCAGCCTTCGCATGCCGCCACGCTTTCTCGGATCTCCTGGCAGGCGGACGTCCCTCTGCGGAGGACCTGGCAGCGGCAGAGGTCTTCGCGGATCACGCGGCTGCCCTGGCGGAGAAGGCGGAGCTTCCTGCGCTTTCCGTTGCGGGCGATGCTGCCGCCCCCTACTATGTCCCGAAGGGCACGGACGGTCAGCCGGCCAAGTTCCTGAAGGCGAAGCCCCTGACCGATATGGCGAAGTGCACGAAATGCGGAAAGTGCGTCCCGCTCTGTCCGGTGGGCTCCATCGACCCGCAGGACGTTTCCAGCGTCCCCGGCATCTGCATCAAGTGTCAGGCCTGTGTCCGCGGATGTCCGGAGCATGCGAAGTACTTCGATGACGCTGCCTTCCTGTCCCACGTGGCCATGCTGGAGCAGAACTTCACCGCGCCGAAGGAGAACGCTTTCTTCTACGCAGAATAAACCAAAACGGACTGTCACATGAAAAACTTTTTCGACATGTTCCCCTGTGTTCGGACGTCTGTGCTGCAGAGCCGGACACCTGGGGAACATTGTCGATTTCATTATCATGTGACAGTCCGTTTTTTACTCCCGTATAAACCGGATCCGCAGGTCGTTCCCTTCGCAGAACACCTCCACCTTTGCGCCGACGATCATCGGCATGGAGGGCGGGAGATGGCCGAGATCCGCGTCCATGATGACCGGGACGTCATATTTTTTCAGGATCTCGATCACGGCATTGTACTGGTTCATGCCCATCATTTCTTCGCCGTAGTGGAGGGGGCGGCCGATGATGAAGCCCTTCGTGGTTTTGAACCAGCCGCAGTGCTCCATGTGCCAGAGGGCTCGGCGCATGTCGAAGACGCTGAGGTCGCAGGACTCCAGGAACCAGATGATGCCGTCGTCGGGATAGCGTTTCTGGAAATCTTCCACCTTATCGTAGCAGGTGCCCGCGAGGACGGTCAGAAGATCCATGTTTCCTCCCAGAAGCCGGCCTGACATATAGATCTCCGTCTCCTCCAGTTCCTCCGGATATTTGACCAGGACGGTCTCCTCGGTGGTGTTGTAGGGCAGGAGCGGGTGCTCCTCATCCTTCAGACCCTCGATCTCCCACATGCCATAGGTGCCGACCTCATCGATTTCACCGGTGAGCAGGCCGAGGGCGTCGGTCAGCACCGGGTGCCAGGGCTCCATGCCGAAGGCCGGCGCGCAGGGGCCGTAGACGGCGGCGGTGTCACAGAGAGTCGGCAGGAGAAAGCAGAAATTCGTGTTGTCGGAGAAGCCCATGAACCACTTGGGCTCCGCCTCCCGGATCCTGTCAAAGTCCACATAGTCCAGGGTCGTGCACATCAGCTCCCCGCCGCCGCAGGAGATAATGGTGTCCACTTCGGGATCGGTGAAGAAATCATTCGCCTCGGCGCCGCAGGCCTCCGGCGTATTGCTGATGCCGATACCGCTGCCCTCAAAGCAGTTGGGCCCGAGCTTCAGCTGAAAGCCGGCATCTTCGAGAACGTCGAGGGCGTTTATAAAGGCAGAATGGTAGGGTTCGATGAAAGCCCCGAAGGACGGAGCGATAAATCCGAGGGTCCCGTTTTCCGGAAGATCATGGGGATAACGCATGGGTCAATCCTTTCTTTGCTGTGAGGCAGTACACGATTTGCAACGTTTATGGCAAAATACATCAGGAATCACAGAATATTCAGTTTTTCCTGCTTTTTTCACCTTTACTTTTCAGGGGATGATTGTTATATTTTGAACGGATGGACAGTATTCCCCCGGAAACTATACCATTATTAAAGAAATAAAAGAAGGATGCAAGGCAGGACCTTATCTGCCGCCGGACCTGTATCCCACGGAACAGGATCGCAAGAGCGGTGATTCGTCGGTCGTTTCAGCTGCATCTGATTATAGCATCTCCCCGGGAGAAAGTCTGTCTGTCCGAAACATTACTTTTGTAGTGTTTCGGATTTTCTGCATTCAGGGAGTAAATACCGAATGACTGACAAGGAGGAAATGAAAATGAGAAAGAGCGTGTTCAGAAAGAGCGCGGCGGCAGTGCTTGCAGTGACCCTGGCAGCGGCAGCCCTCACCGGCTGCGGAAAGAAGCCGGCGGAGACCACTGCGGCAGCGACCCAGGCAGCACCGGCAGCGACCCAGGCAGCCCAGACCGCGGAGACCAAAGCGGAAGAGACCCAGGCGGCAGGCGGCATCAAGGAAGGCGGAGAAGCCACCGTCATGATCCAGACCGAGCCGGACAGCTTCGATCCCTTCATCGCGGTCGCGGCGGACACGGAGAGCATCCTGTTCAACGTCTATGACGGCCTTTTCGTCCTGAAGGACGACGGCACCATGGCTCCGGATCTTGCGGAGAGCTATGAAGTCTCCGACGACCACTGCACCTACACCTTCCACCTGCGCGACGGCGCCACCTTCTCCAATGGAAATCCCGTCACCGTGGACGACGTGGTCTGGACCTATCAGCGCTACGCGGAAGCCAAGGCCGGCTTTGAACTGGTGGACAAGATCGAGGCTGTGGACGACAAGACCATGAGCATCACCCTTAAGGAGCCGGACGCTTCCTTCCTGTCCCTCCTGAACTACGGAGTCGCTCCCCACGACGAGAGCATCGACCTCAACATCACCCCCATCGGCTCCGGCCCCTACATGATCACCGACTATGTGACCGGCTCCGAGGTGACGCTGGAGAAGAATCCCCACTACAACACCAACCCGGACCGCGTACCGCATCTGGACAAGGTCATCGTCAAGGTCAACATGTCTGATCCGGCGGTCACCATCAACCAGCTGATGGCCGGCGACATCGACCTCACCCAGTATATGGAGCCGGCGAACGCGGCTATGGTCGAAAAGCGCGGCTTCCAGGTCATTGCGGCTCCGTCCAACACCGTACAGATCCTGGCCTTCAATGAGAAGGAGAAGCCCTTCGACGATGTGAGAGTCCGCCAGGCAGTCAACTACGCGGTGGACAAGCAGGCCATCATCGACACCGTCCTCTTCGGTCAGAGCACCCCGCTGTTCTCCCACATGAGCCCGGTCATGGCTGCCTACTACACCGAGGACCTGAAGAACACCTACACTCTGGATCCGGCGAAGGCAAAGGAGCTCCTGAAGGAGGCCGGCTATGAGAACGGCGTGACCTTCACCATCAAGGTTCCGTCCAACTACAAGCGCCACGTGGATACGGCTCTGATGATCAAGGACCAGCTGGCAGAGGTCGGCATCAATGCGGAGATCGAGCAGATCGAGTGGGCGACCTGGCTGCAGGACGTCTACACCGACCGGAAGTTCCAGGCAACGGTGGTCGGCATGGGCGGCAAGGTGGACCCGGACAAGGTCCTGAACCGCTACGAGTCCTCCTATAAGCGCAACATGTACAACTACAACAATCCGGAGTACGATGCGCTGATCGCGGCCGGCAAGGCTGAGACGGATCAGGCAAAGCGCGTCGAGATCTACAGGCAGTGCCAGCAGTACCTCGTGGACGATGCTGTCTGCGTATACACCATGGACACCTCCAACCTGAAGTTCGCAAACGCGAAGCTCGGCGGCATCAGGAACTTCCCGGCTTACTTTATCGACATGGCCGCCCTCTACTGGACGGAATGATCGGAGAACGATGAAATATTACCTTAAAAAACTGGCAGTCCTGTTCGTCACGCTCTTCATGGTATCGCTGATCACCTTCGGCGTATTCCAGATCCTGCCCGGAGATCCGGTGCTGGTCATGCTGGGCGTGGACGCGGATCCCGCGCAGGCGGATATCCTGAGAGAGAAGCTGGGTCTCACGGCCCCGCTTCCGGTCCGCTACCTGCAGTGGGTCACAGGACTCCTGCACGGAGACATGGGGACCTCCTACAAGTATTCGAGACCGGTCTCCATGGTCCTGGCACAGAGGATCCAGCCGACGGTCATCCTGGCGCTCCTGACCATCACCATCACGGTGCTGGTCGGGATCCCGCTGGGGATCCGTCTTGCCAGGGATGCCTCCAGGTGGTACAGCGGATTCCTGTCCGGGCTCACGCAGCTCGGACTCGCGATCCCGGCCTTCTGGTTCGGCATCCTGCTGATCCTGATCTTCGCGGTCCATCTGAATCTGATCCCGGCGGGCGGCTACGTCCGCTGGGAGAAGAGTCCGGCCCAGTGTATCGAGAGCCTGATCCTTCCGGCTGTCGCCCTGTCCTTCGGGACCACGGCCACGGTGGTCCGCTATCTCAGAAACACCCTGCTGGACCAGATGAGCAAGGACTACGTGCGCACGGCACGGAGCAAGGGCCTGAAGGAGCGGACGGTGATCTACCGCCATGTGCTCCGGAACGCCCTGATCCCGGTCCTTACCATCATGGCCATGCTTGTAACGGATATTCTTGCCGGCAGCATCATCATCGAGACCGTGTTCTCGATCCCCGGCCTCGGTTCCATCATCACGGCGTCCATCACGAGCCGTGATTTTCCGCTGCTTCAGTCCACCGTCATGTATATCGCGGCCCTGGTGGTCATCATCAACACTGCGGTGGATATCCTTTACAGCGTTATCGATCCCCGCATCCGCGTGAAGTAAGGAGCGTTCCATGTCTGAACAGTTCAAAAAAACAGCAAGGCGTTTCCTGAAGAACCGGAGCTTTACCGCGGGCTGCGTCATGATCCTGTTTCTTTTCGGGATCATGCTTCTGAGCCTGGTCTGGACCCCTTATGATCCGATCAAGATGATGCGGGGGCAGACCTTTCTCGAACCCGGAGCGGAGCACTTTCTGGGAACGGACAATTTCGGCAGAGATATCTTCAGCCGCCTTATTACCGGCGCCCAGTCGGCCTTCCTGGTCGGCACCTTCACTGTGCTGATCGGCGGCATCATCGGCACCATTCTCGGCTCCTGCGCAGGCTATTTCGGCGGCTGGATCGATGAGGTCATCATGCGGTTCATCGACGCGCAGATGGCATTTCCGGGCGTCCTTATAGCCCTCATGATCATCTCGATCTTCGGGCCGGGACTGCGGAACACCATCATCGCCCTCGGGATCATGTCCGTGCCGCGCTTTGCCCGTATGGTGCGAAGCGGCTTCCTGCAGTACCGGAGCGCGGACTTCGTCAACGCTGCGAAGGCCCGGGGCGCAGGTTCTTTCCGCCTTATGTACATCCACATCCTTCCGAATATTCTTTCTTCCCTCGTGATCACTGCGTCCCTGAGCTTCGCGACGGCGATCCTCTCCGAGACCGGTCTCAGCTACCTGGGGCTCGGCGTCCAGCCGCCCACTCCCTCCTGGGGGATGATGCTGAAGGACGCCCAGCAGTACATCTACCTTCAGCCCCTTTCCCTCGTCTGGCCCGGCATCATGATTACCATCATGGTCCTGGGATTCAATTTCATCGGCGACGGTCTGCGGGACATCCTGGATGACGGCAGCCAGTAAAAGAACGGAGAAGCTATGTTTGAAGTCAGAGATCTGGAAGCCTGTTTCCGGAAAAACGGACAGGATTATCCGGCAGTCACGGGACTTTCCTATAAGATAGAGCACGGCGAGATCCTTGGCATCGTCGGGGAGTCCGGCTGCGGAAAAAGCATCTCGTCGCTGGCACTTCTCGGACTCCTGCCGAAGAACTGCCGGGTGACGAACGGCATCATGCGGATCAACGGGGAAGAATACGGCGATTTCTCGCCGGAGAACCTGGAAGATCTCCGGGGGGACGATATTGCCATGATCTTCCAGGAGCCGATGACAGCACTGAACCCGCTGTTCACGGTGGGCTGGCAGATCGGCGAAGCCTATGAGATCCATCATCCGAAGGCCACAAAGGAAGAGGTCCGTTCGGTCACCTATGAGATCATGCGGAAGGTAGGTCTTCCGCGGGTCGAAGAGGTCTTTTTCAACTATCCGCATCAGCTGTCCGGCGGAATGCGGCAGCGCGTGGTCATCGCCATGGCCCTCATCAACCGCCCGGAGGTGATCATCGCGGACGAACCGACCACGGCGCTGGATGTGACGATCCAGGCCCAGATCCTGCAGCTTCTGCAGAAGCTGAACCAGGAGGAGGGTACCTCCGTCATCCTGATCTCCCACGATCTCGGGATCATCCGGGAGATCTGCGACAACGTGATCGTCATGTACGCGGGCCATGTGGTGGAGTCCGGCAACGTGGACACTATCTTTGCGGATCCGCAGCACCCCTACACGAAGGGGCTTATCGCCTCCATTCCTTCCATGGCGAAGAAGGGGGAGAAGCTGCACACCATCCGCGGGACGGTGCCGGACCTTTATCTCCGGAACAACGGGCAGTGCCCCTTCGCGGACCGGTGCGACTTCGCGACGGACTGCTGCCGGAACAGCGTTCCGGATATGACGGACATCGGGACCCACCATGTGCGCTGCTTCCTGGCAAAGGCTGCATCGCAGGATGCCGTGACAGAAGCTGCCGGCGTTCTGCCGCAGGGAACGGAGGCGGACCATGCCTGAACAGAAAGAAAATATTGTGGAGATCCGGGATCTCCGGAAATACTATAAAGTCAAGACGGAGCGGCTTTTTGAGAAGACCCGCTGGCTTCACGCGGTGGACGGCGTCGACCTCGACATCCGGAAGGGCGAGACCCTGGGGATCGTCGGGGAGTCCGGCTGCGGGAAATCCACCCTCGGACATATGGTCCTGCGGCTCAGAAAACCGACTGCGGGAACGGTCTCCTATGAAGGCTTTCCGAAGGGACCCGACAGATCCCAGATGAAGGAATTCCGCGAGAAGTTCCAGATCATTTTCCAGGACCCGTACTCTTCACTGAATCCGAAAAAGCGGATCGGATGGCTCCTTCAGGAACCGCTGGTGATCCACGGCATCGGGAAGGATGCGGCGGAGCGGCGGGAGCTCGCCGTCAACATGCTCCGCGAGGTGGGCATGGACGAGTCCTACATGGAGAAATTCCCCCGGGAACTCTCCGGCGGACAGCGCCAGCGCATCAGCATCGGCATCGCCATGATCATGAACCCGGACTTTATTGTCGCGGACGAACCGGTCTCGGCGCTGGACGTCTCGGTGCAGGCCCAGATCCTGAACCTCATGAAGGAGCTGCAGGAAAAGCACGGCCTGACCTGGATGTTCATTTCCCACGACCTGAACGTGGTGCACTATATCAGCGACCGGATCGGCGTCATGTATCTCGGAAAGATCGTCGAGATCGGGAACGTGGAGGAGGTCTATCAGGACCCGAAGCATCCATACACCAAGGCGCTTCTTTCCTCGATCCCGGACCTCGACGCAGGTCCGAAGGAGCATGAGATCATCGAGGGCGATGTCCCCAGCGCGGTGGATCCCGGGCCGGGCTGCGCCTTCGCGTCCCGCTGCAAGTACGCGACGGAGCGCTGCAGAAAGGAAACCCCGGTCCTTAAGGACATCGGCGGAAGAAAGGTGAGCTGTTTTCTATGCGGATCGGAGTGATCTCTGACATTCATGTCGACATCAACCGCGATTATGATATTTACGGCGCTCTTACGGAGGCAGTCCGCGGGCAGGGCGCCGATCTTCTTGTCATCGCCGGTGACATCAGTGAGAATTCGGACGAACTGCTGGCGTTCATGGACCGCCTGAACACAGACGGGATCCCCTCCCGTTTTGTCCCGGGAAACCACGACATGTGGGATGTCGGCGGCACCTATGCCGGCGGCGATACCTGGAAGGTGTGGGAGAAGTACTGCGCTTCCCCCTGGTGTCTCAGCGGCCCGGACACGAAACATGATCTGGAGCTTCCGGGGGGCTGGGTCCTGACCGGCGACATCGGCTGGTATGACTACTCCCTGGCATCCGCGAAGTTCACGGCGGAGGAACTCTCGAAGAAAAAGTTCGGCGGCCGGACCTGGATGGATTCTTATAAAGCCCACTGGGGCATGACCGACCGGGAGCTGGATGAGAAGATGCGGTCGATGCTGGAGGCGCGGATCTCTGCCCGGACGGCCGAGGGGAAGAAGATCATCCTTGTGACTCACATGCTGACGCACCCGTATTTCAAGGTGCTGCGCCCCGGCATGTGGGAATACTTCAATGCCTTCCTCGGAAGCAGCGCCTATGCGGAACTCTGCATGAAGTACGGCGTGAAGATGTCCCTGATGGGGCACGTGCATCACCGGCAGGAGCTTACGGACCAGGGCGTCCGCTATATCTGCGCCTGCCTCGGATATCACAGCGAGTGGAAGACCGACGACTGCCGGAAGGAGACTGCGGAAGCACTGAAGGTGTTTGAGATCTGAGAATTGACCGCAGCGGAAGCTTTAAAATCAAAGCTGTCCGGCGGAAATTCAGAAAAGGAAAGATGGATATGCTGTATCGGGAAATCGGAATCACGGACATTGAGGGCGTGCTGGTGGGGCACGCGCAGCGGAAGGAACTGGGCAGTGGGTGCACCGCGGTCCTGGTGGAGAAGGGAGCCCTCTGCGGCTGCGACGTGCGGGGCGGAAGTCCTGCCACCCGGGACACTCAGGCGCTCCGCTCGGAGATGTCGAACCAGAAGATCTACGGTGTCGTCCTGACGGGGGGCAGCGCCTACGGACTGAATACCTGCACCGGCGTCATGAACTATCTCACGGAGCGCGGCGCGGGAACCATGGTCCGCAGCTGGCGGATCCCGGTGGTGGTCGGCGCCAGCATTTTCGACTTCCCGGTCTCGGACGCAAAGTTTATTCCCGGAACGGAGCTCGGATATGAGGCGGCGAAAAACGCCACCTCGGGCCCGGTGGAAGAGGGCTGTGTCGGCGGCGGCACCGGCGCCACGGTCAGCAAGTTCCTGGGACCGGAGAACGCCTTTAAATCCGGCATCGGGACTTACGGCCTGCAGGTCGGGGATCTGAAAGTGGCAGCGATCGCGAATGTCAACGCCTTCGGGGATGTCTATGACCCCATCACCGGGAAGCAGCTCACAGGGCCGCTGACTCCGGACCGGAAGACCTTCCTGAATACGGTGGAAATGATGATCGGACGGCCGGAACACGATGAGTGGACCGAAGGGAAATGGGAAGGCGGCAATACCGCGGTGGGGCTCATCGTCACTAACGCGAAGCTTACCAAAGGCCAGATGAATAAGGTCGCTTCCATGACCCACAATGGTCTGGCAAGGGCCATCCGCCCGGTTCATACCACCAAGGACGGGGATACCGTGTTCGCGATGACCACCGCGGAGACTGCGGCAGACGTGGACGTGGTCGGCGTCCTCGCGGCGGACGTCATGGCGAAAGCCATTGCCCGCGCGGTGCGCGCGGCGGAGCCGGTGAAGGGCTACGCTGTGGCGCGGGATTACGAAAAATGATAACAGCCGGGGCGGAGGCCCCGGTTTTTGCTTGCCCGATTTTACGTAAACCTGTATACTTTAGAGTGGAGCTGTTTCGGACGGGGGCGGACCTCCGGGAGACAGCTTTGCGGATCAATGCTTGGGGGCGTAAGACGGGATGAATGAGCGGGCAATGACTGCGGACGGCTATATCAAGGACCAGGATTATACGGACGATATTCCGTATGGCTACTGGCCGTCATCGTTCAATGGCTGCGGATGGATCGCGGTCTACAATTTCATGCACGGGATGGGAATGCCGGATTCTCCGGAAACGGTCTATGCGGACATGCTCCGGATCCTTCCATATGAAGGCAGACGCGGAACGCCGTTTCCCACCATGGCGGAGTTTTTCCGGAAGCGCGGGATCCCGGCTTCCAGGCATTACGGGGAAAAGGGTCTTCTGAAGAAGATCTCCGGCGTGCCGGCCGGCATCGTCCGCTATGTGGAGCGCGGCGAACCGCACTACGTCGCGTTTGTCCGGACAGGAGAGGAACGGTACCGCTTCTTCAATTCCGCCGACGGCATGGAAGACATTGAGACTGATATGCAGCACTTCGTGGAAGAGCATGTGACCCGGAAGGATCTGATCCGGCTCCTGCTTCCCGGAAAAAGGAAAGCTCCGAAAGGATGACGGATCATGCAGAAGAAGGAAGCAAAGACCATCTTATCGACCCAGAACGGGCTGAATCCATACCGGAACCTGTCCCGGGGAAGCCTTCTGGATCAGGGATTTGACCGCGGCTGTATGGCGGAGACGGATTACGAGAGCGTCGAGGCAAAGATCAACGCGCCGGAGCTTCTCGCCTACGCGCTCCGCAGAAAGCGGAATAAATGCATGATTATGGCCGGCTCCCAGAGCGATCCTTACCAGCCCTGTGAGGAGGTGCTGCGGATCATGCGGGGCTGTCTGGAAGAGATAGACCGCTACGGCTTCGGACTGGCGCTCCAGACAAAATCCGACCTGGTCCTGCGGGACCTGGATCTCCTTGCCAGCATCAACCGCAAATCCCGCTGCATTGTCCAGGTTTCGCTGATGACCGTGGACGAGGCGGTCCGGGAAAAGCTGGAGCCGAATGTCTGCACGGCTGCGCGGCGCGCGGAGGTCCTGACAGAGCTGAAAAAAGCAGGGATCCCGACGATAGCCCGCATCGCCCCGGTTTTTCCCTTCCTGAATGACGCGCGGCAGAATATCGAGGCGCTGATGGAAGCCTGCGTCGGTGCGGGAGTCTACGGACTGATGGGGTTCGAACCGGGCGTCACAGTCCGCGAGAAGGACCGGGAAACCTTCCTCACCAGGCTGGAGGAACTGTTCCCGGGCATGCGGACCGCTTATGAGGAGAGCTTCGGAACGCTTTCCGAGATGCTGTCGCCCGAGGGGGAGGAACTGGCCCGCTATGTGCGCAGCGCCTGCGCGGGGTACCATATCGAGGACGACAGCGGCCGGCTGTTCACTTATCTTCACGCCTTCGTGGACCGCGAGGCGGGAGAGCAGCTGAGTCTGTTTGACATTCCGGTGCCGGCCGGAGAAAACTGAACCCGGTTCTCAGCCGGGGGAAAGGAAGAGACTTTGAGCCTGATCAGGATCCACTACCATTTCGTCGGGAGAGTGCAGGGCGTCGGTTTCCGGTACACGGCCTATTACGCTGCGACCCGGCACGGCGTGACCGGATTCGTGAAGAACGAGGATGACGGAAGCGTGACCATGGAGGCCCAGGGGTCACCGCAGGCCATCATGGCCATGATGCGCCAGATCAAGGAGAGCAGGTGGATCCATATTGACTCCTCCAGCCCGCAGAGGATCCCGCCGGACCCTGGGGAGCGGGAGTTCAAAGTAAGGAGCTACTGAAAAAAGCTGCCTCACTCATTCCTGAGTGAGACAGCTTTTCTGTATTCAGATCTGCCAGCCGCCGGAGAGCGTCACGATCTGGCCGGTGAGATAAGGCCCGGATTCCGCCAGAGTATAGATGAGGTCCGCGGCCTCAGCCGGTGTGCCGAAACGGCCGGCGGGGATCTCCTCCTCAAGGGCAGCGCGCTCCTCGGGATCCAGGAAGGCGTTCATTTCGGTGTCGATGGTCCCGGGGGCCACGGCATTCACCTGGATGTTCGAGGGCGCCAGCTCCTTGGCCAGCGCCTTGGTGAAGGCATTTACCCCGCCCTTGGCAGCGGAATAGGCAGTCTCACAGGATGCGCCGGCTGCCCCCCAGACAGAGGATACAGTGATGATCTTCCCGCCGCCCCGGTGCAGCATCATGGGGACTGCCAGACGGCTTAGGTAGAAGACGGAACTCAGGTTGGTCCGGATCATCTCATCCCATTCCGCCGGCTGCATGTCCTGGAACAGTCCGTGACGGGAAATGCCGGCGTTGCAGACCAGCACGTCCAGGCGGCCGAAGGTTCCGCGGATGAGCTCAAAGAAGCGGCTGCAGGCTTCCGGGTCGCCTATATCGCCCACAAACAGCATTGTCCGGCTCCCGAGCCGCTCCGCTTCCGCGGCGGTCTCCCGGAGCGCGGACTCATTTTTTACGCAGCTCAGCGCGAGATCATATCCTTCCGCGGCGAATTTCAGTGCCGCCGCTTTTCCGATGCCCCGGGACGCGCCCGTGATGCAGACTGTTTTTCTCATGATATAAGACCTTTCCCGGCCGTAAAACGGCATTTTTCGGCTGCAGGTTTATTATTTGTCTTTTCCGTCATTTTTGGCCCCGGAAACAGCTTCAATTGTAAAACGAGATGCAACCCCTCTCGTTCTGGCCTGAGGCCATAGTGGGTTGAAAGTGAACACATTCCGGGAGGTTGCATCCCGGTTTACAAAGAGACTGGCAAAGGCTGGTCTCTTCTTTGATGATGGAGGATGGCGAAGCGCTCTGCGCCGTCATCCTCTT
>CADBEN010000040.1 GCA_902793685.1 uncultured Lachnospiraceae bacterium
GAGTTCCATTACCCAATCGTAGATTGAAAACCGCTTGATCCGCATAATTACTGGGATTGTGGGTGATTTTCATCCACTATCACCCCCGAAGAGCCTTTTAAATCTATTTAAAATTTTTATTTTTCACATCGTTTGTTTTACTTTTTCACCTTTGGTTCCCGTATTAAACATGAAATGCATATTTCATGTTTTTTGTCGCACAATGCAGCATCTGTCATGCAAAAAGTAATGCAACACAAATCTCCAGAGGGACCTCGCACTCAGCGGCCGGTTCCTCGGGAGACTTTTATGATTTACGAAATACTTCCAGCCCATCGGCAATTATCCTTTTTTCCTTCTGGTTACAAGGATCAGGGCGATCAGTCCGGCTGCGCCGGCAAATGCCACTGCAAATCCGGCCTTCTGCTGTCCGGTCCTCGGAAGGATCCCGGGAACAAATCCCGATGCCGGCGTTCCCGGAACATCAGGAATATCCGGCGTTCTACCGCCGCCGCCCGGCGTTCCGCCGCCGCCCGGTGTTGTGCCGCCGCCACCGCCGCCGCCACCGCCGCCGCCGCGTCTCGTGGCGACCTTCGGCGAAGCGTCGACAGTATAGACCCAGCTGTCTCCGCTTTCACTGGTCACAGGCAGTGATACGAGGAACGGATTGATATCATAATGATGGTTGAACCCTTTGACCTGGTGTATCAGATACACGCCCAGGGAGAGGTCACTGAAGGTCCTTATGCCAGCATTTCTCTCCGGCTGCTCGGTGTACTGAATATTATTCTCTTTTTCATACTTAAAAAGCGTCGCCGGAATCGTCTCATCGTTCAGATTCTCCAGACTGACTCCGCTGTCCGCAAATTCCGGGGTCAGCTGGAAAAGCATGGCGCCATCATCCTGTATCACAAGATCTGCGACTTTACAGATTCCCAACGTTCCGCTCGGAACGACCGTGTCTGTTTTCTGAACCTGGATGGTCACATTGATGGTACCCTTCTCATCCAGATCCGGCGGCACGGAAAGCTCACCAGCAAGGGCCTCCATGCTCCCAAGCAGCATTGCGGAAGAAAGCAGCGATACCGCAAACAGGGATCTCAATTTCATCTTCATAACTTCTCCTTCCTGAGATTTCCGGAATTATCCGACTCTTTTTCCCCGAACCATCAAACGGTGTGAATTGATCCCGTAAGGTGTGCAGGTCATCAAAGTGCAGTAATCCTGTCCCGGATCAAGATCGAGCGGTTCCGTAACACTGGGAAGCACGGTTTCGATCCGGTCTATTTCATATATCATGGTCCGGTCAAGGACCGTGACAGTAAAACCATCACCAATTTCCAGTTTCGGCAGATCTGTAAACAGCCTCGCCGTCGGAAGCCCGCGGTGTGCGGACAGACAGCTGTGGGTCCCGGCGCCGCCCGCAGGGATGCTGGTTCCCGGGAGATGTCCGATCGCAGTCTCCAGCGTGTCCGCGTCTGTCCCGGGATAAACCGGAAGCAGTACACCGATCTTCGGCACCTCTACATAGCCCCACATTCCCATGCCTGTGACATCGGGGATCCCGTCGTACCCGGGGACCGTCAGCCGGTCAGAGAAACCCTTCGGATACTTCAGGATCTCACGGTTATAGGCATCCGCCGCCTCAAAATACAAAGCGATCTCTGCTGCACTGAGCTCCGCGGTCCTGCTCCGGTACCGGTCGATCTCCGAGCCGTTTTCGATCCGGTTCACCGTATCGCTGGCCGTCGGATACAGCATGAGTCCGAGTCCGCCGATTATCATCACAACCAGGATCACTGTGATGATCCTGCTTCGCAGCTTCACGGCTTATCACCGCCTTCCGGAACACCTTCCTCGATTACGATGTCTTCGAATACAGTGTCCTCACCGGTGTGTTCCGGATCTGCCGCCGGCTTTGCCCTGTCTTCTTCTGATACGTCAGGATCTTTCGCCTGGATCCGGCGGATATTCTCCAGATACAGGTCAGCAGCCTTCTGGGCCTCCGCAAAGATCTCCGTAACCCGGAGACTTGCCTCCGCGATGGACCCGGATTCCTCGATATTGATCCTCCGGTCATGGATCTTCTGTTTCAGAACTTCATTTTCAGCCGTCAGTTTTTCGATCTCCCGGCTCTGCTCCAGCATGATGTCCAGCATCTGTTCCTTTGTCAGCTTTCGGAGCATCGGCCTGTCGATCTTCGATTTTTCTTTTTTCTTAAACATCCTTATGTCCGTTCTTTCGGTTTTCCCAAGCCTTCATCGCCTGCTCTGACGGGCTTTCCGGCGGAAGCATTAATGCGATCACCAGCAGGAGCACCAGCGTCGGGATCGCCAGCAGCGGCGCCACAAATTCCGGTTCCAGCTGCAGTCCGTCCGCAATGACTCTTGCCTCACCCTGAGCATTTTCGATCCGTTTGCCCCGGACAAGAAGCCTGTGGGTATTGACGCCGTAGGGAGTACAGGTGACAAGCGTCACCAGATCCTCTCCCCTGTTCAATGACAGTTCCGAGAAGTCTGTCGGCAGCACCACGCGGATCTGGTCCACCTCATAGGTCAGTGTCTCATTCAGGATGTTCAGGGTAAAGGTATCGCCTTCGATCAGCTTATCCAGATCAGTAAACAGCTTCGCAGACGGCAGACCGCGGTGTCCGGACAGGACACAGTGTGTGGAACGTCCGCCTACCGGAAGCGAAGTCGCCTCCAGATGACCGATGGAAGTCTCAAGGAGTTCCTTGCTTACGCCGTGGTAGAGCGGAAGCTTCAGGTTGATCTTCGGGATATTTATATATCCCATGTTCCCCGTGCCGTCTACATTCAGGAGACTGTAATACTCTTTCAGCCGGGATTCTTCCGGATCCCAGTCGAACCCGTTGA
The DNA here is from genome assembly GCA_902793685.1 of uncultured Lachnospiraceae bacterium. Lineage (GTDB taxonomy): Bacteria > Bacillota > Clostridia > Lachnospirales > Lachnospiraceae > Moryella. The sequence continues at coordinate 2,856 of CADBEN010000040.1, forward strand.
CAGCCAGTTCCTGATTATAGCCGACCGCATCGTCGATCAGCTTCTGATATTCCTCGGCATCCAGATTTCCGATTGCCTGCGCATAGGACTGGACTGCTCTGGACTGAAGCCATTCATTCCAGTAATTGCTGACCGACGGGTAACTCAGAAGCAGGACACCTGTAAAAAATGCCAGCACCAGAAGTCCTGTCGTTCTGTTTCTGTTGAGAAATGACATTCTGCCGCTCTCCTGGCATTTTTCACATTCTGCAGGGAACGACTGCACAGATCAGTGCTCTGGTCCGCACAGTCCCTCCCTGCAGGGAGGGGCCTTGCGTCAGGCACTCCGGGATCCGGAATGCCTGCGCAGGGATCAGTATCAGTTTCGTTTTCAGTTCTCAGAGCCCATTCTTCTTCTCACGACCAGCAGGACTGCTGCGCCGACCGCAAGCATAGATCCGAGGATATAGAAGATCGTGGTGCCCATGCCGCCGGTGGACGGAAGCTCCGGAAGCGGAGTGTTCACCAGGGAGAAGATACCGAACTGCTCATACTCGACTTTTTCGACCACTTCCGGATCAGTCTGAGAATAAGTTGCCTTATACTCGTTGATGGCTGCGCCATCAAAGAAGATCGTATAGGATTCCAGCGTGCCGTTTTCGTTGTACTTCGCCTCGATCTTCACTTCCGTGATCTTGGTGCTGAGAGAATAACCCTTCGGAGCAGTCTTCTCAATGAGGTAATAGGTCGTATCCGCATCCAGTCCGTTGACGGTCAGATAGCCATCCTTGTTGGTGGTAAGGTCATCCTTGAAGACCTGCGTTCCGGCCTTGTCCTTGCAGAGCATGAACACTGCGTTCTCCACCGGGGTCTTGCCATCCTTCATGGTGATGGTCTCTTCCTGCTTGTCGGAGCTGATCTCTGCGATCACCTCGCCCTTATCGTTGACCTTCACGACATCCGTGGTCTTCTTCTTCAGCAGCTGGGATTCGGAATCCTTATCCAGCTCAGCGTTGATAGCGAAGGTATAGTGATAGGTCTTGTCTTCCTCTTCGCCGACGCTCTTCTCATTGGTCGGGTCATTGGAGAAGGTCACCTTACCGGTGTTGGTCTCCTCATCGAAGTTGTAATCCGCATCCTCAGTGACAAGTGCCTCATAGACTACGCGGACTTCCTTTGCCGGGTTCGCGACAATGTAGTCTTCCTTCAGCTTGATCGTGAACTTTCCGGTCTCCTTCGGATCGACAGTGTAATTCTTTTCATCGACATCCGTATAGGACGTGCCGTCATCGCTTTCCTGGAGCTTGATGGTGTCTGTCTGGATCTCAAGGCCCTTGGTCACGGCGTCGCTGATCTCGAACTTCGGATGCGTGTATGCGCTCACATACTCCGTGACCGTCTCGGTCGTTCCTTCCTCTCCCGTGGTTTCCGAAGTCTTGGTGGTAGTCTGCGCCGCGCCGTATGCCGGGATCGTGGTATCAATGCTGAAGGAAATGGTATCGCCGATCTCAGCGTCCGTTGCCTTGCCGTCAGCCTTCTCCTCATCTTGGTCGGTCTTGTTCTTTGCTTTCTTTATCACCGGGATCTTGGAAGACTTCATGACAGCCGTATCGGAATATTCATCACCAAAGCTGATGGTGCCATCCTTGGTGGTGATATCCATGGCATTGTCATAGTTCACGGAGACAATGACCGGGTTGTAGATGGTGGTGCCGGTACCGGTGGCGACAACGATCCACATACCGGGGGTGACTTCCGCTTTAAAATCCGGCTTGTTTAAAGTTACAGTTTCGAAAGGTGTGACATCCTTGGCTCCGATCTGCTGCGCGATCTTATAGATCTCAGACTGCTTGATCGTTGCATCCGTTACCTTGGGATCTGCTTCAAGATCAGCGATGTGGATCCCATCGACCAGCTTCCAGCCGGTGACGCCATTGACAACAGCGCCGGTTTCTTCATCTGCAAAGGTGGGCTTCACGATCTTATATGCCGTGACCTTCGCTTTGTCCACGTCTTCCGCTTCGATTCCGGTGACGGAAATATTTCCCTTGCCGGTTTCTTTTGAAGTCGGAGCAGTCGCGGCGACAGGTTCCGTTTCACCTTCCACCGCAAATGCAGTACCGGCAGTTCCCAGGATCATCGCAACTGCAAGTCCAAATGCCAACATTCTCTTGTAAAGTTTCATAGTTTATCCTTTCTGTGTTTTTATTCACAAAAATTTTTTTATGATTACCAGATGTTACTGTTTCCTTTACGAACCAATTTCCGTGGCCGTCCGTTCTTCGGCCTTATCCGGAGCTCTCTTTATGAGTACCTCCTTTCGTTCAGCCGCCTGTTCAATACATACATCACCGCAGAAAGGACCAGTGCCAGTCCGCCGAGCGTATAAGGCAGTGTTCCGGACCCGCCGGTATTCGGAAGTTTCTGTCCGAATATATTGGTTACCGTAATTGTGTAGGTTACAATTCCATCCTTGTCTGTTACCTTTGTCGCCCCCTTCTGGGAATCAGAAAGCGCGTTTCCGGTCTGTTCGTATGTCAGAGTCTCACCCTTGATGGTGACCTTGACAGGCTCCTTCAGCAGTTCGTATCCTCCGGGCGCCACTGTCTCCTTCAGGTAATAAACACCGGAAATGAAGGATCCTACATCCGCCATTCCGTCAGAACCGGTGATGACGGTCGGGAACTCTTTTCCGCTGTAGTCCTTCGCCTTTACGGTGCAGTCCGCATTCGCGTAGACTTCGAACTGTGCTCCTGAAAGTTTCTTCTCCGTACCGGAGCCGATCTTCAGCATCTTCAGCTTCACCAGCTTCGGCGTATTTGTGTAAGTGATCTCGGTATCTCCGGTCATCGTCGCATCGGAGATCGGATCCGTGATCTTCTCCTCGGCGCCGCCTGCCACTCTTCTCGTAACCGCAGCCGTATAATAACCGTCTGCCTCGTCAATGCTGTACTTATAGCCGTTTGCAAGCGGGATCTCCGCGAACTCGTTGGCCTTCAGCTTCAGCGTATAATTATATTTTCCGCTGTTGTATGTCAGCTTGCCTTTCAGCGCCGGAGAATTGATCACCGAATCCGGAAGGAGATAAACCGCTCCGCTGCTGTTCCTGAAGGAAACCGTGAAGGAGTATACCTGACCCTGATCATCCACACCCTGCGGGATCTTCTTCGTGATCTTCAGGACCTCGTCCGGGGTGTTCGTGACCGTGAATTTCTGCTTCGCGTCACGGACGGTTCCCGCGAAGAGGCTAGAGCCCATGTTATAACCGCCGCCGTTCCAGGTGAAATAGAAACCGTTCCGCGCGTCGCCCAGTACTGCCATACCGGAATCGTAGCCGCCGCCGGCAGATTCCTCTTTATAGCCGGATCCCCTGGTATAGATGCTGTCGGTATATCTGGCAATGAAACTCAGTCCGTCCGGATTCGTACCACTGGCAGCAGTTCCGCTGATGGTGATCCTTCGGAAGTCATCAGTGGTCTCATGTGTATAGAAATACTGGGGAACAAAGGCCTGTGACTTTGCGCCTTTGATATTCCTGCAGCTTTCGCGGAACGCGCCTTTCGTTTTTTCACCGTCAACCGGTTTGTAATCGTAATCCTGCACATCCAGATCCGCGATACTGAACAGGAAGGTCTCTCCGGCCGCAACCGGCGAGCCGTCTGTCTCTGTAATGTACACCTTGCCGCGCACACTCATTGCCAGCATCAAATAATGGAACTCATCTGCATGCGTGTTGTTCGGCTGGACGACGATGCTCCGCGGACCAAAGAATATCGGGCCTGTTGTAGACGGATTCTTCCCTGACCTTGTGAGCTTCATGCCCTTATAGCTTTTCGACTTGGTGTCAAATTCAATACTGTCTCGGTTCCGGAACTTGATGTTGGAGTACTCTATCACCAGATTCGCGGGAGATCCGTCTCTCTTGATTGCGGCATTCTTGAACGTCAGCTTGAGATTCGAGGCTGCTCCCGGTGTAACATAATTCGTACCCGTATGAGTCGGGATATCCTTAAGATATCTGAACTGTCCATCCGCCGTTCTCTGCCAGTAGCTGGAATTAAACTGAGCCGTCATGTTGGCGTTCGTGATCTTGTTGACATTCAGCGTGATGGTCTCCAGGGGCATTCCGTCCATAAAGGTTCCGTAGTTCTCCGGATCATTCGTCAAGCCGGACTTTCCGCCGACCCGGACCGCACCTCCGCTGTACTTACTGCTGGAATCCCATTTTCCATTCTGTGTTTTACTGCCGGAATTCTTGTCATAGCTCCTGTTCGGATTGAAATTCGCATAGGTGACTCCGGACGGGCTGACGGTCGGAGGCTCCTTGGTCACTGTCACAGCGTAGCCTTCGATCGGCACCTCATCGACGGTATAATTGACCAGATTGCTCCCTGTGTACCGCGGGAGATCTTTCCAGGTAAACGTCCATTTGTTGCCCGCCTTCAGGGTTGCCCTCTTCTTCTCCTTTCCGTCTCCGTAAAGGATGACCGTGGCGCTGTCCGGGGTCTTCGTGCCGGCCGGCACGTTCCACTTTTTCGAGACCGTGATCTCGATCTTAGGATCCGCATCGGCCTCGAACTCCTCCTCCGTCAAAAACTCCGATCCGTTTTCTTCCGCGCCCTCAGTTGTATATCCTACAGCTTCCGTGAAGATCACCTGCACGGTATCCAGATAATAATTGACGGTTTCGGAATAATCCGGGAGTTTCTCTGAAGTGGAGATAATGCCTGTGAACCTTGCTGCAGCGAGAGAAGTGTTTTCTGCAGCGACATAGTAATCCACCGCGGAGCCATAGTTACTGTTGCCGACCAGATTCGCGAGCTCATCCACCGCACCGATGGTGACGACGCCTTCGATATTGCCAGGCGTATAGGATGATGCCGCCGTCCCGTCATTTCCGGCAGATGCCACTACAATGATGTCATTCTCAATGGCATCGCTGATCACGGACTTCAGAAGTTCATTTCCATAGGTGCCTCTGGCGGAGAGAGACAGGTTGATGATGTCGACCTTCTTCTCGATCGCCAGGGAAATGGCAGCATAGACCGAGGAAAGCTGTCCGTGACCGGTCTCATCCAGCGCCTTGATGGAGATGACCTTCGCATCCTCATTCTCCGAGCGGATCATGGCCAGCATATTGTCGCCGTGTCCGTTTTCGTCCGCAGTGTCACCGCCGAGGACAGTGTAGGCTTCCACAGAATCATCATTCACGCCGGTATCGATCAGCGCGATCACCGGACCGTCTTCTTTATCCGCATCCCCTCCGGACTCCAGAAGTTCGTTCAGCTCCGCCAGCGGGGTGAGCTGTTCCTCCAGGCCTTCCGGTGCGGTCTCTTCCTCCGCCTCCGCATTTCCTTCTGCAGCTTCTGCAGTATTTCCTTCTTCAGCATTCTCTGCCGCCGGCGTCCCGACCAGTTCATAAACTTCCTGCTCAGTCCGGCCTTCCTGGATCTCTTCGTTTGCAGTGGAGGTCATGGCGATATCCGGGACTGCAAATTCGCACTTATCCACATAGTAGGTAAACGCATTCCTGGTCTCTTCTTCCGTGCGGAACATAAGGATGTAGGTATCCTGCCAGGAATCCACCACCCAGGTATGTACCGTGAACATCGACGGATCCGACGTCTTCACGATCAGCTTTCTGGAGCTGAAATCCATTTCCTCAAGGTTAAGACTGTCTACAGAGCACTCATAGGGTGACTCAAACTCATTCCTGATTTCGAGAATGCCTGTCGCGGCAACGGCCACGGCTCCGAGATTCTTGGCTGTATAAACCGTTTCTCTCAGATTCCCTTCTCCGCCGGTGACGCTCTCCGCGAGCTCCGGAAGATCTCCGCCGCAGGCAACGACGCGGGTCTCGAGATCCCTGGCATCCTCGATCTCATCTGCATAGCTGATCGCGACGACCACGCTGTCCATCGGGATAATGACGCCGTCATCCGTCTTCAGTTCCATGTTGAAGATCCGGCTTCCGAGGATCTTCCTTCCGGAAGCGATCTCGTCATACAGCACGGAGTCGACCTTCATCATGTTCTGACTGTACTCATCCGTATCCGCCGCATACTCTTCCGCAAAGAGTTCAGCGTTCTCCGGGATCGCTGCAGCTTCGTCGAAGCAGACGGTGACCGTATAGCCTTCTCCCTCGAAGGTCCTGCGCATTGCGGCCTGGGTCAGGCTTCTCCAGTGGAAGATCAGAGCTGCGTCGCCGCGCTTCTCTGCGCTCATCTCCGCATCGCTGACTGCCTTCGCATAGGTCTCTCCGCCGCCTGCCTTCACGGTCAGGGTCGCGGTAACTACGGAAGCCTCTTCCTCAGTCTCATCCGTGACATCCAGATCGTTCAGAAGCACGCCGTCGGCAAGATGGCCGTCGTCATCCGTTTCTTCTTTCTTCTCGGCAACGCTGTCGCTGGCCTTCACCACAGCTGCACTGTCGGTCTTCTCTGCTGCCGCATTGCTGGCAGTCGCCGCTTTTTCAGCGTTGCTTTCGGTAGCCTCATCAGCGGCAGCGACAGGAACAGCGTCAGAAGCAGTCGCCTTCACAGGTTCCTCTTCCTCTTCCATAACAGCCTTCTCAAAGCCTGCCGACCGGGCAATGTCCTCGATCTTCGCTCCGTCCGCGATCAGCAGCTCGAACTCCGTCGAAGTATCCTTGTCCAGCTCGAACCAGTAGTTGACCGTACCGGTCTCAGCGTCCGCCTCTTCCCGGTGCAGTACCACGGTCTGTCCGGAAAGATCGGTGATCTCCACGGTCTGGTCCTCTGCGAAGACATACTCCTCCGAGAGCCCGGCATTATCCCCTGTCATTGAAATGACGAAGACCTCCTCGCCGCGCCCTTTCAAGGCTTCCGCCTTCACATGGAACGCCATCTCCTCTCCGGCCATGGCCTCAGTGATCTCCGCGCTGATCTCAGGATGGGCATTCCCCATCGTGATCGCAGGAAGGATCAGGGCATAGGTCGTCACGAAGACAGCGACCGCTGCCATGCAGGTCGTGAACCTCCGCCAGGCGCGTTTTCTTCGGAGCTGTCTAAGAAATTCCAGAATTCTGCTTATCAATGAATTATTCATGGTCATCCCCTGCTCTGCTGTTTCATGCTGCTTTATTTATCGGACCCGATCCGGCCTGCCGTCTCCAGCGGCCAGACCCGGAATACGATCTTGCCAACGACTTGTTCCTCTGCGACACAGCCAACGGCCGTGTTGCGTGAATCCACGGAAACGTCCCGGTTGTCTCCCATCACAAAGTACTTTTCATCCGGGACCTGGTACGGAAGTTTGATGTTCGTCTCACCGTACGCTTTCTCTTTAATATACGGTTCATCGATGAGTTTCCGGTCTACATAGACATTTCCGTCCTGGTCCACATCCACCCATTGCCCCGATCCGGCGATGACACGCTTGACCAGGATCTTGTTGTTGTAGTAGAACGCTATGATGTCTCCGGTCTCAAATGTCCCCCGCTTCACTGTGACGACCACATCGCCTTCCGTGAGCGTAGGGTTCATTGATTTTCCGTAAATCTGGAGGACCGGGAGCAAAAGCACCGCGATCAGTATGGCGGCTGCCGACACTGTGACCAGCACGGAAAGCGTGCTCCGCAGTGCCTGCCGGAAATTCCGCCGGTACCTGACATTCTTCAGTTCCGCTTCGATCTCTGAAGATGGAGGAAGCCAGATTCCCTTCCCCGAGCCCTGTACCTCGGGAGCCGGATCAGTTCGCATCCGGTTCTCTTTTCTCCACCAGCCTGATCCCGACCCTGCCGCGTCTGCGGATCAGAAGGTTTTCACACCCGGCTGCCTTCATTGCGTTCGAAAGATCCGCAAGGATATTCCGCAGGTAAGATCTGTGCCTGTCCCCGTACTCATTCCACAGGACTTCCGGCAGGTCCTCTGTGGAGCACGTCTTGCCGTCAAGACCGATCAGATACTGAACCAGTTCCCTGGTCTTGTTGTACTTGAAGCGGATCGTCCTTCCACCGGCATAAATATCATTGTCACCGATGACCTGAAGTGCGCCTGCATTCGCTGGTCTCTTCCGGTAACGAAGACTTGACAGTTCTTCCCGGACCATCTCTTCGGTGACCGGAAGCTGAAGATATCCGCTGACTCTGAGCCGGAAAGCATCCGCATAGTGATCTCCGCTGTCCGAGACCAGGATCAGATTGACGGCCGGGAACATGCACTTCATTACCTCCGCGATCGTCAGGCCGCTCATGGATTCCATCTCGATCCGGAGGAATGCGACGTCAGGATCGATCCCCCGGAGGGCTGCGACTGCATCCGATGCCTTGTCGAACCTCAGGATCTCAGCGTCTTCGCAGGCCTTGCGAATACATCCGTAAAGCTCTTCCAGATCCTTTCTGTTTTCATCGACAATCAATATCTTCATATCGGATTCCCATACCCCCTTGTTTTCCGCGGATGCATTTGCCATGAAGTACATCACTTAATGGAAAAAAAAGTATTATGACGCGCAATTGCTCGATAATAACTCCCCCGGAGAACCCTTTTCAGCCCTGACAGAAATCTGATTCTCTGCATATTTGGGCAGAATGGCTGTTGCAATAAGGGGTGTTTTGAGTTAAATTAATCTTAAGATTCGTGGATCATGTGTTAGACTTTTCATTAAGTGATGTACTTAATGATTTTTTTTTGTATTTGCGTGACACTTCGTATTCCCGCGACGACTCGGGAACCTGCGCTTCTCTTGGTTTCCTCGTGTCACGGCATTCGCCGTGACCGGCTAGCGCGACGACTCGGAAACCTGCGCTTCGCTTGGTTTCCTCGTGTCACGGCATTCGCCGTGACACCCGAGCCATAAAAAAACTCCAGCCCCTGCGAGTAAACTCGCGGTCTGGAGTTTTTTTATGGCTCTGTCGTCGCTTCTCATTGCTAGCGCGTCAGTAGTGGCAGATTACGGGGGTGCCGGTGGGGGCGGTGTCGTAGAGGGCTTTTACTTTGGACGGGGGGAGGTTGACGCAGCCGTGGCTTCCGTTGTTTACGTAGATCCTGCCGCCGAAGTCGGAGCGCCAGGAGGCGTCGTGCATCCCGTAGCCGCGGTAGAAGGGCATCCAGTAGTCCACATGGGCCACGTATTCCGGCTTGCCATCGACTATTTTTCCCTTCAGGTCACGGTTTGTTTCCTTATAATAAATGTAATAGAATCCTTCCGGCGTCATGCGGTCTTCGGTCATCCTTCCGGAGACGCAGGGCGCGTCCCAGACGACCTGGCCGTCTTTGTAATACCAGACATGCTGACCGGCGAGGTCCACTTCAATGTAGGTATTCCCCCAGTCATTTCCTGCCGGCGGCGAAAGAACGCGCTGCGCGTTCCCGCCGCTTTTGATCACTGCGGCAGCGGCATCCGCTTCCGCGTCGATATCGGGCGCCCACCCCAGGGTTCCCCGGCTCATGGTCACGTCTCTACCGTCGTGACAGTGGAAGGTCCGAGGCGTTCCCAAGGTCGTACAGGAGGATGCCCAGCCCTTCAGCCAGCAGACCAGGGCATCGCGGTCCACTGCGACGGTACCGTCAGCATCCATCCCTGTGATCCAGGGACTGAAGGTCCCCGCGTCCAGGATCACCGTCATGCCGCCGACAGTCCAGGTCACAGAGGCATTCTGTACGGAACGCACCGCGCTCATCGCTGTCTGCAGGGAAGGATCCGTACTCAGGATGTTCGGTCCGCCGTAACACCCGGCCTGGTCGAGATCCAGCTCCGTCAGGCCTGCATCGGCCGCGGCGCGCACCGCAGCCCGGTATTTTTCCGGATCCACCGCTGTTCCATAGACCTCGGGGACGATCACCATTCCCTGGCTGGGTCCGGAGCCTGTCATCGCGAGATGCGCGTCGGAGCTCGGCACCGCGTCCGGCATGTTCAGAAAGACGGATGCGTTGATGGCGTTCTCCAGCGCCGCGCTGTCATAGGTGATCCGGATCGTGATCTCCGCGTTCCGCTTCGCCCCTCCGCCGGGGCCGACCACTCTTCCGGCCGCGTTCTGCGCGTCCAGGACTGCCTGCACTTCTGCAGGGTCCGCCGCCGCGTGGAAGCCGATATCGCTTCCGGAGATCTCACAGGATACGCCGTTTCTGCCCTTCAGTGTCAGGGTCCAGTTCCCGAAGGCATTCTGCAGTGTGGCTGCCGCCTCGTCCACCGTCTGATCAGAAATGCTGATCCCGTTGATGGTCGTCCCGGAGATCAGGCGGGAAGGATCCTCCGCGTGAACAGTCAGCGGACAGGCCAGAAAAAGGGCGGCAGCTGTGAGGACTGCCGCAAACAGCGCCCCGGAGATCCGGTCCGGGACGGTATGATCCATATGAAACGCTTTCGGCATCATCACGATCTGTTTCCTCCGGTCCGCCGCAGACAGTGGTAAAAGTCCGCGAACACACGGTTCGCGAGGTCGGTTCCTTTGTCTGTCAGACGGACTGTGGGAAGCTTTGTCTCAAGAAGCTTCAGGACAGTGTTCTTCCGGATGGGTCCCGCGAAGACGTCAAACATGTTGAAGCCGAAGGCGTGCATGAAATCACTCCCGGACACGCCTTCCGTCATGCGGAGCCCCAGATACATGAACTCCTCCATGCGGTCCTCCAGGGACAGCGCCTCCACGTCCTGGAACAGGGGCGTCAGGTCTTCATGCATCCGCACCTCCAGATACTTCTGAAGGTCCGTCTCCGAGTGGAACCGGTGGTTCACCATCATGCTGGAAGCGCCGAGGCCCACACCCAGATACTCCGCGCCGGTCCAGTAGCCGATGTTGTGACGGCACTCAAAGCCCGGCCGCGCGTAGTTTGAGATCTCGTAGCGGTGATAGCCGTGCTGGGAAAGCAGCGCCTTGGTCAGGGCGTACATCTCCCGGTCCGTATCCTCGTCCGGCAGCGCCGCCTGCCCCTCCTTCGTGCTGTACTCTTCGTAGAAGGGGGTTCCCGGCTCCAGGATCAGCGAGTAGGCGGAGATGTGCTCCGGCTTCAGCATCAGCACCTTCCGGAGTGTGTTCCGCCAGCTCTCCACCGTCTGGTGCGGGATGGCGCTCATCAGGTCCACGTTGATGTTCCGGAAGCCTGCTTCCCGGAGCATCTGATAGCTCTGCAGGAAATCCTCGTAGGTGTGGATCCGGCCCAGAAGCTGCAGCTCCTCATTGTCCGCGGACTGCACACCCAGGCTCACGCGGTTGATGCCGGCCTCCCGGAAGTATTCGAGTTTCTCTGTATCCAGGGTCCCCGGATTGCACTCGATGGTGATCTCCGCATCGGAGTCCACTGCGAAGCTCTCATAGACCGCGCTCAGGATGTTCAGGATCTGCTGTCCCGTCAGGGAGGAAGGCGTTCCTCCGCCTACGAAGATCGTTGAGATCTGATAGTCCGGGTAGACCGTCGCCTGGGCGCGGATCTCCTCGATCAGCTGGTTCACATAGGCCCGGCGCGTCGTCTCATCCGCCGGCGCGGACAGGAAGTCGCAGTAGCGGCACTTCCGCACGCAGAACGGGATGTGGATATACAGTTCGAGTTTTCGTTTCTCACTCATCGCCCAGCTTCAGAACGCTCATGAACGCCTTCTGCGGCACCTCTACGGAGCCGATCTGGCGCATGCGCTTCTTTCCTTCCTTCTGCTTTTCCAGGAGTTTCTTCTTTCTTGTGATGTCACCGCCGTAGCACTTCGCCAGGACGTCCTTCCGGAGCGCTTTGACAGTCTCGCGTGCAATGATCTTGGAGCCGATGGCAGCCTGGATCGGGATGTCGAACAAGTGCCGCGGGATCTCCTTTGTCAGCTTCTCGCACATCCTGCGGCCGCGGTCATAGGCGTTCTCCTTGACCACGATGAAGGACAGGGCGTCCACCGCCTCGCGGTTGATGAGGATGTCCAGCTTCACCAGTTCTGCCGGCGCGTAGCCCTTCAGTTCATAGTCCAGGGAAGCGTAGCCCTTGGAGCGGGACTTCAGCGCGTCGAAGAAATCGTAGATGATCTCGTTCAGCGGAAGCTCGTACTTCAGGATGGCGCGGTTCGACTCCATGTATTCGGTGCCGAGGTACACGCCGCGGCGTTCCTGGCAGAGCTGCATGATGGAACCGACATACTCCCGGGTCAGCATGATCTCCGCCGTGACCATGGGCTCTTCCATGTGCTCGATCTCCGAGGGATCCGGCATGTTGGAGGGATTCGTGAGCTCCAGCATGCTGCCGTCCGTCTTGTAGATATGGTAGACGACGCCCGGCGCGGTCGTGACCAGGTCCAGGTCGTATTCCCGCTCCAGCCGCTCCTGGATGATCTCCAGATGCAGAAGTCCCAGGAAACCGCAGCGGAATCCGAAGCCCAGCGCCAGAGAGGTCTCCGGCTCATACTGCAGGGACGCGTCGTTCAGCTGAAGCTTCTCCAGGGCGTCCTTCAGGTCCTGGTACTTCGCCGCGTCCGCGGGGTACATGCCGCAGTAGACCATGGACTGGACCTTTTTGTAGCCCGGCAGCGCCTCCGCGCAGGGCCGGTCCGCGTTGGTGACGGTATCGCCCACCCGGGTGTCCCGCACGTTCTTGATGCTGGCGGTGATATAGCCGACCTCGCCCGCGGACAGTCCGTCGCAGGGGATCATGCGGCCCGGGGCGAAATATCCGGTCTCCACCACCTCTTCCACCGCGCCGGTGGCCATGAAGCGGATCCGGTCGCCCTTCTTCACTGTCCCGTTCATCAGGCGGACAAAGACGATGACGCCGCGGTAAGAATCATAGACAGAGTCGAAGATCAGCGCCTGCAGGGGTTCCGTCTCATCTCCGCCGGGTGCCGGCAGCTTGTGGACAATGGCTTCCAGAACCTGTTCCACGTTCAGGCCGGTCTTCGCCGAGATCTGCGGCGCGTCTGCCGCCTCCAGTCCGATCACGTCCTCGATCTCCTCGATGGTCTCGTCGGGCCGGGCGCTGGCAAGGTCGATCTTATTGATGACCGGAATGACCTCCAGGTCATTGTCCAGCGCCATGTAGACGTTTCCGAGGGTCTGGGCCTCGATGCCCTGGGTCGCGTCGACCACCAGCACCGCGCCGTCGCAGGCTGCCAGAGAACGGGAAACTTCATAATTAAAATCGACATGCCCGGGGGTGTCGATCAGGTTGAAATAGTATTCCTCGCCGTTCCGGGCTTTGTAGACCGTGCGGACCGCCTGGCTCTTAATGGTGATGCCGCGCTCCCGCTCCAGCTCCATGTTGTCCAGGACCTGGTTCTGCATTTCCCGGCTCGTGAGTAGTCCGGTCTTTTCAATGATGCGGTCCGCCAGGGTGGATTTGCCGTGGTCGATGTGGGCGATAATGCAGAAATTCCGGATATGCTCCCGGTCAGTTGAAGACATAGTACCTCCAGAGATATAATGTACGTTGCCTGTATGGCAGTGAATCTATATCAGTATACCTTTTACGAAAGATGCTTGCAAGATTCCGTATTCCCCGCTTGACAACCGTGAATTGTAAATTTAAATTCCACTCTCGCCAGCAAAGGTAGAATTAAGTCTGGCATAAGTGGACTTTACTCTGGCACACATAGCAGACTGCTCTTCC
>CADBEN010000041.1 GCA_902793685.1 uncultured Lachnospiraceae bacterium
TCCATCTGAGGTTCACGCAAGGGCGGCGTACGAAGCCAAGAACTTTATTGGATGGGCAAGATTAGCGCTTACTTACCCACCCAAGCTACAGAAGCGCCTCTTTTTTGCCAGAAAGAGTCAGGAAACTCAGAATAATGTTAAATTCTTAACAAAACAGCAATGGTGATTTAATCTGGTATAATAAGGGGCACAAGTGACCGAAGGATGATGAGATGCCCATGCTCCTTTCTTGAGTATGATTTGAGTATTGAGACGGGGTCGGAACCGGAACACCGCATAAAATCAAGGTTTTTCGTGGTGACACGCAATCCGATTCCCGTCATCAGCTCGAAGAAAAGGGAGTTCTGAATACTCAGGACTCCCTTTCGTATTTCCGGAAAAAGCATGAAGCAGTGAGTGTGCAGTGCCAGCAAAAGCCCGGCGGAATGCCGGGCTTAAGGTTTTTCGGAGCGGCTTCCGGCCGCGGAATGGGAAGGATCCGGTCTCTCCGCGACCTTCAGGACGGAAGGCTTCTTTGCAGAAGCTGCGGCGGGAGCGGCAGGAGCTGCGGCAGGGCAGACGGTATCCGCTTTCGGTTCCGTTGCTTCATCGGGCCGGGAACAGCAGCCCGGCACAGCGGCGAGATATTCCGTGTGAATCTGCAGAGCTTTCTGTATTTCCGGGGCAAGCTTCCGGTAATTCCCGAGCAGCAGGGTCTCCTCGGGAGTCAGGGCCAGTTCGTTGTCTTTGTCAAAAAACTGTGCCAGAGAGATGCCCAGCACATCAGTGCAGATCTGTTCCAGCTTTTTGATTCCCGGCGGGCGCTTTGCGGATCTCCAGCCGGACAGGGTGGACTTCGGAGTGTCGGAAATCTTGGCGAGCCGGTAGGAACTGACGCCTTTTGCGTCCTGCAGTTCCTTCAGCCGTGAAAGCACATCGAACACAGAACGCCTCCTTGGATGATTCGAAACTTCAACAATACGAAGATATGATAAATCGGAATTCCGAACCACAACAGGTACGAGTATCGGGACGAAACGGTTCGAATAACGGAACCATCGTGCAGCTATCTTAGTACGGCGAATGTAAAATGTAAAGTTTTTGCACGGCGGAAGGCTCCCGGCTGTCATGGGGGATGTATTCAGCCGGGAAAAATGCTATGATAATCTGCAGATTGTCCAAAGACTGATCCGGCCTGAGACAGGCCGGCGGAATCCGGAGCACAGTGAGGATACGAACATGGGAATCAGAGAAGAAGTTCATGCAATGAAGCTGAGCGCGCCCCATATGGCGGCGGTCAGCGGAGAGAAGAGAAACGCGGCACTGGCAGCGATCTCGGAAGCACTGGAAGCGAATCAGGAAGAGATCTTTGCGGCAAACCGGAAGGATCTTGCCCGGGCGGAGGAGAACGGGATCTCCCAGGCGGTCACGAAGCGTCTGAAGTTTGACGAGGGAAAGCTGAAGGCAGTCCGGGAAGGAATCTCTCAGCTCATCTCCCTGCCGGACCCCATCGGCAAGGTACAGATCGACCGGGAACTGGACGAAGGCCTGCGGCTGGTCCGGGTCTCCTGTCCTATCGGCGTCATCGGCGTGATCTTTGAGGCGCGTCCCGACGCCTTGGTGCAGATCTCCACCCTTTGCCTGAAGAGCGGGAATTGTGCTGTCCTGAAGGGCGGAAAAGAGACGGCGGAGACCAACAAGGCGCTGTTTCAGGTGATCCGCGGAAGCGCTGTCGCTTCCGGACTGCCGGAAGGCTGTCTTCTGCAGGCGACCGCCCACAGCGAGATCAGTGAGCTGCTGGGCTGCGAGGGAGATGTGGATCTCCTGATCCCGCGCGGATCGAATGCCTTTGTCCGCTACATCATGGACAACACGAAGATCCCGGTCATGGGACACGCGGACGGGATCTGCCATACTTATGTGGACCGGGACTGCGACTTTGAGAAGGCCGTTCCCGTCCTGGTAGACGCGAAGATCCAGTACACGGCAGCCTGCAATGCGACGGAGACCCTGCTGGTGGACCGGAAGATCGCCGCGGAGTTCCTGCCGAAGGCGGCGGATGCCCTGCGGGCTGCCGGGGTCACGCTCCGGGGAACCGGGGAAGCCGGAAAGATCCTTGCCGAAGCGGAAGAGAAGCGCGGCGGCACGCCGGTTCCCTTTGAGTTGATGGAAGGGGAGGACTTCCGGACAGAATATCTGGACATGATCCTTTCCGTGAAGCTGGTGGACGGCGTCGAGGAAGCGGTCGACCATATCAACCGCTACGGATCCCACCACACCGACGCGATCCTTACGGAGAATGACGAGACGGCGGAGTACTTCATGCAGATGGTGGATTCCGCAGGAGTCTACAGGAACTGCTCGACCCGCTTTGCGGACGGATTCCGATACGGATTCGGCGCGGAGGTCGGCATCAGCACCTCGAAGATCCACGCCCGGGGCCCGGTGGGGCTGGAGGGCCTGATGACCTACAAGTACCGGCTGTACGGTTCAGGACAGACGGTAAAGGATTACGCGGAGGGAACAAGGCAGTTCCATTTCCGGGAACTGAACTGACAGATCGGACGGAGTGTGGTCTTTCATGGCGGAAAAGGAGCCGAGGCTTTCAAAAATCTCAAAGATGCATTACGGGAAGCTGGTCCTGCGAGGATCCGTCTTTCTTGCGGCGCTGGCGGTCTATGTGCCGAACCGGCTGCGGGGCGCGGAGGGACTTTATGAGACCTTCGCCGGCTTTACGGGGCTGATTCCCTTTGTCTGGATCGTCTTTATGGCCGACATGATCTGCCGGATGTTTCCCGCGAAGGTCGACAGCATGGGAAGCCAGAAGCTGTTCCGGAAGAACTACCGTCCGACGGGAGAGCGCCCGGAGCACATCACGGTGCTTCCGCCGGCGCGGACAGCCTTGTGTGCAGGATCCTGGTTCCTGCTGAACGGTCTGATCTTTATCCTCTTTTTCCGGGGGATCCTGGATGAGGGGGCGATGCTGGTGATTTCCCTGTTCTATTCCGTCTGCGATATCATCTGCATCATGTTTTTCTGCCCGTTCCAGACCTGGATGATGGGGAACCGCTGCTGTACGACCTGCCGGATATACAACTGGGATTTCCCGATGATGTTCACGCCGCTGGCGTTCTCGAGGAACGTTTTCCTGCGGTGCCTGTTCCTGGTCTCGATGATCGTCCTGATCCAGTGGGAGGTGCAGCTTCACCGTCATCCGGAGTATTTTTCGGAACAGACGAATGAAAGCCTGCGCTGTGTGAACTGTGAAGAGAAGCTGTGCCGGCACAAGAAGCAGCTGCATTCTTTCTGGAAGCGGATGCGGAAGGCCGGAAAGCAATTATATTAAAAATGAAGAGCAAGCCTTTTTACCAATATTTTAGGAGGAAAGCATGGAAAAGACCGATGAGAGGTATGGCGCCTATATTGCCATCCTGAAAGAGGAACTGATTCCTGCCATGGGATGTACGGAGCCGATTGCCCTGGCCTATGCTGCGGCGAAGGCGAGAGCGGTCCTGGGATGTCTTCCGGACAGGGTGCTGGTGGAGGCCAGCGGCAGTATCATCAAGAACGTGAAAAGCGTCATCGTCCCGAACACCAACCACCTGAAGGGAATCCCGGCCGCGGCAACGGCAGGGATCATCGCGGGAGATCCGAACCGGGAGCTGGAGGTCATCGCCAGTGTCAGCGAGGAAGAGCGGAATGAAATGCGGAACTTCCTCGACAACGTGGAGATCAAGGTCGAACATGTGGATTTCGACCATGTCTTTGACCTGATCGTAACGGAGTGGAAGGGTGATTCCTGTGCGAAGGTCCGGATCACGGATTATCATACCAACATCGTCCTGATCGAGAAGGACGGAAAGGTCATTTTCAAGAAGGAGATGGAGACCAGCGAGGCGGGCGAGGTTCGCACGGACCGCTCCCTTCTCGATATGGAGCATATCTACGATTTTGCCAACAGCGTGGATATCCGGGACGTGGAGGAAATCCTGGACCGGCAGATCCAGTACAACACCGCCATCTGCGAGGAAGGTCTCCTGGGAGACTACGGCTCCAATATCGGCTCTGTGCTGCTGAAGACCTACGGACACGACATCAAGGTCCGCGCGAGGGCCAAGGCGGCTGCCGGCAGCGACGCGAGAATGAACGGCTGCGAGCTGCCCGTGATCATTAATTCCGGCAGCGGAAACCAGGGCATCACAGCCTCGATTCCGGTGATCGAATACGCAAAGGATCTGAGCTGCGGCAAAGAGAAGCTGTACCGCGCGCTGGTCATCTCCAATCTGACGGCGATCCACCAGAAGACCGGCATCGGGACGCTCTCCGCGTTCTGCGGCGCAGTCAGCGCCGGAGCGGGTGCAGGGGCCGGCATCGCCTATCTGATCGACGGCAGCCTTGAAGCGATCGATCATACTGTTGTCAATGCGCTCGCCATCGTCTCCGGCATCGTCTGCGACGGTGCGAAGGCGTCCTGCGCTGCGAAGATCGCGTCCTCCGTGGATGCAGGCATCCTGGGGTTCCAGATGTACCGGAACGGACAGGAGTTCAGCGGCGGAGACGGAATCGTGGTGAAGGGAATAGAGAATACGATCCGGAATATTGCCCGGCTCGGAAAGGAGGGCATGAAGGAGACGAACAAGGAGATCATCAGCATGATGGTCGATAATTAAAAACAGATTCTGAAACTATTCAAGGGGGGAAACACTTATGAATAACAACAGCTTTTTCAACAGTCTGCCGTTCCGGCTTCTCTGTGCGGTCGCAGCAGGCATCATTGTCGGTCTCGGACTCGGCGCCGCGGAAGGCGCCGGATTCACCAACGCGCTTCTGAACATCATCGTCACAGTCCGCTATATCTCCGGGCAGCTGATCAACTTCTGTGTGCCGCTGATCATCATCGGCTTTATCGCGCCGTCCATTACCCGGATGGGACAGAATGCTTCCCGCATGCTGACCGTGGCGATCACCATCGCCTATGTGTCTTCTATCGGCGCGGCGTTCTTCTCGATCATCAACGGCTTCCTGATCCTGCCGCACCTGAACATCAACCCGGAGGTCGACGGACTGAAGGAACTGCCGGCCGTCGTGTTCCAGCTGGCCATCCCGCAGATCATGTCCGTCATGTCCGCGCTGACCTTCTCCATCATGGTGGGTCTTGCGGCGGCATGGAACAAGAGCAAGATGATCACCGGCATCCTGGAGGAGTTCCAGCAGATCGTCCTGTCCATCGTCACGAAGATCGTCATCCCGGTGCTTCCGGTCCTGATCGCGACCACCTTCTGCGGTCTTGCCTATGAGGGCAGCATCACGAAGCAGGCGCCGATCTTCCTGATCATCATCGTGCTGGTCATGGTCGGACATTACATCTGGCTCGCGCTGCTCTACGGCATCGCAGGCGCATACTCCGGCAAGAACCCGATGAATGTTCTGAAGAACTACGGACCGGCTTATCTTACCGCAGTCGGAACCATGAGCTCCGCTGCGACCCTGGCAGTGGCGCTGAACTGCGCGAGAAAGTCCGAGCCCACGCTCCGCGACGACATGGTGAGCTTCGGCATCCCGCTGTTCGCGAACATTCATCTCTGCGGATCCGTCATGACCGAGACCTTCTTCGTCATGGCAGTTTCCAAGATGCTTTACGGCGAGTTCCCGCCGGCATCCAAGATGATCCTGTTCGCCCTGCTGCTGGGAATCTTTGCCCTCGGTGCACCGGGCGTCCCCGGCGGAACGGTCATGGCTTCCCTCGGACTGATCACCGGTGTCCTTGGCTTTGACGAGACCGGTACGGCCCTGATGCTGACCATCTTCGCGCTGCAGGATTCCTTCGGAACCGCCTGCAACGTCACCGGCGACGGCGCCCTGACGCTGATCCTTACCGGCTATGCGGAGAAGAACGGCATCGCCGAGGCAGAGGTCAAGAGCGTCTGACAATGGCCGGAAACGGCAAAAAACGGATAATCAGCAGGGGAGAAGACCTTGCGGAAAATAATGCAGGCGGCGGGATGATTTTTCCGCCGCCTGTGATTTTTTCTGCACGGAAATGTGATAAAGTAGAATCAGAACATTGTCTCTGTTTCCGTACAGAAAAGGAGGAAATATCATGAGTCTGCTGAGTCTGCTTCTGAAATCACTGACATCCCAGTCGTCCCTGAACACGCTCTCCAATCAGACCGGAGCTTCGAGCGACCAGATCAATAAACTCCTGATCCTGGCGGTGCCGCTTCTTCTGAAGTACCTGACGAAGAATGCCTCCACTGAAGCCGGTGCCCTCTCCCTGCTCGGAGCCCTGGGCCAGCATAAGGGGAGGAAGGCCCTGAGCAAGCAGCTGGTGGATGCGGACACCGAGGACGGCGAACTGATCCTCGGCCATATCCTCGGAAAGAAGGAGGATGCCGTGACTAAAGATCTGGTGGCGAAGAGCGGTATGGATGAAAAGCAGGTCCTGGCGATCCTCGCCAGCATCGCCCCCGCCCTTCTGACCGGTATCTCCGCAGCGGCAAAAAGTGCCGCAAAGAAGAAAAAACAGGGCTTCGATCTCTCTGACGGACTGGATTTCACAGATATTGCGGCGCTGTTTGGCGGAATCGAGGAGACGAAGCCGAAGGGACGGAAGTCCAAGAATGACGGGACAGCGCTTCTGGGGGCACTGCTCGGACTGAAATAAGACTTACCCGGCCGGGACTGCTCCCGGCCGTTGCTTTGGATAATTATTTAACGCTCGACTTCGGTAGAAACGGCCGATATAATCAAATTACAGACAACTAATTACGGAGAGATTTTAATATTGGAGGAATCAGTATGATTGTCGGAATTGTCGGTGCGGGGAACATGGGAACCGGAATTGCCAAGGCATTCGCCATGAATGACGGATTCACCGTATATCTCTGCGATTCAAATGAGCTGATCGCGAACAAGGCGAAGCGCAGGATAGGAAAGGAACTGGAGTATTCTGTGGAGCGCGGCCGCTATACTAAAGAGCAGGCGGACGCCATGATGAAGCGGATCGTCACCGGAACCAAGTACATCTGTGAAGAAGCGGATCTGGTGATCGAGTGCATTTATGAGGACGTCAAGACCAAGAAGGAGACCCTGAAGGAGCTGGACAAGATCTGCAAGCCGGAATGCCTGCTCTGCACGAACACCTCCCGTTACTCCATCACGGAGCTGGGCGCAGGCCTGAGCCGTCCGCTGACCGGCATGCATTTCCAGAATCCCGCCACCACCATGAAGCTGGTGGACGTCGGAATCGGCATGAACACTCCGAAGGAGACTGCGGACAGGGTCGCTGAAATAGCCCGGATGATCGGCAAGGTCCCGATCCAGTATCCCGAGATCGGCGGCGCCGGCTATATGGTGGACCGCATCCTGCTGCCCATGATCAACGAAGCGATCGGCATCTGTGCGGAGAATGATGTCCCGCCGGAGAAGATCGATCAGGCGATGATCCTCGGCGCGAACCATCCGATGGGCCCGCTGGAGCTGGGTGACCTGATCGGACTGGACCTGGTCCTGAAGATCATGCAGAATATCCAGGAGGATACGGGAGACTCGAAGTACCGCCCGCATCCGCTGCTCCGGAAGATGGTCCGCGGCGGCCGCCTCGGAAGAAAGACCGGACAGGGCTTCTACAAGTATGACGAAGCCGGGAGAAAGCTGAAGGACTGATCCCGGACCGGACTTACCGAAAAGGAATGGCTGTCATGTCAAGGCTGTACTGCCCTGACATGGCAGCCTTTTGCACAGGACATAAACGGCCGCAGACCGGCGGCTGTGTGCGGGACTTAAAACGGTTCCGCATTGACATCCATACACGGGAAGGGGTACAATTTTAAAGTTGTGTGCGCCGGCGGAAAAACAGGCCGGACATAACAGAAACGGAGAAAAAACTTGGACAGACTGTCAGAAAAACTCCGGAAACATGTGGATCTCCTGATGGAGCGGCATCCGAAGCTCGCATGTATCCGGAAGGAGATCATTGACGCATATCTTGTCATGCAGGAATGCTACGAGCAGGACGGAAAGCTCCTGATCGCCGGAAACGGCGGATCCGCGGCGGATTCCGAGCATATCGCGGGAGAACTGATGAAGCGTTTCAAAACACCGCGGCCGGTCCCGCCGGAGTTTGCTGCCCGGCTGAAGGAGATCGACCCGGAGCGGGGCGCGGGGCTTGCCGCGAACCTGGAGCGCTCCCTGATGGCGATCCCGCTGGTGGCCCATGAGGCGCTGACCACCGCCTACATCAACGATGTGGACGGTCTCGGCGTCTTTGCGCAGCAGCTTTACGGCTTCGGCCGGAAGGGGGATGTGTTTTTGGGCATCTCCACCTCCGGAAACAGCCGGAACGTTATGAACGCGGCGATCGTAGCCCGGGCGCTCGGGATCCATGTGATCGGCTTCACCGGAGAAAAAGGCGGAGAGCTTGCGCAGTTCGCGGACGTTGCGGTCTGTGTCCCGGAGACGGAAACTTATATGATCCAGGAGCTGCACCTTCCGGTCTACCACTGCTGGTGCCTCATGCTTGAGGATCATTTTTTCGGAAAATAAAATACAGCTGATGACAGGGACAGAACGGTTGCTGCATCGCGGAAAGCGGGTAAGGGAATGCTTCTTAAGGAATGGCTGATCGAGAATTATATGAAGGAAGAGCTTGCGGATTATGCCGGCGTGATCGGCGCCGTGAGCAGTGAAGAAGCAGAGCAGATGGAGGCCTCGGATCTCGCGGAGAAGACCGCTGCTTTCCTGCTTCAGCCGGAGATCATGAGGAAGCGTCTCGGCGTCATGACTGACGCCCAGGAGCGGCTCTTTGACCGGCTGACCGAGGAGAACATGATCTACAACCCGGCCCGGCAGGACGCGGATCTGGTCCTGCAGCTGGCGGAGATGGATTACGCCTTCCTTTCCCGGGACGATGTGCTGGTCCTTCCGGACGATGTGAAGGAAGTTTTCCGTTCCGAAGTGGATACGCCCGACTTCCGCAGGACCCGCCGCATGACCGGCTGGCTGATGGAGTGCCTCTGGTATGCCGGCGCCTTCTACGCAGTCGTTCCGGCGGACACCATGCTGCGCCTCTATGCGGTGCGGCCCGGATTCAGAGCGAATCTTGCCGAGATGCGGGAGCTGATGAAGGGGATCCCCCAGGATCTGACGGAAATGTACTTTACCGGGGAGAATTTCATCGTCGCCGACTACATGGAGCCGGACAGGATGGAAGCCCTTCTGAAGGAGCAGGGGGACCACACTTACTGTCTGCCGGACTGGCATGAGATCCGGGATTACTGGGACAATCAGTACATCAGCGAAAATGCCGCCTACAAGGCTCTGCAGGAATTCCTGACCGGCGGCTGCGGTCTGGAGACGGACAGAGTGGATGAGCTGCTCAGTGAAGCCTGGGCGGAATTTGAGATCGGCGACACGGCGGAGCAGTTTCTCGAAAAGGCGAAGGAGGCGGGGTTTGTGCTGACAGACCCTGCTCAGGCAAAGCGCTTTGAGGATCTGGTGAAGCAGTGCCGGGAAAACACACGGATGCTGCCTCTCCGCGGCGCCATGCCCTGTGAGGCTGCGTCCCTGAAGGTCGTGGACAACAGCGGGACCCGTGTGCGCAGCGGAAAGAAGATTTACCCGAACGACCCGTGCCCCTGCGGCAGCGGGAAAAAATACAAGCAGTGCTGCGGAAGGGATAAAAACAGATGACTGACTGGAACAGATCTGCTGACAATGAAGGAAATAACAGAGATGTCCTGTTTCGGGGACAGAGCGGACAGGAGATTTTTGCGGCGGATGCCCTGCAGGCAGTGCTGATCCTTTTGAGCCGGGAGATCCGGACACCCCTTCACAGTATTCTCGGAAACGCCCGTCTTGCAGGCGGGGAGACCGAAGATCCGGAAGCGATGAAGCAGTATCTCCGGAAGATCACGGTCTCGGCGGAATATCTGCGTGACACCATCGCGGACATGGTGCGGGTCCTCGGTATCATACGCGGGGAGGACAAGCTTGCACCCCAGGAGATCAATCTCCGGCTGATGGTGCAGGACATGGCCGAATCCATCACGGACCGCCTGAGGGAGCGGAATCTGAGCTTCAGCTATGACGTTACAGGCCTGGAGGTCCCCGAGATCCTGGCGGACCGGGAGTGCCTGGACCAGATCCTCGGAAAGCTTCTGATCAACACCCTCGGATATATGGTCAGAAACGGGCGGGTGGATCTGAAGGTCACGACCTCCCGCAGAGAGGACGGAGACGCAGACCTTGTGATCGACGTGACAGGCACGGGCTTCGCCATCGACGCCGCCTGGCTTCGGAATATTTTCATGTCGGACCGCACCGGCTTCTTCACGGCCGTGTCGGATCCCTACAATGCTGACATGGGCCTTCTGCTTCTCCAGAACTATGTATACGTCATGGACGGAGAAATCGACGTGGAGGGTCTCGGCGACGGCAGGGACCGCCTGACCGTGCGGATGAAGACCGCGATCCCGAAGCCCCGCACAAAGGAAGAGGAGAGCAGTTCGGGAACCCACATTTTCCGGAACGGCCGTTTCAGCGGCTGCCGCGCCCTGATCGCGGACGACAACTCCATGAATCTGGAACTGACGAAACGTCTTCTGGAGCGTGTGGGTTTTGAAGTCTGCGCTGTGGAGAACGGAGAGGAAGCGGTCCAGGCCTGGAAACGGGAACGGGGCGTCTTCGATATCGTGATCCTGGATCTCCTGATGCCGGTCATGGACGGCTGTGAGGCTGCCCGGCGCATCCGCCGGTCCACGCCGCGCTCCCTTTCCATGTCGGTTCCCATCGTCGCCCTGACGGCGACAGGCTTCGGCGGCGACGTGATCCGCAGCCGCCGTGCCGGCATCAACCGCCATCTCGTGAAGCCCATCGACCCCGACAACCTTTACGAAGTGATCGGCGACTGCATCTTTCCCGTCTGAAGCATTTATCAAAAAACACCGCTCGGATTCGATCGATCTGAGCGGTGTTTTTTTGATGCTGCTTCAGAACCTGACAGTTCCGAGGGCAATCCGCTTGCCGGACTTCCGGTCGAAGAGCATCACGTTATCACTGTCGAACCGCACCTTTACCTTGGTTCCGATGGTGAAGATATCGCTGCCGAACACCACGCCGGTCAGAAGATAATCATCGACGCGGATCTTGACCGTGGTCTCCATACCGGTGGGCATGACGCCGTAGATCTCGCCGTCCACACCTTCTCCCGACTTGATGTCGATGAACTGCGGACGGATGCCGATCAGCAGGTCTTCGTTGGTCATGCCGGAAGGATCGAAATTCGTCAGCTCCTCCTCGTCCACACGGGCAATGTGATAGCGGAATGCCTCATCCTTGTTGCCCTTCTCGACGTAGCCTTTCTCAGAAGCTTTCTTCTTCAGCTCCTCCGCGGCGGCTTCCTTATCCGCGTCGCGCTTCGCGAACCAGGCGTTCATGTCCAGCTTCTCAGTGGGCGTGAAGACAGCCTTCTGTCCGCCGAGCAGCGTCAGCGGAATGGTTCCGTCAGCTGCCTGGGTGCCGGTGGCTTCGATGAAGTTGATGGACGGGTTTCCGACGAAGTCCGCGACGAAGGTGTTTGCCGGCGTATTGTAGACCTTCAGCGGCTCCTCATACTGCTGCAGGACACCGTTGTTGACGAGGCAGATCTTGGTGGCCAGGGTCATAGCCTCCATCTGGTCATGGGTGACGTAGACGAAGGTAGATCCGGTCTCCACGTGCAGACGCTGCAGCTCGTAGCGCATTTCCAGACGGAGCTTCGCGTCCAGGTTGGACAGCGGCTCGTCCATGAAGAGGACGGTGGGTTCCGGAGCCAGGGTGCGGGCGATGGCGACACGCTGCTGCTGTCCGCCGGAAAGCTCTGCCGGATAACGGTCCATGAACATGCCGATCTTGACGATGCGGGAGACGCGGCGCACTGCCAGGTCGATCTCTTCTTCGGAGAGCTTCCGCTCTTCCTTCACGACCTCGCCGTTCTGCACGAACTCGTAGCTGTCGTTCAGACCCTTGGAGGCCTTCGCATCGGCCGCTTTCTGCTTCAGGGAAGCTGCCTCGGCGGAGACGTCCTTTCCGGTCTCCAGATGATAGGCGAAGAGCTTCTTCGCGGTGGGCATGGAGATCGTGAAGGCATCGATCAGCTTGATCAGGCAGCGCTTCTCATCGATCTTTCCGTCCTTGTCCCGGCAGTCCTCGACGATCTTTTTCACTTCCTCGGGCTTCTCCAGGATCTCCGCCAGCTGGGCGGTGGTGCGGGCTTCAAAGTCCACCTTCGGGAGCTTTTCTTTCACATTGTAAAGACCGAAAGAGATGTTCTGCTGCACGGTCATGTTCGGCCACAGCGCGTAGTTCTGGAAAAGGAAGCCGACTTTTCTCTTGTTGGCGGGGATGTTGATTCCCATGTCGCTGTCAAAGACGACGCGGTCGCCGATGGTGATCTTTCCGGTGGTCGGGGTCTCGAGGCCTGCGATCATGCGGAGGATGGTGGTCTTACCGCAGCCGGAGGGTCCCAGCAGCGTGATGAAGGCATTGTCCGCGATGTACATGCTGACATCGTCGGTTCCGTAGAATTTGCCCCAGCGTTTGGTGATGTGTTCCAGTTTGATTTCCGGCATGATTAACCTCCTATACCCTTGTCAAGGCTTGCGCCTGTGACCTTGTTGACGATCGTATTGAAAATCAGGATGGTGACGATGAGGATCAGGTTGATACCGCTTGAGAAAGCGTACAGACCCATTTCATCAAAGTAGTCCAGCGTCGTGGAGAGGATGAAGCCCTGGACGCACAGCAGCATGAACAGGGACAGCTCTCTCAGGCAGGTCATGAACGGAAGCAGGTATCCGCTGATGATCGAAGACTTCTGGATCGGGATGATGATCCTGGTCATCCGCTGGATCCAGGGGATGTTCAGGATGATCGCGGACTCCTCGATCTCTCCGGAGAGCTGCAGCATCGAGTTCAGCGACGCGCGGCTCGCGAAGGGGATGTACTTTACAGTACCGACTATGATCAGGAGCCAGTAGGTATTAAAGAGGTTGATGTACTTGTTCGAGAACAGGATGAAGAACGCGACGCCGACTGCGATGGAAGGCATCAGGTAGGGCAGGAATGCCACTGCGTTCACGTAGTTGGCCCACTTGCCGCGGCGGTCCTTGGAGACTGCATAGCCGATCAGGGTGCCGATGGTTCCGGCAATCAGCGCGCAGGCCACGGAGACGAAGAGCGTTCCGAAGAATGCGGTGCGGATCGTGTTGTTGTACAGGATACCCATCTGGCCGTACATTCCGTTCTCGGTGACGTTCTCGGAGGTGATCCACCACTTGGTGGTCAGGTTCGCCATATCGCCGGTGTACAGGAACGAGTAGTCTCCGGGGTTCGGGAGGAAGGTCTCGAAGGCGAAGAGCAGGATCGGGAAGATACTGGTAAAGAAGGTCGTGCAGACCAGGATCACGGCGATGATCCACTTGGCCGGGCCCAGGTCGATCTTGGAGATCTGTCCGGACTTTCCGGTGACCGTCGTATAGTTCTTGCGGCTGGTCAGGGAGATCTGGTTCAGCAGCATGATCGCCACGCCGAAGACCATCATGATGATCGCCAGGATGGAGGCTTCACCGGTGTACTTCGAGTTCATGGAGACGTACTTGGTGGAGAGGGTGGTGAGACCCAGATAATGCGGGACCGGATAGGAACCCATGGCGCTTCCGAACACCAGAAGGATGGTGGAAAGGATGGCCGGCTTGACCATCGGCAGGGTGATCCGGGTCATGATCTTCCACTTCGGAGTGTCCAGGATCGTCGCCGCTTCCTCCAGGTTCGCGTCCATGTTGCGGAAGATGCCGCCGATCAGGATGTATGCGAAGGGAGCGTAGTGAAGACCCAGGACCACCAGGCTCGGGAACAGGCCTTTGCACCACCAGATCGGCATCGTGATGCCGGTCAGCGAGGTCAGGAGACCGTTGGAGGTTCCGGTGACCGCGTTACTGTTGAAGAGGTGCTGCCACACGACGGCCAGCGTCCACTGCGGCATGATGTAGGGGAAGATGAAGATGGAGCTCAGATACTGCTTGAACTTCAGGTTCGTGCGGGTGATCAGGAACGCCATGATGCCGCCGAAGAGGATGGACACGATGCAGGTGCCCACGGCCAGCCAGACGGTGTTGATCAGCGGCGTCCAAAGGTTGGCCCTGGCAAGTTTCGAGGTAAACAGGTCTGTGTAGTTTACGATGGTATATCCTGAAGACTGACCGGTCAGGTGCGCGTCGATGGTGCCGGGATGGATCTTGAAGGTATCCTGGACGATGGCGATGATCGGAGCGACGGTCGTGAAGGTCAGGACAATACCCATGAGGAGCAGGATCACGTTGTGCGGCTTGGAAAAATAAGTTTTGATCTTATTCAGCCGGATCGTGGAGGCGCTCGCTTTTGTCCGGGACTGTTCCATAAGCATAACTCCTTACGTTGGCGGAGGGATATAGGCAGCATTTGCGGGGAAAAAACGGGGTTTTGTGTAAATTATACCCCGGAGCTGCCCGCGGTAGCTCCGGGGTCCCCGGTCACAGCTGAAAAGCAGAGACCGAAATTATTTTACTGCGCGGTGTACTTGTCGAGGGTCTCGATCCAGTTGCCGATACCGAATGCGCAGTCTGCGCAGTATGCCGGATCCTCAAGGACCAGCTTGCCGTCGGTGGTCCACCACTCATAGCCGCGGTCGTTCTTCGCAGCGAACTTGACGGTGGTGCCGTCCTCGTCCATGCCGCCGGTGGAGTGGTGGAACTCAGCCTCGTTCTCCTCAGCGACCTTCGGGTTGGAGGAGTAACCGCCCATATCCTTGCCCCATGCGGAGAAGCCGTCCTTGGTGCAGGTCATGTAAGCGATGAATGCGCATGCAGTCCACGGAAGCGGGCTGTTGTCGGTCACGAACAGGTAATGGCAGTAGCCGTAGCCGCCGATGCCGGTGTAGCCGTCTTCATAGGCAGCGACCTTGATGTTGTTGACGGAAACGGTCGCGGACTCTTCGACAGAGCGGAGCTTGGAGTAGACCAGAAGTCCGAACTGATCGGTGGCGGAAGCATCGACCAGGGTGTTGCAGATCGGGCCGTCATCGGTCTGGGCATTGTAGCTGCCGACCCAGAGCTTGATCCACGCCATCGCGTACTTGCCGTCCGCGCCCAGACCGTAGTCGGCAGCCTCAGATTCCATCTCGTTGATGGTCGGCTGAAGCAGTGCCTTCTTGTCATCCGGCAGAGCGTCGAAGGCTTCATGCAGCCATGCGGAGTAGTCGTCTCTGGTCAGCATGTACAGGAAGTTCTTGCCGACGATCTCGGAGTCGATGTCCATGAACAGGCCGTGCTCATCCGGAAGGACGAAATCCCAGCAGTTGGTGTAGGTCTTGTTTCCGGTGCAGTTGTACATGAAGACCTTGTTCAGGGTCTGCAGCGGAAGGTATCCCTTGTAGTCCGCCGCAGTGGTGCCCTTCGCCTCAGCCCAGTCCTTCGGGATGAAGGTGTCGAGGATGCCGGTCTGGACCATCTTGGACTCGATCTGGTTGCCGTCCTGGATCAGGGTCATCGCGAAGGTTCCGGTCTCCTTCAGGGAGTCAGCGGTCAGCTGATCGAAGATCTTGTTGTTCTTCGGCTGCTGCCACTCGAAGTCCATGTTGTAGTTCGGGTCGATGGTCTTCAGATAGTCGATGAAGAGCGGAAGGGCAGATTTGCCGCGGCTGGAGTTTCCGACGCCGTAGAACATCTTGCCGTTGGACTCTTCAATAGCCTTCTTTGCCAGCTCTTCCAGGCTCATGCCTTCCGCTTCTTTGATGATCTTCTGGGTTGCGGTGAGGTTTGCGTTGTCAGCCGGAGCCGCTGCCTGGGTCTCAGCCGGAGCAGCCGCCTGGGTCTCAGCCGGAGCTGCTGCCGGGGCCGGAGCCGGGGCTGCTGCCGTGGTTGCCGGAGCGCTGCCGCCGCCGCATGCCGCGAGGCTCATCACCATTGCTGCAGAAAGGATGACAGATAATGTTTTCTTCATATACGTTCCTCCTTGTGAAAAGTGTCTGTTTTGGAGATCCGTGGACCGGATTTCCTGTTTAACCTGATTATAAAATTTTTAATTTTTAATTAACAGATGGTAAAACTGCTGTTTTTTGCAAAATCCTGAGATGGCTCCGCAGGATGGCTCGGGGAGGCGGCCGGAACGGTGGAAGGTTCCCGGAAACTCTGATACAATCGAGTCAAAGCATGGTTGACATATTTTTTTGTCAAATTATAAGTTTTCTATTCCAAGTTGTCCCAAGTTGTGTTATAATATAATGAGCACAAGGAGGGGCAGACTATGAGACTGGGGTACTCAAAATCTAAAAACGCGATCTCTTACTATGTCTATAAAACAGGCTACAAAAATGGCAAAAATACGACCGTGATGGTCGAAAAGCTTGGGACAGACTCCCAGATCCGGGAAAAGTACGGTGTCGAAGATGCTGAGCAGTGGGCCAGGGCCTACATTGACGAGCTCAACAGGAAAGAGGCCGAGGAAAAGGCAAAAGTCATGGTCACCTTCTCCCCGGCCGCCACGATCCCCGCGGATGAGCAGCGCTCCTTTAATGCAGGCTACCTGTTCCTCCAGCAGGTCTTCTACCAGCTCGGCCTGGATAAGGTCTGCACCGCCATCAAATGAGTACAACCTGACCTCCATCCTTTCAAGGCTGGTCTATACCCGCATCCTCTTCCCCGGGTCGAAGCGCAGTTCTTTTGAAGATTCCAGAAAGTTCATCGAACAGCCGGACTTCGAACTCCACCAGGTCTACCGCGCCCTCTCCGTCCTCGGGGATGAGATGGATTATATCCAGTCCGCCCTCTATAAGAATTCCCTCCGCCTCTCAAAGCGCCGGACCGGGGTCATTTACTATGACTGCACCAACTTCTACTTTGAGATCGAACAGGAAGATCCTTACAACGGCCTCCGCCAGTACGGCCACAGCAAGGAAAACCGCCCGAACCCCATCGTGGAAATGGGACTCTTCATGGACGGGGAAGGGATCCCCCTTGCTTTCTGCATAAACCCCGGCAGCACCAACGAACAGGTCACACTGTCGCCCCTGGAAAAGAAGCTCTTTGAGGATTTCTCTTTATCCGAATTCATCGTCTGCACCGATTCCGGCCTCTCTTCCCTGGACAACCGGGTCCTGAACAGCCGGGATGGCAGGGCATTCATTACGGTCCAGTCCATTAAGAAGCTTAAACAGTTCCAGAGGGAATGGTGCCTGGACCCGGACGGATGGTACCGCCGCGGGGATCCTTCCCGGAAAAAGTGCAGTATCAGCGACCTGGATGAGGAGCTCGACAGGGATACTGTTCTTTACAAGGAGCGCTGGTTCAAAGAAAACGGTCTGGAACAGAGGATGATCGTGACCTATTCCCTGAAATACAGGGATTACCTCCGGGCCCTCAGGGAGAGACAGGTGGAAAGGGCAAAAGGGAAGATCAGTAATCCTTCCACCCTTAATAAGAACCATCCCACGGATCCGAAACGCTTCATCAAAGAACAGAAATGCACCCCCGACGGTGAGATCGCGGAAAAAACTTATTATTCCCTGGACGAAGAAAAGATCTCCGCAGAGGCTGCTTATGACGGGTTCTACGCGGTCTGCACCGACCTGGAAGATGAGGCGGAAGCTATTGTAAACATCAATCAGAGGAGATGGCAGATCGAGGAGTGCTTCCGCATCATGAAGCATGAATTCAGGGCCCGTCCCGCCTACCTGAGCCGGGAAGTACGGATCAGGGCCCACTTCATGACCTGTTTCGTTGCCCTGATCGTGTACAGATATCTTGAGAAAAGCCTCGGGAAAGAATTTACAGTGG
>CADBEN010000042.1 GCA_902793685.1 uncultured Lachnospiraceae bacterium
GAGATCCTCCGGCTTCCGGATTCCGAAAGCCTTCTTAAGGAAAAGGGCGCTTGCGCTTCCTCTCCGAAAGTAATAAACTGTACACACTGCAGTCCGTCCAAAAAAGACGGCAGACCCCGCGCGCCTTGCGGGGAGTTCCCGCGGTGCGCGCGTAAAACAAGAATCGAGGAATTCCATGCCTGATATTGAAAAAAACAAAACTGCCGGGGATCAGAACCCGGAAAACGAAAACACACCGGAAAAAGAACCCTTCGACCTTAAGGCGGAGATCCTGAGCTGGGTGCAGATCATCGTCTGCGCCGTCGCCATTGCCCTCTGCATGAACAGTTTCATCATCGCAAATTCCCGCGTTCCCTCCGCCTCCATGGAGACTACCATCATGACAGGGGACCGGGTGATCGGTTCCCGGCTGACCTACAAGCTCTTCGACGACCCGGAGCGGGGAGACATCATCATCTTCCGCTGGCCCGACAACGAGAAGATCCTGTTTGTGAAAAGGATCATCGGCGTCCCGGGCGATACCGTCGAGATCCGGGACGGCCAGGTCTACCTGAACGGTTCCGATACACCGCTGGAAGAGCCCTACATCAGGGAACCGATGGAACCCGAGCCGGGCACCATGCAGTTCACTGTCCCGGAGGACGCCTACTTCTGTATGGGGGACAACCGGAACGAATCCATGGATGCGCGGTACTGGCACAACACCTTTGTGTACCGTGACAAGATCATCGCGAAGGTCTGTTTCCGATACTGGCCGGGCTTCAAGGTCATCAAATAAACGCAGGCCGGAAGACCGGACCCGTTTCTGCCGGATCAGCAGGGACGGATCAGTTCCTTCAGCCGGTCCAGCCGGCAGACGGCATTCCTGAGCATCAGGTCCAGCACCGTGACTGCCGCCATACATTCCACCACCACCACGGCCCGCGGCCCGATGACCGGGTCATGGCGGCCATGGATCTCGATCACCGTATTTTCGCCGCTGCGGGTCACGGTCTGCTGCGGACGGGCGATCGAGGGGGTCGGCTTCACCGCGGCGCGGAAAAAGATGTCGCTTCCGTCCGCCATACCGCCCAGGATCCCGCCTGCATGGTTCGATGTTTTTGCAATACCGCAGCTTTCCGCTGCTTCGTCGGCCCCTTCCCCGCGGAAGGGGTCGTTATTATTGCTTCCTTTCGCCTCCGCTGCGGCGAAACCGTCGCCGAACTCAATTCCCTTTACAGCGCCGATGCTGAGCACCGCCTTCGCGAGTTCCGCGTCGAGCTTGTCAAACACCGGCTCACCTGTTCCGGCCGGGACTCCGGTGATCCGGCACGCGACAGTGCTTCCGGAGGAATCCCCTTCCCGAATACAGTCCGCAAGCCAGGCCTCCGCCTTCTCCGCCGCTGCAGGATCCGGCATATACAGTGCGTTTTTCCTGCATTCCGAGAGATCGGAATGCTCCGGATCCGCCCTGAAGGGGCCGATGCTGTCGGTCCACGCCCGGATCTCGACGCCGAATTCTTTCAGGAGCTTAGCGGCGACTGCGCCGCCGATCACGCGGCCCGCTGTCTCCCTTCCGGAGCTTCTCCCGCCGCCGCGGTAATCGCGGAAGCCGTATTTTCTGTCATATCCGAGATCCGCATGGCCGGGGCGGTACACATCCCGGAGCGCGGAATAATCCCCGGAGCGCTGGTCCGTGTTCTCTACGATCACCGCGATCGGCGTCCCGGTGGTCTTTCCCTCGAACACTCCGGAGAGGATCCTGCAGAGATCTCCTTCCTTCCGCGCTGTCGAAAACCGGGAAGCGCCCGGCTTCCTTCGGTCCAGGTATGTCTGGATATCTTCCTCGCAGAGCGGGAGTCCCGCGGGACACCCGTCGATGACGGCCCCCACGGCAGCACCGTGGGATTCCCCGAAGGTGGTGACCCGGAAAATCGTTCCGAATGTGTTTCCTGCCATAAAGCTCCTTCAAAAATGAACTGCCGCACTCTGCGGGATACAGCCGGGGATCCCGATGCTGTAATGTCCCCTGGGTGCGGCAGGCACGTTTCTTTAATCTCAGCGGGAGATACCCCCGCTGAATGGAATGCTGCTGTTCCGGCGCTCAGCTCCGGCAGGCACGGCCACGCCGTCACGCCTCGACCGGGACGATCACACAGCTGTTCGGCTGGTCCACATGGAGTTCATTGGAACTCATGATCAGCAGCTTTTTCTCATAGTCGATCCTGAAGAAAGTCAGCGTTCCGCTCTCATGGTTCACGCAGACCAGATGCTGTTCATCCGGGAACAGACAGATATCCTTCGGATAGGCGCCGCTGATCGGGAGATTGAACTCCGGCGTCAGCAGACCTGTCTCAGCATCGCGGGAAAACATCGTGACAGTATTCTCTCCGGTATTTCCGCAGAAAACATAGTGATCGTCCCTGGTAAAACGGACGCAGGCAACTGCCGTCAGCTGGCCGGGCTTGTTTTTTCCCGTCGAGCAGACTGACTGGATCTGTTCGAACTCAGGCCGTTCATCCCCGTCGTGGTCACTGTAGGCGTACACGTCGATGGAGTTCGCCTGCTCGGAGAGGACGTACAGGAAACGGCCGTCTTTTGAGAAGGTCAGGAAGCAGGGCGAGCTTTCCAGCTTCACGCGGACCGCGTCCACCAGATGCAGTTTTCCCGTTCTCTGATTCATTTCATAGACGCTGACCTGGTCGATGCCGGGATCCGCGGAGATCACGTACTTTCCGCTGGGGGTCGGCTTGGTGCAGGTGATGTGAGGTCTGGAACCGCGGGCCGCGATAGAGCCCAGTCCTTTGTGCCAGATATTGTCCGCGATCTCTCCGACAGAACCGTCCTTCTTCAGCTTCATGACCGTGAGCTTTCCGTCATGATAGCCGGAAACAAAGAGGAAGCGGTTTTTCAGATCTATGGACAGATGGCGGGCACGGATACCCTTGATCTTCGCAGAATTCAGCTTCTGAAGATCTCCGTTTTCCAGAATCCTGTACGCTACCACACCCTCGTCTGCGATCGTGTAGAGAGTCTTCTTGTCAAAGGATGTGATGAGATCGGAAGAGTTCTCCACTTCGATCTCTGACCGCTTCTTAAACTTCCCGGCTTCCGCATCCACATCATAGATCGTGATTCCCTTTGCGCTTCCAGTGTAAGAATAGGAACCGACATATGCCACATATTTCTGCTTTTTCGCCATATCTGTCTCCTGTCCGGCGTCCCGCGCCCTGCAGTCCGATCTGGGAATCCCGGCAGGAGATCCGGCTCCGTCCGGGAACACAACACTTCAATTAATTCTAGCATAAAACAGGGCAGAATACCATTAAGCGCACGGCTTTTTCAGTTTAAAGCGAAAAGGGCGGATCGATGGAAAAAGACAAGTTTTTCCCGGTCTTCGGATGCGGAAACGCAAGCCGGACTGCACATAGACAAAGCCGGTTTTCTGCAGCCGGCAGCCCGTACTTCCGGTCTCCCGCATCCGGCAGCCCGTACTTCCGGTCGCCCAGAAGGGGCAGTCCCCGGGAAGCGAACTGCACCCGGATCTGATGATGCCTGCCGGTCAGAAGCCGGATCTCAGCCTCGGAATACCACTGCCCGTCCCGTTCCTCCGTCCGGAGGATCCGGTACATGAGTCTTGCTTCCTTCGCACCGGGTTCTCCCTTTCTCCCGGTCCGGGTCAGGTTGCCCTTCTTTTCCTGCACGAGCCAGTCTGTCAGTGTGTCCTCCGCCTTCTCCGGTACCCCGCAGAGGATCGCCCTGTAGAGCTTTTCAAACTTCCCCTCCCGGAGCGCTTTGGAGAGTGCCGCGGCAGTTTCCGGGTTTTTCGAAAAGACCATGATCCCGCTCACCGGCCGGTCCAGCCGCTGGATCACGCCGACGTAAGGCGCTCCTTTTCCTGCTGCCAGATGACTCCGTACCAGGTTCACCATGTCCGGGGCAAGACCCCTCGCCGCCTCGCTGTCCACACCGGCCGGCTTCACTGCGGCAATGATGTCCCCGTCCTCATAAAGAATCTTCAGTTCCGCCATCCTGTGCTCCTTTCCGGAACTGTTTCTGTTCCGCTTTTCTGCAAGTATCTCATGCTCCCGGTGGCTCAGTTTCTGACAGTGCTTCCCGCTCCCGGCAATCCGGTCTTCACCAGCGCTTCCCGCTCCCGGTGACTCAGCTTTTTCAGATAGTATTCCCGCGACATGGCCTCATGCTTCGTCCCGAACCGTTCCGTATAGACCAGCGTGCAGGGCCGGCGGGAGCGGGTATATTTTGCGCCCTTTCCCGCATTGTGTACCGCGAGACGCCGCTCCGGGTCGTCCGTATAGCCGCAGTAATAGCTTCCGTCAGAACAAAGAAGGAGGTAAACATAGTAGTTTCCCTCCTTCTCCTTCACCGTGTTCTGTTCCGGCGCGGTTTCCGTTCCCGGCGCCGTCTTCAGCTCCGGTTCTTTCATAATTCCCCCTGCCGTCAGAGCAGCCCGTATTTCTTCAGTGCGTATGCCAGTCCGTCGTCCAGGACTTTCTTCGTCACAAAGGTCGCGTACGGCTCCAGCACTGTGTCATGTTCTCCCATCAGGATCCGGTTCCCCGCATCCGACGTAAACATGGTCAGGTCGTTGGCGCTGTCTCCGAACACATAGATATTCTCCGGGCTGATTTCAAAGTAATTCCGCACAAAATGAATCGCGCTTCCCTTGCTGCACCCCCGCGGGACGCACTCATAGAAGCCCCTTGCGCGGTCGATGCAGTCGAAGTCCGGGATCGTGTCAAAGAATTCCTTCAGCGCTGTCCTCCCCGGAAACAGGGGATCCGTCTGGATGCAGAACTTGTCAAAATCGTAAGAGCTGTCATCCAATGCGTTGACTTCGGTCTCCGCGTAGGCGCTCACATAGTCCAGGAGGTCCTCCATAATATCGGGGTTATGGAAAGGACGGTCAGAGAAATAACAGCCCTGCTGCGCCTCCAGGACCGCGTCGATCCCGTATTTCTTCAGGCTTTTCTTGATCTCAAGTCCGCGCCTGTGGTCGATCCTCTTCTCGAAGATGGTATTCCCGTCCACGATCACCTGCGTTCCGCAGCCGCAGGCTGCACAGCTGATCCCGAACTGCTCCATCTGGAACTCCAGGAAGCAGAGCGTCCTTCCGGAGTTCAGAAACAGCAGATGTCCTGCTTTTTTCAGCGCGCGTATCGCATCCATGGCGCTCTGCGGAACGATCTTTGTTTTGTCGTCGATCAGTGTCCCGTCGACATCAAAGAAAAACAGTTTTCTTTCCATCAGTTTGCGGCTGTCGTTTCCGCCTCCTCCGAAGCAGCTTCCGTTTCGGCAGCAGATTCCGTCTCGGCAGCAGACGCCGCTTCCGCGGCAGTGGTCCCGGCAGCGGTCGTCTCCACCGCCGCTTCCGTTCGGACTGCATTGCTGATCAGGAAATCCGCGACCTTCAGATACATTGAATCCTGATCCACCTGCTCCTGGCCGTAATACTGGACCAGAAGATCCTTCGAGTAGCCGGTCATCTCTTCCAGCTTCTTGTAATCGGCGTTCGTGAGTTTCAGATCTTCCCTGGCGGCGACTTCCTGGATCACGAGCTGTGTCTTCAGGGATTCCTCTCCGACGCTCTTCATCTGCTCGTCATACTGCTCCTGCGTCATGCCGGTCATGGAGAGATAGGACTCGAGATCGACACCGTACTGAGTGAGATAGCTCAGAGACTGGCGTTTCTGCACTGCGGTCTCGTAGGTGACGGCGTCCGGGTTCAGTTCAAACTGTGCCCCGTCGATCACGGCCTGGATCGCATTGGTCACATCCGCGGTGTAGGCGCTTCTCTCATACTGTTCCGTAAGTTCCTTCTTGATCTGTACCTTGTACTCGTCGACGGTCTTCTGTGCGCCGCCCGTGTACTCGCTGACCCATTCATCGGTCAGTTCCGGTGTCTTCGGCTCCTTGACCGAGTTGACCGTCACGTCAAAGGTCACCGCCTGGCCTGCCAGATCCTCTGCATGGTACTGCTCCGGGAAGGTCAGGTTCAGCACTGTCTTATCGCCCTTCTTCATGCCGATGAGGCCGTCCTCAAAGCCGTCGATAAAGCTGCCGCTGCCGAGGACCAGATCATAGCCGCTCGCGGTTCCTCCGTCAAAAGCCACGCCGTCTTTTTTGCCGACATAGTCGATGTTGACGGTGTCGCCGTTCTGTGCCGGGCGGTCCACTTCGACCGTGGAGCCTGCGTAGTTGAGGACGCTCTGGATGTAAGCGTCGACCTCTTCATCCGTAACGTCGACCTTGTGCGTGCTCAGCTCGATTCCCTTGTAATTGCCGAGGGTCACGGTTCCCAGACTCTCCGGCTTTTCCGGAAGTGCCTCCGTCTCAGCAGCTGCCGTCTCACCGGCTGCCGCAGTCGTCTCCGCCGCCGCGGTCGTCTCTGCCGCCGCGGTCGTCTCTGCCGCAGTCGTCTCCTTTGCGCTGCCGCCGCAGGCAGTGAAGAGCATTGCGCCTGCAGCGAGCGCTGCGGCAAGGATCAGTTTCGTTTCAGATTTTCTCATTTCAGACTTCTCCTTTATTTCTGTTTGTTCCGCACCGCATCCCGGGTGCCGGACCGTTATTCGTAGAAAGCGCGGAAAGCAAGGTAGGTGTTGTAGATGTCCAGCTTGCTTGTGATCTCAAAGGGCGCGTGCATCGAGAGCACCGGGACGCCCAGGTCCACGACGTCGATGTTCATCATGGCCACAAACTGGGCGATCGTCCCGCCGCCGCCGGCATCGACCGCGCCGAGCTCTCCGATCTGCCAGTAGACCTTGCTGCGGTCCATGATGTCGATGACCTTCGCCATGAATTCCGCAGACGCGTCCGAGCTTCCCGACTTGCCGCGGGCGCCGGTGTATTTGGTCAGCACCACGCCGTGGTTCAGGTAGCTCGCATTCTGATCTTCGAAAACATCGCTGAAGGTGGGATCGTAAGCCGC
Organism: uncultured Lachnospiraceae bacterium; assembly: GCA_902793685.1. Taxonomy (GTDB): domain Bacteria; phylum Bacillota; class Clostridia; order Lachnospirales; family Lachnospiraceae; genus Moryella. The sequence goes on from CADBEN010000042.1 coordinate 6,929, forward strand.
GTTCACGTCCGCGGACAGGCATGCGGAATTCTCAAAAACTTCCTTCGGGTCCGCCCCCTGGTTCTGGGCGAGCCAGGTAATATAATTCCGCACATAATCGGAGTGAAGGCCGGTATTGCCGACAGATCCGATCTCTTCCTTGTCCGTCAGGATGGTGACAGTGGTGTACTCCGGATTTTCTGTCGCAAGCTGCGCCATCAGTGCCGGATACGCGCAGACACGGTCGTCCTGGCCGTAGGCGCCGACCAGAGAACGGTCGAAGCCGATGTCACGGGGCTTGTCCGCCGGAACCATCTCGATCTCTGCCCTTGCGAAATCCCGCTCGGTGATCCCGTACTTCTCGTTCAGGATCTGAAGGATCCTGATACGGAACGGCTCCCGCACGTCATCGTCCGGGTAGGGAACGGAGCCGATGATGATGTTCAGCTCTTCACCGCGCAGTCCCTCCGCCAGCTTCCGCTCGTTCTGCTTCGCGGCAAGATGCGGCAGCAGATCGGAAATGCAGAAGACCGGATCTCCTTCGTCCTCGCCGATGCGGAAATTCACGACCGTGAAATCCTTCCGGATCACGACACCGTGCATGGCCAGCGGGATCGTACCCCACTGGTACTTCCGGATCCCGCCGTAATAGTGGGTCTTGAAATATGCCAGTTCCTTCTTCTCGTAAAGCGGATTCGGCTTCAGATCGAGGCGGGGGCTGTCGATGTGGGCGCCGTTGATTCGGACGCCTTCCCGGATGTCCCGGCTTCCGAAGACCGTCGCCAGGATCGCCTTTCCGCGGTTGATCTCATAGACCTTGTCCCCTGCGCGGTAGGTCTTGCCGCTGTCGAAGCGTTCATAGCCCGCCTCGATCAGGGCAGCCTCTGCGTAATTCACGCACTCCCGCTCCGTCTTGCAGACCGTGAGGAAGTGCTTGTAGCCCTCTGCGAATTCCTGCGCCTTTTCGATCTGTTCCGGCGCTTCCTTTGCGATGTGCGGGTACGACCAGGCGAGCTGCTTCTCCAGCTTCTTTCCGGCCGACATTTTCTTTTCTGCCATACTTCGGTCCTTTCCGTTGATTTTTCCCTAAAACGGAAGAAAAACCGGCAGTTATTCACTGACGGTTTTTCTTAAAGTCTCTTCCTGTCGGTCAGTCGAGCTTGATCCCCTTCAGCAGGTCGCCAAGGTTCGTGACTGCCTGGGTCTTCTCGACATACTCAAAGCCGTCGGTCTCCTCAAGATAGCTGCTCTTGCGGTTTCCGCCGCGGCGCTCCGGTCTCTCGGAACGCTCCGGTCTCTCGGACGGCTCCTCCAGTGCGCGCATGGAAAGGGAAAGCTTGCCGTCCCGGATATCGGTGACCTTCACGGTGACCGTCTGGCCGACCGTAAGGACATCCGCCGGAGTTGCCAGCTTCTTTCCGTTCTTTCTCGGGATCTGGGAGATGTGAAGCAGTCCGGTTACTCCGCCCAGATTGACGAATGCACCGTAGCTCTGGATCGTCTCGACAGTACCCTCGACGACATCGTCCTTCTTAATGGAAGCAAGCTTGTCAGCCTTCTCCTTATCCTTCTCATCCTGCTCGATGACGCGATGGCTCAGGACAAGGCGCTTCTTCTCCGGATCCGCAGTGATGACGCGGACCTTGATGTGCTGGCCCTGGAACTCGTTCAGGTCCTTGACATAAGCGATCGACAGCTGGCTGGCGGGAATGAAGCCGCGCGTATCTTCAAGATATGCAATGCAGCCGCCCTTGACAGCTTCGATGATCTTCACATCGAACTCTTCCTTGGTCTCAATGAGCTCCGCGAAGCGCTCCCACTTGCCGCCGTCCTCATTCTCGACCTTTTTCGCCGTCTTGAACGACTCATTGATTTCCTTCTCAAAATCCTTCATGCTTTCTTCCGCCATGATAAAACCTCCCCAATAAAAACCGGCACTTGGCCGTTATTAAATCGCATTATAGCACAGCATCCTGCAGCTTGTCCACACTACTTTTCGGGGCAATGTTTCAGCCCGGGATATGTTCCTCACGCCGGTGTTGCGCTTGACTAACTGTGCGGGCCTTTCTTACAATGATGGTAACAGTTCCTATTTTTAAGGGAGGCGCCATGAAAGAACTGAAATACAGTCGTCAGCGGGAGGCCATACTGGAGGAACTGCGCACGCGCCATGACCATCCGACCGCCGACATTCTGTACCGTTCACTGCGGGAATCCTTCCCGCACATCAGTCTTGGCACCGTTTACCGCAACCTGAATCTGCTCGCCGACCTCGGACAGATCAGCAGGATCCGCTGTGAAGAAGGCATGGAACATTTCGACTGCGACACCCACGACCATTATCATTTTGTCTGCCGGTGCTGCGGAAAGATCCTCGACCTTCCCATGGAGATCATCCCGGATCTGGACGCAATGGCAGAATCCGCCGGCGTCGGCAGCATAGAAGCGCACGTACTGCTCTTCTATGGCAGATGTTCCGCCTGCGGCGCGGAAACGGCATCCTGAAAGACTGCGTCCAGTATGGAAAGTGTTTTACAGTTTTTCAACTATGAAAGGAGATACATTATGAAGAAGTGGAGATGCAAGATCTGTGGTTATATCTGGGAAGGCGAGACCCCGCCGGAGAAGTGCCCGCAGTGTAAACAGCCGGCTACCGCTTTTGAGGAGCTGAAGGCTGACGAGGAACTCGTATGGGCAGCAGAGCATATCGTCGGCGTCGCGAAGGATGTCGATGAAGAGATCAAGGCCGGTCTCCGCGCAAACTTCGAAGGCGAGTGCTCCGAGGTAGGCATGTATCTTGCAATGTCCCGCGTCGCATACCGTGAAGGCTATCCGGAAATCGGCGAGTACTGGAAGACCGCTGCATTTGAGGAAGCTGAGCATGCTGCGAAGTTCGCAGAGCTGCTGGGTGAAGTTCTGACCGACTCCACCAAGAAGAATCTTGAGATGCGTGTCGCTGCCGAGCACGGCGCAACCGCAGGCAAGACTGAGCTCGCCAAGAAGGCGAAGGCTCTGAATCTTGACGCGATCCACGACACCGTCCACGAGATGGCCCGGGACGAGGCAAGACACGGCAAGGCATTCGCAGGCCTTCTGAAGAGATACTTCGGATAATATCCTGAAGGCTCGTTCGTCATCAGGAGGAAAGCTCCATGAAAGACGAAAAGGATTTTTCTTCTGGAACAAGCATATCGATTATAAGTCTGGAAAGTAAATAAGGCAGTCATTTCAGAGAGGGAAAGGAGCGATCCTTTCCCTTTTTTAAGGAGGTTCCCATGTTTCGGGAAATGAGAAGACCCCATCAGGCACTTTCGGAGGAGGAATGTCTCCGGATCCTTAAAGAGGAAAAACGCGGTGTGCTTTCCGTCATCGGGGACGACGGATACCCTTACGGAACGCCCATCAACCACTTCTACAACGAAGAAGACGGAAAAATCTGGTTCCACGGAGGAAAGATCGGGCACAAGGTGGACGCCATGCGCGCCTGCAATAAAGTCTCCTACTGTGTCTGTGACAGCGGTACCCATGTCGGAGATGACTGGGCGCTGACCTTCCGCTGTGTGATCGTCTTCGGCCGCATGGAATTCATCGAAGATCCCGTGGAGATCGAGCGTCTCTGCCGTCTGCTTTCCGCGAAATTCACAAGTGATCAGGAATATACGGAAGCTGAGATCCGCAGATCCCTCGCCGCCACGCTGATGTACGCCCTGGTTCCGGAGCACATGATCGGAAAGAGAGTGCACGAAGCGTGACGCCGCCGGGGAAACCGATTCCGGTTGTGATTGACTAACAGGGACTCCTGATGGTTTAATCAGTTCAGAAACGATAATCAATATCATTTTTGCCGCAGCCTTCCGGCGCGGAACACAAATAAGGAGGGAAATATGTCCAAATACGCAGGAACAAAGACTGAGAAGAACCTGATGGACGCTTTTGCAGGCGAATCCCAGGCAAGAAACAAGTATACCTACTATGCATCCCAGGCCAAGAAGGCCGGCTTCGAGCAGCTGGCAGCGATCTATCTCGAGACCGCAGACCAGGAGAAGGAGCACGCGAAGATGTGGTTCAAGGAATTCCACGGCATCGGCGGAGTCGACGCAAACCTGGAAGACGCAGCTGCAGGAGAGAACTTCGAGTGGACCGACATGTACGCCCGCATGGCCCGCGAGGCCCGGGAGGAAGGCTTCGAGGATCTGGCAAAGAAGTTTGAGCTCGTGGCCGAGGTCGAGGCACGCCACGAGAAGCGCTACCGCCAGCTCCTTGAGCACTGGCAGCAGGACAAGACCTTCCGTGAGGAAGCTCCGATCCTCTGGAAGTGCCGCAACTGCGGATATGTCTACGAAGGCGCCGAAGCCCCCGACAAATGCCCGTGCTGCGACCACCCGAAGGCCTACTTTGAAAGATTCGCAGACAACTACTGACGCGTTAGCAATGAGCAGTAACGACTGAGACATAAAAAGAATCCGGTCCGTGAGTTTACTCACAAGGGCCGGATTCTTTTTATGGATCGGGTGTCACGGCGAATGCCGTGACACGAGGAAAAGCAAGCGCAGCGAAGCTTTTCCGAGTCGTTACGTCCCTACACGGCAAAAGCAAGCGCAGCGAAGCTTTTCCGAGTCGTTACGTTCACGGCAAAAGCCTTTTATACTTCAAACGCCGGCAGCTTCTTCAGTTCTTTCACGTACTCCTCCAGCTCGTCGATATCCTCGTCCGCGCCTTCACACTGGAACCAGCAGCCGCCCTCGGCGCCGCAGATTCCGCCTGCCGCGATGAGCTCCGCGTCCACGTCGAAAAGATCCGGGAAGGCATCCAGCTCCGTGTAGGGCGTGCCGGTGGCCGGATAAAGCCGCAGCCCGGTGCTTTCACAGTCATTGACGATGGAAGCAAGGTCGCTGATGGGCAGCTCCACGCGCTTCTCCACGCCCACCGGAAGAATGAAGGTGGTGCGTTTTCCGACAGCCGCCTGCTCGCATGCCAGCACCGTTCCGCCGGCCGGATGGCCGATCAGAATTCCGGCGGTCTCCGTACCGATGTGCACCGCGTTGGCGCCCTTGAAGATAATGTCGTCCTTCGTCAGTTCCCCGACGACGTCAAAGATGGTCTTCCCCGGAACCACCTTTCCCCTGGAGATCACAAGATCATACTTTCCCGCCTCCGCCTTCAGCGGGACGGACGCCGGCTTCGTGATACCGCGGTGGAAGGGAGCCATATCGATCTCCTTCTCCCCGATGCTCTCGAGCAGCGCGTTCGCAAGATAAGCGTTGGTAGTTCCCATGACCACGACCACAGTGTGCTCCTCCAGCGCCTCCTCGACCATCGGCAGCGATGCCAGCGCATCGGCAATCAGCTTTTTTCCTTCATTGGGTGTAAGAAAGATCTGCGCACTCTTCATGTTTTATTCCTCCTCCATGTGAGACAGTTTTTCCGCCTGATCTGCCGCGATCAGGCTGTCTATGATCTCATCAAGATCCCCGTTGATGACCTGGTCGATCTTGTAGAGCGTAAGTTTGATGCGGTGCTCCGTTACGCGTCCCTGCGGGAAATTGTAAGTGCGGATCTTCTCGGAGCGGTCTCCGGTTCCGATCTGGCTGCGCCGGTTCCGCGCCTCCTCCTCCTGCCGCCGCGCAAGCTCCATCCCGTAGAGCTTGGAGCGCAGAAGGCGGAACGCCTTGTCCTTGTTCTGCAGCTGTGACTTTTCCGTCTGGGAATAGATCACGATCCCGGTGGGGATGTGGGTCAGCCGCACCGCGGAGTCCGTGGTGTTGACGCACTGGCCGCCGTTCCCGGAGGCCCGCATCACGTCGATCCGGACATCATTCATGTCGATCTCCACATCGAACTCTTCCGCCTCCGGCATCACCGCGACGCTGGCGGTCGATGTGTGGATCCGCCCTCCGGATTCCGTCTCCGGCACACGCTGCACCCGGTGCACGCCGGATTCATACTTCAGCCGCGAGTAAGCCCCCTTTCCGGAGACCGTCGCGATCACTTCCTTAAACCCGCCGATGCCGTTCTCGTTCAGGCTGTCGATCTCCACCTTCCAGTGCCGGGCATCCGCGTAATGCTGATACATCCGGAACAGCTCCGACGCAAACAGCGCCGCCTCGTCACCGCCCACGCCTGCCCGGATCTCGAGGACGATGTTTTTGTCGTCGTTGGGATCCCGGGGGAGAAGCAGGACCTTCAGCCGCCCGGCAAGTGCCTCCTCCCGTTCTCTCGCATCGGCCAGTTCCTCCTTCGCCAGGGAGCGCAGATCCTCGTCATTTTCCGAGGCAAGCAGCTGTTTTGCATCCTCGATGTCCCGCTGCGCCGCAGTGTAGGCGCGGTAGGCCTCCACCAGCGGCTGCAGATCCGCCTGCTCCTTCATCATGGCGCGGAAGCGGTTCTGGTCCGCTGTGACGAGCGGGTCGGAAAGCCCGGCCATCACTTCTTCATAATGGATCTCCAGATCCCTGAGATGTTCAAACATGGTAAACTCCCGTCACAACCCGGTCCAGGCCTGCAAGATCCTTCAGACAGCGGACCCCGGAAAACCCCCGGTCCCGAAGAAGCGCGCATACCGCCTCCCCCTGGTCATACCCGATCTCAAAATACACGCTGCCGCCCGGGTTCAGATGCGCCGGACATTCCGAGGCAAGCCGCCGGTAAAAGACGAGGCCGTCCTCGTCCCCGTCCAGGGCAAGACGCGGCTCATGCTCCCGCACCTCCGGTGTCAGCGTATCAATTACTTCACTCTGTATATAAGGCGGATTCGCCGTGATGACGTCGAATTTTCCCGGGATTTCCGAAAAAAGATCCGAGTGGATCAGCGTCACTTCTGCCCCGGTCCGCTTAAGGTTTTCCTCCGCCACCGCGAGGGCGTCCGCCGAAATGTCCGCAGCGCTGACTGCGGAGAAGCGCCCCAGCTTTGCGAGGGCAATCGCGATACAGCCGCTTCCCGTGCACAGATCGAGAACCCTTTCGCCCTCCGGCATCTCCGTGCTGTGTGTTCCGGACTTCAGGGCCGGTTTCCCGTGTTCCTGAAGCACCAGCTCCACCAGAATCTCCGTGTCCTGCCGCGGGATCAGCACGCGCTCATCCACATAAAGATCCAGTCCGCAGAAATTCTGCCCTCGGGTGATGTACTGAAGCGGTTCATGGGCTGCCCTGCGTTCCACCGCGGCGAAATACCGCTCTGCAGCATCGCCCGCGGCAGGTTCTTCATACCGCAGAAGCAGCTCGTTCCAGCGGAGGCCCGTGATATAAAGAAGAAGCAACCGCGCGTCGGTATCGGCCTCTGCAAGACCGGCCGCCGCGAGCCGCTTCTTTCCTTCCTGATATAACTCCCGGTATGTCCGGACTTTCTTTAATTCTGACATTTACTCTGTCTTCCCGGTCTCCGCCGCAGCCTTGCCGTCCGTGTTTTCCGCAATCTTCTCAGCCGCGCCTTCCTTTCCTGCTTCCGGATCTTCCCAGCCGAAGTTCTCCTTCAGATAGGCCTTCCAGTCAAAGACTTCCTCAACAGCAGCGATGGCGACCTCCGCCATGTCCGGCGTAGGCTCCTTCGTGGTCAGTCCCTGCATCCACATTCCGGGACGGCTCAGAATATTTACGAGCGCGGAATCATGGGTGCCGGTCCAACGCAGAAACTCGTAGGAAACGCCTGCGATCACCGGGATCAGGAGGATCCTCGACAGGGCGCGCATGGCCAGCGTATCCACCCGGATCACCATGAAAAACAGGATCGAGATCACCATGACGATCAGGATGAAGCTGGTGCCGCAGCGCTTGTGCTCCCGGGAGCTCTTCATGACGTTTTCCACCGTCAGCGGCATCCCGTGCTCGACGCAGTTGATGCACTTGTGCTCCGCGCCGTGATACATGAAGGTCCGGCGGATGTCCTCCATCCGCGAGATCAGCTTGATGTAAGTGATAAAGATCAGAATGCGGAGCACACCCTCCAGGGCAGCGACCACATATTCGTTCCCGATGGCCTTCTTCAGAAGACTGCTCAGGAACATGGGCAGCAGCATGAAAATGCAGATCGCCAGAAGAAACGAAAACACCATGACGACTCCCATGACGATCTCCTGGACCTTGTCCCCGAAGGTGCGCTCCAGCCACTTTTCGAAGGCGGAGGGTTCCTCCCCGTCGTCCTCGTCCAGCCCTTCCATATAGATGTCGGAGGACCAGTTCAGGGCGCGCATGCCGAGGACCAGCGAATCTCCGAAGGAAAAGACGCCGCGGATCAGAGGAAGTCCGAGGAACGGATACTTTTCGGACAGGCTCACGTAGGTCTTCCGGTCGACTGCGATGCTGCCGTCCGGCCGCCGTGCCGCGCAGGCATAATTCTGCCTGTTCTTCATCATGATTCCTTCCAGGATCGCCTGACCGCCGATTCCGGAATATTTCTGACAGGTTTTCCTGCATTCACTCATAATCCTGTACTGCAGCTCCTTTGAATATAACGAAATAACGGGGTTGAGCGCATACTCAACCCCGTTCTCATTTGTCTGTCATTACTGGGCAGAAACGCCGTACTTCTTGTTGAAGCGCTCAATACGGCCGCGGGCGCTGGTCGCTTTCTGCTGTCCGGTATAGAAAGAATGGCACTTGGAACAAACTTCCACGTGGATTTCCTTCTTGGTGGAGCCGGTAACAAAGGTGTTGCCGCAGTTGCAGGTAACCGTTGCCTGATAGTAAGCCGGATGGATTCCTTCTCTCATTTCATTCACCTCGTTTCGATCATGTTATCTGAAAGCGGCACACCGCTTGATCATCTGTCTCTGAACAATGCTGTTTCAGGAAACAGCTTGATAAGTATAGCACAGCAGATTATCTGATGCAAGTACAAGTTTTTCCGGGAGAAACGAAAGTGCCCCGGAGCATGCTCCGGGGTGCCGAGACGGCCGCCGCGGACCATCTTGCGGAGCAGCGGATGCGGACGATACTTCGGATCGCCGGTCTCGGACTGCAGGACCTGCATGATCGCGAGGCAGACATCCAGTCCGATCAGGTCGCCCAGCTCCAGCGGGCCCATGGGGTGGTTCGCACCGAGCTTCATAGCCTGGTCGATCTTCTCCGGAGCGACATCGTTCTCAGCATAGATGCCGATAGCCTCGTTGATCATCGGGACAAGAATGCGGTTGACGACGAAGCCTGCGAACTCCGGCATCTGGACCGGGACCTTGCCGATATCCTCAGCGATGGCAGAGATCTTGTCCGCCAGCTCCTGCGGAGTGTTGAGGCCGATGCAGACCTCGACCAGCTTCATGACCGGAGCCGGGTTGAAGAAGTGCATGCCGATGACCGGGCGGTCCAGTCCCTGGCCGATCTCGGTGATGGAAAGGGAGGAGGTGTTCGTCGCGAACATGCAGTCCTTCTTCACGATTCCCTGCAGCTCTTTGAAGGTCTCCTGCTTGATCTTCATGTTCTCGATGGCAGCCTCGATGACCAGGTCGCAGTCCTCGCAGATGTACTTCGTGCCGGTGCGGATCTTTCCGAGGATCTCATCGCACTTTTCCTGGGACATCTTGCCCTTCGCAACTCTCTTCTGCAGAGTCGCAGCGATTCTCTTCTTTCCGCGGCCCGCAAGGATCTCGTTCAGATCACAGAGGCAAACCTCATAACCATCATGCTGCGCGAATGCCTGAGCAATGCCTGCTCCCATGGTTCCTGCACCGATGACACCAACGACCATTTTCTTCTCCTCCGTCTTTTTGATTTCTTCCTTCTGCTCTGCCGGTTTTTCTTCTGCGGTATTCTCCGGAGCTTCTTTGACTTCTGCTGCCGCTTTCTTCTTTGCCGCCATGATATCTTCCTCTTTCTGTGGATGAAGACTGTTGTTTATGAATTGAATATAACACCACTTCTTCCGGGGTGTAAAATCCAAGTTTCATACTGAAGGTATTAGAAACTTCTAATACCTTCTAATACCTTCTCAGATCCGACGGTTGTAGCGGGCCTGGCGGATCAATTCCGCGTTGCTCTTCGTCCGTGCAAAAAGGTCGAGGATCCGCTCCACGCTCTCCTCGGGCCGGTTCCCGTTTGTGGCGCGGTGGATCATATCCAGGACCTCCCGCTCCTCCCTGCTCAGAAGGAGATCGTCCCGGCGCGTGCCGCTCTTCAGGATGTCCACCGCCGGGAAGATCCGCCGTTCGGAAAGCTTCCGGTCAAGGACCAGCTCCATGTTGCCGGTACCCTTGAATTCCTCGTAGATCACATCGTCCATGCGGCTTCCGGTCTCCACCAGTGCCGTGGCGAGGATCGTCAGGCTTCCGCCCTCCCGCATGTTCCGCGCCGCGCCGAAGAAGCGCTTCGGCATGTTCAGCGCCGCGGGATCCAGACCGCCGGACAGGGTCCGTCCGCTGGGCGTCACCACCAGATTGTATGCCCTGGCCAGGCGGGTGATGGAGTCGAGCAGGATCACCACGTCCATGTGGGATTCGACCAGACGTCTTGCCCGCTCGATCACCATCTCGGACAGCTTCCGGTGCTGCTCCGGTTCCCGGTCAAAGGTGGATGCCGCAACTTCGACCTGCGGCCCCTGGATATACTCCCGGATGTCGGTGACCTCCTCCGGCCGCTCGTCGATCAGCAGAATGATGAGATGGATCTCAGGGCAGGTGTCGGTGATCACCTTCGCGATCTGTTTCAGCAGGGTCGTCTTTCCGGCCTTCGGCGGGGAGACGATCATGCCGCGCTGGCCTTTGCCGATGGGTGAGATCAGGTCTACGAGACGCATGGCGGTCGACGCTCCCGGGACCTCCAGATGGATCCGCCGGTCCGGGAAGATGGGCGTCATATCGTCAAAGCGGTCGCGCCTCTGGATCTCAGACGGCCGGAGACCGTTGACAGAGCTCACATAGAGGAGTCCCGCATTTTTGTCCCGCTCACTGCGGGCTCTCCGGATCCCGGTGACCAGATCCCCGGTCCGCATACCGAAACGGCGGATCTGGGACTGGGAAACGTAGACATCGTCCGTCCCGTTGAGATAATTCCCGGTGCGGAGGAAACCGTAGCCATCGGGATGCAGCTCCAGGATGCCGGAGGCCGGCGGTCCCTTGTCCGCGATGCTCTGAAGTTCCTCGGGAAGACGGATCTCCGGCTCCTGCGAAAGCGTCCGTGAAGCAGACTGCGGGGTCTCCGGAATAATCTGCGGCGTTTCCGGCACAGGCCCATTTTCCTGCTCAGGCGCAGGCGCAGGTTCGGGTTCAGGTGCAGGTTCAGGTTCCGGCTCAGGTTCCGGCACTTTCACATCTGCCGGCCCGGGAGCCGGCGGCTCTTCTGCAGCCGCCTGCTTTGCGGCACGCTCTTCTTCCTTCCGCTTCACTTCCTCTTCCCAGCGGGAAGCCAGCCACTCCACCAGCTCTGCCTTCCGCTTTCCGGAGGCGTTCTTCATTCCCTGGCTTTTGGCAAGCTCCTTCAGCTCCGCCACTGTGAGGGTCATCAGCTTTTCTCTCATTCTGCTTCCTCTCTCTTCCGCTGACCTGTCTTTTTCCGAGGTTCTTCCCCGCGAAGCGCCGAAAGCCGCTCACGGATCGTCTTTTCATACCCGTTCGTGCCCGGTTCATAGAATTTCATCTCTGTCAGGCCGTCCGGCAGATACTGCTGTTTAACATAGTGCCCCGGGAAATCATGGGGATACAGGTACCCGGTCCCCCGTCCCAGATTCTTCGCGCCGCCGTAGTGGGCGTCCTGCAGATGTGCCGGCACCGGCGCGGAAGGCAGGTTCCGGACCGCGTCGTTGGCGGCGAAGATCGCATTGCAGGCCGCGTTGGACTTCGGTGCGCAGGCGACATAAATGCAGGCCTGGCTCAGGATGATCTGGCTCTCCGGCATCCCGACGCGCTCCACCTCGGCCGCTGCGCTGGCTGCCACCACCATGGCCATGGGGTCGGCATTGCCCACGTCCTCCGACGCGCAGATCATGATGCGCCTCGCGATGAAACGGACATCCTCGCCCGCGTTCAGCATCCGCGCCAGATAATACACCGCGGCGTCCGGGTCCGAGCCCCGCATGCTCTTTATGAAAGCAGAGATCGTATCGTAATGATTGTCCCCGTCCTTATCGTAACGGAGGGCCCGCCGCTGGATGCACTGTTCCGCCACGTCCAGGGTGATCCGGATCTTACCGTCCGGTCCGGGCGATGTCGTCAGGATCCCCAGCTCCACCGCGTTCAGCGCGGCCCGGGCATCCCCGTTCGCGATATCCGCCAGGAAGTCGGCAGCATCGTCCTCGATGACCGCATGATAGCTGCCCATGCCCTGTTCGGGATCCTCCACCGCGCGATGGATCAGGATTTTGATGTCCTCCGGCTCCAGCGGCTTCAGTTCGAAGATCCTGGAGCGGGAAAGAAGAGCGGAATTCACTTCAAAATAGGGATTCTCCGTCGTGGCGCCGATGAGTGTCACCGTGCCGTCCTCCACATAAGGCAGCAGGTAATCCTGCTGACCCTTGTTGAACCGGTGGATCTCATCCACGAAAAGGATGGTCTTGCGGCCGTAGGCAAAGGCCTCCTTCGCCTGGGCGACCGCCTCCTCCATGTCTTTCTTTCCTGCGGTGGTCGCGTTGATCTGACGGAACACGGCGCTGGTCGTGTTCGCGATCACGCGGGCCAGGGTGGTCTTCCCGGTTCCGGGCGGCCCGTAAAAAATAATAGAGCCAAGCTTGTCCGCCTTGATGGCGCGGTAAAGAAGCTTGTCCTTCCCGATAATATGCTGTTGTCCTACGATCTCATCGAGGGTTCTCGGGCGCAGACGGGAAGCAAGAGGAGCCTCCTTCTGAAGGGCATCCTCCCGCATATAATCAAATAAATCCATTGTTTTTACTCTGAGTGAAATATAAGAATGGCAATACTGAAAAGGGCCATGGAAAGGTCTGCATAAGCTTTCCTTTCCATGGCATCATCATAACACAGCCGCTGTATTTCTGTCGAGCCGCGCGCCGCAATTCCCGGTCATCTCCGCCGGACCGCGCACCGCATTCCGCCTGATCCTCTCAGAGCCGGACATCCGTCAGCTCTCCGACCAGGGAGAAATCCTGATAAAACATTCCTTCCCGATAGCGGTCGGAGAAGATCCAGAAGGGATCACGGCTTCCGTCGCGGTCGTAATTTGTGGTGTCAAAGACCAGCCAGTGGCCGGAGACTTCGGCGCAGCCGAAGATATGTTCCATATCCCCGCCCTTTTCCTTCGCGACGATGCTGCAGTAGCGCATCCCTGCATGGCGGAAAAGCAGTTCCGTCAATGCATTGTAGCCGACGCAGGCAGTTCTCCCCGTGGTCATTGCCGGGCCGATGGCATTGCAGTCGAAGGTTGCATCGTAATTGAACAGACCCGCCACATAATCGCAGATAAACTTCGCCGTGTCTCCCTGCTCCATGCCCGAGGTCTTTGCCTTCACATCCTGCAGGACCGCCAGAAGCTTCTGTGCGCCGGCATAATTCGCAGCTGCCTGCTGCTCCGTGAACCGCTCCCCCGTCTGCACCCCGACGATCAGACTGCCGGAAGCATCCTCCAGAAACATCACGATGGGATTCGAAAAGAATTCCAGCCCGTCCAGAGCTTCCCGATAGCTCTTCTCATAGTCTGCCATCGGACCGCAGTAAAGCATCAGCACATGTTCCCCGGTGTCTCCCACCATCAGATTCTGAGGATCATACCAGATCTGGTTCAAAAGATAAGAAACCGCGATTTCCTTCGACGCCCCGTCCTCTTCAAAACCCAGGATCGCATTCGCCAGCGCCAGCGCGTCGTCCCTGGTATATCCGCAGCTGCCGGTATTCTCCGGCACGTCCGTATCCGGCGTAACGATCTTGGTCTGATTCTTAAGCTCTTCCGTTATTCTTCTCCCGGATGCCGGCGTCCCGATGACGCCCGGGCCTGTCACCGCGTCCCGGTTCGCCGCGGGCTGTGCTCCTCCGCCGATCACTTCCGCGCCCCAGACGGGCACCGCGGAAAAAGTAAGTACAAAAGCGGCTGCCGCAGCTGCCGCATATCTTCCGATTCTGAACAGAGTCATTTATAATCCTTTCCGGACAGCGCGATGCTTTTCCGCGCTGCAGATATGTTATAATGTAAACTGATCTGCACTCCTTCCGTCACTCTGAGGTTCCGAGGTATGCAGAAGTCTGTTCTGTATTATAACTGCAATTCTTTATTATGACGCAGAAAAATTCCCTACGATTTTCAGAAGATGGAGCAGCAATATGCCGAATGAAATGAAAGAAATGCGCGTCGCGATCCTGATCGACGCGGAAAATGTCGCCCCGAAGTACATCAGCATCATTCTGAACGAAGCAAACAACCTCGGAAACATCATTATCAAGCGGATCTACGGCGACTGGACGAGCCAGCAGATGGCTTCCTGGCGAAACACCATTCTGGACAATTCTGTCCAGCCGATCCAGCAGTATTCCAATGTCTCCGGGAAGAATTCCTCGGATTCCGCGCTGATCATCGACGCCATGGATCTTCTCTACTCCCACCGCCTGGACTGCTTCTGCATCGTCTCCTCGGACTCTGACTTCACCCGCCTTGCGGCGCGGCTCAGAGAATCCGAGATGTATGTCCTGGGCATGGGCGAGCAGAAAACTCCGCAGAGCTTTATCAGCGCCTGCAACAAGTTCTCCTATATCGATATCCTCTGGGCCGCAGCCCAGCCGGATACCCGGGAATCCAAACAGCCTTCAAAGGAAGAGACCAAAACGGGCGTCCGTCTGAAGACGATCCGCGCCGCTCTGGTCTCGATCTGTGAAGAAAACTCGGATGACAACGGCTGGATCAGCTCCAGCCTTCTGGGGAACCTGCTTGGAAAACAGTTCCCGGATTTCGACGTCCGGAACTTCCGCTACAAGAAGTTCGTCCCCTTTGTCGAGTCCCTGGGGCTTTTCGAGACCCGCAGGGAATCGCTGAACGTGTTCTTCCGGCTGAAATCGGAGAAATGACGGAATAACGATCCGGCGCATTATCCCCGGTATCCGCGCTTTGTGACGAAATTTCCGCCGATGACTTCGGAAGATGAGTTTCCGACGAACACAGTAGTGAACATGTCGGTCTCGGTGTCCTTCAGTTCCCCCAGAGTCAGCAGCTTCCGGGCTTCGCCTTCGCGGCCGATGTTCCGGACCAGGCCGCAGACGCGGTCCTGCGGAATAGTCTCCAGAAGGATCTCACAGGCGCGGCGGAGATGATCCGCGCGCTTCCGGCTGGAGGGGTTGTAGATCACAATGCAGAGGTCTCCGTCGGCTGCCGCCCGGAGACGGGCTTCGATCTTCTCCCAGGGAGTCAGAAGGTCGCTCAGGCTGACCACACAGAAATCCGTGCCGATGGGGGCGCCCAGCAGGGCCGCCCCGCTGAGGGCAGCGGTCACACCGGGAATCACCCGGACCGGACAGTCCGGAAAGTCTTCCCCGACCTCCAGCATCAGAGACGCCATCCCGTAGACCCCCGCGTCGCCGCTGCACAGCATGACCACACTGTTTCCTTTCCGGGCTTCCTCAAATGCCATAATGCAGCGTTCCCGTTCCTTCCGCATCGGGGTCGAGAGCATCCGCTTCCCGCGGAAACGCTCCCCGAGAAGTCCCAGATAGACCGGGTAGCCGACGATCACATCGGCCGCCTCCAGCACCTGAATCGCTTCCGCCGTCATACCTTCTTCCCTGCCGGGTCCCATACCGACCACCGCGACCTCTCCTGCAGAGGTCGTTTTTTCTTTGTTCTGTCTCTGCCCGGAAGGGGCAGGAATCTCCTCCTCCGCCTCCGTCCCCCGGCGGTAGCCGGTGGTGAAGGCCGGGTCATAGAGCTTTGAGCGGGCATAGCTCCGGTGTCCCGCGAACTCTCCCACCAGGATCATGGCATGCCGCGTGATCCCGTTCTGTGCCGCAGTCTCCGCAAGGGTTCCCACCGTGCAGGGAATGCAGCGCTCGTCCGGCCAGCTGGCGCGGTAGATGACGGCGGCAGGAGTATCTGCCGGATACCCGCCGCGTATCAGCGCCTCCGAAAGCTTTTCCGTCATGCCGGCGCTTAAGAAGACCGCCATGCCGGCGCCGTGGGACGCCAGGCGCTCGATCGACTCCCGCTCCGGGACCGGCGTCCTTCCCGCCATCCGGGTCACGATGACTGTCTGGGAGACTTCCGGCAGTGTAAATTCAAGATTCATCGCCGCGGCTGCCGCGGTGAAAGAACTGACCCCCGGCGTGACATCATACGCGATGCCCGCCTCGTCCAGAAGGTCCATCTGCTCCCGGACAGCACCGTAAATGGAGGGGTCGCCGGTATGCAGCCGCACCGTGGTCTTCCCCCGCGCTTCCGCATCTTTCATGAGGGCAATTACCTCTTCCAGAGTCAGGGCGGCACTGTCATGTACCTCTGCGTCCGCTTTCCTGCCCGCAAGAAGCTCCGGGTTCACCAGGGAACCGGCATAAATGATCACATCCGCCTCCTGAAGAAGCCGCGCCCCCCGCAGCGTGATCAGGTCTTCCGCGCCGGGACCGGCGCCGACAAAATGAACCATACCGTCCTCCGTTCTTCCTCTTTCCTTCCGTCTGCCTGCGTTCACATGCCCCGCGTGCTGTCCAGCGAATAGAGCAGCGCGTTCACAATGGCGGCCGCCACGTTGCTGCCGCCCTTCCTTCCGCGGTTCACAATGCAGGGGATCCCCGTACCGATCAGGATCTCCTTCGACTGCACAACGTTCACGAATCCCACAGGTACACCGATCACCAGAGCCGGCCGGAAGCCTTCCCCGATAAGCTCCGCCGTGCGGAGCAGCGCCGTCGGCGCATTCCCCGACACAATGACCACGTTCCCGCCGAGGGCCGCGGCCCGCTCCATGCTGACCGCTGCCCGGGTGCAGCCCCTTTCCGCCGCTTCCGCTGCCACATCCGGATCCGCCATGAAGCAGCGGCAGCTGATGCCGAGCTTTGCCGCAGACTGCCTGCGGATCCCGGCCAGAGCCATGTTGGTGTCCGTGACGATCACAGTTCCCGGCGTCAAAATCTCCCGGATCCGCCTGGTCACGCCCGGTGAAAAATACAGCGTATCCGCGTAGCTGAAGTCCGCGGTGGTATGGATCACCCGGTAAAGGATGGGCTTTATGTCTTCCGGGCTTTCTTTTCCCATGGCTCCCAGTTCCTCCGCGATGATCTCAAAGCTCCGCTTCTCGATCTCCTGCGGCCGCACATACTCTGTTTTGATTTCTGACTTTATCTCATTCTTTTCCGGCATTCTGTC
>CADBEN010000043.1 GCA_902793685.1 uncultured Lachnospiraceae bacterium
AAGAGCAGGCCCTTGAATAGGCTGCCATGGTCTCTTCCAGCAGCTTCTTCCCGGCCTCATCAGGAAGGATCTTCAGTTTAATGGTCAGTACCTGCTGCAACAGTTCTCTGCCTCCTTAAGATAATTATAACACAAAAGAGCAGAAATGCGAATGTATGTTCGAAGAAAGGGGGTATGGCGCATTTCCTCTCATGACTGAAGTCACGAGTATCCATGCGCCAAAAATTATGAAGAGTATCTGAAAGAGCCGAAGAGTCTGACGGTGGAGGAAATGCAGGCACTGCATAAGGCAATGCTGGAGGAACTCGGGGACGATGAAGATGCCTGGGACCTCTACCGTGACCTGGTGCAGGCGGCGGTGGACTATGCCGCCGTCCGGGCACAGTGGCAGCTGCACAGCTATGCCGAGCGGGCGGAGAAGGATCCGGGCCGGACGGCGTTCCACGATTCCGTAATCCTGAATTTCAATATGCTGGGGCGCTATCTCTCCGGGACCGGTCACGCTGCGGAGTGGCGGGAGACCCTGGGATATGAAGAAGATGATCCCATGAACCGGAAACGGATCGGAGATTTTGCCTGCTGGATCGCATTTGTCGCGGGAATCAACGCGAGGTAAAAAAACAAGAAACAAAGGCTCAGCCACATTCGGATTTCTTCAATGCGGCTGAGCCTTTGTTTCTTGTGGAATTGAAATAGCCGGCGGACTGATTCAGAATCTTCTCTGCGCTGCAATGGCGTGGCCGATGAGGCCTTCGCCCTTTGCCATGCGGTCCACCAGCGGCGCGAGCTTCTTTGACGCTTCCGGCGTCATGCTCTGGTGCGTGCAGACCTTTAAAAACGTTCCGACGTAGACGCCGCCGGTGTAGCGGGCGGCTTTTACGGTGGGAAGCGTGTGATTCGTTCCGGAGGCATAGTCTCCGAAGACTTCAGCGGTGTTGCCGCCGATGAACAGGGAGCCGTAATTCACCAGCTTTTCGATGACCGGATCCGGGTCGGCGATGTTGATCTCCAGGTGTTCCGGTGCGTAGTCATTACAGGTCGCAATGGCTTCTTCCATGCTGTCCAGGACCACGACTTCGCCGAAGGTGTCCCAGGACTGGCGGGCAGTGCCGGCGGTAGGAAGCTCAGCGAGCTCAGCCTCGACCGCGCCGATGGTCTCTTTTGCAAGGGTTTCGTCCGTGGCCAGAAGGATACCCTTGGCGTTCGGGTCGTGCTCGCACTGGGCAAGGAGATCCGCCGCAAGGACCTTCGGATCCGCGGAGCGGTCCGCGATGACCAGAACTTCGCTGGGGCCGGCAATAAAGTCGATGCCGACCTGGCCGTAGCACTGACGCTTCGCTTCCGCCACGTACTGGTTGCCGGGGCCTACGATCACATCCACCGGAGCGATGGTCTCCGTCCCGTAGGAGAAGGCGGCAATCGCCTGGGCGCCGCCAACCGCGTAGATTTCGGTGGCGCCGGCCAGATCCATGGCGACCAGAGTCTTATAGTGGATATCTCCCGTGCCGTGGACCACCGGAGCGCAGGCGGCGATCCGTTTCACACCCGCTACCACTGCCGGCGTGACCAGCATGAGGGCGGTGCTGTAAAGAGGGAAGCGTCCGCCCGGCACGTAGCACAGGCAGGAACGGACCGGGATCACCCGGTGACCCAGATGAATGCCCGGCTGAGGGCTGAAGTCCGGCAGATCGCCGATGGTGGCGCGCTGGGCCTCCGCAAAGCTCCGGATGTTTTCAAGGGCGGCCTTCAGGTCCGCGATCTCTTCCTCCGTCATGCGGGCGTAGGCTGCGTCGATCTCTTCCCGGGAGACACGGATGGAATCCCGGACGAAACCGTCGAACTTCTCACTGTATTCCCGCAGGGCGGCGTCGCCGTTCTCCTGGACATTCTCGATGATGGCGGACACAGTCTGCCTGAGGACCCGGGTGTCTTCCTTTGTGCGTTCTTTTCCCTTTTTGATATATCTCATCGTTCTGTTTCTCCGTATTTCGGTGATGTAGTTTTGCCCGAAGTCATGGCACAGGGCCAGTGTACGTTTCCGGCGGATATGTTCGTAACAGCGCGTTTTTGTCTGTCCACAGGGCGGCTCAGGACAGCTCGTCCAGGGTGTGCCCGCAGGGCGGCTCAGGACAGCTCGTCCAGCGTGTGCCCGTAGGGCGGCAGAAACTCGTCCCGGAAGACCTTCACCTCGGGAAGCTCATCCGCGAGGCGGTTTACGGCGTCACGAAGGGTGATCCGGGCAGTCTTGAATTCATTGTTCCCCGCGTTGACTTCCTCGATGCACTTGATGAGGGCGGAAAGCTTGTCCGCAGCCTTCACAAAGCGGCGCAGAAGGCGTTCGTTTTCCTCGGCTGCCCGAAGCTCTTCATCGGAGATGTCACCGGATGCGTGAAAATGCAGTCCGGACAGCCCGAAAATGTCCTCGTACACCGGTTTCATGTCGTCCGGCAGGCGGTTGAGGAGCCGCTGTTCAGCGATGGCCTCCACGTCCTTGTAGGCTTTCCGGATGTCCTCGTTATAGTACTTTACGGGCGTCGGCATGTCGCCGGTGATGATCTCCGACGCGTCGTGGAAGAGGCCGATGACAGCCGCCCGATCCGCGTCCAGATGCCGTCCGAAGCGGATATTCCCGATGGTGCAGAGCGCATGGGCGATCATTGCCACTTCCATGGCGTGCTCTGAGAGATTTTCGGCGCGGGAGGAGCGCATGAGCGCCCAGCGTTCAATATACTTCATCCGCGAGATCGCGGCAAAAAAATTGTGGGTCATAAAACTTCCTTTGTTTCGTTGATTTTTGCCGCGCAGGAATGCGGGGGGATTCCCGGTTCCTCCGCCCGGCTGCTCTGCCATTTTAGCACAAAACCTGTGTCCGGTCGACCTGGGCCGCGTCAGGCGGTCAGTTCGTTCAGCTTTGCCATCCGGGCGACGGCCTCGTCCAGAATGTCGTTCCCACGGGCAAAGTGCAGGCGGATCAGGTGGTTCACCTCCTCGTGGAAAAAGCTGGAGCCGGGAACGGCGGCGACGCCGATGTGCTCCGCCATCCATTCGCAGAAGCGGACGTCGGTCCAGCCCCGGAACTGCGGGAGCTCCAGGAAGCGGCTGATGTCGACCATCACGAAGTAGGTTCCGGCGGGCACGTTGTGCACCAGGCCGATGCGGTCCAGTCCGGCGCAGAAGCGGTCCCGCTTCTCTGTATAGAGGGCATTCAGTTCCCGGTAATAGCTTTCCGGGAATCGCAGCGCCGTGACGGCGGCTTCCTGCAGGGGCGCCGCGGCGCCGACAGTCAGGAAATCGTGGACCTTCCGCGCGGCTTCGATGACAGGCGCCGCGCCGATCAGGTATCCGAGGCGCCAGCCGGTGATGGAATAGGTCTTCGAGAGGGAGTTGCAGGTGATGGTCCGCTCAGACATGCCGGGCAGGGAGGCGACGGAAATGTGCTCCGCCGGCGCGTAGACCAGGTGCTCATAGACCTCGTCCGTGACCACGAAGGCATCATAGCGGATGGCCAGCGCGCTGATGGCGAGGAGTTCTTCCCGGGTGAAGACCTTGCCGCAGGGATTTGAAGGATTGCAGATGATGATGGCCTTCGCGCCGTCCCGGAAGCCCCGCTCGATGATGGAAAGGTCAAAATGGTAGTCCGGCGGCACCAGCGGCACATAGATGGGCTCCGCCCCGGAGAGGATGGCATCCGCCCCGTAGTTTTCGTAGAAGGGGGAGAACACCAGCACCTTGTCGCCGGGATTGCAGATGGTCATCATGGCGCACATCATGGCCTCGGTGGAGCCGCAGGTCACGCAGATCTCGCTTTCGGGGTCAATGGCGCGGCCCAGACTGCGGGCGGCCTTCTCTGCAAGAGCCTCGCGGAAATTCGCGGCTCCCCAGGTGATGGAATACTGGTGGGGGCCTCTTTGGGCCGTTTCCGCGAGTGCGTCCAGAAGCGCCTTCGGCGGATCGAAATCCGGGAAGCCCTGGGAAAGATTGATTGCTCCGTACTTATTGCTGATGCGGGTCATGCGGCGGATCACTGAGTCGGTGAAGGTCCCGACGCGGCGGCTGAGTTCAGGCATGGAAAACCTCCTGTTTCTTTCGTTACCATAAAACATTTATGTAATCTTATCGTATTTCAGTCCTATCTTACCACATCAAAGTCCGAAAATTTTCCCTTCCGGGTAGTATAATAAAAATGTCGGAAAAAGATCTGAAATACCGGAAAGGATGGCAAAGAGATGCTTTATATCGGAGTGGATCTCGGCACATCGTCAGTCAAGCTTCTGCTGATGGACGGCGGGGGAAAGATACGGAAGATCGTATCCAGGGAATATCCGATTTCATTTCCGCATCCCGGCTGGTCGGAGCAGAATCCTGAAGACTGGTGGAAGCAGACGGTGGGCGGGATCCGGGAACTGACCGCGGACTGCGACAAGTCGGAGGTCGCCGGCATCGGCTGCGGCGGACAGATGCACGGACTGGTGGTCCTGGACCGGGACGACAAAGTCCTCCGCCCCGCGATTCTCTGGAATGACGGGCGGACCGCGGAGGAGACGGAGTGGCTGAACACGGAGATCGGCAGGGATCAGCTGTCAAAGTATACCGCCAACATCGCCTTCGCAGGCTTCACCGCGCCTAAAATTCTGTGGATGCGGAAGCATGAGCCGGAGCTCTTCGCCCGGATCGACAAGATCATGCTGCCCAAGGATTACATTAACTATAAGCTTACCGGCGTCCATTCCTGCGATTACTCAGACGCTTCCGGCATGCTGCTTCTGGACGTGGAGCATAAGTGCTGGTCGAAGCCGATGATGGAGATCTGCGGCATTTCGGAGCGGCAGCTGCCAAAGCTTTTTGAGAGCTATGAGGTCACCGGGACGCTGAAGCCGGAAGTGGCGGAGTCCCTGGGCTTCCGGGGGTCGGTGAAGGTCGTCGGCGGCGCGGGGGACAATGCAGCCGCAGCCGTAGGGACCGGAACCGTGGGAGACGGCGCCTGCAACATCAGCATCGGCACCTCCGGAACGCTCTTTATTTCCTCTGAAAAATTCGGAGTGGATCCCCACAATGCGCTCCATTCCTTCGCCCATGCGGACGGACATTATCATCTGATGGGATGCATGCTCTCCGCCGCGTCCTGCAACAAGTGGTGGCTGGGGGGTGTTATCGGCACACGGGATTATGCCGGAGAACACGGAGCGATCACGGATGAGATGCTGGGGCGGAACCATGTGTTCTTCCTGCCGTATCTCATGGGAGAACGTTCGCCCATCAATGACACGGACGCCAGAGGCTGTTTCATCGGCCTTACCATGGACAACACCCGTGCGGACATGACCCAGGCGGTGCTGGAAGGCGTGGCCTTCGCGATCCGGGATTCTCTGGAAGTGGCGCGGTCTCTCGGAATCGACATAAAAAAGAGCCGGATCTGCGGCGGCGGAGCGAAGAGCCTGCTGTGGCGGAAGATGTTCGCGAACATCTGCGGACTGGAGCTGGAGCTCATCGAGTCCGAGGAAGGACCGGGCTACGGCGGCGCGATGCTGGCGGCGGTGGCCTGCGGCGAATATGCCTCTGTTGCGGAGGCCGCGGAAAAACTGGTGAAGGTCGTGGGCTCTGTGAAACCCGAGCCGGAACTGCAGGAGAGATATGAAGCTCAGTATCAGAAGTTCAGGAAGCTGTATCCGGCGCTGAAGAGCGTGTTCCCGGATATCAAATGATGCAAAGGAGGACAAACCATGAAGAATATCCCCGAGGTTAAGCTTGGCATGATCGCGGTGTCCCGCGACTGCTTCATCATCTCGCTTTCCGAGAGCCGCCGCGCGGCCATCGCGGAAGCGTGCAAGGCAAAGAAGGCAGAGATCTACGAATGTCCCGTCACAGTGGAAAACGAGCTGGATATGCTGAAGGCAGTGGCGGACGTGAAAGCGGCGGGCTGCAACGCGCTGGTGGTCTTCCTTGGAAACTTCGGTCCCGAGACACCGGAGACCCTGATCGCGAAGGAGTTCGACGGTCCCTGCATGTTCGCGGCAGCAGCCGAGGGCGACGGAGACCTGATCAACGGCCGCGGCGACGCCTACTGCGGCATGCTTAACTGCTCCTACAATCTGGGCATGCGGCATCTGAAGGGCTACATTCCGGAGTATCCGGTGGGAACGGCAGATGAGATCGCAGGAATGATCGCCGGGTTCGTCCCCATCGCCCGCGCCATCATCGGCGTGAAGAATCTGAAGATCATCACCTTCGGGCCGAGGCCCCAGGATTTCTTTGCCTGCAACGCACCGATCAAGGGGCTCTATGAGCTGGGTGTGGAGATCGAGGAGAACAGCGAGCTGGATCTTCTGGTCAGCTACCGGAAGCACGCGGGGGACCCGCGTATTGACGCGGTCTGCAAGGATATGGCAGAGGAGCTCGGTGTCGGCGGGAACAGCTATCCCGAGATGCTGCCGCGCATGGCGCAGTTTGAGCTGACTCTGCTCGACTGGATGGAAGAGCATAAGGGTGCCCGGAAATACGTTGTCTTCGCGGACAAGTGCTGGCCGGCGTTCCCGGAGGAGTTCGGATTCGAGCCCTGCTTCGTCAACAGCCGTCTCGCGAGCCGGGGAATCCCGGTGGCCTGCGAGGTGGATATCTACGGCGCGCTTTCCGAGTACATCGGCGCCTGCGTAAGCGCCGACGCGGTGACGATCCTCGACATCAACAATTCCGTCCCGGCGAAGATGTGGGCAGAGCAGATCAAGGGCAAGTATGATTACGCGCTGACGGATACCTTCATGGGCTTCCACTGCGGAAATACTCCGTCCTGCAAGATGTGCGCGGACCGCGCGGTCAAGTACCAGCTGATCCAGCACAGGCTGCTGGAGCCGGAAGGCAGCGATCCCGATTTCACCCGCGGCACCCTTGAGGGCGATATCGCTGCCGGCGAGATCACTTTCTACCGTCTGCAGTGCGACAGCGACGGCGTGCTCCGCAGCTATATTGCTGAAGGCGAGGTGCTTCCGGTGGCAACCACCAGCTTCGGCGGCATCGGCGTGTTCGCGATCAGGGAGATGGGCCGGTTCTACCGCCACGTGCTGATCCAGAAGCGTTATCCGCACCACGGTGCCGTGGCCTTCGGCCATCACGGCAAGGCACTCTTTGAGGTCTTCAAGTTCCTGGGCGTCGGCGACATCGCCTACAACCAGCCGAAGTCCCTGCCGTATCCCACGGAGAATCCGTTCGCGTAAGGCAGAAAATATATAGTATTCCCGGGAACGGCGGAACAGAAACCGGCGGAAGAAGATCATACAAACTGCAGAGCAGAGGAGTGAACAGAGATTATGACAGGTTTTTTGGAAATCCGGACGCTGTATGAGGCGTACCTGGAGAAAGCGATGGATGTCGAGCTGAAGCATAATCCCGCGGACGGGATCTTCGGCTTCGGCAGAAAGACTTCCGACGACCCCTGCCATGAGAAATTTGCGGAGGATCTCAAGGCGGCGCTGAAGGATTTTGCCGCCGGAGAGCCGGATTCCGGTGAAGTGCGGGAGGTGCTTGCATTTATTTACCGTGCGCCCATCGAACATCCTCAGCCGCTCTGTTCCTTCTGGATGCTGAACGCGGCTCACGGGTTCACAAAAGACCTGATCCCCCGGCTGAGCCGGGAAGATGCTGCTGTGCTTCGGAAGCAGTATGGCGGGGACTATAAGTTCTGGAACCGCCTGCCCGCCCAGCAGGAGCTGTTCGCCGCACTGAAGCGGGCGGAGAAGAAATGATCCGGCTCCGCTGAAACAGGACGGACACAGAGAATGGCCGCAAATTAAAGAAATGAGCCAGAGGGCTGCAGCATCGGCCGGTGAGAAGCAGTCCTCCGGCTGTTTTTTTGCGTGAATATTAAGAATTCTGCTGTTGACATCAGTGCCCGGCTGTATTATACTTCACTGTATCACAACTGTATTAATATGATTAATACAGTTAGGAAGAAGTTATCACGAAAGGAGGTTCTGCCTTGATACTCCTGGATCCACGGGACCACCGTCCCATTTATGAACAGATCATTGAAAAGATGTCAGAGCTTCTGGCCATGGGAGCACTGCCGCAGGACGAGCCGCTGCCCTCGGTCCGGGCGCTGGCATCGGAGCTTTCCATCAATCCCAACACCGTCCAGCGGGCCTACGTCGAACTGGAACGCCGGGGGTTCATTTATTCCATCAAGGGAAAGGGGAACTTTGCGGCAGATCCAAAGCATATCCGGCTGGCGCGGCTGGAGGACGTCGGCGCCGAGCTGGATGCCGCGCTCAGAAAGGCTGCGGCCCACGGAATGAGAGAGGACGAGATCCTGGACCGCGTCCGCGCGGTTTTTTCTGATACAGCCGACAGCGGGAAAACCGGACAGACAGCCGCTAAGGAAAAACCCGGGCAGAAGGCGGAACAAATGACAGGAGGTAAGAACGATGATTCAGACAACTGATCTTACCAAGCGCTTTGAGACTATCACTGCGCTGGATCATATCAGCGCGGAGATCCGGGAAGGGCAGGTCTTCGGCCTGATCGGCACCAACGGCGCCGGAAAGAGCACCTTCCTGAAGCTGCTCTCCGGAATCCTGAAGCCGGAAGAGGGGCAGGTCCTGATCGACGGGGAAGAAATCTTTGAGAATGTTACGCGGAAGACGGATCTTTTCTATATTTCCGACGACCAGCACTATTTTTCCAACGCCACACCGGCGGATATGCAGAATTTCTACCGGATCCTATATCCGCGCTTTGACGGGGAGCGGTTCCGGAAACTGCTGGGCGGCTTCGGGCTGGATCCGGGACGGAAGATCAACACCTTTTCCAGAGGCATGAAGAAGCAGCTTTCCGTGATCCTGGGCCTTTCCGCGGGGACAAAGTATCTGTTCTGCGACGAGACCTTCGACGGTCTGGATCCGGTCATGCGTCAGACGGTGAAGAGCCTGTTCGCGGAAGATATGGATGCGCGGGGACTGACGCCGGTGATCGCGTCCCACAATCTCCGGGAGCTGGAGGATATCTGTGATCATGTGGGGCTTTTGCACAAGGGCGGCATCCTTCTCTCCAGGGATCTGGACGACATGAAGCTGGATCTGCACAAGCTCCAGTGCATCCTTCCGCCGGGGGTTGCCGAGGCGGAGCTGAAGGAACGATCGGGACTCGAGATCCTTCGCGCCTCCCGCATCGGCAGCGTCCTGACCCTGACCGTGCGGGGCCGGGAAGAGGAGGTTTTGGAACAGATGCGCCGGTTCGATCCGGTGTTTATGGAGATCGTTCCTCTGTCTCTGGAGGAGATCTTTATCAGCGAAACGGAGGTGAACGGCTATGACATCAAACAGCTCGTTCTTTGACCTGATGCGGGAGAATTTCAAGCGCCGGTACTGGTCCGCCGCACTTTCCCTGCTGGTGTATTTCTTTGTCTACCCGGTGGCGGCCCTGCTTTTTGCGGGCGATGCTCTCGCGCCGGATTCGGTGGGATACCTGGAGAGTCTTTACGGCCGGGAGGCTGCGCTTCGGATCGCGCGGATGCAGCTTCTGGACGAATGGGAAAAATGGGTCTCCGCCGAGAACAGCTTTATTGCAGGCGTCCTGCTTCTGATGGCGGCGGCGCTGGTGTTTTCAGGCTTCCGTTATCTTCATTCCCGGCAGCAGACGGATTTTTACCACAGCCTTCCGGTGAGCCGGACGCGTCTGTTTCTCGCCGTGAATCTGAACAGCTTCCTGATCGCGGCAGTCCCTTGTCTTCTGATGAGTCTTGTCAGCGCGATGATCATTCAGATCAGCACCGGCGCTGCGACCTGTGTCCCCTGGGCTCTGGGACAGACCTGCCTGCAGCTTTGCTTCTTCCTGGGGTTCTGCATGACGGCGCTGCTTGCCGTGCTGCTCACCGGGAACCTGATCGTGGGTCTCCTGGGCTTCGGCGTGTTCCTGTACTGGGGCCCGCTGGCAGTTGCCAACATTGAATGGATGCGGAACAGCTTTTTCCGCACTGCATGGAACAGTCCTGCGGCATATGACCGCATCCAGCAGTTCACCTCGCCTTTTTCACTCTGCCTGAATCTTTCGGGAATGACTGCGGTGACCCGGGCGCTTATCGCACTGGCGTTGGCGGCGGTCCTGTTCTTCCTGAACCTGTTCCTGTACCGCCGGCGTCCTTCGGAGGCTGCGGAGAAGGCTATGGCTTTCCCGAAAACGGAAGCACCGATCAAGTGCATCCTTGCCGTCACCTTCGGCCTGACGCTGGGCATGATGTTCCATGAGATCCGCAGCAGCGACAGCTGGGCCCTGTTCGGCCTTGCCTGCGGCGTCATCCTGACCCACTGCATCATGGAGATCATCTACCGCTTCGATTTCCGGAATCTTTTTGCGCGGAAAATGCAGCTGGCGCTGTGCCTGGCCGCCGCCCTCGGGATCTTTTCGGTGTTCCGCTTTGACCTTCTGGGCTACGACCGCTGGCTCCCTGCGGAAAGCAAGGTGGAGGGCGCAGCCATGTTCTCGACTCCCCTGGAGACGAATCTCGGACTGTTCAACAACCGGATTGTCGTGGCGGGGCGCGAGGGGTACCACAGCGTCGGGCAGGAAGGTGCCCGCAGCCAGGAAGATATGCTTAGGGAGATGCGGCTGGCGGATCTCTCGGCTGCCCGGTCTGCGGCGGTCCGCGGAATCGAGTCCCTGAAGAGCAATGATGAGTATATACATCCGGGCACGGTGGTGGTGGCCTGGCATCTGAAGGGCGGCCGCACTGTTTTCCGAAGCTACTATATGGACCTCAGCGACGTCCGGGCGGAACTGGACCAGGTCTGTGCCGACCCCGGTTTCCGGACAGCGGTCTACCCTGTCCTTACCGTGAAACCGGAGGAGATCTCGGGCATCAACTACTATGACGCCTCAGGTCCGGACCATGTGCCCGGCGCCGGCATTTCCGCCAGTGCGGCCGATACCGGCAGTGCCGGCGCCCCGGACAGCGGGGACGGAGCCGCCCGGATCGCGAAGATCCTCACCGCGTACCAGAAGGAATTCGGCACACTCACGGCGGAGACCCGCCGGCAGGAGGCGCCCATAGGCTGCCTCCAGTTCAAGGACCATGAATTCCAGGCGGCGGCGGATCTCATCCGGCGCGAACACCCTTCGGATTTCAGCGACTACCTCGGGACCTTCAATGATATCGGATGGTACCCGGTGTATCCTTCCTTCCATGAGACTCTTGCGGCGCTGTCCTCCTGCGGCGTCACCATGAACGCGGCGCTGACGGGGGAAAATGTGGCTGCGCTGGAGATCCGGGATATCTCCCCGGTTCAGAATGAGTATGCTCCGGAACCTGCAAGGCGGGAAGGCTGGAAGACCGCGACCGCAGAGGAGGAGGAAAACCGGAGAAAGACGCCGATGCTGGTCACGGACGAGACGAAAATCGAGGAGTACCTTTCCCACGCCGTCTCCAGGGAGCTTCCCTATGCCGAGCCGATGACGGTCTTTTATTCCGCGGCGAATATGTACGTGCTGATGGACCGCACAAAAGCCCTTACGCCGGCGGAGAAAGGGGGAGATCCGGTATGGAACCGGGAGACGCAGCTCTTCTTTTTCCAGGGTGACCATGTACCCGGGGAAGTCCGGGAGTACTTCGGGCCGGAAGATGATGAGGTATTCCGGTCGTATATGAATACGGCGTACTGATGCCGGTAAAACGTGATGACTTCTGTACAAAAGAAAAACAAGCCGGCCGGCGGCCCAGACGGGCTGCCGGCCGGCTTGTTCAGCCTTAGCACGACCTGCTGTGAACAGGGGCAGGTATTTTTTGTGAGATCCTGCCTCTGCAGCTTGACTATGTAAGCGGCAGTGCTATACTGAAAACAAACGTATGAGCAAATGATCAGATGTTCAGATCGAA
This sequence comes from uncultured Lachnospiraceae bacterium, assembly GCA_902793685.1. Taxonomy (GTDB): domain Bacteria; phylum Bacillota; class Clostridia; order Lachnospirales; family Lachnospiraceae; genus Moryella. The sequence goes on from CADBEN010000043.1 coordinate 11,858, forward strand.
AATCGGGGGCGGAATACATCGCCCGCGCTGAACACACGACAAAGGAGTACCATGCAGAATATTCACCACCATAATTATGAACCGGAGCCGGGGGCCGAACAGTGCGAAGTTTTTGAGCTTCATGAGGACAAGGTCCGGGCGGTCAGCGCTTCCATGCCGGACGAAAACGAGATCTACGACCTCGCGGAACTGTTCAAGGTCTTCGGGGATTCCACCCGGATGCGGATCCTGTTCGCCCTGTTTGAGGCAGACATCTGCGTCTGCGACATCGCGGCGGCGCTGAACATGACACAGTCCGCGATCTCCCATCAGCTGCGCATCCTGAAGAATGCGAAGCTGGTCAGCTCCCGCAGGGACGGAAAATCCGTGATCTATTCCCTGGCGGACGAGCACGTCCGTACCATCATCGGGCAGGGCAGAGATCACATCGAGGAGTAATTTTCCGGCGGCCGGCCCGGAAAAGCAGATCGGCCGGAGGAACAGAGAAAAGCAGGGAAAATCTGAGAATAGCAGAGAAAAGCAGGGATAAAGGAGGAGACCCATGAAGAAGAAGTTCAAGTGCGAGATCGACTGCGCAAACTGTGCGGCAAAGGTTGAAGCGGCCATCAGGAAGGTGGACGGCGTCATCGACGCGAAAGTCAATTTCCTGACTCAGAAGTTTACGCTGGAGGCGGATGATGCGCGCTTTGAAGAGGTCCTTCAGTCAGCCATCAAGGCCGGAAAGCGCGCAGAGGACGAATTCGAGGTCGAAATCTGATATGACAAAAAAGCAGAAAAAAATGCTGCGGCGGATTCTGATCGCCGCAGTGCTCTTTTTCCCGCTGCTGATCCTTCAGAAGACGGGACGGCTGGACGGGCTTCCGGCGTTGAAGAGCGGGTTCCCGGTCGCGGCCGGGGCGCTGTTCGCGGTGCCCTACCTGATCGTGGGATATGACATCCTGCTGGGCGCCCTGAAGAACATCCGGCACGGGAACGTGTTCGATGAAAAATTCCTGATGATGGTGGCGACCATCGCGGCCTTCTGTATCGGCGAGTACCCCGAAGCCTGCGCCGTCATGCTGTTCTACCAGATCGGCGAGCTCTTCCAGAGCTACGCGGTGGGCAAGTCCCGCCAGTCCATCGCGGACATGATGAGCATCGCCCCCGAATTCGCAAACCTGGAGACGGACGGCGATGTGGAGGAGGTGGATCCGGACGAGGTCGAGGTTGGCAGCGTGATCGTGATCCGGCCCGGCGAGCGGATCCCTCTGGACGGTGAGGTCCTGGAGGGAGAGTCTTTCCTGGACACGGCGGCGCTGACGGGCGAGTCGGTGCCCCGCAGGGCGCATCCCGGGGACACGGTGATCAGCGGCTGCGTGAACGGCGAAGGAACGCTCCGGGTCCGCACCACCAAGGCCTATGAAGATTCCACGGTGGCGAAGATCCTGGAGCTGGTGGAGACCGCCAGCGAGAAAAAGGCGCGGCTCGAGAACTTCATCACCCGCTTTGCCCGCTGGTACACACCCTGCGTGACCGTGGCCGCGGCGCTGCTCGCGGTGGTGCCGCCGCTGCTCCTGCACCAGCCCTTCGGCGGGTGGATCCACAGGGCCTGCATTTTCCTGATCGTTTCCTGCCCCTGCGCCCTGGTGATCTCGGTCCCGCTGGGCTTCTTCGGCGGCATCGGCGCCGCTTCGAAGATCGGCGTCCTGGTGAAGGGCAGCAACTATCTCGAATCCATCGCCGAGATGGACACCATCGTCTTCGACAAGACCGGGACCCTGACCAAGGGCGAGTTTACGGTCACGGCGGTGCACCCTGCCGAGGGCAGCGGCCTCACGGAGCAGGAGCTTCTGGAGCTGGCGGCCCACGGGGAAGGGTATTCCACCCATCCCATCGCCCGGTCCATCCACGCTGCCTACGGGAAGGACCTGGACCACAGCCGCATCGGCGAGGCCCATGAGACGGCGGGCCACGGCATCCGGGTGCTGGTGGACGGGAAGGAGATGCTTCTCGGGAACACCGCCCTCATGCTGGACCACAACATCCTGGTAAGTCTTTCAAAGGACCCCGGCACCATCATTTACACCGCCCGGGACGGACAGTTCCTGGGCAGCATCGTGATCTCCGACACGGTGAAGGAGGGCGCGGCCGATGCCATCCGCAGCATGAAATCCGTGGGCGTCACGAAGACGATCATGCTGACCGGCGACCGGAAGGAGGCGGCCGAGGCCGTCGCAGCGGAGATCGGCATCGACGAAGTGCATGCCGGACTTCTGCCGGCGGACAAGGTCGCGAAGGTGGAAGAGCTTCTCGCCGCAGGCGATGCGCATCACCGTGTGGGATTCGTGGGCGACGGTATCAACGACGCGCCGGTCCTCATGCGGGCCGATGTGGGAATCGCCATGGGAAGTCTCGGGTCTGACGCTGCCATCGAAGCCGCCGACATCGTCCTCATGGACGATGATATCCGGAAGATCGCCTCGGTGGTCCGCATTGCCCGGAAGACCCTGCGGATCGTCAAAGAAAACGTGGGCTTTGCCCTGGGAGTCAAGGCGGCGGTCCTGGTCCTCGGCGCCCTCGGCATGGCCAGTATGTGGGCAGCGGTTTTCGGCGACGTGGGGGTCACGGTCATCGCCATCCTGAACTCCATGCGGACCATGGGCGGGAAAGGGTAAATATGCTTACAGAAGCCGGATGATATGGTCGTACATTCCGGAAGGCGTCTCCGCGATCGCGGAGGCGCTTTTATATTCTTCAGGGACGCCGTAGCCGTAGGCGGTGGCGATCGTCGGGATGCCGCAGGCATTGCCCGCGTCAATGTCGATGAAACGGTCCCCGACCATGACGGCATCGCCCGGATGCTCATGAAGGATCTTCATCAGGATCTCCGTCTTTGTCGCCCAGTTTTCGGCCTCAGCCCAGTAATAGCCGTCGAACCAGCGGTCCAGCCCGAAGCGCTTCCGGTGCGCCTCCAGATAGCCGTTCTTGCAGTTCGAGAGGAACCAGATCCCGTATCCCCGGGCCTTGAGCCGGTCCATGATATCGGGGATCCCGGGATAAAGCTGCGCGGTTCCGTTCAGGGTCAGGCGCTGCATTTCGTTCTGGATCCGGGTGCTGCAGGCGGCCTTTTCCTCCGCGGAGAGCTGCGGGGCAAAGGCGTTCCACATGTCTGCGGCAGTGTAGCCGAGCCAGCGGCCGATCTCATCGTCCGTAAATTCCCGCGGAGCGGCAAGCCCCTGCTCCACCAGGATCCGGTAGTTCATCCGGAACGCGGGCGCGTAGATCCGTATGGTCTCATGCAGCGTGCCGTCATAGTCGAAGACAATGTTTTTTTTCACGTCCGGAATCCTCCTGTCGCAGTTGATCTGATCCTATTATACTGCGGGAGAGGGCGGAAGATATACTTTCCTGCATTCCCGGCAGCCGATATACGAAGGAGCACGGTTCGTGCATTTCCGGCAGAGGACGGCCGGGGGAAGTTTAACACTTAAGAGCAAGAATTCCCCCATCCTCTAAGGTGGAGGGATGAATTGCCAAACGGTTTTCCCTGGGAGAATAGTTACATAAAACATAGCAAGAACACTTGTTCGAACACAAGGATAATGGTATA
>CADBEN010000044.1 GCA_902793685.1 uncultured Lachnospiraceae bacterium
TAGCATCCGGTCCACCTCCCATGAAACCATGGTAGGCAGCCAAAAGTGATAGGTCAATTTTCACCGGCGATTTTAGGTCATTTTACACCGGCGTTCACACCTGGGAATGGAAGACCGCACGAAAGCGTCAACAGTCAGGTCAAAGAGCGCTTTGAATAAAGACGGATTAATGCCCTGCCGTGCTTTTGAAATGGCCTGCTTTGATACATCGGGAAACTCAAAGTTTTCCAGATCCATGATTCTGGAGATATTCTGGTGCATTGCCTGCCTGGTCGAGTACAACAGGAAAGCAATGACATGGTACATGGAGAGTTTGCCTTTCCGTACAAAACGTTTTGGAAGGCGGTGGGCTTCCAGGAATTCCCTGGATTGCAAAAGACGGGAAATGGTGGATGTGATTGACTTGAGCAAGTTGAGTTGGTTCATAGAAAAGCACCTCCTGTCAGATAACTGTGAACGTGTATCTAACAGGGGGCGCCGCACATTGTTAACCGTTTGTCAGTTGACATATATCACAAATTCGTTTGTGCACTTTGCATAGAAAGTGTGCCAAAAATCTTAGGTGGACCACATTGGTACCTGTCGGTCAGCAGAAGAGGCGCTTATGCTTTATGGCCTCCGATCTGCTGATTCCGTTCCAATGTGGTTGCGCCTTCCAGCATGTTCATGCCTTTGAAGAAAGTGTTATTGATCGTACCGGCACCGGGAAGAAAGCCGGAACTCTTTAATCTTATACTGGAGCTGACGCCGGGAGATGCCGAGATACGATGCCGTCTTCTCCCGGTTTCCGCCGCATTCCCGGAGAGCTTCCACCACGCTTTCCTTTGTGAGTGCCGGTCGGAGAAAAGGATCCGGAAGGAGTGCGGCGGCATCGGAGCTGTCCTCGGAGGGATGAGCGGAGAAAGGCGTGGACAGCTTCCCGGCCGGAGACGCGGCAGCTTCCGCGTTATTCTCCAGGAACTCCTTCGGAATGCTGCTGATCACGGACACATTGCCCGGTGTCATCACGACAATCCTCTCAACAAAGTTCCTGAGCTCCCTCACGTTTCCCGGCCAGCTGTAATTCTCCAGTTCCCCGAGCACTTCGTCGGAGATCTGTTTCTTAAGGTTGTATCTGGTGCAGTATTCGTGCAGGAAATACAGGCAGAGAGGAATAATATCTCCCTTCCGGCCGCGGAGCGGCGGGATGGTCAGCGGGATCACGTTCAGACGGTAGTAAAGATCCTCCCGGAACGTCCCCGCTTTTACCATTTCCGCCAGATTCCGGTTGGTTGCCGCAATCAGACGGAAATCCACTTTTTTCGCCTTTACCGTGCCGATTCGCTGCACCGCCTTTTCCTCTATGACCCGCAGCATCTTACCCTGCACTCCCAGAGGAAGGGAATTGATCTCGTCAAGAAACAGCGTTCCTCCATCCGCGGCTTCCACCAGGCCGGCTTTTCCTTCCCTGCTGGCCCCCGTGAAACTCCCTTTTTCGTAACCGAAAAGCTCGGACTCTATCAGGTTTTCCGGGAAAGCTGCGCAGTTTACGGTGATCATTGCTCCGTCGCTCCGGGAGGAATGCGCGTGGATATAACGCGCAAAAACTTCTTTCCCTGTGCCGGACTCTCCGTAAAGCAGAACATTGGAGTCCAGACGCGACACATTGTCGGTAACAGAAAGAAGCTGACGGATCTCCGGGCTTCTGGCGACCATACGGATTTCCGTACGACGCTTCGAGGGTCTCCGTTCCCCCGGCAGGATCCTGTGCTGCTTAAGGATCCGCTGGTACCTGTCCTCAAATTCCCTGACATCCTGAAGCATCATGATGACATACTGAAGCTCCCCGTCTCCGTCAAAAACAGGGCTTCCGCTGACTATGCGGATCCGGTCCGGAGTCCCGGGTTCCTGAAAATTTTTGTAGTACTGCAGACGGCTCACAGGGCGTTTCTGTTCAACGATCAGGTCAAACACGCACACATCCAGGACGCTGTTAAAGTCGTGGACATTCATTTTCAGATATTCCGAGCGGGGAATATTTCTCCAGTTGACCATCACCGAATTCATAAAAAGAAAATTCCCGTCGCGGTCATAGATTACAATTCCGCAGTCAACATTGTCCAGAACATCCTGAATGGAGAGAAGCCGGTTCAGTTTCTGAAAAGGATCCTGGATATTCATTTCAACAGCCTCCGTCTTGAACTTTCATCTGCCGCTCAATCCTTCACCCATCTTAATGCCGCAGAGCGTTTGCCGTCAAACCCTTTTCATTTTCCTTTGCTTCCGTTACAGGCCATTCCCGCGCCGGACGAAGTGTACGAGGAGTTTTTAGTACCATGTGAATAACTAAATCATCTCAGACCGACACAGAACGTATCATCCGCGAACACCCCGGACTTACCGGCTATAATATTGCCGGTCTTATGAAATACAGGGTTTTTCTTCAATATCAGGGATCGGACCCTCACAGGATCTCGCAGAAAGTTTCCAGCCGGGTGCGGATCTGTTCGTAACTCCGGTTCTGGCTGTCGATCTCGATGGTCAGGCAGGGATATCCCGCTTCCCGGAGATCCTTCTCAAAAAACGGCTGGTCGTACTCCTCCGGATCACAGAATTTCATGAGACAGTTGACGACTCCGTCCGCTCCGCTCTCTCTGCACTTTTCCGTCAGAAGGGCGCCCCGCGGTTTTCCGTCTTCATGGATCATTCCGCAGCCTGTGCGCGCGTTCCACTGCAGCGCCAGACGCTTCAGGGCGCCGCCGCCCTTTGCCGGCGTATCCGTGCGGATCTGCCGGTTCTCCTGGGCAAGGTCGTCGCCCACCACGGCGATGCTGTTTTCCTCGAAGACTTCAAGGAGTTCGTCCGGCTCACAGCTGATTCCGGTCAGCACCACTTTTTTCCCCTGGAAATGAAAGGCCGGAAGGGCGTTCAGCTCTGCGATCAGCTCCCGCACCAGTTCTGTGTGTTCCTTTTTATCGAAGAAAAAGGCGCTCTTGAACACTGCGTGGCGGATGCGGGGAGTGATGACGTCCAGATGAGCGTTCGCTGTCTGTGAGAACTCGCGCATGACAGCATTATGCTCGTTGTATACGTCAATCGCTTCGCACATGGACTTCTCTGTCACCATGTTCCCGGTCACCGCAGCCAGCATTACCAGGATATGTTCGTACTCGCTGATCAGGTAATCGACACTGGCGGCAGACTTCCGATTCTGCGGATATACGATGGGGATCATGGGGATCTCTTTGACTCCGAAGCGCCAGTTCTGCGTCATGGTGCGGAGCGTGTCACAGATGGCGGGGATGATGCACGCGGACAGGCCCCGGTAGGCCCCGTTCAGCGCCAGCTCCATGTTTGCCTGCATGATCGGACAGGCAAAGGGGGGCAGATAGCTTTTGGACAGCATCAGTTCCGTCTGTCCGCCCCACAGGCCCATGGGGATCATCCCTGCCGCGTAGACAAGTTCTTCAGGTGTATAGGGCGGGAAACAGCCCACGACCTTTTTCCCCTGGGAAAGATAATAGTCCAGCTGCTTTTTCGGAGCTCTGCAGGCTTCCTGAAAACGTGCGATCATCTGTAAGACATCAGCCATTTCTTTTTGCCTCCTTGTTTTTTCTCATTACTTCCACAAGGCCCTGGATGCGGGTCTCAAACTGGGCTTCGCTGTAATTCCGGTAATCTGCCTGATCCCCGTCAAAGGTGGTAAAAGGCACCCCCGCCAGTTTCGAGAGCTGGCGCTGCACTTCCATCATCTGGCAGTCCATGACCTTACAGCTTCTGTTGACATGATAAATGGTACCGTCACAGTCCATCCGCTTCAGAGCCTCCAGGCGGCGGCTGATCATGGTGGTCGCGTTGTCTCCGTTGGTGGAGGCGAAGCAGTACGCTCTCGCCATGCCGTCCAGATCTTCATATTCAATGGCCCAGGCCTTGCCGTAGCTGGAGGCGACCATGTTGATGCCATATTCCTTCAGGGTGTGAAGGTTGTGGCGCAGATATGGCCAGCAGGCGATGCCGTCCCAGGAAACACGGAATTCTTCCTTCACCGGATATGTGGAGGTTCCGTCTGCAATGTGCTTCTCAATCTCCGAGTTCAGCTGCGTGAGGATGGCGGTTGTGCTTTCCTTGCCGCGGTTGCACACCATGCAGGACATGTAGTTGAAGAGTTCGAAGCCGCTCAGGGGCGCCGGCTTGTGATCCATCAGGTTGTTCGCTCTTTCCCAGAGATAACTGTTCCTCTGAGAGATCTCCATGATCTTCCGGAAACGCTCCTCATCCCACTTTTTCCCCGTCAGCGCGCAGAGGTCGGAGATCAGCTGGTCGATCTGCGCCCGGACATAACGGACCCGGGTCTCGGTCACATAATCCCAGGGGTTGTAGCAGGTATCGATGAAAAACACCGGGATCGAAAGCTGGCGGGCCAGATTTTCGTACCATTTGGTCAGCTGGTTGCAGATGTTATTTGTCAGCAGCAGGAAATCCGGCCGCACCATTTTTCCGCCGTCCGGCAGTTCCACCGCGCTCTCGCCCGCCAGAACCGAGGCATAGGCGAGATTGACCTTCGCGTAGGCGCACAGGTCATTGGAATAGCCCAAAGCTCCTTCACATTCCTGAAGGAAAGGATCTGCCTGGTGGCGGGCAGCAATGCCGGCCGCATGGTTTTCCGGATAAAGGACTACCAGTCCCAGCGTCTCCGCGATCTCCTGCGGGAAAATAGACGCGGACCATCCTACCATTTCGCCCCGCTCCTTGGCAGCTGCCGCCGAGTCGAAGAGCGCTTTGGTCTGTTCGCCGATCATTTCCAGGGATTTTGCCTTCGGGCGTTTCTTTTTTACCTGTGCTCCCTGCGCGGAAGCTTCTTTCATCATTTCGCTCATTCTTCTTTCTCCTGTTCTTTGTTTTCCTGCGCTTTTTCCTGATTCCGGGATGTCAGGAAACGTGAGGTTTCCCGATTACCTGATATCCCCGGCTCCATGCATCGCTTCCAGTTCGGCGTCAGTGTAGCCGTACTCTTTCAGGACTTCGTCCGTGTCGCGTCCCACCGGGCCGGACTCCCTGCAGGGGATCTCCTCCGGGTTGATGGAACCGAAATGTACGGGCCCGTTCGCAAAGACCGTCTTTGTGCCGTCCTTGTATTCATGGAAATAAGTGTAATGGTTCGCCTGCACCTGGGGATCATAGGGAACATCCTTGAAATGGCGCAGCACTTCGTGCGGCATGTCATGTTCGTTCAGGAGCCGGTCCCAGTAGGATACCGGATGCTTGTTGAAGATTTCGTCAAAGATTTTTGTGAGTTCTGTGCGGTTCTTGTAATATTCGGTATTGGTGCTGTACTTCGGATCCTTCGCGATCTCCGGGCAGCCGATGATATTGCACAGCTCCGGGAATCGGCGGTAGTCGATGCAGGCAAGATAGAACCATTCGCCGTCACTGCCCTGGTAGGTATTGCTTCCGGCGTGTCCGCAGTCGTAGCGGGTGCGCGGAAGGACGCGTCCGTTGAAACCGTTCAGGATACCGGTGCTCAGGATGAAGATGCCGGACTGCAGGAGGGAGGAATCCACCTTGTCGCCCAGACCGGTGACAGAGCGGCGGTACAGTGCCGCGCAGATGCCTCCGGTGATCGCTACGGACACACTGTGGTCGCCGATGCCTCCGATAGGAACCAGCGGACCCGCGCCCGCCGGCGGGAGGTCCGCCATGAGGCCGGTGCGGGAGAAGAACACCGTGTAGTCATAACCCGGACGATCCTTGTCCGGCCCTTCGGCGCCGTAACCGAGGACAGAAGCGTGAATGAGCCGCGGGAAGCGGTCCTTCAGCTGTTCATAGGACATCCCCATCCCTTCCAGCGCCTGAACACGGAAATTCGTCAGGAACACATCCGCCGTCTCCAGCAGCTTCATCATCGCGTCATGCCCGGTCTGTGTGCGCATGTTCAGGGATACAAAGCGCTTATTGATATTCTGCATGTCAAAGTTCGGGTTCGCGTCCGGAGTGCAGGGGGACAGAGTGGTTCCCGCCTGCTTTCTCCAGGCGTCGCCGTTGAGTGTTTCCACCTTGATTACATCCGCGCCCCACTCGGCGAGAAGACGGGCGGCCATGGGACCGGCCAGCATGGTTGACAGTTCGATCACTTTAATTCCTTCTAAAGGCTTCATCTTTTTTTCTCCTTTGCTGTGGTTTTATATTTCTGCTGCTTGTTTTCTGTCTGATGTCCGGATCCGGGTACGGACCCTCAGCGGCCTTTGAACTCCGGTGCTCTCTTTTCCAGAAACGCTGCCGTTCCTTCCTTCCGGTCTTCCGTACTGAGAGCAATGGTCTGGGCCAGCCTCTCGATCATCAACCCGGTATTCATGTCTGTCTCCGTTCCCATATTGATGGAGATCTTTGCCATCATCAGTGCCACCGGTCCCTTTTCCATGATCTTCCGGGCCATCTTTTCCACCGCTTCCATCAGGGCTTCCCTCGTGTCATCAGTTACCACATTTACCAGTCCGATCCGGCGGGCTTCTTCAGCTTCTATAATCTGTCCGGTATAGATCAGTTCTTTTGCCTTTCCTATCCCCACGATTCTGGCAAGCCGCTGGGTTCCGCCCGCGCCCGGGATGAGGCTCAGATTCACCTCCGGCTGGCCGAATTTCGATCTTCTTGTGGCGATTCGGATGTCGCACGCCTGAGCCAGTTCACAGCCACCGCCCAGGGCGTAGCCGTTGATGGCACAGATCACAGGCTTATATAGATCTTCAAGATCCTTTAAGGCCTGGGTCGCGGTCCCCGCCAGCTGTCCGAGATAATGCCGGTCGTGGAGTTCACGGATGTCCGCACCGCTGGCCAGGGCCTTATCGCCTGCGCTGGTCACCACCACGACCCGAACCGCCTCGTCCTCCCGCGCAGCCCGTACAGCTGCGCTCAGATCCCGCCACATTTCCGGACTCAGCGCGTTCCTCACCTCCGGCCGGTTCAGGGTGATATAAAGTATGCCTTCGTGGTTTTCATATAAAACATTTTCAAAAGTCATATTCCGCCTCTCTTTCGGGATGATTCCCTCTCGTCTGACCTTATATGAGCAAGATGCGTGCCAAAAACCTTTTCTGATCCCTGAAACCTGAAAAATCTACCGCAATTGAAAATAAATGCCTTGAGAGAGAAGCAAATTTTCCCGCAGTGCGATTTCTGTATTGCACTTGGTGCACTTGATTTGCACTTATTCACGAAAAATGCACAATATGCACATGATTGCACTTACGGAACAGCCCGAAGACAGAAAGACGGGCACGCTGATCTGATCCCCTTAAATTAGGAAGATATCCCGCAATATTGTTATTGCCGGCAGAATATTGCGAAAACCTCCCCGGATCTTGGGAAACTGGCACGGTGTTTGCTCCATTACAGATATCCGAATCAAAAAGATTCACCTCAGAAAAGCTATGAGAACAAGCCACAGAAGACAATGGAAAAAGGAGATCAGGCTATGGAAATGGAAAATGTTTATATCATGGGGGCAGTTCGGACAGCAATCGGAAAGTACGGCGGCTCCCTGAAGAGCGTTCCGGCGCATGAGCTGGGCGCGCTGGTGATCCGCGAGGCCCTGAACCGCAGCGGTGTAAAGGATGAGATGGTGGATGAAGTGATCCTCGGTGAAGTCCGGCAGAGCACAGAGGCCTCCAATATTGCCCGCTGCGCTCTTCTGGAGGCGGGGCTTCCGGAAAGGGTTCCCGGCTTCACCGTAAACCGTCTCTGCGCTTCCGCCATGCAGGCGGCATTCAGCGGCTGTCAGGAGATCTGGTGCGGCCAGGCGGACGTGATTGTGGCCGGCGGTACGGAAAACATGAGCCGCGCACCAATTTATCTCAGAAATGCGCGCTGGGGCGGCAACAAGCCTGCCATCGTGGACTCCAACATCGAGGCCGGCAGTACCGCGGCTCCTGCGTCGGTCTACGGCGCAGGTCTCAGTATGACAAAGACCGCGGAAAATGTGGCTGAGCGTTTCGGCATTTCCAGAAAGGAACAGGATGCCTTCGCGGTGGAAAGCCAGCGGCGCGCAGCTGCCGCGATTCAGGCCGGATATTTTAAGAAAGAGATCGTTCCGGTAACAGTGAAAGAAAAGAAGAACGAATTTGTTTTTGATACGGATGAGTTCGTGAAGCCTGCGACAACCATGGAGATCCTCGCGAAGCTCCGCCCCATCGTAAAACCGGACGGCACCGTCACTGCCGGAAACGCCTGCGGTCTGAACGACGGCGCTGCAGCCCTGGTGTTGATGAGCGAAAAGAAGGTAAATGAGAGCGGACTTAAGCCGCTCGCAAAGATCATCGGCATCACCTCTGCCGGACTGGATCCGGAGATCATGGGATACGGCCCGGTTCCCGCCACCCGGAAGATCATGCAGCAGATCGGGATGACGGTGGATCAGATGGACCTGATTGAACTGAACGAGGCCTTCGCTTCCCAGTCCGTCGCCTGCATCCGGGACCTGGGACTGGATCCCGCGAAGGTGAATGTGAACGGCGGCGCCATTGCCCTCGGTCATCCGCTGGGGTGCACCGGCGCGAGGCTGATTGTAACACTTCTCCACAACCTGGAGCGCACCGGCGGCCGTTATGGTCTTGCCACCCTCTGTATCGGCGGCGGCCAGTCCATGGCGGCGGTTATCGAACGGGTATAAAAGTGAAGAACACGGGCGAAACAGCAATGTACAAAAAAATAATGAACAGATAAGATAAAAGGGGGAAACCATGAAAATCGAAGAATTGAAGACCATTGTTGTGATCGGCGCCGGGGCTATGGGCCAGCAGATCGCCATGAATACGGCGATTAAGGGACTCTCTTCCGGATACCGGGTGATTCTCTGCGACAGCTTCCCGGCTGCCATCGAAAAAGCCTCTTCGTGGGCGGAAAGCTATCTGGCCGGCCGCGTCGCAAAGGGCCGCCTCACGCAGGAGACCGCAGATCAGGTGAAGGAAAATCTGGTCATCACCGGAGACGTGGACGCCGCTGCGGAAAAAGCGGATCTGGTCATTGAGGCGATCATTGAGAAGATCGAGGCCAAAAAGGAGCTTTTCTATCGTATCAGCAGATGCTGCAGACCGGACGCCGTCCTTGCCACCAATTCCTCCAACATCGTCAGCTCCAAGCTGGCGGACGTAACTGTAAATCCGGAGCGCCTCCTGAATATCCATTACTTCAACCCGGCGCTTGTAATGGAACTGGTGGAGCTGGTAAAAGGACCCCACACCGGGGAAGAGGCGGTAGAGATCGCAAAGGAGTTCGCCAGAAATACCGGAAAGACCCCCATTGTCATTCAAAAGGAGATTGCCGGGTTTGTTGTGAACCGCATTAATGCAGCAGTGACGCATGAAGCACTCTCCCTGTTGGAGAAGGGTGTGGCGAGCGTAGAGGACATTGATCTGGCCGCGGAAAAAGGCCTGAACTATCCCATGGGTCCCTTCCGGCTCATGGATCTGACCGGCATCGACGTAAACTACCTGGTGCGGTGCGACCGCTTCGCGGAAAGCCAGGATCCCTACGACGCTCCGAGTCCTCTGGTTATCGAGAAGTACAAAAAGGGAGAGTTCGGCAGAAAGACCGGAAAAGGCTGGTACGACTACAGCGGAAAATAAACAGAAATCCATTCTCTTCGCAGACAGATCATTCAATAAAGGAGAAAAACGACTATGCCCTCCAGCACGATTGCAATTATAATCACTGTTATCACGATGATCCTCTTCTTCACGAATAAGTTCCCTCTGAGCATTGTTTCCTGTATGGCAGCCCTTGCCATGGGCATCCTGATCCCGGAAATGAAGATTACCCGCTCCTATTCGGATCTCGGCGGAAATGTCGTCATGATGGTCGCCGGTATGACCATTGTCGGCGACTCCCTGTTCCAGACGGGCGTTGCCCAGAAGCTTGGAGCAAAAATCGGAGATACCGCCCTGGTAAAGAATGAACGTGCTTTTATGCTTGCCGTTGTTGTCATATGCACTGTGATGAGCGCCTTTCTCTCCAACTCCGGAACCATCGCCATGTGGATGCCGATTATCGCCTCCGTCGCAGCGGCCTCCAAGGGAAAGATCCGCTCCAAGATGGTCATTTTCCCGGCAGGCATTGCCTGCATCCTCGGCGGCGCCTGCACCCTGGTCGGATCTTCCTCCCAGCCCATTGTCAACGCGGCGCTTATGGCGACTCCTGGCTATGAAGACGGTTTCGGCATCTTTGAAATGACAAAGCTGATGGGACCTGCAGCTCTGATTCAGGTGATCTTCTGGGGAACCATCGGCTATGAGCTTCTTAAGAAGGTTTTGAAGCCCGGCAGTCCGGATTTCGACAAGGGAAATGTTTTCGCCACGGACACCTATACCAACACCGAAAATATCCCGGAAGTACCCTTCTGGAAGCAGGCGCTTTCCGTCTCGACCCTGCTCCTCTGCATCTTCCTGTTCATCGGCAGCGGATACGCGCCGATTAAGAACTACTTTAACATCGGCAATACCGCCATGCTTGGCGCCACCATCCTGATGGCCACCGGAACCGTGCCGGTCAAAAAGACACTTTCTGAACTTCCCTGGGACATCCTGATCTGCATCGGAACCGTTACTGCTGTCGGCGCAGGACTGGATGCTTCCGGCGGCGGCCTCATCATCGCAAATGCCATCATTAACCTCTTCGGCGGCGAATCCGCATCCCTTCCGGTGCTGACGGTCGTGATCTGCGCCCTGACCAGCGTTCTGACTCTGTTCCTTCAGAACGCCAGCGTGGCTGCCCTGATGTCCCCGATTGTAATCCCCATGGCACTGGCCCTGGGCATCAGCCCGATTCCGTGGTGCGTCATTGTGGCAATCGGCACCAACCTCGCCATTGCGACACCGATCGGGACCGCAGTCAACATGCAGATTCTGCCCGCGGGCTACACATTCAAGGACTTCGCCCTGATCGGCGGCCCGCTGTTTATTCTGATGATGGCGGTCGTCTCCGTCATGGGAATGGTCGTTTACTTCTGAAAAGGAGCTGTTTATGAAAATCAAAGACCAGTCAGATATCAGGAAGCTTCTCAGCGGTGTAAAAATGCCGAACATGTACACGGTGAAGCAGAAGTTTGATACTTCCCATATTGAGGACGCCGCAGCTTACGTCAGGGAGCGTCTTTCCTGCTCCGACCTGAAAAACAGGATCCGGCCGGGTATGAGAGTGGTCCTGACTGGCAGCAGCCGGCAGATTTCCAATGCCAACATTATCCTCCGTGAAATCGCGGGCCTATGTGAAGCAATGCGGCGCCCTGCCCGTGATTGTCCCTGGAATGGGAAGCCACGGAGGCGCCACCGCTGAGGGACAGAGGGAGATTCTGGACAGCTTCGGCATCACGGAGGAGTTTTGCGGCTGCCCCATTCATTCCGGTATGGAGACTGTGGAAATGGGACATCTGGAAAACGGGGACACGGTTTATTTCGATAAGTATGCCGCGGAGTCGGACGCGGTCATTATTGTCGGCCGCATCAAGGCGCACACCGCCTTCCGTGGTCCTTATGAGTCCGGACTGGTCAAGATGATCGCGATCGGACTCGGCAAGCAGAAGGGAGCGGATTCCCTGCACCAGAAGGGCTTCAGCGTGTTTGCGGAGCGGCTCCCCGCCTACGCGAAGGTCATCATGGAAAGATGCAATATCGTCATGGGTGTCGGCATCATCGAAAACGCGTTTGATGAGACCTGCCGGGTGGAGTTCGTGAACGGCGAGGATATCCTTTCGGAAGAGCCAAAGCTCCTGGAATATGCCAAGAGCCGCATGCCGCAGATCTTTATCCCGGAATCAGATCTTCTGCTTGTGCGGGAGATCGGAAAAAACTTTTCCGGCTGCGGCATGGATCCCAATGTCACCGGCACCTTTGGAAGTCCCTGCTGCTCGGGCGGGCACCAGAAGCAGCGCACGGTCGTCCTGGATATTCATGAAAAGAGCCATGGCAATTTTATCGGACTCGGGGAAGCGGATGTCACGACAATGCGGGCGTACGACAAACTTGACACCAACGCAGCGTATATGAATATGCTTACATCCACCATCCTGAAGGTCGGTAAAGTCCCCATGGTTATGGAGACAGACAGAATGGCGATCCAGGCGGCGCTGAAAACGCTGACCGGAGTGGATCCGGATCACGTCCGCGTCGTGTATATAAAAAACACACTTGCGCTCGGAACCATTATGGTTTCGGAAGCCCTGCTTGAAGAGGTGGCTGCTTCTCCGAATCTGGAACTGGTGGGCGGCGGGGCGCCCTTCCGTTTTGACGAGGAAGGAAATCTCCTGGATCTGGCCTGAAAACAGACAGATCGGGGATGTGAAGGTGAGAAGACGCAGGAAGTGCGGATCTTCTATACCTTTGTCGGTGAAGTCGCGGAGATGGCGGCATAACCTCAGAATAATCCATCCATAAACTACGGATTGTCTGGAGAGATCGGTTTTTTCAACTGCCGGTCTCTCCGTTTTTTTAAGGAAATGCCATGAAAAACAGATATGTCCAGGCTGTCCTGCGCGGCCTGAAGCCCTGTCGAATACAGAACGCAATGTTTGAACAGGGCTTCTGTTTTGATCAGCTTTCCCACCCCAGCTTCTTCAACGCCTCCAGCACTTCCTCTGCGTTCTTCTCACTGAGGTTCTCAATTCCTCCCAGGGTATCCCCTTTCTCAAAGAAATCCAGAATATCTCCCACCTTGTATAGTCCGGCTTTCCGCAGTCCATGGTAACAGCGCGGCGTGAGCTCCAGCTCGTCGAGCTTAATATCCAGAAGTTCTTCCGGTATTCCATCTCGCTTTTTCGCCAATCCCGCCAGTGCATTCTCCGCGAAGAACTGCTGCTTTCCGACATTCTGGCTGTGTCCTGCCACATCCTCTGCGCGGAGCAGTGTGACCAGGAGGAGTGCCTGACACCAATGGTAGGTAGTTTTCATTAAGATAAGCTTCTATGTTATACTAAATAATGCCGATAGAGACAGCAAATTCCGGATGCAGTTCTCGCTTTGCGTCTCAAATGAATGTTTCAGGTATGGCAAACAGGCAGATTGGGGAACCTGCCTACTGGAAAATATTCGGTTGTTTGTTTCATCGGTATTGGAATGAGGCTGCAGTCCTCGCTCTTATGAAGCGAGGGCTGCTCCGCCCAGGTCGTTCTGGTATCAAGTCTTTTGAGAGAAGCTTATCTAATTCAAGCCGAGGCTTACCCCGCCTGCATCGCCTTAAATATTCAGCGCACAAAGACAGAGCACGTGTGAAATTGATCCGATATGCAAACCGGGAGCTTTTTTTCCTGATAGCGATCCCGCTTGTAATGGCTTCGCTGAAGTTGTACAGGATCAGCTTTGCATATATTTCCTGCAGTACCAGCTGTTTCTTCCTGCTGTGGAAGAACAGCATGCCTGCAGCATATTTGATGTCGCGGAAAGCGGTCTCAATACCCCAGCGCAGGTTGTACAGATCACGGATCTCACTAAGCGAAAAATCTTCTTTCGGAAGATTCGTGTAAAGATATTCGCTGGAGCCGTCAGGCAGCAGGATCCTGATGATCCGGAAACAGATATAATAGATCTTCTGGCTTTTAGGTTCCAGGTAATCAAAGATCCTGGAGGCGACAGTTTTAAAAACTTCCGGCTGTGCTTTGACCGTCTTTGTGTTTCTCCGTGTCAGCCAGCGTTCAAAAGTAATGTCAAACTCAGGATCCGAAGGAAGGTCTGTTTTTGACAGCATGCTTTTAGGCCCCTTTTCCCTTGCACGGATCAGGAAAAAGGCATTGTTTTCAGCTGCATGAGCGAAGACATTAAAGGATGCGAAACCGCGGTCAGCAATAAACAGGGCCTTTTCCATGGGATGAGACATGGAAAAATGATCGATCATGTCACACAGGGCAAGGTATTCGTTGATGTGATTGACCGGCTGAATAATGATATCTGTATACAAACTGGCCTTAAGATCAAACGCAGCATTCAGATGGAGCATGTTGAAGCCTTTTCCATACTTGACGGTGATGCGGTAAGTATCAGTATCTTTGGGGTCTCTCGGGATATAGATATCGGTCCCATCGACAGCAAAAAGGCGGTACCCCTTCAGGGTGCTGTCCGGAGACAGCGCGTCGGTAAAGTGGTAGAAAAGTTCTTCAAAAGCCTGAGGTTTTAACTTGCTGCGCTGCTGGATAAGAGCTGAATGCGAAGGGGCATCAGGGAGAAAATCATAGTATTTGAGGATTTCTGTTTTTGAGGAAGACCGCTGCATGGAGATCGTCGATAATACAGCATCGGTGAAGGATATCTTTCTTTGCCTGGAGAATTGGTTTGTCTTATTGGAATATAACCACGGGTTTTCTGACATTGATTCCAAACAGTTCAGCAAAGCATTTTTTACATCAGTACAGGAATGAATCATAACAAGCCCTCCGATCAATAGTGGTTTCCGGCAAACCGGAATATCCCTGTTAATCAAGGGCGCGAAGCGCCGCATTTTTTTGGCCTTCTGTCAAGACTAATTTTAGGGAAAACACAATCGCCGCCACCCGTAAAACGGGTGGTTCGGCTCGCGGGCTATAAGCCCTTGTTGCTAGGCCAGCGTCTCAAGGCGCTGGCCTTCGCTTTACGCTCAGGCCAAACTGCTCTTGACTCGTCGCCGCCCCTGAAGGGGCATTCGTACTACTGGCCCTGACCCCTGAAGGGGTCTTCGTACTCCTTCACGCTTAACTTATCCTGCATGATGTCGCTCTTTTCCTGGTCCTGGATGTACTTCTTAATGGCAGACTCGTTCAGGCCTATCGTGCTTACATAGTATCCTTCTGACCAGAAATGTCTGTTTCCAAACTTATACTTCAGGTTTGCATGTCGTTCGAACATCATTAACGCAGACTTCCCCTTAAGATACCCCATAAAGCTTGATACACTGTACTTCGGGGGAATGCTTACCAGCATATGGACATGATCCGGCATCAGATGCCCTTCTATTATCGTTACTCCTTTATAGCCGCAAAGCTGCTTCAATATATCCCGTAGGTCTTGCTAGCGTAAAGATGTTGCCAGTTGAAAAATAAATAAAGAGAGAGTACCAACCTGATATAATGTCAATCGACGAAAACCAACACTAAGGAGGTTGAGTA
>CADBEN010000045.1 GCA_902793685.1 uncultured Lachnospiraceae bacterium
CTGCAGCCGTTGAAGCTCGAAAAACTTTTAAATATCCTCAACTTTTATGAGGGGGATGGAATTTAATCTGGCATACGGAATTTACTTTGGCAAGTCACGGTTATTGCCGATATGCTACCGCATCATAGAATCCAGATGCTATAGAATTATTGCCTGCAGGATATAATCACCCTGCAGGCATCCATTACCCGTTTGGCTAAGTTAGATTAGTATCGACATTGTTAGTGAATAGATAGTAAATCATCCAATGCCTTGACATTATTGCCGAGCTTAATGAGTTCAGATTTCAGTTCATTAATATCGATATCGAATTGTTTTAAACTGGGGTCTTTTTCTTGAGCGTTGAAGAAAAGCACTTTTCTTTCTACGAGGTCTAAATTATATGGATATAAATTCCTATTACTTTTGATGGATGCTACCATATCTGGATCACTGTCAGGGTGGATAACATTAAAACCACCGACACCTCGTTTCCTGGTTAATGTTGTTAGATTCCTCTCATCGAGATGTTCTATGAGATTTCTAGGAATTTTATTGCTTATTATTGGGAATTCCTGCTCAGAAAAACGATAGTTATTTCTATTAAGATTGACGTGTTCTTTCTTTATTATATTTAAAGCAGCATCACACCCAGGCTTATAGATTAAGCGGTCATTTATAATTACCGAAAGAAATATACCAACTAAGTGAATCAGACTTAAATCCACCCCGCTTTTTAATAAAACTTTCTGCCATTTTTTAATCTTAAAGCCACGAGAAAAATTATGAGAAATGGTGCAAAATGAGCTTTTACCTGTCATAGAACTAATCATGGCAATCAAAACTGGTGCAAAAAATCACTTAGTTTCACAAAAAAATGAGTCGTAAAAAGCCATGTCAGTCGCGTTTCCTTGTATCATAGGTGACGTCATAAGACAGGGATTGGGGATCTCGTCAAAGCCCTGACAGAGCTTCAGAGTCTTTCCGTCCGAGAGATAACACTGATAATACGAGTCTCCCCGGGGGCTGTAGGCGCCCAGATAGAGCAGGACATCCGGGATCCCGTCAAAGTTGACGTCCCATTCCTCGACCAGAGTGCCGAAATCCGGAGGATTCGTGACATAGGACTCGACCTCCACGGCGAGGGTCTCCTTCATTCCGTCGTCGTTGGAAGCCTCGACGGTCCATTCGACGATGTCCTCATCCTCATTTCCATTCCCGGCTTTTTTCTCGTTCTTCCGGATCTCGTAGCGGTTCGTTCCCTGAAGCAGTCCGCTTCCGTCCTCCTGCATGGTCACTTCCGGCGTCTCCTGATCTTCTTCCATCAGGAAATCCGGCCTGACCTTTACATACCAGCGGTTGTAGCCTCTGTCATAGAACATATCCTCCGACACGCCGGACACATAGATCCCGGCGCTTCCGGTGGCAGGCCCGGTCTCCATCTGGATGATAAGCTCCGGCACGGTGATCTCCGGGAGATAGTCCTGCATCACAATGGAGGCTTCTCCGCCGCCGTTCCAGAACTTCGAGGGCACGCCCTCGATGGTCTCGAACAGAGTCGCCCGGTCCTCGTCCACGGTCAGCACGACCTGGTGCAGACCGTCGCTTTCGATGTCCTCCGTATACCAGACGCCCTGAAGATTATCCAGCGTCACGGTGTCATACAGATACTGGTCCGGTCTGTCGGTCCCTTCCCGCTTCCATTCCTTCACGAAGCCGCCGTCGAGGAAAGCCTTGTCCTTGACCCAGCGGATATAGATGACGCAGACAGCGTCGCCCGTGTCGTCGTAGATCCGGAACGCCGGGCAGACCTTCCTCGCCGAGCGGTCCTCGATGTCGATGATGCCCTCGCCGTTCCAGACGCCTTGCTGAACGCCGTCCATGAAGGTCTCGATACGGCCCCGGTTCCCGTTTACGCTGAGGACCTCCTCCACCTGGACCTTGCCCTCCTTATAGCGGTTGACCCAGCGGCCCTGAAGGTTTTCGATGGATACGCTGCTGTAGGACTTCGACGGCGCCTCAGGCACCTCCGGCACAAAGGGTGTCTGGTAGTAGGGCGGCATCGCCTGGCTGTAATATGCATTTTTCAGACTCAGATATGCCTTGCTCTCCGTGGGGGCGCCTTCCGCGGGTTCTTCGGTCCCCATGGCGTAGAAATCCGGGTAGAAGACGTAATCGCCGGTGGTATTGTAGATCGCGATCTGATCCAGCTCCTTCGCGTCGTCCGGGATCTTCCAGGTCATCCAGCTCATGAATCCCTCGGAAAGCTCGGAAGTCTTCTTGCCCGGCGTGTAGATGACGATGTCGTCGCCCAGGCTGAGGCCGTAGGGATCTGTCATGATGTGCAAGGTCTGGTCTTCGATATAGTGGTCGCTGCCGTTCTTCTCTTTTTCATAGTCCAGCGCTTCGACCTTTGCGGAATAAGAGGTGTCGTCCACCTTCTCCGCCGCGGAGAACTTTCCGGTAAAGGCGCACTCGTAGATCGTGCCGTTCTTGTAGCCTTCCCCGTCCTCTCCCATGTTCGCGTCATTGAACTGGCCTTTGAAGCTGCCGTCCGGCGCCACCTCAAGAGTGGTCTCCCAGGCGCCGACGCCGCTGTAGAAGCCGAAGACGATACCGTCCATGTCCGCGTAGATCTTCTGAGATCCTGCAGTTTCCCCTGTGCCGGCAGCTTCTGTTTCCCCGGCTTCACTGCTTCCCGCACTTCCGGCGGCTTCCGCCTCCGCGGTCGTTTCCTTTGCCGCGGATGATGCACTGGCCACGCCTCCCGCGGTGCTCTCGTCACAGGCCGTCAGTCCGAGGCACATCAAACCGATCAGCAACGCAATGTCAATACGCTTCATTCTTTTCCTCCCTTATGTACTGCTGTCTGCAGAATACCCCTGCCTAAACTGTTCAGTACTGCTGCAAAAGTATCGTACCATATCATACCCCTCTTTTCGACAGACGTCACCGATTGTTCACCGTTCAGGGTTTAAGGTTTTATTAACCTGCCGTTCCGCCGTCATTCCAGTCCGTATTTCGCCAGATCCTTCGCGCTCATTTCCTGTCCTGCGGTAAACGCCTCGCCGCGCCGCACCATCTCCTCCACCGAGAGCATCGGGAAATACCCCAGCGATTCCCTGTCTCCGGACGACCTTGCGCCAAGGACCCGCCCGTTCTCCGGGTCATAGCCGTAGGCATTCGTCATGCAGGCGCTCACCAGCTTCCAGCTCTTCGTGTCGATGACATAGCTCTGCTTTGCCGCCGTAAAGTACAGGCGGTCTCCTTCGAAAGAAAAATCCATGACGCCGTTCGCCTCCAGCTTTTCTACCGTCACCGCCGCAGTCCGGATGCCTTCCGCTCCGTCGTACACGAAAAGGACACCCTCCGACCGGACTTTTGCGGCTGCGAACAGCATCCCGTCATGGAAGCAGAGACCCGCGCAGGGGCCGTAGCTCCAGGGGATGGTGCGGACGATGCTGCCGTCCGGGGCATAGATCACGATCTCATCTCCGCCTTCCGGGAGAACAGCGACGTTCCCCCGCTTTTCATCCCAAACTGCCGCCGTCTTGTACGGAAGATCCGAGTGGGGCCTGACGCAGGGCACAGTCTGCAGCGGCGTGAAAGCATCCTCCGCCGCGTCGTAGAAGGATCCCCTGATCTCCCCGTCCACGGAAGTCAGATACAGCGCCTTTGTCCCGGCCTGATTGAAGCGGGGACCGCCGATGTAACGGTTCCTGCTGTCCGGTACCCGCCGCTTTGTGACGCTCCCGTCCAAAGGATCCCGGCAGACCTGGACGCAGTGCTGTACGCTTCCTCCGGAATCGATCGCCGTCAGGTACCAGAGTTTTCCGCCTGCCAGAGAGACCGTGGTTCCGGATTCCGTCTCTGCCTTCGATGCCGCAAAGGTCGTGGAGACCGGCAGTTCCGTCCGGTCGATTTCCCCGTCCGACAGACGGACCGTCAGAAGTTTCAGCGGAACACCGCCCACGTTCGTCTGATAAAAGTACGCCGTCTCCTCGTCCTCCGAAAGGCCGGCGAGACCGCAGTCTGCCCAGATGCTGTCCTCCGCGGA
Source organism: uncultured Lachnospiraceae bacterium (assembly GCA_902793685.1). Lineage (GTDB taxonomy): Bacteria > Bacillota > Clostridia > Lachnospirales > Lachnospiraceae > Moryella. The sequence goes on from CADBEN010000045.1 coordinate 4,037, forward strand.
CAAGGCTGCAGACCACAGAAATCTGCCCTCCGTCCGGTCATAGGCGCGCACGTCCTTTCCGGTCCAGGTGACATACCGTTTTTTTGTCTGCAGAAGTCTGCGGGTAACGGGCTTCAGCGGGTAGTCCTCCTCGTCCGCCATCATGATCCAGTCCTGATCCGTGACCGCAGATTTGTAGAGGAAGATTTCTCCGTCCATATTTACAAAGTAGTGGTCGGAACCGGTGCCTGTCTTCTCCTGCGGACTCAGGCAGACAGATCCTGCTTCATCCCCAAAGACATAGAAGGACTGATTCCGGTGTTCAAACACCTGGAGGCGCGCCAGCACGCCGTTTTTCTGCAGGTAGGTCACTTCGCTGACACCGTTTCCGCAGACATCGGCCTCCTCCACCGGGATGCTTTCGGTCTCGTAGCGCTGGAGGCAGGTCCCGTCCTCCGCATCCAGAAGCTCAACCACGTTGGTCAGCGGCAAAGCGAGGATCAGACGTGATTTTCCCTCCGGGTCCCGGCGCTCCCGCAGAGAGGAATAATAATTGGAGGGATACGTGGTGCCGCCTGCCGTCACTTCATGTTCCCAGAGCAGTTCTCCTTCCGCGCTCAGTCCTGCCGCCACCTCCCGTACCGGAAGATAGGAAGCGGTCCCGATACTCGTGTAGGAATATCTGATGACCAGATTGGAAAAATCCTGCCAGTCGGTATCATCATTCCGGAATCCGGTGACGATGATCCGCCCGTCTTCCAGCAGGAATACGCCGGTCACCTTTTCCAGTTCCGGCCCGCGGCAGACGACCCGTCGCATAGAATCCGTATTCCGGTCCCAGACAAAGAAACCGCCCAGCTTTCCGGAAGCTTTGTCCTGATAAGGAAAGATCACAGCCCTGCCGTCATCCCGGACCTGCATGCGCCCGTCCCGGCCGAGAGTAAGGTAAAGACTGTATTCACTCTTCTCTCCGGTCAGCGGATCCGTCATCAGTGCGTCACAGTCCGCGGAACCCAGGATCTCCCCCGTCACGCTGTCCATCCGGAGCAGCTGGTTCCGGAGAAGAAGAAGGATCTGCTGCCCCCCGCCGGAGGTCAGCCCGGTTTTCTGCGCGTCACTCCCGGAAGCTTTCCTGTCCGCTGCCGGAAGGATCCCGACATCATAAAGGGAAGTCAGAAGCGTCATTTCCCGCCGCCAGATCTCCTCCCCCGTTGTCAGGGAAAATTCCGCGATCCCGTCGTCCCGGGTCCAGACCAGGACCCGGCTGTCATCCAGAAGAAACATCTTTTCCACATCAGATGTGAAATGACATTCCTGCAGGATCCGGTTCTCCGCCGTGTCCAGGATTCTGAAATTAAAGCCCCGGTCCGCCATGGCAAGATACCGGCCGGTCTCATCGATGAGGTGATGTGTCACCTCTTGTTCCATCTCAAAGCGGGACATGATCTGCACCGCGCTGCTTTCCGCGGCGGAATACAGATCCAGCCCCCGGGTCAGGGCATAGCCGGCTTCCTCTGTCACCGGACGCTTCTGTTCCGCGTTCGGCAGTGCCTTCAGCGCCAGCTGCACAGCCAGCATCCGGTCCCCGCCCTTCAGCGCGGTGCCGCTCTCCTCCGCGAGATACCGCGACTGGCTGATCAGGGAAGCATTCAGGGCATCCCGGATCTGCAGATTGCTCCAGACCAGATATCCGACCGCGCACATAGCCGCAGCCGCGCCCGCAGCGTAAAGCCTGCGCAGATACTGCCGGCGCCGCTGGATCAGTTCGTCGTAACGGCAGCCCACGATCGCCGCCACCAGCCGGGGCAGCTCGATGCGGCGCGCGCGCCGGATCCCGATCCGGTAGTCCGTGGACAAGGGTTCAATAGGCACCACGGCCCGGACCTTCTCCCCGTCTTCCGTCACCGTCTCGACGGTCTTCTCCTTCAGGATCTGCGGCACCACGTCCTCCGGATCCCCCTCCGCGATGACAGTCAGGATGCGCTCATGTCCCTTCATCCCGAGGAAGGTCTCCACCTCCTTGGCGACCCAGAGAGATTCCCTGGTCCGGGGCGAACAGATGAGGATCAGGAAATCCGCGTCCCGCAGCGCTGCCAGGATGTCGTCGTTCAGATCACTGGTCAGCGGCAGTTCCGACTTGTCCCGGAAAATGCGGTCAATCCGTCTGATCCCGGTACGCTTTTGCACCGCCGCAGGCAGACGGTAGCGCTCCAGCCGGGTCTGCACTTCCTCCGCGATCCGGCTGTCCACCTCCGCGTGGCGGTACGAGATAAATGCATTGTAGTGAAAATCCATCCTGTTCTCCTGTCAGTCAGCGTCTGCCGCCGGCTGGTCCGGGCGGCATTTCCGCTGTTATTTCCGCACCGGGAACTCCGGCATCTCCAGCGGTTCTCCCTCCGCACTGTAATACCCGGCAGTCTGGTCAAAATCATCCGTGATCTCATCCAGGATCACCTGCCGCGCCAGCCGGTAAAACCAGCCGTCTTCAGCCTCACGCTCTCCGATACCGGAGATTTTCGAAGTCATGAGAAGCTTCCCGTCCCCGTCCGGCGCGTCCATCGGCGCCCGGAAATAGTGGTACGCATCGTCCAGAAGGACGATCTCTTCAGCCCCGAGGCGGAGACCGTCCTGCATTTCTTTGTACAGACCGATGGTGTGGCGCTCGGAGACATCGACCGCCAGACCAAGGATCCGGTCCCCTTCTGTGAGAACTTCGATCCGGTCTTTTTCCGGCTGCTTCAGATCCACCAGGGACATGGTCGTGCAGGCAAGGTGCAGGGACTGGCCGTCCGCCAGAAGCTGCATGACCGGGTATCCCATCCGGGTCACATTTTCGGTCTCGATCACGATCCGCCGGTCACAGAGATCCGAGATCCCCATGCAATAGGGCTTTCCGATAAGATCCATCCGGGTCTGCATGGCGGCGAGGACCGCCTGCCATTCTTTTTCGCCGTATTCCCTGTCCCCCGGCTGGAAAGTCAGCCGCAGCCGGTCTCCCGTGAGATCGGAGCGGGACACAAGGCAGCTCTCCGGAGCGCCCGCGGCCGCAGTCTCAGTCGTGCCGGAGGCCTGTGCCTTTGCGGGCTCTGTCCAGGTGACAGGTTCCCGCCGGTCATACAGCAGGAATCCCGTCTCCAGCGGCGGCTGGCTGTAGTTGTACAGGACCAGGTCCCGGAACCTTTTTTCAGTGGTGCTGTCGAGGACGATGTACCAGTCCTCCGGTGTATCTCCGGGCACCATCCGGAACCCGAAGTACATGTTCTGCATATCCGCGTCCTGGATGACCGCCAGCTGGCCCTTGACGCTCTCAAACTCTTCCCTGTGCTCTTCCGCAAAGGATTCCCTGAGCCGCATCCGGACCCAGAAGAACTCGTCCTCCTTCATCTCATAGTCTGCCGCATCCAGGGCATCACAGTTTCCGCTGCCGCCCTCCAGAGAGGCGATCGCTTCCCGCGGGAGTTCCAGGAACCCTCCGCGCATGGAACCGTTGGAATACTGCACCAGAAACAGCTTCATCGGACGGATGATCATGGCCCGCGCCTGGGAAAGAATGTCCTTGTCCTCAAACAGTTCTGCAGGATACCAGACGTCCGCCCGGACGAAATCATCCTCCGGACCGCAGGGCCTCTCCCCCTCCGGATCCTCGAAGCACTCCAGGATCCAGGGACCGTTCCCGGCATACAGGTCCAGCCGCGTAATGAGCACCGGCCGCGCCGCGGCGAGACCTTCGGCCGACATCTCCGGCAAAGCCTGGATCCGCAGATAGACCATGTCCTTTTTGTCCTCTTCGGAGGGGGCGGACGATGCAGTCCCCGGCACCGCAGTCCCGGCTGCGCCGACAGGTGACGTTCCCGGCAGCGCAGTCTGAGTCGTGCCGGCTCCGCAGCCGCAGCACAGCAGTGCCATAATGAGCAGGCCCGCCAGCATTCCGTTTTTCCGTTTCAGCCCTGTCGTGATTCCTGCTCTTTTATCGGTTTTTCCCATCTTCGCCCCTCCGCAAGGCCTGCTTTCCTTTGTTCAGCAGCATCTGCACAAGGATCGGGAAAGCGACCCCGGCAAAGGAATAGACGATCAGCGTATAGACGACGCCCTTCGGCATGTAGTAGTACCAGATGTCGGTCTTGTACCGGATCCAGTCAAAGTCCGCGAATCCCGCGTAAACTCTGCTGCCCAGCGCGAAGACCGTCTTCACGAGCATGAATCCCAGAAACTGGTTCATCATGATCGAGTAGGTGCTGTCCGCCACCAGATTGATCCACCTGCTTCTCCCGATGACCGGCGTAAGGATCACCGCGATCCGCATCCACATCGCGATTCCCAGGAATCCGATGAGGATCGGCATGACCGGTCCCTCCGTGAAATCATTGCACCAGGCAAAGGTGTACCGGAGGGGTCTGCCGTAATGCCAGACGATCAGGAACTTGATGACAAAGATCACGGCAAAGAACGGGAAGGACGGGATCTTCCGGTCCGTTTTTTCCAGCGTCCGCCGGTAAAAGATCCCCAGGCTGTAAAACGGCATAAAGTACAGCATCCGTACCGGCGCAAGCCGCCAGCCCGCAAGGAAGCCCATGCAGGCCAGCTGGTTCCCGGCCAGTCCCAGGAGAATGCCGATGACAAAAAAGACGGTTTCGGAGATCCGTGGACAGACCTGTTTCAGCACTTTCCGGATCAGAAGATTGAAGATCTCCACCATGAACAGGGGGGCGATAAACCATCCCCCCATGTTGTAGACAAACTGATGCCCGTTGATCAGCGGCGCGATCAGGATGTTTTCCGGGGTGAGATCTCCCCCCATGGCAATCCCCTTCGCTCTCAGCAGCTGCACGATCAGCCCGTAGGCGATGGTATACAGATACATCGGGATCAGCAGGGTCTTTGCCTTCCTGCGGATATACATCCCGGCGTTTTCCTCGTCCGCGTCCCTGTAAAAATAACCGGAGCAGAAGACAAACAGCGGAAGAGGCAGTCCCCCGTACAGATACCAGTCCGTCTTCAATGCAAGTCCGCCGCCGTCCGCATGGTCCAGAACGACCATGATGATCGCGAAGGCGTACAGCAGTTTAAATCGATAATCCGTTTTCCTGTTTTCTCTCATCAGATCAGCAGGCTCCTTCAGTCTGGATTCACATCAGCCAGCTCCTTCAGCCCATATACTACAGAGTATAAGACAAGAGAAGAATCTCTGCATCCCCGCAAAGATCCTTCTCCTGTCTGATTCCTGTTTTAATCCGCTTCTTCCGCGTAGTCCGCCAGCGCTGTGATCTGCGCCCAGTCCCCGGCGTTGGCAATATCCCGGAACGCCAGAACTTTCACACCGGTGTCCGCGCCTGCTTCCGCCGCGGCCCGGACCGCATAAAGCGCGTCCTCACAGATCAGCGTCTGCGCCGGCACGTATCCGAGCTTCTCCATGACCGTTTCATAGATCGCGCCGCTGCGCTTGTCCATGCCAAGGGCTTCCGCCGTCAGGATCGCCTCAAAGTACTGCAGCAGACCCACACGCCGCAGAGCCGCTTCCGCCAGATCATGGTCCGAAGTGGTCAGCACACACATCCGGCTTCCGTGCTCCGCCGCCTGCTTAATGATCTCCGCCGCAAATTCCTTTGCAGGGATCGTTTCCCGGTACTCATCCGCGATCATTGTGAGAAATCCGGAGATGATCTCCGGGACGGAAAGCCCGATGCCGAACTCCTTCTGAAAATACGCGGCGGACTCCTCCAGCGTCATGGATTCGATGGTCTCACGCAGATCCTCCGGCGGCGTGATCCCCCGTCGAATTAAATAATCCTCCCCGAGGGAAAGCCAGTAACGCATGGAATCCAGGATGGTCCCGTCCATGTCCCAGATGATATACGGAAAGGAAGCCGCTTTCCCGATCAGCGCCTCATTCACAGCGGGCCTCCCTTCCCTGCCGGCGGGAAATCAAACCATCCCCTCCGAGTTCCCGGCCAGATACTTGTCCGTCTTCTCGCTGATGGTCAGGACGCCTGCCGGATTGAAGTCGATCTTCACATAGGTCATAAGCCCCGGCGCGCCGGCCCGGACCGCGATAAACTGGCACTCCTTGACGATCTCCATGCACTTGTCGTAATCGCCCTCGATGGTGGTCTCAAAGGGTGAAACGAAGGTCTTCAGTCCCTGGCTCTTAATATATGCGATGACCTCGTCCACGATTCTGCAGAGTTCCTTGTTGTCCGTCACGTTCGGAAGCACCTGGATCGCTACGCTTGCGTTCATATGGAATCTCCTCTCTGTTTTATATATTCATTATCATGCCTTGTCCCAGCAGTCCGCCAGCTCTTTCGCCGCCGCGGCCGGGTCCGGTGCGCTGGCAATGGCAGAGATCACAAAGAATCCTGCGCAGCCGGTCTTTTTCAGTTCTGCAAGATCCGAGGCCATCACGCCGCCGCCCACCACCACCGGGACAGGACTTGCCTCCGCCAGTTCCGTAAGCTCCGCATAATTTCTGGTAATGATCCGTCCGTACTCATCCATTCCGCAGTCCTTCTTGGAGATGCTGGGACGAAGCGGGCCCGCGCCGAAATAGTCGATGCCGCTGACATCGGCAGTCTTCGCGTAGTTGATCAGATCCCTGGAAGGTGCGGAGAGACCCACCACGGAATCCTCACCCAGGTACTTTCTGCACACCTCCACCGGGATGTCCGACTGGCCCACATGGATACCGTCCACCTTGATCCCTTCCTCCCGGGCCGCCAGCACCACGTCCAGCCGGTCATCGACCACGAGGGTGATGTCATCGGACTTTCCGGCTGAAGCGATGATGTCCGCCGCTTCCCGGCAAAGCCGGATCAGCTCTCTCGCGCCAACCTCCTTGGAGCGGATCTGGATGCAGGTAAATCCGGCGTCCACCACCGCATGGATCATTTCAGATACCGGACGTCCGCAGGTATTCTCCGGACCGATCACAAAATACTTTGAAATATCAAGCTTTTTTCTCGTGTACATCTCACACCTCCGTCACGGTAAAGCTGCAGGCCGCAATCTCCTCATCCGTCGCAAGATACAGCTCATCAAGGAACTTTGAATAAAAGGTGCCCGGGCCTTCCGCTTTTTTCGCCGCCTTTGCGCCGGCAAGATTGTAGACCAGCGTCCCTGTGACCGCCGCGGTAAAGGGATCCGTCACACAGGCGTACACCGCTATGACGCCGCCCAGAGAACAGCCGCTGCCCGTCACCCGGGTCATCATCTCCGAGCCGCCCGGCGCGCGGACGATGCCGATGCCGTTCGTGACAAGGTCAGAAGCTCCGGAGACCGCCACCGCGCCGCCGGTATATCTTGCCAGTTCCACGGCAGCTTCCGCCGCCTCATCCACAGATTCCGTGGAATCCACTCCCCGCGCCTTGTTCGCAAAAATGCTGCTTTCGATCTTCCAGAGATTCCGGAGGGCAATGATCTCCGAGGCGTTGCCGCGGATGATCTTCGGCTTGTACGGCTTGACCGCGATCAGGATCTCGGTCCGCAGAGACCCGATCCCGATGCCCACAGGATCCAGCACGCAGACCTTTCCGGCCTCAAACGCTGCCTTTGCAGTGCGGGGCAGCGTCTCCCTCGAAATGGGAAGCAGCGTCCCGGCATTGCAGTAGACCGCGTTCCCTGCGGACACCAGGAATTCTCCCTCGTCCGGAAGGAACACCATGGCGGCTGAGCCGCCCACCGCAAGCTGGGCATTCGCCACAAAGTTCATCGTCACCGTATTCGTCACGGATCCGGCCATGGGATTCGTCTCTTTGACCGCCCGGACCGCCTCCATGATCTTTCCCCGCAGTTTCGTTTCCATTTTCTCTCCTGCCATTCTCAGCTGCCCTCCTGATGTGAATATAAAGGAAAAGCACGAAGACACATACCCAAGGTGGTATGCCCCTTCGTGCTTTGCACTCTGTATTCTTTCTAACACAGGTTTTTTTCTCTGTCAAGAAGTCCCGGGCCGCGCGGCATGATGAGATCATTATTCCGTCCAGAGACCGATCCGGTCCTCCGGCGCCAGGTACATCAGGTCGCCCTCCCGGACCCCGTAGGTCTCCAGGAACTTGTCAAACTGCTGCACCACCGTATTGATCCGGAGATAACGCAGGGGATGTTCATCGGTAACGTCATAGCGCTCCGTGCTGATGGTGCTCTGCATCCTCCACAGCTCCGCGTGGGACCGGAAATACCGGTCATAGTCAAAATCATCGTACTTCTCCGCGATCTTCAGGCCGATGGCCATCCCGCCGATGTCCGCGGCAGCCTCACCCCAGAGCCGCGTCCCGTCGCAGGCTGCATAAGGAAACGGCTTAATATCACTGTAGAATGCGGCGATCCGGTCCGCCCGCTCCATAAAAGCCTTGTAGTCCTCCTCCGGAAGCCATCCGTAAGGATTGCTGTCCGTCACCACCTTGTTCCCGTCTTTATCGTACTGAATTCCCAGCGGGTCAAAGCCGTGGGTCAGTTCGTGGCCGATGACCTCCCCCAGCTTTCCGAGCTTTTCCTCGGGAGACATATCCTTCCGGTAAGTCGCCTCATTCACGAATCCGGAAAGGATAAAGAACTGATTGAAGCTTCCGTAATAGAAGGCGTTGTCGACAGTCGTCGCGATCTCGGGACGGATATCATAACGCCAGTCTCCCGGTACTCTCTCCGTGCCCGCCAGCGCACAGCTGTGCCGGATGCTGTTTACAAGGATGCGGGCGTAGTTGTCCAGGAAGGACTTTTCTTTGTCCACGGCGAGATAGGAACTGTCTATCAGCTGATCCGGCTTCAGTACCGAAAACGTCATGCTGTCGAGCTTTGCCACGGCCTGCTTCCTGCCTTCCGGCGACAGCCAGTCCGAATGTTCCAGGATCTCCCGAAACGCGGCCCGGATCTCTTCGCAGAGCGCGGTGATGTCCTGCCTCTCCTCTTCATCCGCGAAATACGTCATGTACGCGTTTTCCTCCGCCACACCAAGAAGCTCGCGGCTGCTCAGTACTTCGCGCTGATACGACGCGTTCATGACCTTCCGGAATTCTTCGTCTGTCTCCTCCCCCCGGATCAGGCAGCCGGCGGTCTCCAGGTCCAGGAACGGATACGCGCTGTACGCGGTGTGCGTCAGAAGATAGGCTTTTAACGCGGGAAGATTCTCTTCCGTCCAGATCTCGTCCAGAAGTTCCAAATACTTCGGAAAGACTGCGCGGACCCTGCCGCCGGTGACGCCGTACGCGTTCAGGAGCTCTTTCAGCGGAAAATGCCGGCAGCGGGATGTAAATTCGTCAAAGGGAAGGCAGCCTGCGGCCTTGCTTTCCTCCTCTTCCCAGGCGCACTCCAGGAGCCGGTCCTCCAGCGCATAGGTCTCTTTTACCATGCGGTCAATTTCTTCTTCCGGATATCCGGCCTTTGAAAGAAGATGCCTGACAGGGATCTCAAAATCCTGCCGTGCCGCTTCGACGTCTGCCGGATCGCTGTTGTGAAAGATCCGCGGCAGTACGGAAAACCGGTCCTCTCCCAGCTCCAGGATCCAGGAGGAAGTATCTTCAAGATCCAGGGAAGTGTTCAGGGTCATCAGAATACAGAAGGGATCAGCCTCCGGATCTGTAAGGTATTCTGTCAGCTCCGGCAGACTTCCGACATTCCCGATGGCATCGAAATACTTCCGCACCGGCCCGATGCCTTCCCGGTCTCTTTTCTCCCAGTCTGCTGCGGCGTCGTAATAGTCGCGGAGAATCTGAATATCGTCTCCCTGATACCGCTCACGATTCAGGAACATCTCCTGTTTCCTGTCCTCGATCTCCTGCCTTCCGGCAGCATCGTCCGCGATCTCTCCCTGCTCATGCACATGCTGTCCGGACAGCCAGTCATAATTCGCCGACAGGTAATAATCCGTCCGGACCCCCGGATCCCCCAGCTGCTCCGCTACACCGATTAGACTGGCATCGGGCCACCGGGCCCCTTCCACCCAGATCAGCCCCTCCGGAAGCGCACTGTTCTCCGCGCTGCCCGGATACGTTTTCTGCAGGACCGCCGCGTTCCGGTCCGCATCATAGACATAGATCCCTGTGATCTCCGCGGCGCCGTCTGTCTCCCGGGCGCCGTCTGACTCCGCGGCGGCGTCCCCCGCTGTAATAATCAGTTCGGAAAGACCGTCCCCGTCAAGGTCGCAAAGAGAATACTTTGTGTTTTCCCGGTATGCTGTAAGCCTGACCCCGGACAGGTACATGATCTCCTCCGCATTGTACGGATACTCACTGCCTGTCCTGAACTCAATACGGTCCGGCAGAACAGTTTCGGACGCTTCCCGCGTCTTCTCAGGAAGCGTTTCCGCAGAACCCGTTTTTTCCGCCGTACATCCGCAAAACAGTGCCGCAAAAACTGCGGCACTGACCGTAATACCAAATAATCTTCTGAACCTCTGTCTCATCTCGTCTTTCATAATTTTTGGCACATGGATACTCGTGACTTCAGTCATGAGAGGAAATGCGCCATACCCCCTTTCCTTCGAACATACATTCGCGTTTCTGCCTCTTTTGTGTTATAATTATCTTAAGGAACTATCTTAAGACTAGATTGCTAAATTAACTATCTTAAGGAGGCAGCGAACTGATGCAGCAGGTACTGACCATTAAACTGAAGATCCTTCCTGATGAGGCCGGGAAGAAGCTGCTGGAAGAGACCATGG
>CADBEN010000046.1 GCA_902793685.1 uncultured Lachnospiraceae bacterium
GATGTTCAGGAACATGCTGGGCTATAAGCTTTCGGACCGCGGCAAAGTACTGGTCAGGGTAGGACGGTTTTTCCCATCGAGCAGGAAGTGCAGCTGCTGTGGGAAAGTGAAGGAAGAACTGCGGCTCGACGAGCGGATATATCGCTGCGAGTGCGGAAACTGTATGGGCCGTGACGTGAATGCAGCAGTGAATATCCGCGAGGAAGGACGCAGGCTCCTGGTTTCGGCGTAAATAACATCATGAACAACAAAAACAGATAATAAAACAGCCCGTAACCGGGCTGTAAAGAACCGCGGGGCACGCGGGAATAGCCTGCTTATGCTCAGCCCGTCAGGGCTGTCGAACAGGAAGCCCCCACTTCTTAGCGTCAGCGAAAGTGGTGGGAGCATGTCACGGATCTCACGGAAAAGGAGCGGGATATCGTCTTTCACGGCCCTGCCGTAAAGAAAAACATCATATATCAGAACAAGACCAGCGGAGCGGCGGGAGATATGGATTTCACTTATTTCAACGCCACCTATACCGTGGAAAACGCCCTCAGCAGGGTCAAGGATGAGAAGGGCATGAAGCGGGTGGAGAAGTTCCTGAAGCAGGAGATCTGCCCGGACTGCGGCGGGACCAGGCTTTCCGGGGCTGCCCGCGCCCCTAGACTGCGCGGCATTTCCCTGGCGGATGCCTGCAAAATGACGCTTTCCGACCTGCTGGTCTGGGTGGACGGTGTGCCGGATTCCCTTCCGGAGGAAATGCGGCCCATGGCGGCAAGCATCTGCGATTCCTTCCGCGGCGCGGCAAAACGGCTCATGGACCTGGGGCTTTCTTATCTGACGCCGGACCGGTCTGCGTCCACGCTGTCTACAGGGGAACGGCAGCGGATGCAGCTGGCCCGCGCGGTGCGGAACCGCACGACCGGTGTCCTCTATGTGCTGGATGAGCTGTCCATCGGCCTCCATCCCGCAAATATGGAGGGACTGACGGGGGTGATGAAGGACCTTCTTGCGGACGGGAACACAGTCATTCTTGTGGACCATGACACCAATGTCCTGAAGGAAGCGGACTGGCTGGTGGAGATGGGCCCGGATGCCGGCGCAGGCGGCGGGACCGTGATCGCGGAGGGTACTGTCCCGGAGATCGGGGAAAATGAAAATTCCCGCATCGGCGGCTTCCTGTCCGGGAAAAGAAAGATCAGAAGAGAACACAGGATCCCTGCGGGGGAACTGTTTTCCCTGGGGACGATACACCTGTCCACGTCGGAGATCCATACCGTACAGCCGCTGGAAGCGGAGTTCCCGAAGGGGCGGATGATCGCCGTGACCGGAGTGTCCGGCTCAGGAAAGACCACGCTGATCCTGGAGAGCCTGGTGCCGGCCCTGGCCGCGGAGGTCAAAGGAGAAAAGCTGCCGGAACATGTGAAGGCGGTCTCCGCGGAAGGCATCCGGCAGGTGAAGCTGATCGACGCCACGCCCATAGGCATCAATGTCCGTTCCACAGTAGCCACCTACGCGGATATTCACGACGAGCTTCGGAAGGCCTTTGCCAGAAGCGCAGATGCCAAAGCAAGAGGCTGTAAGGCGGGTGATTTCTCTTACAACACCGGAAAGCTCCGCTGCCGGACCTGCGACGGCACGGGGACCATCAGCCTGGACGTACAGTTCCTGCCGGACGTGGACATTCCCTGCCCGGACTGCGGCGGCTCCCGGTACGCGAAGGAGGCAAGTCTGATCCGCAGGATCCCCAAAAAGGCGGACAGCGGGTATACCCTTCCGGAACTGATGGATATGAGCGTCGATGAGGCACTGGCGGCATGTGCGGACCTGCCGCTGGTGGCGCGAAGGCTGAAAGTGCTTCAGAATCTGGGACTCGGGTATCTGACCCTCGGTGAGGAGACGCCGAGCCTGTCCGGCGGTGAAGCGCAGCGGCTGAAGCTTGCCAGCGAGATGGGAAAGGGACAGTCGGATTCCGTCTTTGTCTTCGACGAGCCCACCATCGGCCTGCACCCGCTGGATGTGGAAACGCTCCTTAAAGTGTTCCGGAGTCTCATAGACAGCGGCGCCACAGTAATCGTGATCGAACATGACCTGGACGTGATCAGAAACGCGGATTATGTCATCGATATGGGACCGGGCGGCGGCGTGCACGGAGGCAGGATCGTGGCGGCAGGAACGCCGGAGGAGATCGCGGCCAGTGCAGAGAGCGTCACAGGGAAGTATTTACAGAGAGATTGAAAAAGAGCACCCGGAATGGGCGGCTGCCTTTCATCATTGTCCGCATGATTTCAGTCTTTCTATGTGAGTATGACCGGTTTTTTGGTATCATTATCAGTGAACGGGCAACCGGAGCTGTGAAAGGAGAGAAGACCTATGATGGAGCACTATATTATTGTGAAGTTTACGGAGGGAACAGATGTAAAAGCGCTGGTGGAGCCCGTGCGCGCAATTTTTAATGAGACGCTGGCGATCCCCGGGATCCATTCTCTGGACATCCGGGTCTCCAATTCTGACATTGCCAACCGCTTTGATCTGATGATCATCATCACCATGGAAAAGGAAGCGCTTCCCGCATATGCTTCTTCAGAGCCGCACATCCGCTGGAAGAGCGAGTACGGCGACAGGATCGCGAAGAAGGCGATTTTTGATTGTGATATTTAAACATAATCCCGCCAGGATCTCGTTTCAGTTATGAGGAAAATACTGGAAACTCAGGGGGGGTTATGGTAGAGTTACATTGAGGTACTGAAGTCCAAACTTTATTAAAGGAGGATAGGTGTCATATGCAATACACAAAAGAAGTTGAAGAGATGATGTGTGTCGCGAAAGGCCCGAATCATGGTCCGGCCCCGATTCCCGAAGAGGGAAAATGGGTCCAGGCTAAAGAAGTCAAGGACATTTCCGGTTACACACACGGAATCGGCTGGTGCGCTCCGCAGCAGGGAGCCTGCAAGCTGAGTCTGAACGTCAAGGACGGCGTGATCCAGGAAGCTCTGGTCGAGACCATCGGCTGCTCCGGCATGACTCATTCCGCAGCAATGGCGAGTGAGATCCTTCCCGGAAAGACCATTCTGGAAGCGCTGAACACCGACCTGGTTTGCGATGCCATCAACACCGCTATGCGTGAGCTGTTCCTGCAGATCGCATACGGCCGCACTCAGTCCGCTTTCTCTGAAGACGGTCTCCGCATTGGCGCCGGCCTCGAAGATCTCGGCAAGGGCCTCAGATCCATGGTTGGTACCATGTACGGCACAAAGGCGAAGGGAACCCGTTATCTTGAGATGACTGAGGGATATGTCGTAAAGATGGCGCTGGACAAGGACGACCAGGTCTGCGGTTATCAGTTCCTCAGCCTCGGCAAGATGATGGATGCCATCAAGAACGGCATGGCCCCGAATGAGGCCTATGAGAAGAATCTGGGCACGTACGGTCGCTTTAAGGCAGAGGACGGAGCGGTCAAGTGGATCGATCCGCGGAAAGAATAAGGAGGAGGTGCAGCAATGGCTTTGTTTGAAAACTATGAAGGACGCATGCCCCAGCTGCAGCCCGTTCTTGACAAGTACGGCTTCAAGAGCTTTGAGGATGTGAAGGCTTTTACCAACGGCAAGGGTGTTGATGCTTACAGCATCGTTGAGAGCACGCAGCCGATCTGTTTCGAAAACGTTAAGTGGGCTTATGAGCTCGGCGCGGCGATCGCCATGAAGGAAGGCGCGAAGAAGGCCGCTGACGCTGCAAGATGGATCGGCGTCGCACTGCAGGCATTCTGCATTCCCGGATCTGTCGCAGACCAGCGTCAGGTCGGTATCGGCCACGGAAACCTGGGCGCGATGCTGCTCGACGAAGAGACCGAATGTTTCGCATTCCTTGCGGGACACGAGTCCTTTGCAGCTGCAGAAGGCGCGATCAAGATCGCTCTGAATGCGAACAAGGTCCGTCAGAAACCCCTCCGTGTCATCCTGAACGGTCTCGGAAAAGATGCAGCTATGATCATCAGCCGCATCAACGGTTTCACCTATGTCCAGACCAAGTATGACTATCTGTCCGCAGACGTCAAGGAAGATCACGCTCTGACGATCGTCAGCAAGACCGCTTATTCCAGCGGCGACCGCGCAAAGGTCAACTGCTACGGCGCGGACGATGTCCGTGAAGGCGTTGCGATCATGTGGCACGAGGGCGCGGATATTTCCATCACCGGAAACTCCACCAACCCGACCCGTTTCCAGCATCCGGTCGCAGGTACCTACAAGAAAGAGCGCTGGGAAGCCGGCAAGAAGTACTTCTCCGTTGCTTCCGGCGGCGGCACGGGACGTACTCTGCATCCCGACAACATGGCTGCAGGCCCCGCTTCCTACGGTATGACCGATACCCTTGGCCGTATGCACTCTGACGCGCAGTTCGCAGGTTCTTCCTCCGTCCCGGCGCACGTTGAGATGATGGGCTTCCTCGGCGCAGGCAACAACCCGATGGTCGGTATGACTGTCGCAGTCGCAGTCGCTGTCCAGGAGGCAATGTCCAAGTAAGAAGCAATATCCAGGTGATGCTAAGCCTGCGAAGGCTCCCGAAGATGCTTCGGGAGCCTTTGTTTTTGGAGAGGGAAAGATAAATGGATCATGCGGAAAAAGCCAGGACCCTGTTCCTGGAAGGGTATAACTGTGCGCAGGCGGTGTTCTGCGCTTTTGACGATCTGACCGGGCTGGACCGGGAGACGTCCGCGCGCCTGGCTTCCTCCTTCGGGGGAGGCATGGGACGGATGCGGGAGGTCTGCGGTACCGTGAGCGGCGCCCTGCTCGTCCTGGGCCTGCTCTGCGGATACGCGGACCCGGAAGATCCCAAAGCCAAAACAGACCATTATCATCTGGTACAGGAATTCGCCCGGCGGTTCCGCGATATCAACGGGACCATCATCTGCCGGGAGCTTCTGCAAGGTGCTAAGACCAAGCCGGGGAACGACCCGGAGGCAAGGACGCCGGAATACTATGCCTCCCGTCCCTGCCTGCGGCACTGCGGCGAGGCAGCGGAGATCGTGGATGAACTGCTGCGGGAGCAGCACTCATAATTGTAACTGACAGAAGAACAGGGGCTGGCACATTGCTGTGTCAGCCCCTGTTCTTCTGGTCTGCAGGTCAGCTGTCCTGCCGGCCTTCAGTTTTACCGGTCCGCTGTTTTGCCGGGATGGCAGATGGAACTGCCTCCGCAGTTTTCGCAGCCGCAGGAGCAGCCGCCCTTTCCGCTGCGGCGGTTCTTTACTCCCCGGACCACAATGGCTGCAAAGATCAGGAAGACGATCAGCCCGACGATAAAAGTTGAAAGATTCATGGTTGTTTCCTTTCCTGCAAATGACAATGCAAGGTCCTGCGGAACCTCCTGCAGGACCTTGCATCTGAGACATCTGTGTTACCTTGCCGCTTCCACCGCCCGGACGGAAGTGAAGGTGCTGTCAGCCGTTCCCTTCCGGAACAGGAGCCAGAGCATGACACCCGCAGTGATCACCGCGGCGACGGTCCCGATGCCGAAGCTTCCGCCGTTCATCAGGGATCCGAACTGGTAGATGATCAGAGCTGCCGCATAGGCGAAGCCGCACATCCAGCCGATGGCTGCCCAGGTCCACTTTGCGTTGTTCATTTCACGCTTGATGGCGCCGATGGCCGCGAAGCAGGGAGCGCAGAGCAGGTTGAAGATCATGAAGGAGTAAGCACTGACCGGGGTGAAGGCCATACCGATCTCCCTGGTGAGGTTGCCCGGGTAGAGGACGCCGAAGGTGCTGACCACCTCTTCCTTCGCGATGAGACCGGTGACGGTCGCCACAGTGGCCTGCCAGGTGCCGAAGCCCAGAGGTGCGAACACGAAGGCGACTGCATTGCCGATTCCCGCGAGAAGAGAAGCGTCACTGTTCTCCACCATTCCGAAGCCGGCCTCCGTGAAGCCGAAGCTCTGAAGGAACCAGAGGATGATGGAGGAAGCAAGGATCACGGTACCGGCGCGCTTGATGAAGGACCAGCCGCGCTCCCAGGTAGCCCGCAGCACGTTCTTTGCGCTGGGCATATGGTACTGGGGCAGCTCCATGACGAAGGGAGCCGGTTCGCCTGCGAAGAAGCGGGTCTTCTTCAGAATGATTCCGGAGATGACAATGGCTGCGACACCGACAAAGTAGGCGGAAGTCGCAACTGCGGCGCTGCCGCCGAAAAGCGCTGCCGCGAAGAGGGCGATGATGGGCATCTTCGCGCCGCAGGGGATGAAGCAGGTGGTCATGACTGTCATTCTGCGGTCACGCTCGTTCTCTATGGTTCTGGATGCCATGACGCCGGGAACGCCGCAGCCCGTGCCTACCAGCATCGGGATGAAGGATTTTCCGGAAAGTCCGAACTTGCGGAAGATGCGGTCCATGATAAAGGCGATTCTTGCCATGTAGCCCACATCCTCCAGAATGGAGAGCAGCAGGAACAGCACCAGCATCTGGGGAACGAAGCCGAGGACTGCGCCCACGCCGCCGATGATGCCGTCCACGATCAGGCCGGTCAGGACTTCATTGCAGTTGACGGATTCCAGGAAGTTTCCGACAACTGCCGGGATGCCGTTGATCCAGGTGCCGTATTCCGCGGGATCCGGCTCCGCAACGGTCAGGGCCTCGCTGAAGCGGGCGCCGTCCACGGTCTCCGTACTGGTTTCGCCGGTCTCGTCATCGTAGAAGTACGCATCCGCGGTCAGATCGCCCGTCTGGGCCAGAAAGCCGGAGAGAACTGCCTCATCCGACTCACCGGACTCGATCATTTCAGCAACGGCGGAAGTGTCGATGCCCTTTTCTTCAGCCGCGCCAAGGTAAGCTTCGATGCAGGCCTGGGCATCCTCGTATTCGCCGGCAGCGTCTTCGTAGCCTTCGCCGCCGGAGACGAACCAGCCGTCTCCGAAGAGGCCGTCGTTCGCCCAGTCTGTTCCTCTGGTTCCGATGGAGACCGGAAGACCGCCCATGGCGATGGCGTAGATCAGGAACATGACTGCGACAAAGATGGGGAGTGCGAGGATGCGGTTCGTGACGATCTTGTCGATCTTGTCAGAAGTGGAGAGACTGTGCTTTTCCGCCTTCTTTTTCACGGACTTGTCGACCACCGACTTGATGTAGGCGTAGCGCTGGTTCGTGATGATGCTCTCGGCGTCGTCATCCAGCTCTGTCTCGCAGTCTGCGATATGCTGATCCAGATGTTTTTTCAGATCCTCGGGAAGATTCAGCTCATCCATGACTTTTTCATCCCGTTCAAAGACCTTGATGGCGTACCAGCGGAGATAACGCTTGTCCACTTTTCCTTCAATGGACTCCTCGATGTGGGCGATGGCGTGCTCCACGCTTCCGGTGAACACGTGGGGAAGCTCCGTGGTGCTGCCTTCCGCAGCGGCTTTTGCGGCTGCTCCTGCAGCGGCAAAGCTGCCTTCTCCCTTCAGGGCGGAGATCGCCATGACACGGCAGCCGAGGGCCTTGCCCAGCTTGTCCAGATTGATCTCGTCGCCGTTTTTCCGTACCAGGTCGATCATATTGACGGCCACCACCACCGGAAGGCCGAGCTCGATCAGCTGGGTGGTGAGATACAGGTTTCTTTCAATGTTGGTGCCGTCGACGATGTTCAGGATCGCGTCCGGCTTCTCTTTCACCAGATAGTTTCTGGCGACGACTTCCTCCAGCGTATAGGGGGAGAGGGAATAGATTCCCGGAAGGTCCTGGATGATGACGTCCTTCCGCCCCTTCAGTCGTCCTTCCTTTTTCTCAACGGTGACGCCCGGCCAGTTTCCGACATACTGGCTGGAACCGGTCAGGTCATTGAACAGTGTTGTTTTGCCGCAGTTCGGATTCCCTGCAAGCGCGATTTTAAGCTCCATAGATTTCTTACCTCTTGATGTGAATGTTGATTACTGCTTTTTGAATTCTGACGGTTTATTCCACCTCGATCAGTTCCGCGTCGCTTTTCCGAAGGCTCAGTTCATAGCCCCGGAGATTCAGCTCCATGGGATCGCCCAGCGGTGCAACCTTCCGGACAAAGACCTCGACGCCCTTCGTGATGCCCATGTCCATGATGCGACGCTTGATGGCGCCGGCGCCGTGCAGCTTTTTGATCACAGCCGTCTCGCCGACCTGTACATCTTTCAGTGTTTTCATCTCTTAATACCCCCGTTTCTTTCAGAACATAATTCGTGAAGCCATGGATTCATCCAGAGCGATCCGGCTGTCCTTGACCTGTACGATCAGGCTGCCGGCGATCCCGCTGACCACGGTGACTTCCGTGTCCAGAACAAAACCAAGTTCCGCCAGATGCTGCCGGACCTCATCCTTTCCGGTAATGCGGCGGATCGTAACGGTTTCCCCGGGCTTCGCCATAGTTAAAGGAATCATCCCCTTGCCCCCTTTCCAGATTTAAACCCCTGCGGACTATGAGTTAAAAGCTTCATACTGATTTCATGTATGACTAATCATAGTTAAACATATCTAACATCCGGAGGGGCGGAAAGTCAATGAAAGGACAGAGAATCCGGGAAAGAGGTCAATTTCAGAATAATTATTTCCGGCTTGCCGAAGCACGGGAAAATGATATGATGAACACATGCAGACAAAAGTACATCGATCAACAAGATGAAAGAGGAATCATATGATCCAGGATATCGCACCGAAAAAATTTCACAATGAATATCATCCGGAGATCCGGCCGGAGGCAGGGGACCCGGTCCTTCATTTCCGCGGAAGGGACATTCTCGTCAGCACAAAGGAAGAGGGAGATCCGTGGCCGGTATATGCGATGCTGAGGCCGGAAGTGCAGGTGGTCTATGCGTTTTCCATCGACAGCTTCCGTTATTTCATTGCGCTGGACGACGAGGTGGATGTACCGGACTGGTTTGAATACCGGGACGTAAGGAAGGTCCGCAATGAGAATCGTCTGGAGCAGTTCCAGGTCTTTGCGGCCTTTACGGGAGTGCATCTCGCCGGCTGGTACCGGGCAAACCGTTTCTGCGGCAGCTGCGGCGGCAGGACGGAACCTGACACCGTAGAGCGGGCCATGCGCTGCAAGGACTGCGGAAGAGTGATCTATCCCAGGATCAATCCCGCTGTGATCGTCGGCGTCACCAACGGGGACAAACTGCTTCTTACGTATTATGCCCGGAACCGCGGTGTGCAGAAGATCCCGGCACTGATCGCGGGCTTCACGGAGATCGGGGAGACCTTTGAGGAGTGCGTCGCCAGGGAAGTGATGGAAGAGGTAGGGCTGAAGGTGAAGAATATCCGCTATTATAAGTCCCAGCCCTGGGGTCTGGCGGACGATATTCTTGCCGGCTACTACTGCGACGTGGACGGAGACGATACGATCCATATCGATGAAAATGAGCTGAAAAAAGCGGAATGGGTCAGCAGGAAGGATATCACCGGGCAGCCGAATCCCGGAAGCATGACCCATGAGATGATGATATTCTTCCGTGACCACAAGGTCTGAGGAATGTTCTTTGCCTGAAAACACAGTATTTAAAGAACTGAGGAATCAAATTATGAAAAAACTGATCTTTATGATTGCGGCAGTTCTTATGACCGCGCTGTTTTCTTTTTCCGCGTTCGCAGACCAGAACGGCGGCGGGGCCGGAACCGGCGATATCATGCCGGAGTTCATCGCGGAGCTGACGGACGGAACGACCGCCACACTCTCAGACCTTCTGAAGGAGAATGATCTGGTCGTTCTCAATATCTTTGCCACCTGGTGCGGCCCCTGTGAGATGGAGTTCCCGGAGATGGAGAAAAGCTACCAGGCACACAAGGACCGGATGGTGATTCTTTCCCTTTCGGGGGATCCGGATGACACTGTGGAAATGATTTCCGACTATAAAGCCTCACACGGTCTTTCTTTCCCGATGGGCCGGGCCGGGGAAGTAATGGACCATATCAGTATTGATGGCTTCCCGACGACATTTTTCCTTACCTCTGACGGAAAGGTCGTTTTCCTGAAGGTCGGGGCGTTTGTGCAGGAAAATGAGTTCGAGGAAAAGGTGACCACCCTTCTTTCCTCCGATTATGACGGAACGCCGCTTCCGGAAGAAAAGGCGAAGCCGATCACCTTGTACTTACTGCTGCTGCTCCCGGTGATCCTGGTGGTGAGGATCATCGGCAGATGGCTCCTGTTCCGGAAAGCCGGAATCCCCGGATGGCAGAGCCTGATCCCCTTCCTCAGCACAATGAAAGAATATGACCTCTGCTGGGACGGCCGCATCGGACTCGCGGCCAGACTCCTCGGTGCGGCTGCTGTCGTATTGCGGATGCTCGGGCATGGCGGCATTCTCTCGTCCGCGCTGCTTTTTGCCGAGTTCCTGATTGGCGTGCCGCAGGGCATGAAGCTTGCGAAGGTCTTCGGCAAAGGTAAGGGCACCGGGGTCCTGCTCGTGATATTTAACAGGATCGGCAGACTCTGCCTCGGTTTAAGCAGGGCGAAGTATCTCGGAAAAGAATCTCCAGACCACCATTGCCCGCTTTGACGCGGCAACCGTGGCAGAGGAAGTGGAAGAAGCAGAGAGAATGGCAGAGGAGATGGCCCGCCAGCAGCATCGCGATCAGAAGAAGGCGGAGCGCAGGGAGAAGAGAGAGGCAAAGAAAGCAAAGCTGGCAGCTGACTGGGAGGCACTCAAGGCGAATATCACCGAGTAAGCTGCAAAACGCTTCCACCGACAGGAGATACGGAAACAGGTGATACGGAAACGGGCTGGCGCAGGACTCTGCGCCGGCCCGTTTCTGCATCCCGGGCCCGGGAAAACAACTGCCGGGAGGCGGGAGCTGTGGTAAAATTGTCGTATCTGTTCAGGTCTCCCCGGCTTCAGGGAAAGGAGGATCAGACAAATATGATTCCGTTCTTTTTTATCAGAAGCATCAGACTGTTTGCCGTCGTCTGGGTCGTCCATTCGCTGGCTTATTCCGGTGTGCTGAGAAAGATGGGGCTTGGCGGGAAATGGGCGCTGATCCCCCTGGCGGCGGAAGGAAAGATGGCCCGTATCCTCTTTGTGAGCCTCAGGGTATTCCTGCAGGCAGTATTCACCGCCATTCTCTTTTTCGCAGCCAGCCGTTACGTCGGCAGGCAGTCGATGTACGGAATCATTTTCTGGCTGGCAGGACTTGTACTTTACCACATCTTTGTCCTGCGTCTGGTCTGGAGAATCAGCAAAAGCTTTGGAAAAGGTGTACTGTTCCGCATTCTGGCAATGTTCTGTCCGGTCCCCTGCCTGCTGATCCTCGGCTATGGCAGAGCGCAGTTCCGGGGCATGCCGGAATTCAGGATAAAAAGCGCACCGCTGCTGATCCGGATCATCAGCGCTGCAGCAGTCTTCCTGGTGACTGCCGCAGAGTTCCTTCTTCTGGTCGGTGTGGTGAGTTTTCTGTCGATCCGGGAGAATCCTCCCAGGATCCTGTCGGAAGAGATCGCAAAAGATGGAATAGAGAAGGCCGCCGGAATTAAGGAGCAGGGCGGTCTGGTGCGGCGTGAGGACGTGATGGACGCGCAGGCTCTGGAGGCGGCGATGGCAAACCGCTCCAGAGATTACTATTATCCGGATCACTCCGGGGACGAAAACGTCGTGGTCATGGAGTATTTCGTCGCCACGGATCTGGAGACCCGTTCCGGCATGGCCTCGATCAACATCGCGCAGATCAGGGAGGCTGCGAAAGAAGGGACTGGTCTGACCGTTGTCATGCAGGCCGGTGCGGCAAGGTATATGTTCACAGACGGCATGGAAGACGGCAGCTGCGCAAGATACGCGGTCAGCGGCGGAAAGATCGAAAAAGTCATGGATCTGGACCCTGCCACCTGCATGACGGAAGGAAAGTCGCTCTCTGACTTTATCCGCTGGACCAGAGAGAACTACCCGGCGGACCGCTACATGCTGGTCTTATGGGATCACGGCGGCGGGTTCCCTATGGGGTACGGCGCGGACCAGCTCAATGAGAGAGAGGATGGCGAACAGTTCATGCCGTGCAGCGATCTCGTGGAAGCAGTCCGGGATGGCGGAGTGCAGTTTGACCTCATCGGCTTTGATACCTGCCTGATGCAGGATATTGATCTTGTGTACAGTCTGGAGCCTTATGCGGATTATTACCTTGCGTCGGAGGAGTCGGAGAGCGGTTTCGGATGGAATTACACCCTCGGTTTTGCAGGGCTGGCGAAAGATCCCGGGATCAGCACCGAAGAGTTCGGCGCGCTGATGGTGTCCGGCTTTGATCCGTATAACACAAAGCTGAATGAGGGGGAGAAGGATACTGCTTCGACGCTCTCGCTGGTGGATATGACGCTGGTGAAGCCGGCCCATGAAAAGCTGGAACAGCTCTTTGAAAGGGAGAGGCAGGCTGTTCTGGAAAGTCCGGAAAACTATGCGAATATTTCCATCGCGGCCACCGGCGCCTATGCATTCGGGGGGGATTATCAGATCGATCTGATCGACTACCTGGAGAAGCTTGACGGACTGGATTATGAAAACGCGATCCAGACCGACCGGGAGAATCAGGAGCTGATCGATGCCGTCAGGGCCTGTGTTGTATTCCGGAATGAAAACTCCGCGAGCGGTGTCAACGGGATGGCGTTCTGCTTCCCGGTGAAGGCGATGGAGTATTACGGCGACACGCATAAGCAGTATGAAAAGCTGGGCCTGGAGACACAGAAGTCGATGACGGACGATTTCTTCAGCATCATGGCTTATCAGCAGCAGCACGGGGCAGATGACTTTTCCGGCGGCATCCTGGCGCTCCTGACAGACTACACACAGGAAGAATGGTACATTAAGGGCTTCGAGGACTATGACACGGCGAATACGTTCATCGACATCCCGCTGAAGGATACCGGCGCCGGATATCAGATCGAACTGCCGGAGAAAGCCTGGAAGAGCATTTCAGACTGCCAGACAGTCGTGTATCTCAGGACGGAAGAAGGCCGCATGTACCTCGGCAGCGATCACATCGGCTCTCTTGACGATGACGGGAATCCCCTGGTGGCCATGGACGATACCTGGCCCCATGTGGGCGGTACCCTGATCTGCTACTATGCGGACCCTGCGAGAGAGACGGATCAGGGGACGGTGTTCTCCGGCAGGACAAAGGCCCTCCTGAACGGCAGAAAGGAGATCGAGCTTTACATTGAGTGCGATCCGGTGAACACGGAGACCGGAGAGCCTGCGGAAGCTTATATCGCCGGCTATGAACTGGTCAACGACTTGTTCGCGTTTTCCGCCAAGGGAAGACTGAACCTGGAGGCGGGCGATACCCTCGAATTCCTTTTTGACTATTATGATGACGAGGGAAACCTGATCAAAACAGCGCCTTACGGCAAAAAGGTCAGAGTGACCAGTGACCGGCGCATCCCCGTCACGGACGAGCCTCTCGGAGAGTGCGACATCAGGTTCGGCGGAAGGCTGACCGACGTTTATCAGAGGACATTCCTGACAGAACTTCTGGACGCGCATGTGGGCAAGTGACCGGGGCGGCGCAGGCGGCCCGGAGACGAAAGTAAAAGCGGTAAGAAACTGAATGCAAAGGAGGAAAGAGCCGGATGGTATTGTTTCTCACCAGCAGCCCCATGGGGCATTACAGAAGCCCGGAACCGCCGGATTTCACAGGACTTGATCCTGCCAACGGACTGGTCCGGGAAGTGAAAAGGTACTGGAAGGAAGATTCCGCCTGTCTTCTGATCTCTGCCTTTCCTGAGGAGTACACACTGAACGCGGGAATGCGCAGAGACTTTGAGCGGATTCTCCGGGAGACCGGGCTTTCAGTGCGGCGCATGGATCTCTGCGACCGGCGGAACGGGAGACAGATCACGGAGAAACTGCAGGAATACGACATGGTGTTTCTCGGCGGCGGGCATGTGCCCACGGAGAATGCCTTTTTCCGGGAGATCGGTCTCCGGGAAGCCTTTGCGGGCTGGAAGGGAATCGTGATGGGGATCAGCGCCGGCAGCATGAACTGCGCGGAACTGGTCTACGCCCAGCCGGAAATGCCGGGAGAGGCTGTGGATCCCGCTTATCGGCGTTTTATCCGGGGCCTGGGGCTCACGGACTGCAATATTCTTCCGCACTATCAGGCGGTGAAAGACGACCGGGTGGACGGTCTCCGGCTCATGGAGGACATCACTTGCCCGGACAGCATCGGACACCGTTTCTACGCGATCCCGGACGGCAGCTATTTTCTGCAGACAGAGGACCGGAAGGAGATCCGCGGAGAGGCGTATCTCATCTCTGAGGGAGCCATACGGAAGATCAGCGGGGCGGGCGATGTGTATCCGCTCTGAGTTTTTCGGTAATGAAGCCGGAAATCCCCGTATTCTGCGGGGATTTCTTTTTTTTACAGATGCCACGACGCCGGTTTTCTGATATAATTATAACTTTCCCAACCAGTGAGACTATATAAAAGCCTATAGTTTTCACCGGAATGAGTCTTTTGGCAACTCAAGCGGTTGGATCAACCGCCGAAA
>CADBEN010000047.1 GCA_902793685.1 uncultured Lachnospiraceae bacterium
TAACCAAAGCATAACATCTCCTGTTTACCTGGGCGGAACCGGCCAAAAGCTGCCGCCCTATTGGCCGTGTTCAAAGCTTAACTGTGAATAGTAACAAAATTTTGTATTTGTGTCCTTTCGTTCTGTTTTTTCCCCGGATCAGTCTTTCAGCGCGTAGTACTCGGTCCAGGTCCGGAAAGCGGAGGGAACCGCAAACTGCGACAGCTCCTCCTTCGTCACCAGGATCGCGCTGTCCCTTTTTTCCGCCGGCAGTTCCGCCGGAAAGCCCGAGACCCGGACCTCCCAGGCCTCCATGTGCCATTCGATGTGGGTAAAGATATGCTTCCCTGCCGGCAGCGGCACCGCCCGGACCGGGTCGAAGCCCAGGGCGCGGACAGCATCGACCGCCTGCTCCTGCGTAAGAAATCCTTCCGCCCCCGGGAATTCGTAAAGACCGGCCAGCAGTCCCTTTGAGGGGCGCTTCCGGAAAAAGAAACGTTCTCCGTCCCGGATCACCAGGATGGTCCGCTCCTCCCGGCGCCGCGGTTTTTTTACGCTCTTCACCGGGATCAGTCCCGTCAGCCCCTCCGAAAGGGCTTCGCAGCGGTGGTTCATCGGACAGTGCCCGCAGAGGGGCGCACCGTTGGGGACGCAGACTGTAGCGCCCAGTTCCATCAGCGCCTGGTTATAATCCCCGGCCCGGAAGTCCCCCGTGCTCCGGGACATCAGTTCCAGCAGCGCCGCGATTTCCCAGGTAAACAGCCTTTTCGTGGCATCGAGGGCGATGTCGTCGGTGCAGCCGGTGATCCGTGCCCAGACGCGCAGGACGTTCCCGTCCACCGCCGGGACCGGGAGGCCGAAGGCGATGGATGCGATGGCACCGGCGGTATAGGGGCCGATGCCGGGGAGCTTCAGAAGCTCCCCATGATCTGCGGGAAGCTTTCCGCCATACTGTTCCACCAGGACCTGTGCGCATTTTTTCAGGTTCCGGGCCCTGCTGTAGTAGCCCAGCCCCTCCCACAGCTTCATCAGCCTGTCATCCGGACAGGCCGCGATGGCCGCCGCATCCGGAAGCGCTTCCCGGAAGCGGATAAAGTACTCTTTGACCGCCTCCACTCTGGTCTGCTGAAGCATGATCTCGGAGATCCACACATCTTCCGGATCTCCGGTGTCCCTCCAGGGGAGGCTCCGTTTGTTTTTCCGGTACCACCCGATCAGGGATACCGCGTCCTGTTCCATCATTTTTCCTGCTCCCGTATTCTCAGGTGATCACGGAAGACAAAGGTCCGTCCACCGTGGTTTTTCCTGATCCATTAGTAACAATCATGGGAAATAAAAGCCCGCTCAACTTGAAATAAAGATACCCTTAGGTTAGAATATTGACAAGCAATTTAATTTTTTAAATATCATACGGAGGTACAAAGTCATGGCATTAGTAACTTCTACTGAGATGTTCAAGAAGGCTTACAACGGCGGTTATGCTATCGGTGCTTTCAACGTCAACAACATGGAGATCGTTCAGGGAATCACTGAGGCAGCTGCTGAGTGCAAGTCCCCGCTGATCCTTCAGGCTTCCGCAGGCGCAAGAAAGTACGCTAACTCCATCTATCTTGTAAAGCTGGTCGAGGCTGCTGTTGAGCTTCATCCGGAGATCCCGATCGTCCTTCACCTGGATCACGGCGCAGATTTCGCAACCTGCAAGGACTGCATCGACGGCGGATTCACCTCCGTCATGATCGACTACTCCAGCCACTCCTTCGAGGAGAACATCGCTGAGACCAAGAAGGTCGTTGAGTACGCACACGCTCACGGCGTTGTCGTCGAGGCTGAGCTCGGATCCCTGGCAGGCATCGAGGATGATGTCAAGGTCTCCGCAGAGAATTCCTCCTACACCCGTCCGGAAGAAGTCGAAGAGTTCGTTTCCCGCACCGGCTGCGACTCCCTGGCCATCGCGATCGGAACCAGCCACGGCGCTTACAAGTTCAAGCCCGGCACGAACCCGAAGCTTCGCATGGACATCCTGGATGAAGTCTCCAAGAGACTCCCGGGCTTCCCGATCGTTCTGCACGGATCCTCTTCCGTTCCGCAGGAATATGTCAAGATCATCAACGAGAACGGCGGCGCTCTGAAGGATGCCATCGGTGTTCCGGAGGATCAGCTTCGTGAAGCAGCACGCAGAGCTGTCTGCAAGATCAACATCGACTCCGACCTTCGTCTGGGCATGACCGCAGGTATCCGCCAGCACTTCGTGCAGCATCCGGATCACTTCGATCCCCGTCAGTACATCGCCGACGGCCGCACCAACATCAAGGATATCGTCCGTCACAAGATCATCGACGTCCTCGGCTCCGACAACAAGATCTGAGCGTTTAACGAGCATCTGCTGAAATAAAAAGAAGTCCACGGTCCCGCTCGCGGGAAACCGTGGACCTCTTTTTATTTCAATAGAATGCGAGGACGTAAATGAGTAAAATCCGAAGGATTTTACGAATGAGCGTCCACGCATTCGGCCTCCCGATTCCGAAGGAAAAGGGAGGCCGCAGATGCGCGTTAAGCGAGTACGTAAATGAGTAAAAACCCGCAGGGTTTTTACGAATGAGCCCCACGCGCGCGTTGCGCACTGTACTCGCACCACGCGAGGACGCTCATCACATTTTACCAGAAATCATCCCATCTCGAATTTCCGACTGCGCCTTCCGGCAGTTTTACGCCGAAATTGTCGCAGATGGTGGCGCCGACAAAGCATAACCAGGAAGCGCCGGGCAGCGGACCGCCGGTGCGGAACCGCGGCGACCATGCGACGAAGGCCGCCCGTTCCCGGGTCCCGTGCTGATCCGGGTTTGCCGGGTCACGTCCCCGTACCCCCGTCACCAGCAGCAGATCGTTGTGGTTCAGTCCGTGCATCAGCTTCCCGAGAGCGCGGTCAAAGCGTTCCAGCGCTGCAGGAGAAGCCTCGTCTTCCCCCACGTCCGCGAAACAGAGCCCGTGAAAATCCCGGTCCGTGAGCTTTATGACCTGAGCCATAGCCTCCATCCCCCGCTCTCTGCAGAGACATTCCGGGAACTCCTCATTTCCGAAGACCTCACGGACAGTTCCGGCGGAAAACAGATCCAGCCCTGCCGCTTTCAGTGCGGCCGGCACCGTCACGGATCCGGGCAGTCCCCTCTCCTCCGGTTTTGTTCCCTCCGGCTCCGCGTCTTCTGCCGGCAGGATCCCCATCAGTTCCCGGATTCCCGCCGCCAGATCCGTTCCGCCGCTTTTTCTGCACAGCGGCATATACCGTCCCATCATGTAGGTGACCGGATCCACACCCGGGATCCGCTTCATGTTGAACAGTCCCAGATTCCGCAGATTCCGGACGTCCGGCTTCTCCGGGCTTCCCGCAAGCCGTGCCATTGTGTCCGCGGCCGCATCCCCGTATGCTGCGGCATCCGGCGCTCCGCCGATCCCCATTAGATCGGTGATGATCAGAAACACTCTCCGGTGGCGGATCCGGGAATATTTCAGCCTTCTTCCGGTTTCCCGGCTTGCCTCCCGCCCGGATTCCCGGCGTATCTCATTGTCATGCTCTCCCATATCCTTCTTCTCCCTGATGCCTATTTATTCTTCCGATTTCACGATCTTCACGATACGGCTGGTGCCGAGGCGGTCTGCCCCGAGAGCGAGGAAATCCTCCGCATCCTTCAGGCTTGAGATTCCGCCTGCCGCCTTGATCTTTACTCCGGGGCCGATGTTGGCCGCGAACAGCGCCACATCCTCCCGCGTGGCTCCGCCGGTGGAAAAGCCGGTGGAGGTCTTGATATAGTCGGCGCCTGCATTCGTCACGATCCGGCACATCTGCTTCTTTTCCTCCTCCGTGAGGAGGCAGGTCTCGATGATCACCTTCAGGATCTTTCCGGGGCAGGCCGCACGTACGGCGCGGATCTCTCCTTCCACTCCGGCAGCATCGCCCGCGCGGAGCATCCCCACATTGATGACCATGTCGATCTCATCGGCGCCGTTCCTCACCGCGTCCTCCGTCTCAAACACCTTCACTGCCGTGGTATGCACGCCGTTCGGGAAGCCGATGACCGTGCAGATGGGCATACGGCCGCCCGCGTATTCCTTTGCCTGCTTCACAAAGCAGGGGCTGATGCAGACGGACGCGGTGCCGTAGCGGACAGCGTCGTCAATGATCTCCCGGACCTGGTCCCAGGTCGCGTCCTGTTTCAGAAGCGTGTGGTCCACGTGGGGAAGGATCTTCTTTGCCTGTTCAGTCATGTAACGTCTCTCCTTTGCCGCATATTATTTATCCAGATCTCCCGGCCCGAAGCCATATGGCAGAAGTTCTGCCATAGTAAGGACCTTCAGCTCTCCGGCGGAATTTCCCAGGATGATCCGGAAATCCTGTCCGCAGAATTCCTCCATCACCTGACGGCAGATTCCGCAGGGCGGACAGAAATCCAGAGTTTCCGCCCCTTCCGGGCCTCCCGCTATGGCGATGGCCGAGAAGTGCTTTTCTCCTTCACTGACTGCCTTAAAGAACGCGGTCCGTTCCGCGCAGTTGCATGCCCCGTAGGAAGCATTCTCAATGTTGCAGCCGGTCCAGACCGTCCCGTCTTTTGCCAGGAGCGCCGCGCCGACCCGGAACCGGGAATAGGGCGCGTAGGAACGCTCCCGCATCTTCACCGCGGCTTCATACAAAGTTCTGTCGTCCGGCTGTTCCGACGCCGGTCCGTTCTTTCTTCTGCCGTCCGCGTTCATGCCTGCTCCCTTTCCTGACGGATCAGGATGCGGATCGCCTCCACCGCGGCACTGATTGCCGCTTCCGTGTTATGGACCTGCGGGTTGGAAAGACCTTTCTTTGCCCGCTCCTGATTCGCGACCACAAGGAAGCATGCGCCCGTGCGCACCCGGAGAAAGCTCCCCGCGATGAACAGCGCGGCGGATTCCATCTCCGACGCCAGGCATCCCATGCGGAGCCATGCTTCCCACTTGTTCTCCAGCTGCCAGCTCACCGGCATGATCTCCGGCTCATGCTGTCCGAAGAACGAATCCTTGGACTGCACCACGCCCACATGATGACGTATCCCGAGCTTCTGCGCCGCCTCCGCGAGCGCGTTGGTAACTGCCCAGTCCGGGACTGCCGGATACTCGATCGGCGCATACTCCCGGCTGGTACCCTCCATCCGGACAGAGCCGTTCGCGATCACCAGATCGCCCCCGAGGACATGTTCCTGCATGCCTCCGCAGGTGCCCACGCGGATAAAGGTATGGGCTCCGCTCTTTGCCAGTTCTGTCAGCGCGATCGCGGTCGAGGGTCCCCCGATGCCGGTGGATGTCACACTGACTCTCACGCCGTCCAGTGTTCCGGTGTAAGTGACGAATTCCCGGACGTCCGCGACCTGTACCGGATCGTCAAAATGCGCGGCGATCTTCGCGCAGCGCTTCGGGTCTCCCGGCATGATCACATATTTCCCGATATCTTCCGGCCCGATGCCGGTATGATACTGTTTTCCCGATCCTTCCGTATAGTCGACCATAGGTCCCTCCTTCCGCGCTGTTTCTGCCGCCGTTTCTGTCTTTAATTATAGCATAGAAAAAGGTCCGGCCCCATGCAAACCGCAGGGGGCCGGAACAACGCATGCATCTTCTGTTTTAAGTCTCTGTTTACTGGACCCAGACACCGTCACCGTTGACATAGTAGCCGCCGACGTACTGGTTGGTCACCATCCGGCCGAGGGTCGCCTGATCCTCGCTGAGGTAATACCAGAGGCCGGAAGCCGGACTCTGGAACCATCCGGTCACCATGTAGCCGTATCCGTTGAAGTAATACCAGTAGCCGTCGATCTGCTGCCAGTTGTTGGTGGTGTAGGAACGGTCTGCATTGCAGTACCACCAGCCGTTCGCGTCACGGAGCCATGCGCCGCCGGAGGAAGATCCGCCGCTGGAGGAAGATCCGCCGCCTCCGTTGAGACCGCCGATGTTCTCATCCGTCACCTCGAACTCTTCCGTCTCTTCCCACTCGCCGGAGTAGTTTCCGCTGTACGCCTTGACCTTGACCGTGTAGGTACCGGTTCCGTACTGACGGATCACGGAAGAAAAGTCATACCAGGTGTTCTCCGTGGAGACCGTGCTCTTTGTGGAGGTGCCTCTCAGCAGCTTTGCAGTATACTTCGTCGCCTCATCCGCGGATGCCCATTCAACGACACCGGTATCATCCCGCCATTCGGCGCTTTCGATCTCCAGACCAGCTGCAGCTGGCTGTTGCTGACACGCTTGGAGCTCTTGTACTCAACGTCGCCGCTGAGAGAGAATGCGCCCGCCGTCTTAAGCTCTGCGGCATCATCCTTGGAGAAGTAATAGCCGCTGCCGGTCTCCGCCTTGATCTTCAGCGTGACGGTGGGCCGTTTTCCGTAGGTGGTGTTCGCGATGGAAGATACCGTGACCGAATCCACGCCGTCGGTATCGCAGGTGACGTCAATGTCGTTCGTTCCCATTCCGCTGGCCAGTTCATAATCGAAATTCAGGGACACGGAGTCGATCGGATCGTCGTAGGTGAC
This sequence comes from uncultured Lachnospiraceae bacterium, assembly GCA_902793685.1. Taxonomy (GTDB): domain Bacteria; phylum Bacillota; class Clostridia; order Lachnospirales; family Lachnospiraceae; genus Moryella. The sequence goes on from CADBEN010000047.1 coordinate 6,522, forward strand.
TGCGTAAGCGGCTGTGGTCAATCCCATCATCATCGCCGCAGCAAAAACAAGGGCTGCAACTCCTTTGGTCTTATTCATATTCTGTTTCTCCTTTCGTTGCTGTCGATGCTTGATTTCAGGTTGAATAATTGCCGGAATAAATATATCCGGCACCTGCTTTCGTAAAAAAGTATAACAGCCGGTCACCGGAACTTCCAGTAGAGACAGGAATGTTTCATCCATCTTTAAGGAAAGCGTAACAGTTCCGGAAACAGCCGTTATAACCGACGCAAAAAAACCGTCCGCATTCAGGCGGACGGCTTTTTTTCTGTATTGCAGAGGATGATGGCGCCGAGCACCAGCACGATCCCGATCAGATTCCCGGGCGTCAGTGTCTCCCGGAACAGGAAGACCCCGATCAGTGTCGCGACCACCGGCTCGATGGAAGCGATGATTGCCGCCTGCCCGGTCTCGACCTCGGCCAGGCCGAAATTATAGACGATGTAGGGAAGCGCAGTCGTCACGAAACCGCATAGCGCCGAGAACAGGAACATCGGCACACCGGAAGTACATACCTCCGCAAGCTTTCCCAGATCCGACAGCGGCAGCACCGCAATGCTGGTAAAGAGAAAAGTATAAAAGTTGATGGTGAAGCTGTGGTATCCGCGCTGCAGCGCGTACCTTCCGAATATCGAATAAAGCGCGTATCCGAAACCCGCGCCCAGGCCCAGAAGAATGGCGAAGGGCGTCATGTGCACGCCTCCGGCGATCCCGGTCACAAAGGCACAGCCCACAACGGTGGCAGCCAGCGCGATGACCTTCACCGGGGTGATCCGTTCCCGGAACAGGACCGCGGACATCAGCATCACGAACACCGGCGCCGTGTAAAGCATCACTGCGGCGACTGACAGCGACGAGATGGTGATCAGGCGGAAATAACAGTAATTGAAGAACACCATGCTGAAAATGCCGGTACCCGCAAAACACCAGAGATCCCGGAAACGGATCCGGAACAGGCTCCGGTCATAGACCATCAGAAACAGGAGCATGAAGATCACGGTGAAGATGGACCGCAGCGCCACGATCTCCATGGATCCCAGTCCGGCGGCGCCGAGGCGCCGTACAAAAATCCCGATGCTCCCCCAGCAGGAGCCTGCCAGAAGAATGAACAAGATTCCTTTTGTCTTTCGTGAACCCATCACCGTATCTCAGAATCCCTTTCCAAATCAAACTCCCGGCAGATCTTCCGGATCTCCAGGATCCGCGCCACCTTTGCCTCCGCCGTATCGATCACGTGTTCCCACACCTTTGTCCCGTCCTCCAGCTCCACAAAGCCGCCGGGCGGGGCATGCCGTATGATCTTTCCGGCACGGTCGATCCCGATCTCCGGACGCGGCGGTTCATAGGAGACCTCCGCGTGAGCGGCCATATCAGCCGCGGCAAGACTGCAGAGCACGACGAAATCATGCCAGCCGAGCCCTTTTTCCGGACTCCATTGAATATAAGTTTCCACTCGCTTCCGCACCGATTCCCGGCAGATCTCGATCCCCCGTCCCTTTGCCAGCGGAGGATCCGCACTGCGCCGGAAACTCAGGAACATATCGTGAGCCCGGATATAAAACAGAAGCAGCCGCAATTCCTCTCCCGCATACCCAAACCGGGGCAGGAGCCGTTCCGCAATCTCCGCCGATTTCTCCGGATGCCCGGGGAACCCGGTCCTGAGAAATCCCTCCGCATCTGTCCGGTAAAGCACCGTCTCCGGCTTTCCGATATCGTGGAAAAAAGCGGCAGCTTTCAGAAGCCGGTACTCCGGCTGCGTCAGTCCCTCAGAACTGACAGCATCGACCGCGTGGGCAGTGTGCATGAGGACCGTGTAATCGTGAAAGGGCGTGTGCTGCGGCATTTCCATGGCCTTAACCGCCGGATTCAGGCTCAGGACCTTCTCCCGGAACGCCGGATCCTCTGTGAGCCGATCCGCGAAATTCCCGCAGAGAAGGAGCGCCTCCAGCTCTGTCCGTCCCGGTTTCCAGAATTCTTTCATAAATAGACCATCCCCTGTCATGTGCAGTGCGCGCCTCCTGCCGGTGCGCGGCGCGTTTTTGTTTTCTGTCTGTTCGCGGCGCGGTTTTTCGATCCTGTCTACTATAGCATACTGTTCTTTATTTTTGGGATCCGGTTTTGCCGCTTTCATTTCCGGTGTCTATGTGTTATTATGAGACGAACACCCTGATCTCTTTACTCTGTTAGCAGACTAAAGTGCAGGGCAGAATTAATTGAAAAAAGGTCCGGTGATCCGGACGCAAAAAGGGAGGAAACCAATCATGAGAAAACTCTTATCCACCACGATCCTTGCCATTGCAGCAGCTGCTGCACTGACCGCATGCGGAGGTTCTTCCGCTCCGGCGACCACGGCCGCTCCGGCAGCCACCGCTGCTCCTGAGACCACGGCTGCCGCAGAGACCAAGGCTGAGGAGACCAAGGCCGAAGAGACCAAAGCCGAGGAGACCAAGGCTGAGGTGACCAAGGCTGAAGAGACCACCGAGGAAGAAGTCGGCATGATGGACGATGTGGCTTACATTCAGCAGAAGGGCTCCCTGATCGTCGGCATCACGGATTTCGCCCCGATGGATTACAAGAACGACAAGGGCGAGTGGATCGGCTTTGACGCAGATGTGGCGAAGAAGGTCGCAGAAAGCCTCGGCGTCGAGATCGAGTTCATCGAGATCGACTGGGACAACAAGATCCTTGAGCTCCAGAACAAGAGCATCGACGTGGTCTGGAACGGCATGACCCTGACGGACGAGGTCGCAAACGCCATGGAATGCTCCAAGCCCTACTGCAACAACGCCCAGGTCGTCGTCCTGAAGAAGGAGGACGCGGACAAGTATCCGGACGTCGCAAGCCTGAAGGATCTGCAGTTCGCGGTGGAGGCAGGCTCCGCGGGCGAGGCTGCCGCAGAGGAGAACGGCTTCAGCTTCACTTCCATCAGTACCCAGGCTGACACCCTGATGGAGATCTCCGCAGGCACCTCCGACGCCAGCATCATCGACCTCCTCATGGCAGGCGCCATGGTCGGCGAAGGCACCAGCTACGCAGACCTGACCCACACCCTGGAGCTCACCACGGAAGAGTATGTTGTGGGCTGCCGCAAGGATTCCGATCTTGCAAGCTACATCGACGACCAGCTGAAGAAGATGTCCGAAGACGGATCTCTGATGGAGATTGCAAAGGAATACGGCGTCCAGGACGCTGTTGTCACCCAGTAAACCGCATCCGTCCTCCGGCAGGGACAGCGCTCCCTGCCGGAGGCGCTTCTGACTTTTAAGGAGTTCCCATGTTCGCAACCGTTACTCTCTCACTGCTGGAAGGCTTCGGCGGGACACTGAAGCTCTTTGTCCTGACCCTGCTCTTCGCGCTCCCGCTGGGACTTTTGATCAGCTTCGGGTCCATGAGCAAGGTCTCCTTCATCCGGGTGCCGATCCGTTTCCTGATCTGGGTGATCCGCGGAACGCCCCTGATGCTGCAGCTCCTGGTCGTCTACTACGGCCCAGGCATCATCTTCGGCAACAATATCTGGGGATCCCGGGACACCGGGCGCTTCCTCGCCGCGCTGTTCTCCTTCGTGGTGAACTATTCCTGCTATTTCTCGGAGATCTTCCGCGGCGGGATCCAGTCTATTCCAGTGGGACAGTATGAAGCAGGACAGGTCCTCGGCATGACCCGGGGGCAGATCTTCCGCCAGGTCATCCTTCTGCAGGTCATCAAGCGGATCGTTCCGCCGATCTCCAACGAGATCATCACCCTCGTGAAGGATACCTCTCTGGCCCGCGTCATCGCGGTCTACGAGATCATCTGGAAGGGACAGGCATTCATCAAGAGCGCCGGCATTATCTGGCCGCTGTTCTACACCGGCGTCTTCTACCTGCTGTTCAGCGGCCTTCTTACGCTGCTGTTCGGTCTGATCGAGAAGAAGCTGAACTATTTCCGGTGAGGTGGTGACTATGGCGATCCTTGAAGTAAAAAACATAAGAAAAAGCTTCGGCTCCATCGAGGTCCTGAAGGACATCAGCTTCTCCATGGAGGAAGGCCAGGTCATTTCGATCATCGGCTCCTCCGGCAGCGGAAAGACGACGCTCCTCCGCTGCCTGAATTTCCTCGAGATCCCGAATGAGGGCATCATCAAAGTACGCGACGAGACCCTCTTCGACTCTTCCGTCCCGGAATCCCGTTCCGAGGAATCCATACGGAAAAAGAGGCTGCATTTCGGTCTGGTCTTCCAGTCCTTCAACCTGTTCCCGCAGTACACGGCGCTGGAGAATGTCATGCTGGCCCCGAAGCTCCGCTCTGCCGAGACCGGACAGTCCCCGGCAGACATCCGGGACCAGGGACAGATGCTTCTCACCCAGATGGGTCTCAGAGAGCGCATGAACCTTTATCCCCACCAGCTGTCCGGCGGACAGCAGCAGCGTGTCGCCATCGCGCGGGCGCTGGCGCTTCACCCGGATATCCTCTGCTTTGACGAGCCGACCTCGGCTCTGGATCCCGAGCTGACCGGGGAGGTCCTGAAGGTCATCCGCGAGCTGGCGGAAAAGAAGACCACCATGATCATAGTCACCCACGAAATGACCTTCGCCCGGGATGTCTCGGACACCGTCATCTTCATGGACGGCGGCGTGATCGCGGAGCAGGGTCCTGCCCACGAGGTCATCGACCACCCGAAGAGCGAACGCATGCAGCGCTTCCTTGCAAGCTACTCCAAATAAACTGGCACCAAAGAATCAAAAACGCCTCCTCGTGTGAATTCTCACGAGGAGGCGTTTTCGGGTTCCATGACACAGATCACGGCAGGGACCGCGTTTAGAAACGGATCCGCATCTGGTACCACATGCCGCCGCCGTGCTGCGATGAAGAGACACTGTCCGTGTGGAAGCCGAATTTCGCGTAGTAGTGAAGCTTCGCTTCCCGGCAGGTAAGGACTGCGCCCTTCCGGCCGTCAGCTTTCGCGTCCTCCAGCATCTGCCGCATCAGCTGTCCCGCATAGCCGTGATAACGGTACTCCGGATGCGTACAGACGCCGAAGATCATCTGCCAGCGTCCCTTCGGATTATGCAAGCCGGCATCAGCAAACATCTCATCGGAAAGATCCGGGGTGTCGGTCATGAAACCGTCCACCATGCTGATCAGCCTGTCCCCGTCGTAAAGGAGCCAGAAGCCTTCCGGCCAGACGGAAAGACGTGCCGCAAAACGTTCCCGCGGGCATGCCTCCGCCGCGGTAAAGGCGTCCCGCTCAAGCTTTGTCACATCGTCCAAGTATTTCTCCGGATTTTTCTCATACAACTCTTTATTCAGGCGGATCAGCTCCATCTGGATCTCCTCTTTCTCCCATGCTCAACGGGTTCATGTTCGCCATTCTTTTTTTCATCAGCCACCCGGCATTTGATTCCGATCGACCGCTTATCGTCCCATGACCTTCGCGGCCAGGGAAAAGCCCAGGAATCCGAGGATATCCATCGCGACGATGGTGGATCCCACCGGCGTTCCAGCAAGGATCGAGATCAGAAGCCCTGCCAGCGCGCAGACCACGGAAAGCACCGCGGAGCAGACCGTCACGGAGAAAAAACTCCGGAAGATCCGCATGGCGGACAGCGCCGGGAAAATGACCAGGGCCGAGATCAGCAGCGATCCCACCAGATTCATGGCGAGGACGATGATGACTGCGATAATGACTGCGATCATCAGGTTGTAATTGTCAGCTTTGGTCCCGACTGCCTTCGCGAAGCTCTCGTCAAAGGTCACTGCAAAGATCCGGTTATAGTAGAGGACAAACACTACGACCACGATGACCGAAAGCACCGCGCAGACACCCACCTCCCCCGCGCTGAGCGTCAGGATCGAGGTGGAGCCGAAAAGAGTGCTGCAGACATCCCCGGAAACATTCGAGGATGCGGAAAACACGTTTATCAGAAGATAGCCGATGGCCAGCGCGCCGGTGGAAAGCATCGCGATGGCGGCATCGCCCTTGATCCTGGTCTTCTGCCCGTTCCTGAGCAGAAGTACCGCACAGAGGATGGTCCCCGGAAGGACCAGTATCATGTTGTCGGAAAGATTCAATACTGCCGCGATGGCGATCAGGCCGAAGGCCACATGGGACAGGCCGTCGCCGATGAAGGAAAAGCGCTTCAGGACCAGCGTTACTCCCAGCAGCGAGGAGCAGAGGGCGATCAGCACGCCCACGATCAGGGCGTAACGGACAAAGGGGAAGGAGAAATAATAGGCAAGCTTTGCGATCATGCTTTTGTCTCCTCCATTTCTTCCGCCGTCTCCAGAAACTGCATTCCGGAAGGCGTCTTCAGATAATCTTCCTTCGTCCCGAAGAACACCTTGTCTCCGATATGAAGAATGTGGCTGGCATAGCGGATCGTCGCGCCCACATCGTGGGAGACCATGATCACGGTGATCCCTTCGTGGTTCAGTTCAGCGATCAGCTGGTACATTTCCAGTGCTGCCTTCGGGTCCAGACCTGCCACCGGCTCATCCAGAAGAAGGAGACGCCGGGTCGCACAGAGCGCCCGCGCCAGAAGCACGCGCTGCTGCTGCCCGCCGGACAGTTCCCGGTAGCAGCGTTCCGCAAGGCTGCTGATTCCAAGACGCTCCATATTTTCCGCGGCAAGCTTCCGCTCCTCCGCGTTATAGAAAAACCGCTTCCCGAGCCTTGCCTGGCAGCCGGAAAGCACGATCTCCCGTACCGATGCCGGGAAATCCCGCTGCACCTGTGTCTGCTGCGGCAGGTAGCCCACTTCATTCTCTTTCATCCCGTCCCCGAAAGTAACGGTTCCTGCCATCGGCTGCTGCAGATGCAGAAGCGTCCGCATCAGCGTCGATTTTCCGGTGCCGTTCTCTCCGACGATACAGAGATAATTTCCTTTTTCCACAGCAAAGGAAAGGTCCTTCACCAGGGCCTCTCCTTCATATCCGAGCGTCAGCCTGTCACAGACCAGCTCCGCCATAACAATCCTCCATTACTTCAGCGCTTCCTTCAGAACTTCAAGGTTTCCGCGCATTCTCTCCAGATAATCCCGGCCGCCGGCAGCATCGGCCGCGGTGACTGACTGCATGGAATCCATCACCAGGACCTTCTGGTCCTTTGTCTTTGTGCCGGAAACAATGGTCTTCGCGATCTTCTGGTCACTGTTCTCGATCGTCAGGACCGCGCCGAGACCAAGCTCGTCCGCCTTCTCCGTCAGGAAAACGATGGTCTCAAAGCTTGCTTCCGTCTCCGCCGAACAGCCGGCAAAGGCGGCGTAATAATCCAGCCCGTAGTCATCCGTCAGATAGCGGAAGGGGAAGCGGTCCCCGAACAGCACGGTCTTCTTCGGCGCCGCAGCCACCGTCTCCGCAAATTCCCTGTCCAGCGCCGCAAGCTTCTCCGCATACTGCTTCGCATTTTCGCGGTAGCTGTCCGCGCAGGCCGGATCTGCCTCTGCGAGGGCATCCGCGAGACGCTCCGTCAGCACCTCCGCGTTCTTCAGAGAAAGCCAGACATGCTCGTCGTACTCCGGCGCCTCCGCCGGACCGTGCTCATGATCGTGGGCCTCGCCTTCATGCTCATGATCGTGGTCATGATCCTCTTCCTGCATGCCTTCCACGAGTTCCTCTTCCTTCACCCGGCTGCCCAGGGTCTCCATCAGATTCACGGAGATCTGGTCCGGATTCACACTGTTCTTCAGCGCATCCGCAGTCCAGCTGTCCGACTCTCCGCCGACATAGACGAACAGGTCGCAGGAGGCGATCGTCATCATGTCCTCTGCGGTGGGCTGGAAGCTGTGCATATCCACGCCCTTGTCCAGAAGCTGCCGGATCTCCACATGATCCGCATTCTCTCCGACAATGTTCCGGATCCAGTCGTATTCCGGGAAGATGGTCGCCACGACGCTGATCTTTTTTGCGGATGCATCCGGCACCGCGGTTCCGCCGCAGCCCGAGAGGACTCCGGCTGCCAGCAGCGCCGCCGCCAGCGCAAAAAGCCGTTCCGTTATTCTCACTCTTCCCATAATTACTCTCCCTTTGCCAGACAGGCCTCGCAGATCCCGTAAAACACTGTCCGCAGCGGATCGATCTGAAAATGATGGTGCTCTGCAAGGTGCTGCTGCAGCTCCGTGATCTCATGGCAGTCCATGTGGATCAGCCGCCCGCATTTTTCGCACTTGCAGTGATAGCAGGCACCGCTTCCGTGGCTTTCCGGATCTACATACTCGAAGCAGGCGCTGCTGTGCTCGTCAATGAAATACTTCTTCAGAAGCCCTTCATCCACCAGCTTCTCCAGCTGACGGTAGATCGTCGTCTGGCCCACGGAGACAGCCTGATCCTGAAAATGGCTGCGGACATCCGCCGCGGTCACATGCTTTCCGGGAACTGTCTTCAGGTAGGAAATGATCTCTTCCCGCTGCTTTGTCCGGTACTGTACCTTAACGCCCACGCTGCTGCCGCTTCCTTTCTATAATCTGATCACATGAAAATGAAAACCGTTTTCAGATTATACGCTTACCACGGAAAAAGTCAATACAATATGAAAATGATTTCCATATCGCGCGCGGTGCGTGAGGCGCTTGCGCCCGCGGTGCGCGTGCGTTCCATATCGCGCGTCTTCAAGTTTTGTTATAGAATTCCTTCCCAAATGAGTTAAAATTAGAGCATAACTGCAGACACAGCAACGACAGGAGGCCGGCAGCGGCAAGGCCCTCTTCGCGTGAACACCAGATAATATTCGATCCGGAAAGGACAATACACCATGAAGTACATCGCAACCGTCACAGACGGATCTTTCCCCACCAACTCCGCAGTGATCCAGGCTCCGGTCCGTGAAGCCTTCGCCATGGCGAAAGCTGCCGGGTACGATGGTCTCCAGCTGACCATCCGGGATACCACGGATTATGACATCGCCCAGCTTCAGGCTCTCATGCAGGAGACCGGCCTCGAGATCACCGCTCTCGCCACCGGCCGCATCTATTCCATCGACCACATGAGCCTCGGCGCGGGCGATGAGTCCGTGCGTCAGGGTGCTGTGGCGCGGATGAACAAGATCGCCGCCTGGTCTGTCCCTCTGGGGTGTCCGGGACTGGTCATCGGCGCCGTCCGCGGGAACTATTCCGACGCCGGAAGCATCGACCTCTACATGTCCCAGCTGGAGAAGAGCGTCCGGGAGATCGTCGCGTACTGTGAACCTCTGAAGGTCCCGGTCATCCTGGAAGTCATTGACCGGAACGAATCCCGGGCCTTCTGCGACCCGGAAGAGACCCGGAAGTTTGTGGAAAAGATCGGTTCCCCTTATTTCTCTCTGTATCTGGATACCATGCACCTCTACCGGGAGCGCTATGACGTGTCGCGCTGTCTCCGGGAATACGCTCCCCTTGCGTTCCAGATCGACATTTCCGGAGAGGACAGAAAACCGCCCATGGAATCTGTGATCGATTTCCGGGCCGCCATTCATGCCATCGTTGCCTCCGGCTATGACGGGATCATCAACTTTGAGATCCCGGCGGAACAGGAAAAGCCGGTCTCTCTCGACTACATCCGGAAGCTCGTGATCAAGGAAGAACGGGCGCGGGAGCTGAAGGGCGCCGGCGGCGTCCTGGATAAACTCGTCTACGGGAAAAAGCGGGAAGGATTGTCCGAGGCGGAGGTCCAGCGGGAGGAGGAAGAATCCCTGCGGGAATTCGCCGGATCCGGGAAGCTGAAAAACCTTATCTTCGACGTGGGCAACGTGCTCTTCTCCTACATCTGGCCCGCGCCGCTGACGGCAGCCGGCACGGACCCGGAGGAAGCGCTCCGGATCACGAAACTGATCTCCCGCAGCCACCTCTGGCCGCTCTTTGATTACGGCGTCCTGACGGTGCCGGAGCTGGTGGAAAAATACAGCCTCATCTATCCTGATGACGCCGACAGCATCGCCCGCTGGTTTGAAGGGCTCCACCTGCTTCCCGTCGAGCGCCCGGCGGTCTGGGACCGCCTCCACCTGCTGAAGGAAGCGGGGTACCATCTCTACATTCTCTCCAACTACGGAAGAGAGATTTTTGAGATCCACACGAAGGATCGTCCCTTCCCCGCGGATATGGACGGCATGGTGGTCTCCGGCTACATCCATATGGGAAAACCCGAGGCCCGGATCTACCGGTACCTTCTGGATACCTATGCCCTGGATCCCGCGGAGTGTGTGTTCTTCGACGACCGGGACGTGAACTGCACCGCCGGGGAGGCTGTCGGGATCCGCTCCTTGCAGATCCTCTCGGAAGAGCAGCTCATCCGGATTCTGGACCTTTTGCTCAGCGAAGCTGAAAAAGCGTGATCCGCCATGCATTACACAGGAACTGTCTGGCGTCCGCCCTTTGAATTCAGATCCCTGCTCCTGCAGGTCACCACAGGCTGCAGCCACAACGGCTGCAGCTTCTGCAGTATGTACCGGACAACGCCCTTCCATGTCTCCCCGATGGAGGAAGTCCGGGCGGATCTTGAAGAAGCAGCCCGGCGTTTCCCGGAAACAGAGCGGGTCTTTCTTCTTTCCGGGGACGCCTTCGTACTCCCCGCGGAAAAGCTTCTGAAGATCGCGGAGGCGGCCCGCAAAGCCCTGCCAAAGCTTAAAACCATCTCCTGCTATGCATCTGTGCAGAACGTAAAAAACAAAACCGTCCGGGATCTGAAGGCTCTCCGGGCGGCCGGGATCAGCGAACCGAATTTCGGCATCGAGACGGGGCTCCCGTCTCTTCTGAAGGACATGAATAAGGGTTTCACCGTGGAGGAGGCCCGGGAGCAGCTGGGGAAGCTCCGGGAAGCCGGCATGGATTTCAGCGTGAACCTGATCCTCGGGGCCCGGGGCGCCGCGCCGGATACGAATCCAGGAGCGGATATGCCGGAAGGAAACGCTTCCGCAGACGCATGGATCAGGGAAAAGGCCGCGGCCGATGCTGCCCTCATGAACGAACTCCTCCCTTCCCTCATCTTCGTGACTACCCTGCACCACGCGCCGGGCAGTCCGCTCCACGAAGCGGTCAGGAAGGGCCAGTTCCGGAAATGCGAAAAGGAGGACATCCTCCGCGAGGAGATCCTCCTTCTTGAAATGCTGGAACTAAAGAACTGTATTTTTCTCGGTATCCACACCTCAGATCCGGTGCCTGTCGCCGGAATGCTGCCCCGGGACAGGGATGCCATGATCTCGAAGTTAAGAGATGCAATGCCGGCGTTGTCGTGACGCCGGCTTTTCGCATATCACGGGAATGTCCGCGGGCTTCTCAGCATATTTTCGGCTCCGCGGGGTTTTTCAGCAGATTTCCGGCGCGTTCTCCGCGCACTGCCGCTCCGCAAACAGGACAGCATCTTCGATATACACCTTCATGCCGGCGTCCCGCAGGCCGGCCACGTAATTCCCGCAGCTGGTGACGGGAATCAGCACCTTGCGGGCGCTGCTCTGCCCGATCGCGGCAGCCATCTTCGGCGTGATCTCCCCGAACATGGAATCCGCGATCACGATCCCGATGGGGCCGATGATGAGGTCCGCAGTCCGGCTGCATACCACCACCGGGTTCTCCCCGGTGGCCCCGTGGACCGCTCCGGCCTTCATCATCTGCGCGGTCGCCGCGGAGTTCGTCCCCACGGCGATGATCTCCGCCGGCACATTTCTCTTCACCAGTTCTGCGACGACCTGGCGGCCGATGCCGCCGCCCTGGGCATCGATGACAAGGATCTTTTTCATATTTCCTCCATTCAGTCAAACCCGAAGGCGGTCAGGTAGCAGCACATGAAAAAGCAGATGATGCCGAACCAGATCGCAAAGCAGGCCGGCGGTATGAAAAGCGCCTTCAGGAACATCTTCACAAAATCCAGGATCTCTTTCGGATCTGTCTTTTTGCGCCAGCGTTTTTTGGAGCCGTCTTCCGAAATCACATAGATCCATGGCCGTTCATAGCGCTCGATCACGGAGAACTTCAGAAGATAGACCGGGACCACCGGCACCATGATGCAGAACCATACCGCTGAGCCGCCCAGCTGCAGCCGTCCGAAATCAAAGCCGTTAAGGAAGAGGGCTATGATTACCGGGAGGAACAGGACCACCAGCGCCGTGACTGCAGTTTTCACTGCCCGGGGAAGGGAGCTGAAGACCAGCTGCACAGGCTTGATTTTCCCGTCCAGTCCTTCGAAGAAGACCGGGGCAGCCACATCTTTTTTCAGATCCTTCCCGTCCCGGACCAGTTCTTTCCCCTGCCGCCGCAGCACACCGCCGGTGGAGGTAAAGATTTCTCTTCCTGACTCCACCCGGAACTTGTTGTGGACAGAATCGCTGTAAGCGCAGAGGAAAACGATCAGGAAAAATGCCGCCAGACAGCCGATGATCACCAGGCTCTCTCCCGGATCCATACCGAACAGGCGGAACGCCGCAAAGGCAATGCCTCCGAACACCAGGACCGCAATAAGTGCCTTCAGCCACCAGGGCAGGAAATAGTAATGGGATTCCTTTTCTGCCCGGACGCTGACCTTTCCGGTCTGGCCGTTCACAGCGGCTGCGGTCTCCCCCGTCTGCAGGTAACAGACAGGCAGCAGCACCGGCATGCGCAGCACGGAAGCCGCGTTCGTAGACACCTCCACCTTTTTCGTCTCCAGCGTTTTCTGCACCAGCGGCGTATAGTCGTTTGAGATCTCCTCGTCGACCCGGATGCTGAGTTCTTTCGCGTCCGCGTCCCGGATCTTGATCCGCTGCCCTGCCGCGTAAGCAAAATTGAAGGGCTTCAGATCTTCCAGCTCGAAGGGCTCCATCGCGTCCAGAAGCAGGTTGTCCAGCTGACGGGACGCGTTGACAAAGACCTTGTCCACATATCCGCCGCAGGTATAGATCCGGCTGGAGTCCATCCGGCTGACCCTTGAGGTGACCGGTCCCCGGATCAGCTCATAAGGAAGATAAAAGCTTTGCAGGGCTCCGATGTCGGCGGACAGATGCTTCGCTTCCGCTTTTCCGGAATTCTTTCTGCACCAGCTGTTCAGACACTCTGCGGCCTCCTCCCGGGTGATCCGGAAGGGCAGGATCATTTCCGGCATGTCCTCAGACTGGATATAGTCCTTCCGGACCAGAGCACGGCCGCAGAAGGCGCAGCCCGACATGGCTTCGTTCTCGTCAAAGACGATCTCCGCCCCGCAGCCGGAGCAGGAGGCGCGCATCAGCCGGTAACGTTCTGCGCTCTTCCGGATCTTTTCCTGCTGCAGCTTCTGAAACCCCTGCTTTTCCGCCAGCGCTTCATTGATCTGCACACTGCTTCCGCAGAACCCGCACTGATAAGATCCGCGGACGATGTCATATTTTGCCGGCGCACCGCACTTCGGGCAGTGAACATCCGCAATACTGCTGCCGTTCCCCATCCTGATCTCCTTCTTTTTTGTGCTGCATCTGCTTTTACTATATCAGATATCCCGTTTGACTGAATATGTTTTTTACAGGACAGAAAACCGGAAGCCCTCATCAGAGCTTCCGGTTTTTATGTTTTAACATGTAAGAGCAAGAATTCCCCCATCCTCTAAGGTGGTGGGATGAATTGCCAAACGGTTTTCTTTGGGTTCTTTGGGTGAAAAAGTATCACAAA
>CADBEN010000048.1 GCA_902793685.1 uncultured Lachnospiraceae bacterium
CGGTCGCAAAATGAAAGGTTTCTGTATGCGGTTATGACTTCCTTCAAACTGGTTTCAAGCATGTGTTCTTCTTCTTTCTTCTTGTGTTTATAAATTCATTATAGCAGAACACACGTTCGACATCAACCATAAAGTTGAAAATAGCCAAGCTGTGTTATTCTCTATGTCTGTATCGCTTCGCCAAATTATACATCTAAGACCAATATCTCCCACGAAGCTGAGATGTATTTCCCTGGTTTTCACAGGATTATGCCATTCGCAGCAATGGTTTTCCTTGATTTTTCCAGATTTCCACCATCGGCAGAAGTGGTTTCCACCATCCGCAGCACTGATTTCCCCCAACTCTCACCCATTCCTCTTCCGCCCCTGCTGCACCCGGAACCAGAGGTCGTAGAGGGGCGACCCGGTCTGGCCCGGCGGCGGATAGTCCTGCTCGCCCAGTTCCAGGGTGTAGCGCTCGCAGGCATTCACGATGGATGTCCCGGCGGGATGCTTCATGATGCGGGCGAAGGATGCCCCGGCATATTCCCTGTGCACATGACCGTGCACCATATAAGCCGGCTTCCAGGTCTCCAGAAGAGTGTTGAAGCAGGCAAAGCCCCGATGGGGCAGGTCTTCCATGTCCCCGCAGCCCTTCGCCGGGGCGTGGGTAAGAAGGATGTCAAAGCCGCCCATCAGCCGGATCTGCCAGCCGGCCTTCCTGATACGGGCCTGCATCTCAGCCTCTGTATACATGCAGGGGCTGTTTTTGTAGCGCATGGAACCGCCCAGCCCGAGAATCCGGAGACCGTGAAAGTCATAGACCTTGTCCTCGATGCAGGTGCAGCCGAGGGGCGGCTTCCTGTCATATCTCTCATCGTGGTTCCCCCGCACATACAGCAGGGGACATCCGGCCATGGTGACAAGAAACTGCAGATAATCCGGGTCCAGATCCCCGCAGGAAAGGATCAGGTCCACTCCCTTCAGCGTTCCGGGCTGATAATAATCCCAGAGGGCCCTGCATTCTTTGTCCGCAATCGTAAGAATCCTCATGAAATCCCGCTGACCTCCATCATGGCCCGGACATTCTCCGGCAGCTCCTCCGGCTCAGGGATACGCCCGATGATATTATCATTGAGCCAGTTCATCCGGATGATCTCTTCACTGGAAAGACGGGGCGTTCCCGCTTCCTTCACGACTCCGTCCCGGCTGTGCAGCTCTCCGTCGAAGGGGTTCATTCTGCCCAGAATCATGCTGTTCTTCAGGGCATTCACCATCTTCCTGGAATAATAGGACAGCTTCTCCGACAGGATGATGTCCACTACGCCGGCGGACATCCCCCACCAGTAATTGATGGCCCTGTCCTGGCTTCCGGAATTGCTCCGCAGGCTGTGTCCCTCCACCACCGGCCGGAGTATCAGGTCATAATACTCTCCCCAGTTCCAGAAGGGGGCCGCCAGATTCATGATGGTGCCGTCCTCTCTCCGCTCATAGAGGCCGAATTCTCTGGATGCGCTCTCGGGTCTGATATTGTCGGGCCCGGAGACAATCCGGATATCATTGTCCGCGAGACTCTCAATCCACTTCTGCTCCGGCATGGATGCCCAGCTGAGGTAGATTTCCGCCTTCGGATCCGTCAGCGCCGCGCCGATGGCAAAGGCATTGATATCAGCCAGAGCACCATAGATAGGGTAGGCAGCCCGGTAGCCGATGCGGTGATTCCCGGAGAGACTTCCCGCCATCGCCCCCAGCAGGAACTTTACCCCGTACATCCTGGGATAATAGGCCTGAACCGCCTTGTGGGACAGGTTGACCGAACAGTTAAAAAACCGGATCTGCGGGTAACGGATGGCACTGCGCAGGGTTTCCTGCATCTGGTTCGAGGAAGTGGTGAACACCATGATATCCTCATCCGCCGCTGCCGCCTCCACGGCCTTTCGAATCTGTTCATCGGTCCTGCAGGAATCAAATCTGAGGGTATCCACCGCCCCGCCGAAACGCCGCATCAGCTCGCTGCGTCCCAGCTCGTGACTGTAGCACCACCTGGAGAGCTCCGGTGTCGAGTCATAGATAAAGGCGGCGCGCAGCGGATGCTCCGGCGTATACACCGTATTTCTGCGCAGAAGCCCCAGAATCGGCGTTTCCCTCTCCTCCTCCGGCGCTTCCATCAGATCGATCTCATCCCCCTGCTCCGCCAGACGTATCTCATTCCAGATCTGCAGGACGTGCCCTGCAATCTCCTTCGTGCTCTCCTCCAGCAGGCTCTTCTCCCCGAAAATCGACAGATAGATGAGAAAGGCATCCCCGCTGGTCAGACGGAGTTTCCATCCGCCCTTGGCATAGAAGACCTGGGAAAACATGGCAAATGCGTACTTCAGATCCTTCACCGCCTCCGCGGTCCACACATGGTCCAGGTCCTGTCCGGCCATCTCCGCCAGCTTCCGGTAGCTTCCCTCCTTTGAAAAAGCAATCTCGTAGATGGGCGCCGCCTCGAAGAACTTCAGGAATTCAAAGTACTGCCTGTTTTCCGGTTCCTCCGTCTGTTTCGGAAGAATCCGCCTGACCTCCGCAAGAATCGTCGTGGAACCCACGTATTTGGAGACAGAGACCCGCTTGTTTCCCTCCAGGACATAGAACCTGCGCATGTACTCGTATACCTGGATCGGGTCCCGGATTCCCTCCTCCATCTGGGAAGTCAGGAGCGCTGTCCATTTTTCCGCAAACTCGGAGTTCGGCTCCATGGCAGGCATAAAATCAGGGGCAAATGCTCCCTGCCGGCTTCTGGTCTTTGTCCCGGCCACCAGCGACAGCGGAATCTCCATCACGCCTACAAATACCGGGTTCATCCCCTCATCCCCGGTCAGAATATCGTCCAGCGCCGGCAGCACCCCCGGCTGCCCGGCATCACGCGCCCGCTTTATGCTCTTCTCTCCCAGTTTCAGTGCTTTCCTGTACTCTTCTATCATAAAAAACTCCATAAGAAAGGGGCTGTCGCCAGCCCCTTTTCTGATGTGATTAATGGCAGATAGCCTTTTCTGTTTCCTTGTCGAAGAAATGCATCAGCTTCAGGTTCACCGGAATCTGAATCTCGTCTTCCTTCGGAAGGGGCTCGGTGCTCGGCAGCTTCATGATAACCTTGTTGTCGCCTACAAAGACGTACAGGTTATATTCTGCACCCAGAAGCTCACGGAAGTCAACCTTGACATCCAGGGCATTGTCCTTCGTCAGGTTTTCCATGGACTGGAAGTGCTCCGGACGGATGCCGAGGGTGACGGTCTTGCCGACATAGGGCTTCAGAGCCTCTCTCTTGAAGTCCGGAATCAGCAGGCGGTTGGTCTTGTGGCCCTGTACCTCAGCGTACATATTGCCGCCCTCTTCCACGATGGCCGCATCGATGAAGTTCATCTGCGGGCTGCCGATGAATCCTGCGACAAACAGGTTGTCCGGGGTATCATACAGAACCTGCGGCGTGTCGAACTGCTGGATCAGACCGTCCTTCATGACGACGATACGGTCGCCCATGGTCATAGCCTCGGTCTGGTCGTGGGTAACATATACGAATGTGGTATCCAGTTTTCTGTGCAGTCTTGCAATCTCGGAACGCATGGAGGTTCTGAGCTTTGCATCCAGGTTGGACAGCGGCTCGTCAAGCAGGAATACCGCAGGGTTGCGGACCATGGCTCTTCCTAAAGCCACACGCTGTCTCTGGCCGCCGGACAGAGCCTTCGGCTTTCTCTCCAGCAGGTGCTCCAGGTCAAGGACCTTCGCAGCCTCGTGCACTCTCTTGTCAATCTCTGCCGTGTCAACCTTTCTGAGGGTCAGACCGAAAGCGATGTTCTTATAAACCGTCATGTGGGGATACAGCGCATAGTTCTGGAAAACCATGGCGATATCGCGATCCTTCGGCGGGATATTGTTGACTCTTCTGTCGCCGATGAACAGGTCGCCACTGGAGATGGACTCCAGGCCTGCGATCATGCGCAGGGTGGTGGACTTTCCGCAGCCGGAAGGTCCGACCAGGATGATGAATTCCTTATCCTTGATCTCCAGGTTCAGATTCGGGACAACCGGGGTTTTTGCCCCATCGTAAATCTTCGTTACGTTTTTAAATGAAATGGAAGCCATATATTTCCTCCGTTATCTTTTTACCATAAACTCGTATCATATCACTGCATATTCTCTTCTATCTTCCGGAACGCCCTGAGGTAGGCCAGGTTGGTCAGGTAAGCCGTGAGGCCGAAGCCGATGACCGCCCAGAAAAACACCGCACCGCCAAACCGTTCGGGACGCAGGAAAAAGGTGAGAACCACTGCCGCTGCCGGAATCATGAGTCCCAGCAGGGTCTGGGGAAGCGCTGCCACCGAGAGGAGATACGCATTCCGTATCGTCCGTCCCGCCCCCTGTCCGAATCTTGCCAGCATCGGGAATACATACTGATATCCCGCGAAAAACACCAGCACCAGCGCGTAAAAGGTAATCCGGTACAGATGCTGTGTGCCGCCCTCCAGGCTGTTCACCGTATGGTAATACATCAGAAGGAAGGCGATGCCCAGAAGGCCGGACAGCCAGAGCAGCGTCGCGCGCAGGAAGTGGTCTTTAAAATTCTGCCAGAACACTCTGAGCGCGGACTTTCCTTCATCCTCCTTGTCCTCCGCAATCAGCTGCATCGCAGCCGAAAGTCCCGTCATGGCCGCCCCCGCGGTAATCACGGGAAGGCTCAGCACACAGAACAGCACATTGCAGAAGACAATGTCCGAAATTTTCCGAAGGAGTTCCATAAAGAACCCGTTCGGGTCCGTCAAAAATCCCATATATGCTACCTGCCGTAGAGCAGCGTCGCTCTGCGGATCTTCTCCTGAAGTTCCTCTGTGAATTCCCCCGGAAGCAGCCGCCACTTCCAGTTTTCTCCGGAGGTGGAGGGTGTGTTCATCCGCGATTCACTGCCGTAACCCAGCCAGTCCTGCATCGGAATGACCGCAATTCTTGCCACGCTTCTGAGAGTTGCGCACACCATGGCGTACACGGGGGCCTCTTCCGATTCCGGAAGGGCGAGGTAGGAAAATACCGTCTTCCGTTCCTCCGGAAGAATCTCAGAAAACCATGCCTTCAGCGGGGCATTGTCGTGGGTTCCGGTGTAAGCTGCCGCGTTGACGGGATAATTGTGGGGCAGGTAATCCTGCGCCTGTCCCGTATCCCGGGAGTCAAAAGCAAACTCAAAGAGTTTCATGCCCGCAAAACCCGTGTCTTTAATCAGCTGCCGGACACCCTCCGTCACATAGCCGAGATCCTCCGCGATAATCTCCCTCTCGCCGATGGCGCCCGAGATGGCCTCAAAGAGGCTTCTTCCGGGGCCCTTCTTCCATCTTCCGCCGACGGCGTTCTTATCGCCTGCCGGAATGGCAAAATACTCATCAAAGCCGCGGAAATGGTCGATGCGCAGGATGTCGCAGGTCTCATAGCAGTGGCGGATTCTCCGGATCCACCAGTCAAAGCCGGTTTTCTCGTGGGCCTCCCAGTCATAGAGGGGGTTGCCCCACAGCTGTCCGTCTGCCGCAAATGCATCCGGCGGACAGCCTGCAATTTCGACAGGAAGCCGGGCTTCATCCAGCTGAAACAGCTCCGGGGAAGCCCATACGTCCACGCTGTCCAGCGCGACGTAAATCGGAATATCTCCGACGATGCGCACGCCCTTCTCATGGGCATACGCCAGAATATTGCTCCACTCGCAAGAGAAAAGATACTGCAGGAACCGATAATAGGAGATATCCTCCGCATACCGGTCTCTTGCCTCGGCGAGCGCTTCTTCACTGCGCATCCGGAGGGGCATCTTCCACTCCGTCCAGGAAGCTCCGCCGTGGGCATCCTTCAGAGCCATAAACAGGGCGTAATCTTCCAGCCAGCCGGCTTCTTTTTTTACAAAAGCCTCATAGTCTTCGCTGCCGGCAAGGCTGCTCCTTGAAAATGCGGTCCGCAGAAGCTTTCTGCGTTCCTCATAGAGCTTTCCGTAGTCAACGGATCTGGGATCCTCTCCCAGTCCCGCCGCCATGCACTCCTCCTCCGTAAGCCAGCCCCGTTCTATCAGATCCTCAAGACTGATAAAATAGGGATTTCCGGCAAAGGTGGAAAATGCCTGGTATGGGGAATCTCCGTAACTGGTCGGTCCAATCGGAAGAATCTGCCACAGCTTCTGCCCTGCGGATGCCAGCGCATCCACAAACTCATACGCTGCCCGGTCGAAGCACCCGATCCCATATCGGGACGGCAGGGAGCTTACGCCGAGAAGAATTCCTGCCTCTCTCATTACTTAATTGCTCCTTCTACCATACCGTTGATAATCTGCTTCTGTGCGAAGATAAACAGGATGATCATCGGCAGGATGGCCAGCAGCGCTGCAGGAAGAATCAGGTCCCATCTCTTGACATAGGAACCGACGAAGGCCTGCACAGCAACCGGAAGGGTCTTGACCGGACCGTTCTGTCCGAGCATCAGGGACGGAAGCAGGTAGTCGTTCCAGATCCACATGCCGTTCAGAATGGTGACGGTGGTGATAACCGGCTTCAGCAGCGGGAAGATAATCCGGAAGAAGGTTCCCTCCGGAGAGCAGCCGTCGATGGCCGCCGCCTCCTCCAGCTCATAGGGGATACCCTTGATAAAGCCGGTCAGAATGAATACGGTCATGGCACCGCCGAATCCGAGGTATGCGAACACAATACCCGGGATAGACTGCAGCATCTTGATGCCGATAAAGTTGCCTACATCGCGGAAGGTGGAAATCAGCGCCAGCATGACAACCTGGAACGGGATGATCATGGATGCGATGAAGGTCATGTAGATAACGGTGGACCATTTGGTCTTGTTGCGGCAGATTACCCACGCTGCCATGCCGCCGAACAGTGCCAGCAGGATCAGGGAAACGATGGTGATAATCGCCGAGGTGCCGAATGCAGCCCAGAAGTTAAAGTTGGAGTTGGAAACTACATTCGAGATGTTCTGTGACAGCTGGGAGATGGAAGCGCCTGCCAGGGATACCGGACTCGCCACGATGTCATTCGCCTTCTTCATGGAGTTGATGACAACCAGGAAGAAGGGGAACAGAGTGTAGAGAGCGATCAGGATGGCGACAATCATGAGTGCCGCTGTCGGTCCTTTTCTCATTTTCATTACATCTCCACCTCCTTGCTGTTGGATATGCGAACCTGAATAATGGATACGCAGGCCAGAATGATGAAGAACAGAACTGCCTTTGCCTGGCCGAGGGCGTAATTATTCTTGGAAATTGCCGTGTTATAGATGTTCAGAGCAAGCATCTGGGTTCCGTTGGAAAGCGTCTTTCCCATGAACTTCACGGAACCGGTACCGTTCGTCAACGCCATGTTGACATCGAACTGCTTGAAGGCGGATGTCAGCGTCAGGAAGGTGCAGATGGTGATCGTGGAAGCGATCATCGGGATCTTGATCTTGAACAGGGTGGTCATGGCGTTTGCGCCGTCGATGGAAGCCGCCTCAAGCACATCTTTCGGCACGGTGGAAAGACCGGTGATGTAGATGAGCATGATGTAGCCGGCGTACTGCCAGATGTAAACGATGATGATGGCGATAAACGCGGTCCTGGAATTCGACAGCAGAGAATTTCTCATACCAAAGGCGCTGGCGGTCAGCTTGATTAAAACGTTGCTGAAGATGAACTGCCAGATGTAGCCCAGTACGATACCGCCGATCAGGTTCGGCAGGAAATAGGATGCCCGGTAGAAATCAACGCCCTTGATCTTGGTGGAGCACAGAAGCGCCAGCAGGAAGCCGATGACATTGACCAGGATCATATTTACCACAACGAACAGGAAGGTCAGGACAATGGACCAGATGAATGCCGGATCCTGGAACATGGAAGTATAGTTCGAAAGACCGACAAAGTTGCTCACCTTGACGCCGTTCCAGTCCGTAAAGGAATATCCGATACCGAGTGCCATCGGAATGATAACCGTTACGGTGAATGTGAACAGCAGCGGGAACAGGAAAATAAAATTGATGATTGAGCGGTGATGCTCAATAGTCGGGAAATAGTACAGACCTGCCAGGATTGCGACAGCGCCCACAACGAGCAGCGGTCCCCTGAAAGCCGCACTGCTTCCGGAGAAGTCGAGCACCAGGGCGTTTCCCATCATCGCCGCACCGATCACCAGCAGCGCAATGGACAGGCCCTTGTTGCCCGCTTTGCTTTCAGCCATAAATAGACTCCTTTCCTACATACCTTGGTTGATAAGTTGCAGAAGGCGGGCGGAGCGTCTGCCCCGCCCGCCGGTTGTTTGAATCTTACAGACTCATCCTGGGATTAGTTTGCGTAATATCCAGCGATAACTTCCTTCAGAGTCTCTACGAACTCTTCGGTGGTGTACTGACCGGCTGCGAAATCCTGGAATACAACGCCGGTAGCGTTCTGGCCGATACCGTCCTTCATGGACAGCCAGTGCCATGCGGAAGTCTTGCCTGCTGCAGTATGATCAACAATGGTCTTTGCGAACGGGTCGTTTGCTACGAAAGAGCAGCTCTTGTACGGGGAAACGAATCCGCACTTCTCAACGAGAATCTGCTGGCCGCCGTCGTTCTTTGCACACCACTCAAGGAATGCCTTAGCCTCGTCGACGTTGCCGTCCTTGTAAACTGCCCACCAGTTCGGGGTGTTGGTAAGGATGGTGTCCTGGCCGTCCTGGAATGCGTAGGGAGCCATACCAACTTCGAAGTTGCCTGCCTCTGCATATGCATCCTTGTGGTCAACATCGGTCATGGTAGCGCCGATCCAGGAACCCTGGGTAACGAACGCATACTTGCCGGAGGTGAAGTTCAGAACCTGCTGATCATAGGTACCGGAAACAAGGAGATCCGGATCGGAGTACTCGTTGAACAGAGCAACCATCTGTGCCCAGTCGTTCAGTCTCGCGTCATCCAGCTTGCCGCCGTCCTTCATGAGATCCATGTAGGTGCTGTCGTCTCTTGCAAGACCTTCATCAAGATAGGTGCCGAAGAGGTGCTGGCCGGTGGACCAGTACAGCTGGGAAGCCTCTGCGCAGTAGCCGACAACTGCAAGAAGTCCGAGCTCGTCCTTCTTCGCGTCAACTGCCTCAAATGCTGCCTTCATGGCTGCCGGGGAGGTGATGCTGGCCGGATCAACGCCGCATGCGTCCAGAATGGACTTGTTGTATGCAAGGCCGATAGCCTCGGTTGTGGTCGGGAAGCCGTACATTACGCCGTCAACTGCATAGCCGTTCTCGGTATCCTTGGTCCACTCCATATCGGAGAGGTCTGCCAGGTTGCCTTCCCATGTCGGATAGTCCTTGTCGCCCTCGATAACGAAGATGTCGGGCATGTTGCCTGCCTGATAGTAACCCTTCAGGGTTGCCTGGGTATCAACACCGCCGCCCAGGGATTCGATGGTTACCGCAACACCGGTCTCTTCCTGATACTTTGCTGCCAGCTCCTTCAGAGCCGCATCAATCTCAACCTTGTTGTTGACAAGGCGGATGCCGCCTTCTGCCGGAGCTGCTTCACCGGCTGCCTGTGTCTCACCGGTTGACGGAGCGGAAGAACCGCAGCCTGCCAGTCCGAGGGATGCTGCCATTACGGCTGCCATACCAAGTGCTAAGATTTTCTTCATAAAATATACCTCCCTTAGTATACTTTGCCGGTCCATTGCCGGACAATCATCATTATGCCGTACGGAGACGTCATAACGCTAAGAACAATTATATGAATATTTGCGTATTTATTCAAGCCGTTTATTCAAAATGCCGATACACGTCAGCGGAATCGCTGACATGTGTCGGCATCTTTTCCTGTAAAGCCCGCATAGAATCAGGCTTTCAGCACATATGCACCATAAGGCGGAATACAACTCAATCCTTCCCCGGCGGTATCATAGTTTTCTATAAGGGCCTCTCCTGCCGCAAATGCTTCCGGTACGTCGAAAGAAACCGTCTTCCCGGAGAAATTGCAGACCACCAGGAGCTTCTCCTCTCCCAGGGTCCTGGTGTATACCCAGAGGTTCTCATCCTCCGGCAGGAGAAGATTATAGTCCCCGTAGACGATGACATCCATCTGCTTCCGGAGGGCAATGAGCTTCTGATAGGTGTAGAAGACGGAATCCTTCCTCGCGAGAGCCTCCTCTGCATTCACCGCCGTATAATTCGGGTTTACCGCCATCCAGGGCGTGCCGTCAGAGAAGCCGGCATTCTTCCCGGCGTCCCACTGCATGGGCGTCCGGGCATTGTCCCTGCTCTTCGCCTTCAGTGCCCGGAACGCATCTTCCGGCGTCATGATGCCCTTTTTCACGATCTCCTTATAATTGTTCACGGAATCAATATCCTGGAATTCGGAGACATCCTTCCAGGGATAGTTGGTCATGCCGATCTCCTCGCCCTGGTAGATGTAGGGCGTTCCCTTCATCATGTGGAGGCAGATGGCCAGCATCTTCGCGCTCCGCTCCCGGTATTCCGGCGCATCGCATCCCCAGCGGGAGACGATGCGGGGCTGGTCATGGTTGTCCCAGAACAGAGAATTCCAGGCAATGCCCTCCAGACCCTTCTCCCAGCGGGTCAGAACCTCCTTCAGCTTCGGCAGCTCCAGCTTCTTTGTGGTCCACTTGCCGGTGACCGGGTCGCTGTCCACGCCCATATGCTCAAACTGGAAGCACATGGAGAGCTCCGTTCCCTCCAGGTTCCCGTACTTTTTCGCCTCCTCCAGGGTCACCCCGGAGCACTCTCCCACCGTCACCAGATCGTATTTTGAGAGAACTCTGCGGTTCATCTCCTGCAGGTACTCATGGACGCGGGCTCCGTTGGCGGCCACATTGAAATCAGTGTAGCCCGTGGATTCCGGCTTTCCGTCCGGGAAGCTCTGATCCTTGGAGATTAGGCTGATAACATCCATGCGGAAGCCGTCGATGCCCTTCTTCAGCCACCAGTCCATCATGTCAAAGACCTCATCGCGGACCTTCGGGTTATCCCAGTTGAGGTCCGGCTGCTTCTTCGAGAACAGATGCAGGTAATACTGTCCCGCGGTCTCATCATACTGCCAGGCGCTTCCGCCGAAGCAGGATCCCCAGTTGTTCGGCTCCTTTCCGTCCTTCCCGTCGCGCCAGATATAGTAATCCCGGTAGGGATTATCCTTTGACTTCCTGGATTCCGCAAACCAGGCATGCTCGTCGGAGGTATGGTTTACCACCAGATCCATGACGATCTTAAGTCCCAGCTCATGGGCTCTGTCCAGCATCCGGTCAAAATCCTCCATGGTGCCGAATTCCTTCATGATCCCCCGGTAATTGCTGATATCATAGCCGTTGTCATCGTTGGGCGACTCATATACCGGAGAAAGCCAGATCACATCCACGCCCAGCTCCTTCAGATAGGGAAGCCGTCTCGTAATGCCGGGGATATCGCCGATGCCGTCCCCGTCGCTGTCCTGAAAGCTTCTGGGATACACCTGGTAAACCACGCTCTTCTGCCACCATTTCTTTTCCATATATCTGAAACCTCCTCGTTTATTCTTCATCGCACAATACCTGTAACTTCAGCCGCGGGATAGGCGCGCATCACAGCTCCAGAACCACCGCCTGGTAGCCTGCCAGCCGCAGCGTTTCCCCGCACATCTCCGGCGCCTCCTCCAGGTTGTTCAGGAGAAGCCGTCCCTCCGAGGGGATGGTCACCGTCTTCGGATTCCGGTCAAAGTTTCCCGCCACCAGAATTCTCTGGCCGCCCTCCTCCCGGATGTAGGCCATCAGGTTCTTCTCTTCCGGAAGATACGGGGTGAGGGTTCCGTAGACCAGGGTGTCCTTATAGGCCGGGTCCTTGCGGAGCTTTATCAGCTTCTGATAATAATGGTAGAGGGAATCCGGATCCGCCAGATTGTCCTCCGCATTGATCCTTACATAATTCTCATTCAGATTAAGCCAGGGCGTCCCTTCGGTAAAGCCGGCATTCTTTCCCGCGGTCCACTGCACGGGCGTTCTGGCATTGTCCCGGCTGTAGGCGGACACAGCCCGGAGAGCCTCCTCCCCGGAAAGCCCCGCCGCCAGCGCCACCTGATACTCATCGATGGAGCTCACATCGTCAAACTCCGCCGTCGACGGAAAGTTCCGGTTCTCCATCCCCAGCTCCTGTCCCTGGAAGATAAAGGGAATGCCCCGGAGCAGGAAATACATGGTGGCCAGAAGCTTCTTCGTGGCCGGGCACAGATCCTCTGCGGGGATATACCTGCTCACGCCTCTGGGCTCATCGTGATTCTCGATGATATTCGAGAGGAAGCCCATGGTGCCCACCCGCTTCTGCGCCTCGAAAACGCATCTCTTATAGTCATCGGGAAGACAGGGCTTATTGTCATACCAGCCCTTTTCGCTGGCCCCGCAGACGGTCTCCGCGAAGTCAAACATACTGGAGAAGTACCCGTTTTCCCCGATGTAATTCGGAATCTCCTCCTTGCGCTCATTGAACACCTCGCCCACGGAGAAGGCGTCATATCTGGAAAATGTCTCCTTCTGCATTTCCCCGAGGAACTTTCCGATGCCTCTGGCATCCTCCAGCATATGCCGCACATTGGACAGTCCGTCCTCCCGGTCTGCGGGATAGTCTGCGAAGGTCTCCGGCTTCTTGATATTGATGATGGCGTCCACCCGGAAGCCGCCCAGGCCCTTCTCCAGCCACCAGTTGATATTCTTATAGACCTCCGACCGGACCTCGGGATTCTCCCAGTTGAGGTCGGGCTGCTTTTTATGGAACACGTGAAGATACAGCTTGTCCGTCCCGGGAAGCTCCTCCCAGCAGGGGCCGCCGAAGTAGGACCGCCAGTTGGTGGGAAGCGTTCCGTCCGGATTCCTGTCCCTCAGGTAGAAGAACTTTCCGTACTTTCCCTCCGGGTCCGCGCAGGCCTTCTTAAACCACTCATGCTCATCGGAGCAGTGGTTGACCACCAGGTCCATCAGGATATACATATCCCGCTTCTTCGCCTCGGCGATCAGCTCCTCCACGTCCGCCATGGTGCCGAACCTGGGGTCAATGTCGTAATAATCCGCGATATCATACCCCTCATCGGCGAAGGGGGATTTATAGATGGGGGAAAGCCAGAGAATATCCACTCCCAGATCCTTCAGATAGTCCAGCTTCTGTATGATTCCCCGCACATCTCCGATCCCGTCGCCGTTGGAGTCATAAAAGCTCTTCGGGTAGATCTGATATGCAATCTTGTCATGCCACCATTTTTTATCCATCTCGTCTCCTGTTCTGTCTCTTTCTCCAGGAATATTTCTCCCAATGGCTATTTTCAACTTTATGGTTGATATTTATAAATCTCCGATATGTTCTCACATACCGGCTCTTTAATGGCACTAGCCTGATGCCTCTACCTGATC
>CADBEN010000049.1 GCA_902793685.1 uncultured Lachnospiraceae bacterium
TGTATCCACACCATTCTGAAGGATCTGCTTCCGGTACTTCGTGCACCATACGATGTGATACTGCAGGGAATAAACATATCCCCTACCATATGTAAGACCTGTAAACTCAATATTATAAATGCTATTCTCCATATTTATATGATACCATATGAGGCCCTTGAAAGCAAGAATAATCGAATATACGTTCTGCAATCTGGAAAGTAATGTTCCAAAAAATGCCGGCTTACTCATGACTGGAAGTCACGAGAATGCGCCGGTTCTATTTCAATGTTCTGAGCAAGGCGACGCAGGACGACATTATCGGAAGAACAGAGCAGACGCTGTAAATGAGAGGAGAATCGGAATGAAGTTCTGTATTGATGACGCAAATGTAGAGAAGATCCGCCGCATTTATGAATATTACCCGGTCGACGGCGTTTCCACCAACCCGTCCATCCTGGCAAAATCCGGGAGAGACCCCTATGAGGTCCTGAAAGAGATCCGTTCCATCATCGGAGATGACGGCGAACTGTTCGTGCAGGCCACCTCGACGACGGCGGAGGGCATGGTGGAGGAAGCCCGCAGGATCGTGAAAGTGCTGGGAAAGACCACTCTGGTGAAGATCCCCTGCGTCCCTGAGGGCTTCAAGGCCATGAAGCAGCTGAAAAAGGAAGGCATCCGCTTCATCGGCACCGCGATCTACACCGCCATGCAGGGCTTCCTCGCGGCAAAGTGCGGAGCGGAGTATGTGGCTCCCTATGTGAACCGTATCGACAATATGGGCTTTGACGGTGTCAAGGTCTCCAAGGATATCCACGACGCCATCACGGCGAACGGCCTGGACAGCGGTCTTCTGGCGGCAAGCTTCAAGAACAGCCAGCAGGTTCTGGAACTGGTTCAGTACGGCGTGAAGGCGGTCACGGTGGCGCCGGACGTCATCGACGGCCTCGTGAAGAACGCGGCCATCGATGCGGCTATTGAACAGTTCACCAGGGATTTCCAGGGTCTGGTGGGCGACGGAAAGACCATGGCGGACTGCTGATAGCTTCATACTATCATTCCTCCTGTTTTTGATATTTGATTTATCAATTTTGCGTAATATTATAAAGGTAGATAAAACAACGCATGCAGGCACAGCAGCCTGCGGAATATCAAATGATGCAGCATACATTTCAGTTTAAAGCAGGAGGGATTTCACCATGAACAGAGCAGAGATGAAAACTGTCGTGATCGGCACCGTGGGCGCGGGATATGCAGCTTATCTGCACGGAAACGGATATGAGAAGGTCGGCGGAGTCCCGATCCGCCTGAAGGGCGTCTGCGATATGCAGATCGGTCTTGCCGAAAAGCTCAAGGAACGCTACGGATATGAGTATGCCTGCACGGATGTTGAGGTTCTCCTGAATGATCCGGAGATCAACGTCATCGACATCGTCCTCCCTCCGTTCCTTCACGTACCCTTTGCCATCAAGGCCATGCGGGCCGGAAAACATGTCATCTGCGAAAAGCCGCTGACCGGCTATTTCGGAGAACCCGGGGAAGAGAACATCGGCCGCACCATTCCGAAGTCTAAAATGTACAAGGCCTGCCTGAAGGAAATGGACGAACTGAAAAAAGTCGTAGAAGAAACCGGCAAAAAGTTCATGTATGCCGAGAACTTCGTCTACTCCACGCCGGTGCAGAAGGCGGCCGAGATCCTTCGGGCGAAGAAAAGCAAGATCCTGTTCATGAAGGGAGAAGAAAGTCTGAAGGGCTCCTCCAGCGCTGTCGCGGGAAAGTGGAACCGCACAGGCGGCGGTCCCCTCACCAGGACCGGCACCCATCCGCTGGGCGGTATGCTCTGGCTGAAGCAGCAGGAAGCTGCAGCCAGGGGCGAAGAGATCACCCTGAAGGAAGTGACCTGCGACGTGGGCAATGCGACCTTCTGTCTCACGGAGGACGAGCACAGGCACATCGCCGCAAGGCCGGAGGATGTTGAGGATTACGGCGTTCTGAGCCTCACCTTCAGCGACGGCACCAAGGCGCTGTGCATAGCCAGCGACACCGTCCTCGGCGGCACGAAGAACTATATCGAAGTCTACGCCAACAACGCGGCGCTGAACTGCAACATCACCCCCACCGACCTTCTGAACACCTATTTCCTTGACGAAGACGGTCTGGACGACGTGTACATCAGCGAGATGCTTCCCAAAAAGCTCGGCTGGAACAAAGCCTTCGTGAGCGATGAGATCATCCGCGGATATATGGGCGAGCTTCAGGACTTCATGGAGTGCGTGGCGCTTGACCGCGAGCCGCTCTCCAACTTCCAGCTGGCCTACGACATCACAAAGGTCACCTACGCAGCGTATCAGTCCGCGGAGGAAGGAAAGAAATTCGTGTTCTGACACCGGTCCGGGAGAAAGAAGGACCATTATCACGATAAATACTGCCGCTCACCGGGTAAAGATCCCGCTGGTGATCCCAGAAACAGAATCCGTTGAATTCTGGTATGACCGGCTGGATCCCCTGACCCGGGATGACGAACTGACATTTGAGGAACAGATCCGCGGGACCAACCGCACAGCATTCAGCACTGTCAAATGTGGGATGCATGATATTTTCAGCTATGGAAGACTTCATCACGATCCGGAAAAAGAACGGATGCGGATCGTGAAAAATCTTCAGGACGTTGTCAATACTCTGAAGCTGGAAGAAGACCATTCCGGCTGGAAAAAAGCTTATGAGAAAAACGCGCGGAATGCCACCGCTGTCAACGGACGGGATGGCTTCTTCCGGGGAACCGCGAAAAACAAAACTGCGGTCCGATCCATTCCCTCGGAAACCATCCCCGGGGAAATTAAGCGCAATTCCGGAGAGGATGACAGCATCCTCCGTCTCGCGGAACTGGAAGAAGGAGATCCGTTCATCGCTTTTCTCTTTTCCGAAGACCGCAGATTTTTCTGGATCCATACGACCTGTACGGAAGGATGGATCCCGGTCTCCGACGCCGGGACGTATCATTCCGAAGAACAATGGAAGGCAGCTATGAAAGAAAACCCCGGGGTCCTGACCCCGGGTAATCTTCTGGAAGTGATGTTCCGGAATTACGGTGCGCCGTATAAATGGGGCTCCGGAACAGACTGCAGCGGCTATGTGCGTAAAGTATTTGAGGAATTCGGGATCCTGCTGCCTCTCAATACGGCATTGCAGCCGCACTATCCCGCACGCAGTTACGATTTAAAGGAACTTCCTGACGATGAGAAACTGAAGATCATCCGGGCTCTGCCTGTGGGAGCTGCCCTGTATATGCCGCACCACACGATGCTTTACCTGGGTGAGCTGGACGGCCATGTTTATGTGATCAACCCACTGTACAGTTTCTATGATCTGGATCACCGGCTGCAGACGCCCGCCAGGATCACCGTGAACACACTGGATCTTCTGCGCTCCGACGGAGAAACCTGGCTGACTTCACTCACGACAGCGCTGGTTCCGTGGAAATAACAGATCCCCCGTCTCCATGTATCTGTGGAGGCGGGGGATCTCACTTACCTTGTCCGGAATCCACGTTCGTCCGGATCCACAGGCAATGTCTTCACATCCATGTTTTCGATCTTCACATAAGTTCCGCGTTCGATCATCAGGATGACCTGATCGATCTGTGCTTCCGTACCCTGGATCTCCATGGTGACGGAACCATCGCAGTTATTATGCACCCATCCGGTGGCGCCGACATGATCCGCGGCATGCCTTGCCCGGTACCGGAAACCGACACCCTGTACCCATCCGTAAAACGTGATGTGTCTGCGAATTATATCCATCTCCGTTCCTTACTGCCAGGTTTTCCAGACCTCAGGCTGATAGCCGACCGTCGCCTGCTTCCCGTTCCGGACGATGGGCTGTTTAAGGACCACCTGGTTCTCAAGGACTTTCTGCGCTTTGTCCTCTGCGGCGATATATTTGATCAATGCCAGCAGGTCCTTATCCTTGCAGTCCGGATCGATCATGGCTTCCAGCCCGCCGACTGCCTGCATGACGGACTGGAATTCACCTTTGCTCAATCCCTTTTCCTTCAGGTCCACAGACTGGAATCTGATTCCGCGCTCCTTAAAGAAGCGCTCCGCTTTTCTGGTATCGCTGCTTTTCTTTGTTCCGAAAATCTGGATATTCATTGTCGTCATCCTTTCGGCTTCTGCCTCAGTCTTCCCTGACAAGCTCCACATCGATCGGCGGCATTGTGGACGGTACATTGGTGGCCGGCAGTCCTTCAGAGTAGAAACGGATCCTGCGGAAGGACGGATCGTGCGGAGTCCGGGTATCCATCACAATGATCCGGAAGCCGCGCTGCTCGTACTCCGCCTCCATGTTAATATTCACGTCCTGACGATAGAATCTCTTTTCCGGAAGCTTTCCCTTAAATACCCGTCCGTCATATTCAAAGCTCACGTCTCCGTTTTCAGAGATGACCAGTCTGGTGTCTTCAGGCGTGTAGGTCCCGACCATCCCGGACACTGCATCTTCTTTCGCCGCGACATAGGTTCCGACGTAGTTTTCGACGATCCACCAGACATCCCCGCCGAAATCGATCTCTTCCCCGGCTTCTGTCCTGAGAGACAGATCCTGGATCAGCTTGTACTTTTTCCCGGCGATCTCGACAGTATGCTCCGGAATTTTGTCCGCCCCGGCTTCATACTGCGCGGCACCGATGGTTACAGGCTCTCCGATCCTGTCCATATACATGCCATCCACAAAGAAGCTGTTCTCGTATCTGGTGACGAGGCGTACCTGCCTTCCGTCTGCCAGCTCGCAGTCATAGTAGTAATCCCTTGCTCCGGACTTGTACGTGTTGTACTGGGGCGACATGTAAAAATACAGTTCGCCCTCTCCGTCAACACGCAGGAATCTGAGCACTTCTCCTGCCTTGAGAACGATCTCCCCGCTCTCGTTCCCTTCCGCATCCAGCGCCTTCGCGCTGATCTCGTGGAGCAGCCTGCAGCCGACGTTGCGGCTGTCCAGCGCGAGTGTATCATCGATCAGTGCGAAATGCAGCCAGGTGCGTCCGCGTCCCTGCTCCGGAAGGAATGAGTAATGGCCGTTCGGCGCGTAGGAGGTGGTCAGCCCGGATTTCGGATCCATGAATTTCCGCGTTCTTTCACGCATATGGGCGCATTCCGGGTTATATGGGACCGCCAGATATACCTCGTGCATAAAGGAATCAAAGCATTGGGCATTCTGGTTCTCAAAACGGTCGAAGCCGCCGTCCGGTCTCGCGAAATTGTAAACATACGCCCGGTCCTGCTCGTCTTCAAGACGATAGAAATAATAGCCGTCCTGCGCGCGGAACACATAATAATCCGAGTTGTCATCGGCGTATTCCAGCCACCATGCCTTCTCGTCTTTGCCGTCCCGGATCACAATGCGGTACTGCTCATAGCCGGAATTATCTCCCTTTTCGATGCGGATGACCCTCTTGTCGTGCGGCAGCGTATATTCTGTGTTCTTTTCCAGCTGGGCAATGAAGCTTTCCGGAGTTTTTTCCGCATCTTTTGCAAAAGTCCCGTCCAGTGCCGTGTAAGGAATGGAGACATGGACTGCCTTGCGGTTATATACTCCTGCTTCACTCATTTTTTCTTCCGGGACCACAGCCCCGTCAAAGTAAAAACGAAGGCCGAGATAATCCGCCGTCCACGCGGGTGTCCCTTCCTCTCCGGCTGCAGAAAACGCTTCTGCGGAAAGCCCGCCTGCAGGAAGCCCGGCGTACGCGTACTTATTTGCGATTGCCCCTTCCAGTTGTTCCGGAAGGCTTCCGGGATCCTTCATGAAATCCGCGAGTGTCAGGACTCTGCCGTTCTGCGTTTCGTACACAGCAGAGTGGAAGCGGCAGTTTTTCGTCACATCGAGCCGCTCTCCCTCTTTGTCGCCGATACCGGACTCCAATTCCGTCTCCAGAATGCTGAACAGAGTCTTGTCCGCACGAGTTACGTTCACGATATAAGAAATGTTCCGGTAAAGGAAACGTTCACCTCCGTCCAGATCTCCTGACGAGGACGTAAAATGATTTTCCGCAAGGAACTTCGCAGCTTTCGCCTCGACAGTTTCCTTTGCGCGCGCATTCACCTCGTCAAGAATACTTGTAAGCGTTTCCGGGATATCCCCTTCCGCAGTCAGTTCCGTATATCTGCCGTACACACCGATCCCTTTTTCCGGATCCACGGAGAAATACTCCCTGAGTACGGATCTGACATCGTACGGTTCCTTTCCTGAAAGATTTGCGCCGGAAACTTTGGTCCCCGGAGTTGTGGTTCCCGGAGTTGTGGTTCCCGGAGCTTTGGTCTCCAGGGATTCGTTTCCTGAAGGTTTGGTGTTTTGTGCCGGGTCAGCGGTCCCGTTTTGCGCGGTGCAGCCGATCATAAAGATTGCCGCCGCCAGAACTGTTATACAGATGAACATCATTTTATTCACTCTCTCCATCACTGTTTCTCTTCTCCCGTTGAAAAGAACTGCTCTTTCGCCTGAAAGGTGCCGCAGATCGTTTTGAACTCTCCGAAAACCGTGAGCTTGTCGCCGGCTTTCATGATGGTTTTTCCATCCGGAGGTTCAGCCTTTTCCCCATCCTGAATCCTTTTCGTGCCCTCGCTGCCACCAGTAATTATTATAGCAGATGTACACAGGACGACGCCATGAATAACAGGAGCCGTTGACATGGCCGGCGGCGGGCCAGGCGGCGGGGCTAAACGGTATCCGGACCATACGGTATCCGGGCAAAACGGTATCCGGGAAGAAACAGAGCGCCCATCTTACGATGAGCGCTCTGTGGATATAAACACGCTAAGTCACTCGCAGTCGCGGCACATACCGATCATACCGCCGAGAACCGGATCCCCCTTTTTCGCCGTATAAGCACCCTCGCAGTGTTCCTCGTTTCCGGATTTCACAAATGCATGGGTACCATAACGATTGCCGTCTTTATCTTCAAGCTGAAGGATGGCGCGCTTCGGAGAATACTTTCCGGCCACATCGATGAAATCCTGCTTCTTCGGCTGCACCATGTTCCCGTTCTCGTCTTCCTGAAGGAGAAGGATCAGGGTCCCGGTGCAGGGAAGGGTGCCGTCGCCTTCCTGAAGAGCGGAGATAAGATCACCTGCGGTGCTGTTCGGATCCAGTCCCGCCTCCTTGGCTTCATCGCTCTTGAGGAAGCCCTGATAGCCGTAGACCTCGGCCGCGCCCTGCTCTGAACCAATGACTCTGGGCCGTCCCTCCACGGTGAGATCCAGCAGATAAAGCTCCATGCGGTATGAGGATTTTTTGTTCGGCTTCCGCATGATCGTCACTTTCCATACACCGGACGGGGAATATGCCTCCGTGACCGGAATATCTCCGCTCCTGTCATACTTACTCGAATGATAGAACCAGTCAAAGTCTTCCAGTGAGATCACACCGCTGGGATCCGGAAGGGCCGGCTGCCCCCCTCCCCCTGATACAGTCTGATAGCCAGGATCCGGATCCGACATGGATCCGATGACATAGGCCGCGCCGAAAACAATGACCACTGCCGCGACGATGCCGATGGCAAGCTTCTTGAACAGTCCGCCGCCGGAAGCCTTCACCTTGCCGGGCGCTGCCTGCGGCTGGCCGTACTGCGCCTGCTGCTGATTCCACTGGGCCTGCTGATTGAACTGACCCTGCTGATTATACTGGCCCTGCTGCTGATTGAACTGGGCCTGTTGATTGAACTGCCCCTGCTGATTATACTGGCCTCGCTGCTGATACTGACCCTGCTGGGGCTGGCTGTACTGCTGCTGCGGCTGACTCTGTGCCGGTTCGGTCTGTGCCGGTCCTGCCTGCGCTATCTGGGCGCCGCAGTTCGGGCAAAACTTGGTTCCGTCTGGTACCTGTGCTCCGCAATTTGAACAAAACATACACTTCCTCCCTTCTCCGCGGAATTCTTCATGTCCGCGAATATCCTCGCAAAATTTATCGTATAATATTCTGAGGAAAGCAAAAAGTGTGGCTGTGAATTGGCATTGCCAATTTGCAGTCACACCTTCGGGAGGTTGATCACTATGCAGGAAACCATTCGGAAAGCCGTTCAACGACGTCTACCGGCTGGAAAAGATCGATCGTATCCCCTCCAATCCCTTTATCAACGCAGGCGCCATCTCCATGTCCAGCTGTCTTCCCGGGAATGACGTGGAAGACAAATACGAAAGATTCCGCGCATTTGCGGGAAGTCTTCTGGGTAATCCCCGCCTGGACTTTTCCAGAGAAGTCTGCAGCTGTGAGACAGAGACCGCGCACAAGAACCGCGCTATCGCATACATGCTTCTGGACAGCGGTGTCTATGACACGGGAACCCTGACGAGTACCTGGAGCTTTATTACCGGGGCTGTGCCTTTCTGGTCAACACCCCGGAAGTCAGCCGGCTCGGCGCTGTCCTGGCAGCAGACGGCTTTGACCCTGTCACGAAAAAGCAGCTGATCTCCGCAAAAACAAGCCATACCGTCCGGGCACTGATCGCCGGCTGCGGACTTTATGAGCAGACCGGCGCCTACAACATCGCAGCGGGGATCCCCGCCAAAAGCGGAAGTTCCGGAGTGATCGTCGCCGCCGCCAGAAAAAAGGCCGGTATCGCCGTGTTTTCACCGGGCCTTGACCCCGTCGGCAACAGCGTCCGCGGCCTGAAGGCGCTTTCATATCTTTCTGAGAAGCTGGACCTGCGGACGATGTGAGCTCCGGTTTTACCTGGTTTTGCCTGGTGATTTACTGAATACTGAAAGCAGGGCGCCCACCATTTGATTGATATGCTGCCATTTGGTGAGCGCCCGCGTTTTTATTCTTCTTCTGCTGCTACTGTATTTCCTTCCTTGCTTTTCCCGTCCTTGTCTTTGCCGCTCCGGTCATAGCCCTCTGCATTGTAACCGATGCAGTCGTAGCCTTCGTTGTCAAAGCCCTTCCTGTCATACCCTTTGGCATCGTATCCCTGGCGGTCATAGCCGTCCCTGTCATAACCGTTCCGGTCGTAGCCCTCTTTGTCAAAACGGGCAGCGTCATACATTGCGATGGCGGCAGCCGCACCAACTGCAGCCGCAGCAAACAGTAAACCAAACAGTTTTCTTGTCAGCATGAGTGCTCCTCCTTTGCATCGACATGGATTGGTTTGATGTCATTATATCACACGCTCAGGTTAGACTTTTTCCTGCTTTTTCCTGTTGGAAATAGCATAATGGGTCCGATGACAGACAAGGTCGCCTGCAGGGCGACAAAAAAGCGTCCATTCTGAGATGAACGCCTTTTCCCGGCACGCTGAACCCGGTTTATATTCCTATTTCTTCCACAGCTTCCACAGAATAGATTTCACCTCCGGCCTGTCGAGAATCGACTTCACTTCCGGCTTGTCGAAGACAGCTCTTATTTCGGGTTTGTCCAGTATTGATTTGACCCCCGGTTTGTCGTGAACCGTTTTCCCGTCCCTGGCATAATATGGGACACGGTTTTGTATTGATTTCCTCAGGTCGTTTACTTCCTGCACTGCTTTTTTTCTTCCCTGTTCAAAGGAATATCCTGCAGCATATCCTGCTTCTTTTGCATCCTCTTTATTGATTCTTATGCTCTCTTCCTTAATGAGAATTTTCGTTCCGCAGTATGGGCAGAATGCGAAGTCTTTGCTTATATTAAGTTCCAGATCCGCTCCGCAGCTCTCGCACTTCAATGTGATCAATCTGGTCGCCATTTCTTACCTCCTGTTCTTATGCATTGCCTGCGGAGCCTGAATCAAAACCTGTAACGCTGTTATTGCTTATTTTCAGCGTAACTCCGTCAAAGTCATAGCTATGACCGGACCGTCTGTATTTGTCCGGGATTTCATAAATAACCTTCTCATTCCGGACTTCTTCAATTTTTGACTCGATCTGCCGGATCTGCTCATCGATTGCCAGAACTGACGGCATCTGATCAATCGGAGTAAACGATTCCGGGACGCCTTCCTGAGACAGCGCCTGAAATTCCACTACCAGGGATTCCGGGGCATCCTTAATATCATATGTAAATCCCGCGAGGTTCAGATAAACACCGCGGTTTGCCACCTCCATGGTCACATTATCCCTGGTCTCCGATACGTGTTTATCTGTGCCTGACAAGCCTCCGATGATGACTCCCGGGGCACCAAAAAGGGCACCACCGACAATAGCCTTGCCGATACTTGGTGATTTCTTTGTCGTGCCGGTGGTTGAATAATTGTGTTTTTCTACATAGTTGGTGTATGGCTTTGCTCCTTCGATATCAGTGAAAAGAAAATTTCGGTTCTGATAACGCAGAATCCCTTCCGTACGGTTTACCAGAATTCCGTAACCAAGCGACTGCCATCTGCTTTTATCGATCCGCTCCAGTTCGTTTTCTCTTGCTGCGATTGCTTTTTCTTTTTCCTTCAAAGCAGCCCTGACCCTGCTGTCATGGGCCTTGTCAGCATTCTTTTTTACTTTTGCAAGGACGCTGTCTTGAAAAGGCTTGTCATTCTCAAACCTGTCCTGCAGATCCGCTGCGGCCTTCGCCTTCATCCCTTCCCTGATCTCCCGGGGAGACGCTCCATCTGCCACCATACGGACAAACAGATCCTGCTTATCTGCTTTCCAGAGCAGTCTGTGAAACCCAAAATATGCAAAAAGGAGACCAAGACCGCCGAAAATCAGAACTGATCCGGTAATCTGCCCGCTCCTGGAGATATTCTCCATCGGGATCAGACATGCCGCGATAAGGAACGCAAAACACACACCCGCCAGAACCCGGAAAGGCATGGTTCCTTTATTTAACAATGCTTTTTGCTCTTCCTGACTGATCTGATCATTGGTTTTTTCCATAATCGTTTCTCCTTATCCACGAGCTTTAAGTATCTGATGGAGTAATTCCACCGTTTGCAAGATGAACTCCGGCAGGGAAAGTATAGCATTCTGAATGGTTCGATGCTCCCACCGTGACGGTGGGAATTGCTCCCTGCAGACGTAGATCTGAAAACCAAACCCGGCAAAAAAGATGTCCGTCCCAAGACGTGAAACCTATCCCTGCCCGGTACACAAGCCTGGTGTAAATCTCTTCTAAACATATTTTTAATATAGAGTCAGGAGGAATATATGAAAATAACCTTTTACTCTTCCACCGAAGAAGTTCTTACAGAACTCGGCAGCCGCATAAAAGCTGCCCGTATTGCTGTGTCTGTAACCCAAAAGGAAATGGCAGAACTCACGAATCTGTCCCAGAAAACCATCAGCAATCTTGAAACCGGAAAAGATGTCTCCTTTTCAACAATCATCGAAGTCCTCCGGGCATTGGGGCAGCTTCAAAGTCTGGAGCTGATGATTCCGGAACAGGGGCCGCGTCCCAGCCAGCTCGCCTCCCTGGGGAAGGTGCGTGAACGCGCCAGTAGAAAGAAAAAAACAAAGCCGGAGAATTACTCCGGCTGGAAATGGGGAGATGAGAAATGACCGGACTCATCGGCTTTCTCCTTTGAACAACTCCCTGTGCTTCTTGAAAAACTCATAGTATGCCCGCACATTCTCCAGTTCCCACCAGTTTTTGATGTCCACCGGATCGGCGTCGAGATCATAGATCCTGGCGCCGTTCAATGCCAGCAGGAAGGGTGAGTGAGTAGCAATAATAAACTGGCATCCGCAGTACCTTGCCATGGTCCCGATCAGCTTTACAAGTTCCTGCTGCAGCTGAGGCGACATGCTGTTTTCCGGTTCGTCCAGACAATAGAGCGTGTCATTCTTAAGCCTCTGTTCGAAGTACTGCATGGCAGTCTCACCGTTGCTGTTCAGACGGACTTCTTTGCCGATGGTTCGCTGAAGAAACTTTCGCCGGGACACCGCTTTTCTGCGGGCCAGAAGCTGAAGCCGCAGGTCTTCATAGTCATCCATCCCGTTGAAGCGAATGCTCTGTCCGTACTTCAGTTCCGCCCAGGAGTCCTTGGCCGGCGCCTTCTGTTCCTCGATCTCCTCATTATTCGTCCGCACTGCCAGCATATAATCAAAAACATCGTCGCTGGTAATGATCCGGCTGCCCGCGGGGATTCCCTGCGCGGTGCCGGCATCAGCCGCTCTCGATTTCCGGCTTTCCGTTCGGCTTTTTCTTCCTGCTTCTGCTTCAGCTGTTCCCTCTTCCGCGCCCTCTCCCGTCACATAAGTACATGCACCCGCATAGGAACCAAACAGCTCCCCCGTGTTGAAAGGCGCGCTCCGTTTAAGGCCCAGCCGCTCCGCGATCAGGTTCAGCAGGGTGCTTTTCCCTGAGCCATTGCCACCGTAAAAGATCGTGATCCGGTCAAAGTTCACCTCGCGGAGACCGTTTCGGGTGAATATCCCGCAGGGATAAGGATTGTCGAGATATCCGAGGATCCGGCCGCCGTTCCGGATCATCTGCGCCTGCAGCAGGTCTTCTTCTTTTTCGATGGGAAGCCGGAAGGTCTCAAGATACATTTATATTTATCCTCTCATGATGATTAACAAAGCACCGCAGAATGCTCCCGCACCTGGCGACATTCGCAGGCAATGGGTGTGGCTGCTACTCAACTGTCAGCCGGAATCCGGCAGTCCGGAATCCGGACTTGGTACAGAGATCAAAGCTGCCGCCCCGCCCTTTGCGGTTGAACCATTCATCCAGGTAATTCCCGTAATTCTCCATAAAAGTCTGATAGTCAGCCTCGGCTTCGAACTGGATCAGGCCGGTATCCGGGCTGCCGTTTGCAGGCTGTCCGGACCCTGCGCCCGGACCGGCGTTCACATACTGACCCGGACCGACACCCGGACCGGCGTTCACATACTGTCCAGTCACGGCGCCGGATGCAGCATATGCCGCATCCAAAAGAGCGAAAAGTCAATAACTCATGACTAAAGTCACGAGCTTGTACCTGCCCGGTGGTGCAGACGGCAGAGCCTCCCACCTTTGGCAAACGCTTTGTTTCGCAGTGCTTC
>CADBEN010000050.1 GCA_902793685.1 uncultured Lachnospiraceae bacterium
AGGCAGCCAAGCCGCAAAGGGGCACTATGACTTTTCAAGTCAAAAGAAGAACCGGCCCCGCAATGGGCCGGTTCAAAGAAGACTTTGTCTTCACTCTGAAAGAGGCTGCCTCACGACAGCCTCTTTTTTGTGTCCGTTATTCTGTTTTCTAACCTGTTATTCTGTTTTTGTATCCACTGTTCTTTTTTCAGTCCTTATCCTCGCTGGTGATGGTGTAGACACCGCTGCTCTCCTTCACCACCGTCCAGACGATGCCTTCGGAGCTGTCGGTGTACTTCTTGCCGGAGCTGCTGCCGGTCTGGATCTTGCCGCTCTTGTTCACCAGGAACTCGCGGGACTCGCCGTCGATCTCCACCGTCTTCACCTCATACTTTGCGTCCTCGGCCTTCTGCAGTACGCCGTTGTCATAGAGGGCGTTCTTGTAGATTCCGGTGAAGGCCTGGCCTCTGTTTGCGCCGCTGGTGATAAAGTAGTAGGTCTCTTCCTCATCCAGGTCCTCCGCATCGTCGACCTTGCCGGTGCCGGTACGCATCTTGCCCTGATCAGAGCCCTCCGCCTCGTTGAAGTAGTACCAGCTGCCGTCGTCAGCATTGACCGTGCCGGTCACCATCTTGCCGTTGGCATCGAAGCAGAAGTAGCTGCCGTTGAGCTTCGCGATGCCGTAGCCGTCCGTGATGGCTTTCGTCTTATAAGTGGTGCTGTAGGGAACGCCGTTCTTAAAATAGTACCAGCCCTCCTCGGATCCAATCGCAGAATCCTCGCCCGCCTCGATGTCCTCGAGATAGCGCCATCCATCCGCACGGCAGCCGTTTTCGCCATCGTAGTACTTATACTTGGAGTCCGCGTCGCTGTCCAGGACCCAGTTGGTCAGCATCTTTCCCTCTTCGTTGAAGGCATAGTAAGCGCCGTCGATCTTCTCTTCCTTGTCCGTGACGTACTTGCCGGTAGCCTTGATGTAGTACCAGCCCTCTTCCTTATCGGCATCGTCGTCATCTCCCAGGAATGCCCAGCCCTGCTGGATCCATCCCTCATTCTCAGTACCGAGATAGTAGCGGGCGCCGTTGGACTCATTCTCGTACCAGCCGTAATCCATCCGGAAATCCGTGAAATGGTACTTCTTCTCGTCGATGGTCTTCCACCCCTTCTCCATGGCCCGTCCGTCAGGTCCGAAGTACATCCAGCATTCCTCGCCGTCGTACTCAAGTCTCCGCCAGCAGTTGGTGACCATGGCGCCGTCCTCGTTCACGTAGTAGACGTGGTCCTTGTACTCAACGACGCTGTCCTTCTCCATGGCGCCGGTGCTGCCGAGATAGAACCAGTTGTCGCCGGACATCTGCCAGCTTTCGGAGACGTTGCTTCCGTTCTTGTCAGTGTAGTACCAAGTGTTTCCGTTCAGTGCCCAGCCCTGGGCGAATGCCGGAATGCTCATCACTGCGGTCATTGCTGCAGCCGCTGCTGCGATCATCATTTTTCTGTTCTTCATGGTTTTGTCTCACTCTTTCTTTCCAATAATTACGGTAAAGATACTTCCTATTGGTTCCGGCACCCGGTGCTGTCTTTCTTCCCGGTATGCCGTTTCTTCTCCGGATCCGGTGGATGGGCGGTTCCGGATTTTCCCCCGGTGCTCACATTCACCGGGTTCAGCTCATTCGTTCCCCCGGCATTCACATTCGCCGGGTTCAGACCTTTTGACTCCCCGCCGGCTCCGGAACCGGGCGG
Source organism: uncultured Lachnospiraceae bacterium (assembly GCA_902793685.1). Lineage (GTDB taxonomy): Bacteria > Bacillota > Clostridia > Lachnospirales > Lachnospiraceae > Moryella. The sequence continues at coordinate 1,720 of CADBEN010000050.1, forward strand.
GCTGTGAAGCAGGTCCTCACTCTGTGTCCTTGCTTCATGGTCACAGTATAGCCAATCCAATTATGAAGTTCTTTACTTTAGAATTGAGTTTTCGGACGGAAGCCTGAATGAATAATGAATATAATTTTACTTCGAAACAATTGATAAAACTGTTTACGGAAAACGAAACCCCGCGGCAAAACTGCTGCGGGGTTTCGTAAGAAATCGTGCTCTATGCTGTTTTAACGACAACTGTCTTTTTCGGTTCACGTCAGCTTTTTTATAAAGTGTCCGTCCACATTCACACCCTCGTTCACAATGATAAAAGCGCGCGGGTCGTGCCGCTTGACCATGCCGCGGACCCGGTTCACCTCGTACTTGCTGACCATGATGAGCAGCACCTTCCGTTCCTCGTTGGTGAATGCGCCTTCCGCATGAATCCGGGTAATACCGCGGTTCAGCTTGCCCATGATCTCTACTTCCATGGCCGTGGTATCCTTCAGGCTGGAGATCACCAGGATCTGGGCGTTGATATTCTGCGTGTGCATCCGGTCGCAGGCAAAGGAACTGAAGAAGGAATATATAATACAGTAGATCACGGTCTGGACATCAAACAGGAAAAGGTAGATTGCATAAAGGCAGAGGTTCACGTACATGCCCAGCTGGCCCACCGAGGACTTCCCGCGGAGGGAAATGACGATCATACCTACCAGATCGAGGCCGCCGTCCGCCGCGCCCATGCGCAGGATCACACCGATGCCGGTTCCGCAGACAAGTCCTGCGATGATGGCGTTTCCGAGAAAGTCCGAAAGAATCGGTTCCGTCGGGATCGGAATCATGGCCATTGCCACTGTGATGGCGGAAACGGAAAAGATGGATTTATAGAAAAAACGGCGCCGCATCTTCTTATATGCGTAAGCCAGGGCCGGTGCATTCAGGATCCAGTACAGAATTCCTGTAATGTCCGCGTTCTTCGGGATAATGTGCACATAGTCCTGTAGAAGCGTCTGGATCAGCTGGCACATTCCCATGAATCCGCCGGAATAGAGATGCAGCGGCTTCAGGAACACATTGATTCCGAAGGAGTAAATCAACGAACCTATCAGGATGATGGGAAGCTTCAGACTTTCCTGTACCACTGCCTCCTGGTTGATGTGGCCGATGCTTCCGATGTTCTCGGAGTCCTTTGCAGCCTGTTCTGCCTCCAGCACCTGTTCCTGGATCTGCGCAATGTTGTCCTCTGAAGTCAGGGGACTGTCAGTCCCTGTGGCTCCCCCGGTCTCTGCAGACTCTGTGATCTCTGCGTTCGCTCCGGCATTTTTTTCCCGGATCTCTCCGGTACTATGGTCTGTGCTAGGATTCATGAGATATGTACCCCTTTCATATATCTCTTCTGGAGGAGTTTCTTCCTAAAATATGTACATTATTTTTTGATGAACTGCCGGACGGTTTTTATAAGCTGCCGGACGGCTTTTCCAGCATTTTAAGAAAGATCTCATGGATCTCCGGATAGGAATGCTTTAACGAAACCAGCTGATAGCTCCGGCTGTCAATAAAGCAGTGACTGCTCTCTCCGATGCAGCGGATCTGTCCTGTCTCCTTTTCCTTTACCACGTAGGAAATCACAAGGCGTATGCCATTATAACGCTTTACCTCCGTATCGATGAGAAGCGTCTCCGGGAACCGGGACATTTCCTTATACTCGGCACTGACAGAGACGACCGGGCTCATCACCCCGCACTCTTCCATCTTTCCGTAGCCGAATCCGGCCTGGTCCAGTGCGTAGGTCCGCGCCTCCTCAAACCAGCGGATATAGTTGGAATGATGCGCTATGCGCATTTGATCGGTCTCATAGTACTGGATCTGATGCTGCCAGGTATAAATCATAAAAGCTCCTTTCTGCCGGGCTTCAGCGTTCTTATATTTTAACGGGGATTTTTCGGAAGCTCAATGAAAAAAAGGAATATCCCCGGAAGCCCGGTGAAAAAAGACCGTATTCCCGGAAGTCCGATGAAAAAAGCCATAAAATGGGAGGAGGCCAGGTACTTTCGCACCTGGCCTTAAGTATATGAAAAAGAGTTAGCAGCACTTATCGCTTGCATGGTTTTATGATACCGGCCTCTCATGACGAAAGTATGGTACTTAAGTAAACAGTATTTAAATTGATTTTGAACAAATTATGACCATCCGCGGTTTCCGGTGCCATTTTCCCCCGGCAAAGATTATACTGGAAGAAATACGGGGACGATGCCGGCATCGTCCGCATTTCCGGCATCTGTGCCGGCATGGTCCGATCCCGGGAAAGGAGGTGCGCCGTGGACCGGCTGATTTTCCATATCGACGTCAACTCGGCGTTCCTGTCCTGGAGCGCAGTAAAGCGGCTGGAAGAGGATTCAAACGCAGTGGATCTCCGCACCATCCCTTCCGCGGTCGGGGGCGATGTTAAAACGCGCCACGGCGTCATCACGGCAAAGTCGATCCCTGCCAAAAAGTTCGGGATCAAAACCGGCGAGCCGGTGATGACTGCCCTCCGGAAATGTCCGGACCTGATTCTGGTCAGGTCGGATTTCGACACCTACCGGAGGTTTTCCCATGCCTTTATTGAAATCCTTGAGACTTACGGCGGCACCGTCGAGAAGGCCTCCATCGATGAAGCCTTCCTGGACCTGACGGAAGCGGCCGAAAACGCGGTTCTTTCCGGCGCTGCCGCTGCGGCTTCCTGTACCGCAGATGCCGCCGGCCGGGGGGCATCGCCCACAGATGCCGCGGTCCGGGACTATGCGCTGGAGACCGCGCAGCGCATCCGCGATGAGATCCGGACCAGACTGAAATTTACCGTGAACGTCGGGATCTCCTCCAACAAGCTCCTCGCAAAGATGGCGAGTGATTTTGAAAAACCGGACAAGACCCACACCCTCTGGCCGGAGGAGGTGCCGGAAAAAATGTGGCCCCTGCCCATCGGTTCCCTTTTCGGCTGCGGGGGCGTCAGCGCAGAGCGCCTGCGCTCCTTTGGGATCAGGACCATCGGAGACGCCGCCGCGGCAGAGCTCTCCATTCTCCAGGCAATTCTCGGTGAAAAAGCGGGCGCCTACATCAGCCGCGCCGCCAGAGGCATCAGCAGAAGTCCGGTGACCAGCGAGCGGGCGGCGGCCAAAAGCTATTCCAACGAGACAACCACAGCCGAAGACATTTCCTCGCAGAATTATGCGGAAAAGGTTCCGCCGATCCTCCGCCATCTCTCGGAAAAGGTGGCCGCGCGCATGCAGCGGGACGGCGTCCGGGCGCTGACCATCGGCGTGATGGTGAAGACCGGCGAATTCCGGCGCCATTCGCGGCAGATCACGCTCCCCCGCTCCACCTCCGATCCGGAGCTGATCCTTCAGACTGCGTCGGAACTCCTGCACCAGCTGACGCAATCCGAGGAAGGGCTGTTCCCCCGGGGACAGGTCCTTCGTCTCATCGGCGTCAGCGCGGCGAATCTGGATGACAATGAATTTCACCAGATCGGCCTCTTTGACTGGGCCCGGGAGCAGGAAGCCGCGGCTGCAGCGGCGGAAGAAGCACAGCGGAAAGCGGAAGAAGCCGCCGAGAGGGCTCGCCGGGAGAAAGAAGCCGCGGCTGAGGCGGCGCGCCGGGAAGCGGCAGCGGAAAAGCTGCAGCGCGGGCAGACACAAAAGCAGGAGCGTCTCGGGCGGATGATGCAGGAGCTTTCCCGGAAATTCGGGGACAGCGCCGTGGTCCGGGGAAGCGCGCTCAAGCCCGGTAACACGACCGCGGAAACTTATAAGAAAAAACAGGAACCAGATACCGATGAACACACCGATCTTTGATTTTGTCACAGAATATATGAATTCCGGGATCTCCCGCCTGCATATGCCGGGGCATAAGGGCCGCGGCACCCTCGGCGTGGAAGCGCGGGACATCACGGAGATCCGCGGCGCAGACGTGCTCTGCGAGGCGGAAGGAATCATCGGCGAAAGCGAAGCCAACGCGACCGCCCTCTTCGGAAGCGGTCACAGCTTCTACTCCACGGAAGGCTCAAGCCTCGCGATCCGCGCCATGCTGTTCCTCGCGCTGCAGTACGCGCGGACGATGCCGGCGGCTTCCGTGGGTCCGCTTTACTCCTCTGCAGATCCGCCTTTCGCTTCCGGGTCCGCAGCCCGGACAGCCCCGGACCCCCGTCCGGTGGTTCTCGCCGCCCGGAACGCCCACAAGGCCTTTCTCTATGCCTGTGCGCTGCTGGACTGCGACATCGAGTGGATCTGGCCGGAAGAGACAGACCTGAATTCGGTCTGTGCCTGCCATCCGACGCCAGACCAGATCACGGCCCGGCTCCGCGCCATGGACCGCCGCCCCTTCGCGGTCTATCTGACCAGTCCGGACTATCTCGGCACGCTGGCAGACGTCCGCGGGATCACGGAAGCCGTCCGGGACGCCAAAATCCCGGTGCTTGTGGACAATGCCCACGGGGCTTACCTGCATTTTCTTCCGGAATCCCTGCATCCGCTGGATCTCGGCGCCTTTATGACCTGCGATTCCGCCCACAAGACTCTCCCGGTCCTGACCGGAGGCGCTTACCTGCAGGTCAGTAATGCGGCAATGGAGCTGCTGGGGCCGGAAATCCGGCCCGCTCTTTCGCTGTTCGCGTCCACCAGCCCCTCCTACCTCATCCTGCAGTCCCTGGATCTCTGCAATGCATACCTCGCGGACGGTTATGAAGCCCGGCTCTCCGGGACTATCGCCCGCATCGAAACTCTGAAGACAAGCCTGCGGGAAGCGGGTGTACCGGTCCTGGACAGCGAGCCCCTGAAACTTGTCATCGACGCCTCCGGCGCCGGCGGAAATGCCGGCAGCCGGGAGACCGGGGGCGCTCTGCTCGCGGAAGTTCTCCGTACCGCCGGCATTGAACCCGAATTTGCGGACACAGATTACCTGGTTCTTATGCTGACGCCGGAGAACCCGGGATCGGACTATGAGAAGGTGGAGGCTGCGCTCACCGCCTTCGCAAGATCCGGCGGATTCCGCCGGATACCGGAATCTTCCGCCCTGCCGCTCCGCCTCCGCCCTCTTCCTCAGGCATGCTCCGTGCGGGAGGCAGTGTTCGCTCCCCACGAGACTCTTCCGGTCACCGCCTGCATCGGCCGCGTCTGCGGACAGCCCACAGTCTCCTGTCCGCCCGCCATTCCCATCGCTGTCAGCGGGGAAGTGATCACGGAGGACCTGATCCCAGTGTTCCTGGCTTACGGCGTAAGGGAGCTGTCAGTTATAAAACGCTGCTGATACGCCGCGAACTCGGCGGGCGTCCCCCGCTCTTTTCGTACCGGCCGCGCCGGTGGTGGGAAAGCACAGCGGAATGTGCTAAGATAAAAGACACAGACAGGAGGGAGCACGCCGTGAAATATCAGATCCTGCATGAAACTGCACATGCAATGCGCGTCCGGAGGATCGGGCGCGGTTTCTCCATGCCGGAAGCGGAATCCCTGAAGGCACAGCTTGCCGTGTCCGGCGATGTCAGGACCAGCCGGATCTACCCCGCGACCGGCGGGATCCGCCTGGAGTACACCTGCCCGCGGGAAGAGATCCTCGCGTTCCTGAACAGGCTGGAACCGGTCCTTCTGGATGCGGCGGGAGAAACGAAGGCAGGAAAAGAGAAGGCAGCGTCCGGGACAGCGAAGTCCGGGACAGCGAAGTCCGGAAAAGCGACGCCGGAAGCGGCAAAGCCCGGAAATACAGGCAGTACAGGCCTTTCCTGGGATGACTTCACCGGCGGCGCGATCACGGCTTCCGCAGGCGGCCTCGCGAACGTCATCATCACCCCCTTCCCGCTCCGGGATATGGCGGAAGAAGAGATCAAAGCAGAGACAAAGGGCCGTGTGAGCAAGGAAGAACTGAAGGCGCGGAAGATGGATCCGAATCTTAAGAAGAAGCTCCGCCGCCGCATCATCCTCGAGGCAGGCGCGGATCTGATCCTGCCGGCGCCGGTGCAGCTTGCGTACCACCTGTACCAGCTGGTCACACTGAAAGAACTCTGAGAACATAAAGGAGGGAAACGGCGCCTTTCCCGTATGGCTGATGTCGCGGGAACCGGCGCCGGTATTTTATGAAAAAGAAAAAGGACGCTGCCCTGGAATATATGCTGCAGCTTGGAATCACTCCTGCAAAGAGCGCATCCGGCGCACGGGAGCAGATCCGGCATGTCATGGATGTGGACGCGCTGACCCGGCTTCTGGAAAGCGATGAAGCGGACCGGGATCCGGGCGCCTTCTATCGGTTCAAAAACCGGACGCTGGACGCCGGACTCACCTTCAGCGGCGCGTTTTCCGGGGAGATCCTGCGGAAGATGTGCGCGGAAGCCGACGCGCACCCGGAGTGTTTCATCCCGAAGGCAGAAATATCAGAGACCGGCGGGCCAAAGATCCTTGAGGTCGGCTGCGACTGCGGGATCCTTTCCTGCTTTCTCGCAAAGCGCTTTCCGGAAGCGGAGGTCCTCGGTCTGGACCGCTGTTCCGAGAGCATTGCGGCTGCGAAGGAGCTGGCGGAGCGGCTGAAACTCACAAATGTCCGTTTCATTGCGGGAACGCCGGGGGACCTCACTGCACAGTCAGAAGTGCCGGGAAACCTCCATCCGGGATTCGACACGGTGGTCTCGCTCCGAACCATGCATGAGAACTGCGTTGTGGCGGACGAGGAAAGCCTTTCCCCGGAGGAATATGAGCGGGCCTGTACGAAAGCCCTGAAGGGATATGCAAATGCGCTGGCAGGACTTCTGGTCCCGGGCGGCTGCCTTTTCACAGCGGAGCGCTCGGACCCGGAGGAGCTGATCCGGGCATGGCAGGCGGCGATTTCCGAAGCAGGCCTCACCGCAGACCCGGAGCGCCGGAAGGACCTGGCCTGCAGCGAAGCAGGCGTCCCGTCGCCCCTGGCGCTTCTCGTCGCCAAAAAATAACACTCCCCGGTTATTCTTCGTCCATGTAATCCACCCCGTCTTCAAAGGACACGATGGACCCGTCATAATCATGGACTGCTTCAAACATCCGGAGGTGCGTGTGGGAGCCGAGATACGTCATGAGGTCATAGGAATCATAGAACCAGTTTTCTCCTCTCCAGTAGCAGTAGCAGTTTTTGCTGATCCGGATCGGCTCACGATACGTGCCCGCACGGGCACCAGCCGCATAATCCGCGTAGATCGTTGCAGTCCCTTCGAAATAATCGCCGCAGTCCCGAAGGTCTGCTCTGTCAATGACTGCGCAGTCGCCTCTGGAGCTGATGTCCCGGAGGAAATAGCCGGAGGACGCAGAGCCCTGGCCGGCAGCGCCTGTCGTCTTCGTCCGGACCTGGCCGTTTTCGACCCACGCGCCGTTCCCGTCGACCGTATAGCCGTCTGGCGTGGTGCCGTTCACCACCAGATACCCGCGGCTGTCGAAATAGTAGCATTCAGCGGTCCCGTCGGCGTTGCCGTCGATCCACTGCCAGGTATTCACCGGATAGCTTCCGTCATCATTCCGCCACCACCATCCGGCGGCGTCAGAGGCCCAGGTGCCCGCGAAAGCAGTGATATTCATGCCGATGGCCAGGCAGACCGCTGTAACTGCCGTAAAAATGACTGTCTTTTTCATAGTAGCGCCTCCTCCCGGCCGAAGAAACTGATACTGACAGTATAGCACGCGGTTCAGGTGTCGGGGAGAGAAACCCGCCCCGACGGTCACGAAAAAACTGTCACAGCTCTTATTTCAGCGCCTTGCCGTCTGAGAAGGCGTTCCCGACGATCTCTCCCACCAACCGGTATTTCTTCGCCACGGCGTCATAGGAAACCGGCTGCAGCTTCCCGGCATCGATCTTCCCGTTTTCGTCCAGAACGGTACTGTCCGCGCTCATGTTGACCACCTCGCCCACCACGCGGGCCTCGCCGTCCAGCTCCTGAAGCTCCGCCAGCCGGCACTCCAGCGTCACCGGATATTCCTCGATGACCGACGCGTCCACAAAAGCGCTTTTCCGCACATGGACGCCGGATTTCGCGATCTTGTCCGCATTCTTTCCGGATTCCACGCCGAAATAGTCGGAGATCACGACCGTGTCCTTCGTCGCAAAACTCACGGTAAACGCCTTTTTCCGGCGGATATTCTCCGTCGTCATGTGCCCTGCGCCGATATTGAGGGCGATGCGGGTCTTCCCGCATTTTCCGCCCCAGGCCGCGTTCATGGCATCCGCCCGGCCGTTCTCGTCATAGGTGGCAATAGTCAATAACTCATGACTAAAGTCACGAGCTTGTACCTGCCCGGTGGTGCAGACGGCACAGCCTCCCACCTTTGGCAAACGCTTTGTTTCGCAATGCTTCTGCGAAGTGGCGGTACATTACGGGACGATTGACGGCGCCCCTCCTGCGGGAGATGTGC
>CADBEN010000051.1 GCA_902793685.1 uncultured Lachnospiraceae bacterium
TAAACCGGGATGCAACCTCCCGGAAGGTGTTCACTTTCAACCCACTATGGCCTCAGGCCAGAACGAGAGGGGTTGCATCTCGTTTTACAATTGAAGGAAATACATTTTTCTATCTGTAATACTTTAATCAGACCAGGAGAGTAAGGCCCTGGAAAAGAAGCAGTAAAAAACAGCAGCTGGATGGAAGAATAAAATGGGGTATATATTGGATCAGAATTTTCTGCCTGAGAAATACTTTGAAGCCATCTGCCAGATACCGCACGGGTCTTATCATGAGAAACCGCTGAGTGATTATCTGGTAAGATTTGCCGAACAGCATGGCCTTCGCTGCAGGCAGTATGAAAACTGGAATGTTATTATTTATAAGCCCGGGTCGGAAGGATATGAAGAACATCCTCCGCTGATGCTTCAGGCACATATCGACATGGTATGTGAAAAGGAGGATGGCGTCACGCATGACTTTGAGAAGGACCCATTATCCATCTATGTGGAAAATGGAGAACTCCGGGCGAGGGGGACGACGCTGGGCGCAGATGACGGCGTCGGGGTTGCTTATATGCTATCCCTCCTCGAAGATGACAGGATTCCTCATCCGCCGCTGGAATGCGTTTTTACGGTACAGGAAGAGGTCGGTCTGATTGGAAGCCGTGATCTGGTCTTTGAAGACATTACTGCAAAACGCATGATAGGTCTGGATGATATGGGGGGAGATACATGCTATGTGACATCCTGCGGGAGTCAGCATGTATCCGCCAGCCGTGATTATATTATGGCAGAACCCGCGGGCAAAGCCTATCGGGTGGAAGTAAGCGGGCTGACGGGAGGGCACTCCGGTGTATGTATCTCCAGGGAGAAGGGAAATGCCATCAAGCTTACTGCCAGGGTTCTGCGGATGCTTTCCCGGCACAGCGCCCTGCGGATTTGCCGGATTGACGGCGGTGGAAAAGATAATGCCATTCCTGTCCGCTGCAGTACTCTCTTCACATCTGATTTGTCATTTTCCAACCTGTTGCTGCTGATTCAGCAAATGGAGGAGGCTTTCCGGGCGGAACTGGAATTCAGTGATCCGGGGGTGACACTGGAACTAAGCGAAGATCATGTAACGGAAACCATGACGGAAATGCACAGCAATGAGCTGATACAGTTTCTGTATCTGTTTCCGGATGGCTTCCGACATAAAAGCATGAAGATTCCGACCCTGACGACCGCATCGGAGAATCTTGCCAACATCCGGACAGAAAACGGCAGGGTGACGATTCGCTCCTTTGCCAGAAGCGAGCAGGATTCCTATCTGGACCAGATGGAGGAGGAGGTAAGAATACTCAGTGATATATACGGGTTTGTTCCTGAGTTTCAGAACCGGGCGCCAGGATGGAAGTATACGGAGCATTCTGAAATCAGGAATATCTTGTTTTCATCCTATCGGAAAGTGACCGGCCGGGAGATGAAGCCCCTGGCTGAGCATGGAGGCCTTGAGACGGGATATATCAGCGGAGGAATACCCGGGATCGATATTGCAACCTTCGGCCCGCGGTGCGAGGGATATCACACACCGCAGGAACGTCTGAATCTGGCATCTTTCCGTGAAAACTACGAGGTTCTGAAGGAAGCGCTCAGCAGAATGTGAGCGAACATAAGACGGCAAAGAAAATTAGGAGTCTATGAGAAAGCAGAGGTAGAAAATGTATTCAACGATTGTCCTTTTTATTAAAGCACTCGGTATTTTCAGCGGATTTCTGATGCTCGGAACATTTCTCCGGGCCAAGGTTCCGGTGTTTCAGAACCTGTACCTTCCGGCTTCCGTAATCGGCGGATTTATTGCCCTGATTCTCGGGCCGAACGTGCTGAACATTCTTCCCTTCAGTGAAGATGTCATGGCTATCGCATCATCACTTCCCAGTGTCCTGATCACACCGGTATTCGCGGCAATCCCCATGTGCCTGTCGATCAGGAAAGGGGATACGAACGCCTTCCGGAAGAGTAATGATATTATTATCATGACGTTCCTTCTCGGCGGATTCTTCATGTTCCAGTGTATGCTTGGAATTCTGGCGGCGATGGGCTGTCGTCTGCTGGGAATTAATACCTATGATGTCATGGGACTTGAGCTGGCGTACGGATTCAACGGCGGCCACGGGATGGCGGCATCCCTGGGGTCTGCCCTGCAGGACTTCGGAAACCCAAACTGGCAGGCTGCACAGGATGCAGCTATGACGACGGCTACCGTGGGACTCATCGGCGGAATCGTTCTCGGGATTGTTATCATCAATTATGGAATTAAGAAGGGATACACAAGCCAGGTCACATCGGCAGCCAAGGCATCTGATGAGATGCGCACCGGTCTTTACGGCAGAGATGCGGAACTTCCCGTCATGTGCCGTCAGACTACCGTTCCGAACAGCATTGAGACCCTGACCCTTCATCTGGGACTGATTATTGCGGTTTCGGCCGTCGGCTATGTTCTGGAGGATGTACTGGGCAAGATTGACAATATCATATTTGCAAGTATGTCAGCCTTCTTCTACGCCATGATTGTCATGCTTGTCATTTGGCGCATCATCTGCATGCTCGGCTGGGATCATCATTTCAATGAAGCGGTAAAAGACAAGATCAGCGGCACAATTACAGATTTTATAGTGGTCGCCGCAATTATGGGAATTAATGTCAAGATTCTTTCGACATACTGGGCAGCATTGCTGATTACCTGTGTGCTTGGCCTGGTTGTAACACCGCTGTGTATTCTTATGGTCTGTAAGAAATTCCTCCGTACCAACTGGTTTGAAAAGGCGCTGGGGGCAATTGGAGCGAACACAGGAGTCTTTGTTACGGGAATTCTTCTGATAAAGATGGTGGATCCGGATATCAAAACGGATGCCCTGACAGATTACAGTGTGGGAGGCACGCTTTGCAATCTTTATGCCATGCCGATGATTTCTCTGGCAATCGGTATCATGGGTTCCTCAGGCCCGGTGGTTGCCCTGGGATTTGCGGTTGTCACAAGCATCCTGTGCTTTATTCCAATGGTGCTTTCTTATATGACGGTAGGGAGAAGAGCACGGCAGCAGGATGTCGCCTGAACAACGTGATATATACGTATGGAAGGGAGCATATCAAATTAGTTCACTCGCTTAGTGCGACAGCCCCCTTTCATTTGCAATCGTAATAATGTCTTCACATTTCCGTCACAAATCGGGACTATAACGCTTTCTGGGATGAGAAAAAGAAGCTTCGCCGCTTCTTTTCGTGCATTCGAAAACTCATTTTGGGAGGCGCAGTATGAAGTGCTTGAGGACATGCGGGAATCTTTGGAAGGCGGCTGCAGTCACAGCAGCTGCGGCGGCGATCTCGGGGGTGATGGCAGTTTCTGCCCTGGCGGCAGGCGGGCTTGATCTTTCCACAAGGTATACGGGGATTTCGGCAAAGCCGGGGGATACCCTGAGCTTTGAACTGAATTTTGAGAATACGACAGGAAGCGGTCTTAATACTGCCCTGACAGCATCCGGCCTGCCAGATGGATGGAGCGGATACTTTGAGGGCAGCGGTAAGACCGTTTCTTCTGTTTATGTGCGTCCGACCTCGTCTGTACAGGGGGCGGACCCGAACAGCGGCCTGGTCTCTTATAACGTCACGATTCCGGATGAGGCGAAAAAGGGCGATTATGACATTACTCTGAAGGCCGCGGCAGGCGCTGCGCAGGACGCGGGCGATGCCGGCCCGGAGTCGGTTCTTTCCGTGAAGGTCAGCGTGACGGATGAGGCGGCGGGAAACAATGTCCTGGAGACCACCTATCCGGAGCAGCAGGGTGCCGGCGGCCAGTCCTTCACCTTCAATTCCACGATCCGGAACAATTCCTCCGGCGAGCAGACCTATTCCCTGGCGGCGGAGGCGCCGGCGGGCTGGAAGGTCGCGTTCAAGCCCTCCGGCCAGAGCATGGAGGTCTCCAGCATCGGCGTCAGCGGCCACGGGACCCAGGGGATGACCATCACGGTGACGCCTCCGGAGGCTGTGGAGGCGGGGACCTATGTGATCCCGGTCACGGCGGTGAGCTCGGCCCAGGACCTGGCTTCTGAACTGAAGGTCACCATCACGGGCACCTATGATCTGGACGTCCTGACGGCGGACGGCCGTCTGTCCTTCGACGCCAGCGTCGGGAAGACCCAGGCGGTGACACTGAACGTCGTGAACAAGGGCAACATCGACCTCAACGGCGTGAACCTGACTTCCCAGGCGCCCGGCGGGTGGACGGTGGATTTTTCCGAGAGCAGCATTGATGTCCTTCCGGCGGGCCAGACTAAGGAGATCACCATGAACGTCACCCCGGGCAAGGACGCCATGAGCGGCGACTATGCCATGACGCTGAAGGCGCAGAACGCGGATACTTCGGTGAGCCAGTCCTTCCGCGTCACGGTCCGGACCTCCACCCGGTGGGGCGTGATCGGCGTCTGCCTGATCGGCCTCATGCTCCTGGGCCTCAGCGAGGTCTTCCGCAGATTCGGAAGACATTGACAGGACCGTCCGGAGAAAGGAGGTCCTGACAATGGCAGAGGAAGAAATTATCATCCGCACCAAAGATCTCGTGAAGAAATACGGCAGCATCACCGCGGTGGATCACCTGAATCTGGAGATCCGGAAGGGTGAGGTCTTCGGGCTGCTGGGGCCAAACGGCGCCGGCAAGACGACCACCACCCTGATGCTTCTGGGGCTTACGGATCCCACCGCAGGAAAGGCGGAGATCGCCGGACGGGACTGTACCAGGAATTCCCTGGCGGTGAAGAAGCTCGTGGGCTATCTCCCGGACAACGTGGGGTTTTATCCGGACATGACCGGGCGGCAGAACCTGGTCTTTTCCGGGATGATGAACGGGCTTTCCAGGCAGGAGGCGGAGCAGCGGGCCGAGGGCCTTCTGGAGCGGGTCGGCATGGCGCTGGCGGCGGACCGGAAGACCGGGACCTATTCCCGCGGCATGCGGCAGCGCCTGGGGATCGCGGACGTCCTGATGAAGGACCCGCAGATCATCATCATGGATGAGCCCACGCTGGGTATCGACCCGCAGGGCATGCATGAGCTGACGGCGCTGATCCGGGAGCTCAGCGTGAAGGACGGGCGGACCATCCTCATTTCCTCCCACGAGCTGTACCAGGTCCAGGAGATCTCGGACCGCGTGGGCATCTTTGTCCGCGGACGGATGATCGCCTGCGGGAAGATCAGCGAACTGGCGGAGCAGCTGCAGCAGGAGGGCGCGGAGTTCTCCGAGGGTGGCAGCCTGGATGAGATCTACAGACTATATTTCGAAAAGGCAGGAGGCGAGGAACATGACGGAAAGATCCGGTAAGGTCTCCATGGCGGGGAACGTGGCGGAGGGATCCGGCAAGGTCTCCGGAACGGGAAAGATCACGGAAGGATTCGGGAAGGTGTTCCGGTGGCTTATGGCGGACGATGCTCCCGACGACGGGCTTACGCCGGAGGAGCGGGAGGAGACAGCCCGGGCGAACCGGTGCGGGTTCCGGGTTCTGTTCCGGAAGGAGCTGGCGGACCATCTGTCCGGCAAGCGGTTCCGGGTCCTGTACATTCTTCTGCTCCTGGTGTCGGCGGCGAGCCTCTACGGGGCGGTGGGAACACTGCAGGAGGCGTCGCGGGAAGCCCAGGCCATGAACGCGGCAGAAGAGAGCTTCCATTTCCTGAAGCTCTTCACTACGGCAGGAAGCGGGATCTACAGCTTTTCCACCTTCCTGAGCTTTCTGGGCCCGGTGTTCGGGATCATGCTCGGTTTCGACGCGGTGAATAACGAGAAGGCCCAGGGGACATTGAACCGGCTGGCGGCGCAGCCTATTTACCGTGATACCATCATCAACGCGAAGTTCCTGGCGGGCGCGGCGGTGATCGCCCTGACGGTGTTCAGTATCGGCGGGCTGATGGCAGGGGCAGGGCTTCTGGCGTCGGGGATCGTCCCCCAGGGGGAGGAGTGGGCCCGGCTGATGGTGTTCCTCTTCATGGTTGCGGTCTATATTTCCCTGTGGCTTGCCATCTCCATGCTGTTCTCCGTGCTCTCAAAGCATGCGGCCACCAGCGCGTTGTTTTCCATAGCGCTCTGGCTGTTCCTCACCATGTTTCTGTCGCTGGCGGCGAACGCGGTCGCTTCGCTGGTCTATTCCGGTAAAAGGGTGCAGACGACCATGGACCTGGTCGAAGAGTACCGCTTTTCTGTGGCGCTGAACCGGATCTCTCCCTATTACCTGTTTGCGGAGGTGACCAGTGTCCTGATGAACCCGAACGTGCGCTCCCTGGATATCATGTCTGTCCTGGAATATCAGAACGGTGCAGTCGCGTCTTATCTGACTCTGGGGCAGTCGCTCCTGCAAATCTGGCCCCACCTGGTGGCGATGATCGCGGAGGCCCTGGCTGGCTTTATCGCGGCCTACATTGCCTTCATGAAGCAGGAGATCCGGGCGTAATGTAATTGTGTGAAAAGGAAAAGGGCGCCGCGACGCCCTTTTTTCATTGTTTAAACACAGTTGAATGTTATGAAACGGAGATGTTCGGGGTGAACCATTAATTAAACTGGCTATTTTCAACTTTATGGTTGATGCCGAACATGTGTTCTGCTATAATGAATATAAACACAAGAAGAAAGAAGAAGAAGAAGAACACATGCTTACTTGATTGCTAAACTAAATTCCGCAATGCAAGAGTAAATTCCGCTTGAACAAAATCGCTGCGCGATGGCCTGCCAGGGCTATGGCGCAGTTTTACTTTATTGACAATTAAAAAGCAGTGGAAGTACTTTTCGTAATTCGGTAT
>CADBEN010000052.1 GCA_902793685.1 uncultured Lachnospiraceae bacterium
TGACGTGCGGAAGGTCGCAGGTTCGAACCCTACTATCTCCACTGCGTGTCACCTACACGTCACGAAAAAGAGTCCGGTTATCCGGGCTCTTTTTCGTTGCGGAATGTATGAACAGCGGGCCAGATGCTGTTTAAAAAGCGAGGGACAGTTTTGATTGTCCCTCGCCTTTTCCGTGTTGTCATCATCCGACGCCGCCGCCGGACCAGTACTGTAACTTCCGGCCTCCGGATCTCTTCTTGAAGACCAGCCTTCCGGAGGAGGTCCAGCCGGTAGACCGCCACTGCAGAACGATCTCATCGCTGCCGTTGTAGGTGAGCTCGTACCACTTGTCGGAGATCGTGCTCCGCCCGCCCCAGTTCAGGCCATCTGCCGTGGCGATGTTGATGGTGTCGCCGTTGGGATTGACCGAGTCGTAAAGGCTGTAGCCGGTTGAGGTGGGGGTGTACAGTCCGAAATTCAGCGTGGCCAGGTAATCGTCCGCGGGATTCACCTCGACCCATGCGTCTACTCTGTAGTCATCGTAGTAGCCGGCCTGGCTGCGGTTGTCGTAGTAGCCGTCAATGGTATAGTACTCGCTGGGGATCCCGGAGGACTGCTGACTGGATGCGGACTGCTGGCCGGAGGATTTCGAGGGATCCCATTCGCCCAGTTCATTGACCCAATAGCCGTCCGGGGTCCATGTGTTGGTCAGCATGACGCCATCGTTTCCGACATAGTATTTGCCGTCGATCCACTGGTTTGTCGCAACTGCTCCGCTGTTGGTGCAGTAATGCCAGTCACCCTCGGCCTGGACCCACTGGTTGGTCATCATGAGACTGTAATTGTCGAAGGCATACCATTTGCCGTCGATCTTCAGCATGATGTTGTTCGCGTAGGTTCCGTTGTCCCGATAGAACTTCCAGCCGTTGCCGGCATACTCCCAGCAGGAGCGTCAGAAACACCGTCAGGATCAGTAAGACAGGGGTTTTGTTCTTTTTCATCATGTGTGCACCTCCCTAAAAAACATGTTTTCAGAATCGTTTCGAATCATTCCGACAGAACAGATTCACACTCATACTGATAACATATCTTACAAAGGAAAGTAATCATATGGTTTGAACACGTTTGTCATTGACACTTTTTGAATGCCGCGTCAACGGGCGCTGTGTACATTTTCCGTTGCCAAGAGTGTCGAATGGGAATATAATAGCACCAGTGCAATTTTATTCATTTTGCAAAGAAAGAAGGAGCGTCTTGTTATGGAAACTACCGCGTGACGGACAAGCGTTACGTCTCCATGTGGAAGGACGGCAAGTGGGACGAGGGCAAGCTCGTGGAAGATGGCACCTTCCAGATCAGCGAGTGCGCAGGTATCCTGCACTACTGCCAGGAGATCTTTGAAGGCCTCAAGGCTTACACCTGGGAAGACGGCAGTGTTGTCGCTTTCCGTCCGGACCTCAATGCCGAGCGTATGTATGATTCCGCAGGCCGCATGGAAATGCCGCCGTTCCCGAAGGATCGTTTCCTGAAGGCAGTCGATGAGGTCATCAAGGCGAACCTGAGATGGGTCCCGCCGTACGGCAGCGGCGCAACCCTTTATATCCGTCCGCTGATGTTTGCTTACGGCAACGTCATCGGTGTCAAGCCGGCAGACGAGTACATGTTCCGTATTTTCTGCACGCCGGTCGGCCCCTATTACAAGGGCGGCGCAAAGCCGATCACCATCTGTGTCTCCGACTTCGACCGCGCTGCACCGCACGGCACCGGCGACATCAAGGCCGGCCTGAACTATGCGATGAGCCTGCACGCGCACACTGTCGCGCACCAGAACGGCTTCGACGAGAACATGTTCCTGGATCCGCAGACCCGCACCTTCGTTGAGGAGGCAGGCGGCGCGAACTTCGTGTTCATCACGAAGGACGGCACCCTTGTCACTCCGAAGTCCAACTCCATTCTTCCGTCCATCACCAGAAGATCTCTGGTCTACCTGGCGGAGAACGTTCTCGGCATGAAGGTCGAGCACAGACCGGTCCGTTTCGACGAGGTCAAGGACTTCGCAGAGGCAGGCCTCTGCGGCACCGCAGCTGTCATCAGCCCGGTGGGCAGAATCGTTGCGAAGGATCAGACCATCGATCTTCCGTCCGGCATGGGCGACATGGGTCCGGTGCTGAAGAAGCTTTACAACACCATCACCGGCATTCAGCAGGGCAAGATCGAAGGACCGGAAGGCTGGATCAGAAAGATCTGCTGATGAAAAGCATTCGAAAAGAAATAGGATCGGAAGCGGGCGCAGCAGTGCCCGCTTCTGTTCATACGCGGGAAACTGCGGCCGCTCCCGCTGCCCGTACGCGGGAAACTGCGCCTGCTCCCGCCCTGAAAAGGGAGTATCACGGCTTCGGCCCGGTGTATGACGGGCATAGCCGTATCCTGATCCTGGGGAGTTTTCCCTCGGTGAAGTCCCGGACTGTGAATTTCTACTACGGGCATCCGCAGAACCGCTTCTGGCCGGTGCTGGCAGCGGTCTTCGGAGAAGCGGTCCCGGACGAAATTGACGCGAAGCGTGCATTTGTGCTGCGGCACGGGATCGCTCTCTGGGACGTACTGGAGAGCTGTGAGATCCGGGGATCCAGTGATGCCAGCATCCGGGGAGCCGTCCCGGTGGAGATCGGGACTGTGACCGGCGCAGGCCGTATCAGGACCATCTTTGTGAACGGCGGCACTGCGAAAAAGTATTATGACAGATACCTGAAGGCGCTGACGGGGAGTGAGGCGGTGCAGCTTCCATCCACCAGTCCGGCCAATGCGGCCTGGAGCATGGACCGGCTGCTTTCTGTATGGAAGCCCGCAATCCTCGGGGCTCTGGAGGGGAGAGAACTCTGACTCCTGAAAAACGGAGCGGAGACGAAAACCGGCAGCCCGGCCCCACCCGGAAGTACGGAAGAAAACCGGCGCCGGAAGACAGAAAAAACGACACAGGAGTGAGGACGCGATGAATATTACGTTATTTGACGGACGTCCGGCGGACGTGACGGGCCGTCTCCCGCGGGAAGTGCGGGTCTACGACTGGCTGGACCGTCTGGGGATCCCTTACAAGCGGACGGACCATGAGCCGGGAAATACCATGGAACTCTGTCTTGAGATCGACAAGGTCCTGGGCGTCGTGATCTGCAAAAACCTGTTCCTCTGCAACCGGCAGAAAACGGATTTCTATCTGCTGATGATGCCGGGGGACAAGCCTTTCAAGACGAAGGAGATCACGAAGCAGATCAATTCCGCCCGTCTTTCCTTCGCGGGACCGGAGGAGATGCTGGAGTTCCTGGATATTGAGCCGGGGGCGGTCAGCATCATGGGGCTCATGAACGATCATGATCACCGTGTCCGCCTTCTGGTGGACGAGGACGTTCTGAAGGACGAATATGTGGGCTGCCATCCCTGCGTCTGCACCAGCAGCCTGAAGATGAAGACGGCGGATGTTTTCGGTCCGTTTCTGAAGTCCACCGGCCACGACTACACGGTGGTGCACCTGGTGGGTCACGACTGAGAAACACAGAGCCGCGGCTGCGGCGCATTGAAGGCAGCGGCCGGGGCCGGGGAAATAACGGAAGGAGGAAAAGCCATGGCAAAAGCGATCATGATCCAGGGGACCATGTCGGGCGCGGGCAAAAGCCTCGTGACAGCCGGACTCTGCCGGGTATTCCGGCAGGACGGTTTCCGTGTCATGCCTTTCAAATCGCAGAACATGGCGCTGAACTCCTTCATCACGGAGGAAGGGCTGGAGATGGGCCGCGCCCAGGTACTCCAGGCGGAGGCCGCGGGAGTAAAGCCCTCGGTGGATATGAACCCCATTCTTCTGAAACCCACGGGGGACACAGGGTCCCAGGTCATTGTCCACGGGGAAGTCCTCGGGAACATGAGCGCTGCGGATTATTTTGTTTTCCGGAAAAACCTGATTCCGGAGATACGGAAGGCTTACGACCGGCTTGCGGCTCAGGCGGACATTATCGTGGTCGAGGGCGCGGGCAGTCCCGCGGAGATCAATCTGAAGGAAAACGACATCGTGAACATGGGGCTCGCGAAGCTTCTGGACGCGCCGGTGCTGCTGGTGGGCGATATAGACCGCGGCGGCGTGTTCGCGCAGCTGTACGGAACAGTGGGACTCCTTTCGCCGGAGGAGCAGGCCCGGGTGAAGGGGCTGATCATCAACAAGTTCCGGGGCGACGTGACGATCCTGGAGCCGGGACTCCGGATGCTGGAGGAAAAGACCGGGAAGCCGGTGGCGGGGGTGATCCCCTGGACCCGGCTGCAGCTGGAGGACGAGGACAGCCTTACGGACCGTTTCCGGCAGAGAAAGGCGGAGCGGATCGACCTTGCGGTGATCCGGTTCCCGCGGATCTCCAATTTCACGGATTTTGACGTGTTTGAAAACTTCCCCGGCGTTTCGCTCCGCTATGTGGAGCACGCCGGGCAGCTGGGATCACCGGACCTCATCTTCCTTCCCGGGTCGAAGAACACCATGGAAGATCTGCGCTGGTTCCGGGAGAGCGGCCTGGAGGCGGCAGCCCTGAAGGCCCATGAAAAAGGCACGATCCTGTTCGGGATCTGCGGCGGTTTCCAGATGCTGGGCCGGGAGGTCAGCGATCCGGAAGGGGTGGAGGCCGGCGGAAGAATCCGCGGCATCGGTCTGCTTCCGGTGAAGACCGTCCTGGCCGGACAGAAGGTGCGCCGGCAGGTCACCGGAAAAATGCTGAAAATACAGGGCGGCCTGGCCCCGCTTTCGGGGAAGCCGGTGGAGGGCTATGAGATCCACATGGGGCGGACGGCCTTTGCTTCTGCGGAGACGGAGCCCTGCAGCGTCCCGGACCGGCAGGAACAGCCGGAACCTGTGACGGTGCTTTCGGCGCGGCAGGCGGCAGACGGAAAAACATGGTGCGACGGTGTGCAGGCAGGCAATGTCTTCGGAACCTATGTGCACGGTATATTCGACGCCGGAGATACGGCGAAGACCCTGCTTAAGGCGCTGGCGGCGCGGAAGGGCCTGGATCTGGAAGAACCGGGCTTTTCCGATTATCAGAAGTTCCGGGAGGAACAGCTGGACCTTCTCGCGGATACCATCCGGAAGTCGCTGGACATGAAGCTGGTGTATGAATGCCTTGGAATGGAGACGATATGACCAGGGAAGAACTGTTTTCACTGAAGCTTCCTGCGTGGGACGAGGCTGCCGCGGCGGAGGTCCGGCAGCGCTGGGACCGCATCGCGAAGCCACTGGACAGCCTCGGGGAGTTTGAACGGATCTTTGTCCGGATCGGCGGTCTTACAGGGGACGCGGAGATCCGGACCGCGCCCCGGACCCTCGTCGTATTCTGCGCGGACAACGGCATCGTCCGCGAGGGCGTGAGCCAGTGCGGGCAGGAGGTCACTGCAATGGTGGCGGAGGATCTGGCACGGGGAACGTCCAACGTGAACCGGATGGCTGCCCGGGCGGAGGTCCGGGTGCTGCCGGTGGATATGGGAATCGCGGCTGAGCGGACGCCGGAGGGACTTACGGATCTCCATGTATGCCGCGGGACGAAGGATTTTCTTCTGGAGCCGGCCATGACGGAGCAGGAGACTCTGGATGCCATCGCGGCGGGCATGGGAATTGCAGCGGAACGGAAGGCCTGCGGCGACCGGATCCTTGCGGCAGGAGAGATGGGGATCGGGAATACGACTACGGCAGCTGCGGTGATTGCCGGGCTGACCGGCTGTCCCGCGGAAGAGGTCTGCGGCCGCGGCTCGGGGCTTTCCGACGAGGGCTTTTCCCGGAAGCGGGAAGTCCTGCGGGAGGCAATGAAACGGTATCATTTTCCCGCGGAAGCACTCCGCGTCCTTTCCTGTGTGGGCGGCGCCGATATTGCGGGACTCTGCGGACTGATCCTGGGGGCTGCCCTGAACCGGATCCCGGTGGTGCTGGACGGCCTTATTACGGCGGCGGCAGCCCTCGCGGCGGAGCGGATACTTCCGGGCAGCCGGCGGGCCCTTGTCGCTTCCCACCTCGGGAAAGAACGGGGGATGGAGATCGTTTACCGGGAACTTTCCCTGGATCCGGTGATCCGTGCGGCGCTGGCTCTCGGCGAGGGGAGCGGCGCAGTCATGCTCTTTCCGCTGCTGGATCTCGCGGACGCGGTCTATGACACGAAGCGGACCTTCGCGCAGATCGAACTTGAACCTTACAGGAGATTTCACTGATGTCGGGAGATTCTGTCTGGATCACGAACGTGATCCGGTACCATATCTGCATCGCGGTTTTTCTTGGTTTTCTTCTGGACCTGGTTCTCGGAGACCCGGAGACCTGGCCCCACCCGGTGCGGGCCATCGGCGGGATGATCGCGGGCTTTGAACGGATGCTGTATCCCCGCAGGGACATTGACCAGGAAAAATTCTGGAACGGCTTCATGCTGGCAGTGGCGGTTCCGGCGGTCTGCGGGACCGCGGCGTGGCTTCTGCTTTACGAAGCTTACCGCTTTGCCTGGCAGGCGGGACTATTCCTGGAAACCGTCATGTGCTGGCAGATCCTTTCGGTGAAAAGCCTGAAGGATGCTTCCATGAAGGTGTGCAGAAGTCTTGAGTCGGGGGACCTTGAGGCGGCGAGACATCATGTCTCGATGATCGTCGGCCGCGACACGGAGAAGCTGGATCAGGAAGGCATCGTGAAAGCGGCGGTGGAGACGGTGGCGGAGAACACCTCGGACGGGGTGACTGCGCCCCTCTTTTATCTGGCGCTGGGGGGACCTTGTGCCGGCTGGGTCTACAAGGCAGTCAGCACCATGGATTCGATGATCGGATACCGGAATGAGCGGTATCTCTTTTTCGGCCGGGCGGCGGCCAGAATGGACGACGTGCTGAATTACCTGCCGTCCCGGATTTCTGCTGTACTGATGATTCTTTCATCTTATCTCTGCGGTTTTGACGGAAAAGGCGCGGCGCGGATCTGGCGCCGGGACCGCAGAAATCACAAGAGCCCGAATTCCGCGCAGACGGAGAGTGTCTGCGCCGGCGCGCTGGGACTCCGCCTCGCGGGGCCGGCGAGCTATTTCGGGAAGATCGTGGAGAAACCTTATATCGGGGACGATGTGAGAAGACCTGAGCCGGCTGACATCCGCCGGGCGAACCGGCTGCTCTGCGGGACGGCAGTTCTTTCCCTGATTCTGTTCCTCACAGCGCGGATACTTCTGACCAGGATCGCGGGAACAGCAGTCTGAACCGGATCGAAATATCAGAAGAAAGGAGCGGGGCGCACATGGAAAAGTACTTTCCGGACGGAAGAACCGGAGAAGACGGATTCGGCACATCCGGGCACGGAGGAGACATCTACCGGAACCATGTCCGCCTCGATTTTTCCGTCAATGTGAATCCGGCGGGACCGCCGGCGGCAGCGGTCTCGGCTTACCGGAAAACAGCCCGGATGCTGGACCGGTATCCGGATCCGGAAAGCGCCCGGCTGAAGGCTGCTCTTGCGGCCCGGCACGGACTGTCCCCGGAGATGATCCTGCCCGGAAACGGGGCGTCGGCTCTTCTCGGTGCGGCAGTCACCGCGCTGAGGCCTGAGAGCATCCTGCTTCCCGTGCCATCCTTTTCCGGTTACCCCTTTGCGGTCCGGATCATGGAAACAGCCTCCGGCGCACAGCCCCGGATCCTGTTTTATGAACTGAAACAGACGGAGAAATTCCGGCTGACGGAGGAGATTCTGGAGGTGATCCGGCGGGAACAGCCGCAGCTTCTGATCCTCGCCAACCCGAACAACCCCACCGGTGCCTGCATCGGCCGCGGTCTGCTCCGGGAGATCCTTCACTGCTGCGAAAGTACGGGAACCCGGATCCTTTTGGA
>CADBEN010000053.1 GCA_902793685.1 uncultured Lachnospiraceae bacterium
ATGCAGGCAGATGACCACGGATTACCTGCGATGCGGGAGTTCTGCCGTATCCGGCAGAAAAAATGCGCGTTTCCGCGCTTCCTGAGTTACAGGCGTATCTGCCGTCATTCAGTCCGCCGCCTAAAGCGGCAATGGAAGCACGCGAATTTATTCGTGTGAGGCTTCACTCGGATCAATTACCAGTCCAATGCAAAGACAGAGGATCTCATCCGGGAATGGTGGGAGGACCGCTACGGCGATTTGCGGCCGAAGGAAGGCATGGCCGTAGGCTACGTGGACTTTGCCCTTCGGGAGGTGGTCCGCGGCAAGGGCTACGCGATCTGCTTCCTGCCCCCGGTCACCGAGCTGGACGCCAAGCTCGTCAAAACGCCGCTGTTCATGAAGGACGGGAATCCCGTATCCCGGAACACCTGGCTCATATGGCGCATGGAAAAAAAGATCAGCCCGGCCATGGAAAGCTTCCTGCGATACATCCGTAAAAACTGCCAGATCAGCCAGTAAGCAGTCCTTGCTTCCTGGCTGTTTTTCGCTTAAACTGTAGAAAGTCCGTCTGCCTGAACGGCAGAAGAATAATGATCACAATCCCGGTCCTCCGGGCCGGAAACAGAATCATCTAAATCAGTCTTTAAGGAGCAGGGAAATGAAGATCGCAGTAACCTACGATAACGGAAATGTCTTCCAGCACTTCGGAAGAACGGAACAGTTTAAGATCTATGATGTGGAAAACGGAAAGATCGTGTCCAGCGAGGTCATCGGCAACGACGGCCTGGGCCACGGCGCACTGGCCGGTCTTCTGGCAAACAACGCCATCAACGTGCTGATCTGCGGCGGTCTGGGCGGCGGCGCAATGAATGCGCTGACCTCAGCCGGAATTGAAGTTGTGGCCGGCGCTACCGGAAACACGGACGCGGCTGTGGAAGCTTATCTGAAGGGCGAACTGGTCTCTTCCGGTGCGAACTGCGACCACCATGACCATCATCACGGGGAAGACCATGTCTGCGGCGACCATGGCTGCGGCCATCACGATGAGCACAATGAAGGCGGATGCTGCGGTCATCACGATGAACAGGATGAAGGCGGATGCTGCGGTTCCGGCAGTGACTGCGGAAGCTGCGGCGGATGCGGCGACATTAAGATCATCCTCGAAGGCCCCAACGCGGGAAGGATCGTCCGGGTCCATTATGAGGGAACGCTGAACGACGGGACCAAGTTCGACTCTTCCTATGACCGCGGCGAGCCGCTGGAATTCATGTGCGGCGCAGGAATGATGATCGCGGGATTTGACAAGGCAGTGGTCGATATGGCCATCGGCGAGGTGAAGAACATTCACCTGATGCCGGAAGAAGCTTACGGGGAGCGGGATCCGGAAGCCATTCTGAAGATCCAGCAGGACTGGATGCCCGGATGTGAGAAGCTGAATGTCGGCGAGCGGGTCGTGCTCACCAATCCCGTGGGCCAGCCGTTCCCGGCCACCGTTATCGACAAGGACGAGTTCACCATCACCTTCGACGCCAACCACGAAATGGCCGGCAAGGAACTGAACTTCAAGATCGAACTGGTGGAGATCGTCTGACGTCACAAAACCGAAACGAAAAAAAATTCTCCTGTACGGCAGCATTCCTACTGCTGTACAGGAGAATTCTGATTTCACAGCTCTCTTTCCTCCCGCGTGGTATCCTTGATCAGGATCGATCTCTTTTTATCCATATTAATCCCTGCTTTCGTAACAGTTTTTCTGACTCACAGCATCTCCGCGATCTTCGCCGCCAGGGCCATGATGGTCAGCATCGGCGGCTTTCCCGGAGCTTCCGGAAGGATGGTGGCGTCCGCCACGTAGAGGTTGTCCGGGAGGAGCGGATTGTGCAGCGTATCCTTTTCCGCGGCAGTCAGCGGCAGCATCCCGCCCGGATGCCCGGCGCTCAGAAGACTCAGGAACTGCTCTTTCTTCGGAATGCCCATCTGCACCAGGATGTCACGGCACTGGGAGACCGCCCGCTTCATGTTCCTGCGGTCCGTCTCCGTCATCACCTTGTTGATCTTCCGCTTTCCGCTGACGCCGCCGGTCTCCTCGTCCGCAAGCTTGATCATAATGCTGACGATGTCCTCCATGGGATGGCGCCAGTTTTTCTTGAAGAAGAAGCTGAGATAATCCATGTACGGGGAAAGAATGTAGCCATCCTGCTCGCTGAGGAAGGGCATCAGCAGCTGACGGTCCTGCTTAAATCCGGGCAGCTGACCCGCGACGCAGAGCACCATATCCACGAACAGCGTCTGTGGGCAGGGAATCCCGGAATTTTCCAGGATCACCGGCGTATCGAGTCCTCCGGCCGCCAGGATCACCAGGTCCGCGTGCCACACGGTCTTCTTTCCGTGATGCCGTGCCTCGACCCCGGTCACCTCGTTCCCGGAGATCAGGAGCTTCGTCACCTTGCAGTCCGTCACAAGCTCCGCGCCCTTCCGGACCGTCTCGTCCACCATCACCCTCGTATCCCACTTGGCATCAGCCGGGCAGCCGATCGCGCAGTGCCCGCAGTTCACGCAATCCTCCGCATTCAGAAGCTTCGGCATGACCACGGGGTCCAGCCCCATGTTCTGAAAGACCTCGAACATCTTTCTGGTGGCGGAATTCCAGCGCTTCTGGTGCTCCGTGGTGATGGGAAGTTCCTTGTACAGCGCTTCGAACTGTGCGTCGAGGTCTATGCCCAGCGCTTTCAGTGTCTCGTCACAGCGCACCGCGTTACCGGTGGCCAGAGTCGTGGTCCCGCCGATGCCGATGCCGTGGGCGATGATGACTTCCTGAGATCTTTCCAGACGCATACTGGGGATCAGCAGGCGGATGAGCCGCTCGTCAAAGAACAGCCCGGTGCGTCTCAGTCCCGCCAGTTTGTTGACCGGAAACGAAAACGGCTGAAACTCTTTCCCTGCTTCCAGCATCGTGACCTGATATTTTCCCTGCAGATCGCGGGCGACGACTGCGCCCCCTGCGCCGGTTCCGATTACAAGGGCTGTTTTTTTCGTATCCATAGGAAACCTCCTGAAAAGACTACACGTTATCGACGAGGACCCCCGGCGCACGCAGGCATCGGGTACAAAGACTCTTACCGATACATCTCCCTGATTTCTTTTGCATAATGCTCTTCCACCACACTGCGCTTCACCTTCAGGTTCGGCGTGAGCTCCCCCGTTTCAATACTGAGGGGGCGGGAAATTACACGGAATTTCCGGATCTGTTCCGGATGGGACAGCCCGGTGTTCAAATGCGCGATCTTCTTCTCAAGGCCGGTGGTATCGCCCGACGCCCACAAAAGCGCCGTGCAGTAGGGCCGGTTTTCCCCGATCAGGACCGCTTCCGTGATGCCCGGGAGATCCTTCAGCCGTTCCTCGATCTTCGGAATGCTGATGTTTTTCCCGTAAGCCGTGACGATCAGCTCTTTCTTGCGGCCGAGGAGGGTGATGTGTCCGTTTTCGTGGATGACTCCGAGATCTCCGGTCCGGAGCACGCCGTCCCGAAGGTTCTCTGACGGCATCCCGTAATACCCTGCCGCCACCTGCGGTCCCTTCACGATCAGCTCCCCATCGGGCTCGGCCGTGATGACTGTTTCCGGAAGCGGCGTTCCGACGGTGGGGATCACATTGTCCCCCTGGCGGTTGATGGTGATCAGCGGCGCCTCGGTCTCCCCGTAGGCATTGAAGACCTCGATCCCCAGGGAGCGGAAGGAGCGAAGCAGCGCCTCACTCATCGGAGCGGAGCCCACGAGCAGCTGGCCGCAGCAGTCAAGGCCCGCCTTTTTCAGGACGGCGCCCCGGAGGGCAGCCCCCAGGAAACGCTTCCGCTGTCCCTCTTCCGCCGCTAGCCAGGCTTTCCCCAGCCGGTTCGAGATAGCCTGCTCCCAGATCTTTTCATAAAAGCGGGGCACCGAGAAGAACAGGGTGGGCCGCACCTTCGGCAGTGCTTCGGAAAGGACGCTGAAATCGTTCAGATAGTAAAAATCGATCTTTGTGAGGAGGTAGTAGGGCGCATTGGCCGTCAGGATCCCCTCGACCACATGGTTTAACGGCAGGAAGGAAAGGTACCGGATGGGACGGTTCCGCTCCTTCCAGGAAAGCATTCCCGCGAGGGCATCCCCCACCCAGGAAAGCTGCCCGAACAGGAACATGACCCCCTTCGGCTCCCCGGTGGTGCCGGAGGTATAGCGGATTGTGGCGAGGTCCTCTGGCTCCGGCGGATCGAACTTCGCAGGGCCGGCCGCGGCTGCAAGGAACTCATCCCAGTGCATGATATTCCGCGGGCGCTTCCCTTCGCCGGCAGCTCCCGAAACCGGGACGCTTCCGCTCTGTCCGGCTTCCGCCGCAGTCTTCCCTCTCCGGCCGGATTCCGCCGCAGTCTTCCCGCTCTGTCCGGCATTCGCCGCAGTCTTCCCGCTCCGGGCCTCTTCCGCCGCGGAGAAGGTCACGAACCTGGCACCGGTCTTCACCCTGCCAAGCTGCTTCAGCATGCGCCGGTCGCCCACGAAGAACCATTTCGCGCCGCATTTTTCCAGCAGCAGCGATGTCTCCTCCGCCGGAGTCGTATAGTAGATGGGAACGCTGACCGCGCCCATGAGTCCCATGGCCTGCTCCAGCGCCATATAGTCCACGGAATTGACCCCCGTCAGGGCAATGCGGTCCCCCTTCCGGATCCCCAGGGCCCAGAACGCTTCCAGGATCCGGTCAATACGTCTGTTCACCTCCGGCCCGGAGACCTTCCGGATCTCCTTTGCCGTGACGTCGTAATAGCTGACGGGATACCGGCTGCTCTCCCGCCGCACCCTGGCCTGCTCAAACACTGTCTGCCCGGTCTGCCGCATAAAGTTCTTCCGGCAGGCAAAGTCCAGAAGCGGATCCAGATAATTCTTCCAGGACAGCGGGTAAGGTCCGCAGACCCGGTCCGTGTTGGTACGGTCGAACTCCTGCTCCGCGAAGAAATAGGGAAGCAGGGTGAGGAGGTTGTCCAGGTAGCCGCCCTTTCCTTCCCCTGTGCCCCGGTTATGGAGAAGTCCCGCCTTCTTAAGCGCCGGCATCGGCAGAAACACGGCCTTCGAAAGGTTCAGGGACAGGTTCCTTTTCGCAAAGCTCCTGACATACTCCGCCAGCTCACCGGCCTTCGGCGCGGCGGATGCGGGACATGTCAGGTGGAAGGTCTTTCCCGCGGCCTCCTCGGAAAAACAGACCTTCTCAACGGCATCAGCCACGTAATCCACCGGAACCAGGTTCAGCCTCGTGTCCGGCGAGATGGGGAAGACCCGCATTTTCCCGAGCAGCATCTGCTTCAGGACATAATAGATGGTATTGAAATTCCGGACCCGGCCGTTTCGGGAATCGCCGACGATCATGCCGGGGCGGCAGATGGAAAAAGGCAGCCCGGAAGCCCGCACCAGGTCCTCCGCCTCTGCCTTGCTCTTTTCATAGAAGGTGGAAAACACGGAAGCGTGGGGTTCCTCCTCCATGACGATGCCGCGCTTCTGCCCCGCCACATACGCAGTGGAAACCTGGACAAAACGCCGGAGCATCCGCAGTCCGGAGGCAAAGGTGAGCATCTTCTCCGTCCCGTCCGTGTTGACGTTCTTAAACTCTTCCCAGCTCTTCTTAAAGCTGATCTGTGCGCCGGAATGGATCACCAGGGTGACGGCATCGGAAAGAATTTTCGAGGCTTCTGGCATGATAGTGGGTACTCATGCCTCCTGAGTTGACAGTTTCATATTGAAAAGCCATCTGTGTTCCGATAGTGTATTAGCGTCCA
>CADBEN010000054.1 GCA_902793685.1 uncultured Lachnospiraceae bacterium
AGCTTTTTGAAGGGTGATCCTTCAGATCGAAGCCCTAAAAGAATCATTCCAGTGAAAACTATAGGCTTTTATATAGTCTTACTGGTTGGGAAAGTTATAATTACTAAAACTTCCCATAGCAAAAATGGGGCTCGTACCTTGAAAACTCAACAATACAGGCAATCAGATAGGATATTCAGGCAGCCAGTTCCGTTTTCACAAGCGAATTGCGAATGTAATCCGGAAGCCGGCCTACAAATGTCTCAATGAACATTGCGTACTGCTCCTCCGTAGGTTGGAATATAGCGCAGACGCTGTCTATCATAGCAGTTATGATAATCCGGAAGGATTCTCCAAATGTGATGTCCTTAAGCTCGTCTGTAAAGAAGAAAAAGAGTTCTCCCAGTGTCCGGTCATCTTCACTCCGGCGCTGCTCCATCGCGATCATGAGATACCTTGTAAACACGATCGCCACATGGGCAGTCAGGGCATCATAGGACAGGCTGTGACATTCCGTAACCAACTGGAGATAGGACTTGCAGGTCTTGAAAAACACCTCGATCTGCCAGCGTTTCCCGTAGATCCGGATGATCTCTTCTTCGGGAAGATCCGGCTTCGTGCAGATAAAGGCTATCCTTACCAACCTTGACATCTACAGAAAGCAGATATTTACTGCGTCCGCGGCGTTTTTTGCAGATGCCGAAAATCTTGCTGATGGAAAGCTGTTCTCCATTGTACTCGTAGTAAATACGGGAACTCTTCTTGATCATGGCAATGGAATCCAGTCCCAGGTTTTTGACCGCGATGAGCTGGGCCGGGCTGGAGAACCACGTATCAAACAGGACATAGTCAGCGTGGTGTCCGGCAGACTGAGCAGTCTTCAGGAGCTCAATCATGACATCCGTTCCCTTCATCTGTGCAAGTTTTCTCCGCTTTGCGGCAAGAGAACGACCGTCATGGCATCCGACAGGGCCAATAAGGTTGCTTTCTTTTGAGGATGCCAGAAGACTGCTGTTTACTGGAAGAAATGTATTTCCATCTGTCCAGCCAAGAGTCATAAGCCGGTAGCCTTTTCGGTACTTCATCGATACATGGTCAAACACGCGGGAACCGAGTTCTGTTTTCTTACAGCTGGTGCGTTCAAACAGGCTGTCATCAACGACGAATGCGTTGATGCGATCGTCGCCGGTGAGTGGTTCGATGGTATCAGCAACTTTCCTGGACAACAGCGTGGTAAAGCGCAGCCAGTTCGTCTTCGGATTGTTCAGGAACCGGTAAAAGGTATTCTTCGAAAAAGCTTCCCGGAAAGACCCGGTCTTCTGCTGCATGTACATGCTGCGTCCTGAAAAGACATTGCACAGCTTATACTTGAAGATATTCAGTACGGGAATCCCCTTTTCCTTCTGTGCATTGCACCTGCGAAGCAGCTTTCCGATACCGAAGGTATTGAAAAAAGAGGAAATGGCATTAAAAAGTTCCTGTCCGTCCTGATCCTGTGGTACAATTGAACTTGGCATAGAACGCCTCCCTTTGTATGGTTGTTTCTCGTCAATTCAATTATACCAAAGGCACAGGGTCTATGCCTTTTATATTGCCTACATTGTTGGGTTTTCAAGGTTCAACACACCGTTTCGGTGTGGGAAGTTTTAGATAATTAATGTTTGTTTTGCGGAAATAATAAATTCTATTGATGAGATATATTGATTTTTTAAAATAAAAATCCATAATAATAATAATGATTCCTCGCCCCGGATAATGAGTGAAATCGGGATGAGGTGCAGAACGGCTGCAATTATCAAAAGTCATGGAGTCTGGAAGTTATGAACCTGCAGCATGGGAAAAACCGTATAATACAGATCCTCGCTGTGGGCGCCGTGGTGCTGCTGTCGGCTGTCCTTCTGTGGGTCTTTCTGCAGTACCGCTTTCCGGGGCTCATGCCGCTGGTCAGGAAGGGGGACGAGCAGGCGATCGCGGCCTATATCCATGAAGAGGGTGCATGGATCGGGGCGCTGCTCATCGTGCTTCTCTGCATCCTCCAGGTCATGAGCATCGTGCTCCCGGGAGCGCCGATCCATGTGGTGGCGGGCATCCTCTACGGCTGGTGGCGGGGCGTGCTCATGTGCTATACAGGGTTCGTACTGGGCAACGCGCTGGTCTTTTTCCTTGCCCGGAGGCTGAAAAAACGCTTCTCCGCTTATTTCCCGGTGCCGGACCGGAAATCCTGGCTGATCCGGCAGATCAATTCCAGAGATCCGGTGGTGGTGGCGGGGCTGGCCTGCATGGTCCCCGGAGTGCTGAACGGCATCATCCCCTATGTGGCGGAGCAGGCGCATATCACCGGGCGGAATTACACGAAGGCCGTTGCCGCGACGGCCTGGCTCCAGATCCTGACCCACTGCCTCTGCGGCCATTTCCTCATCCGGGAAAAGTATCTGACAGCGGTCCTGATTTACGGGACCCAGATCGCGGTGATTGCGGTCATCGCCTGGAAGCGGGACGTGATCCTCGGCAGGCTGGGCTGACAGCGGTTCCGCCTGTCTGCGGGCGATGCAGTCCAGGGGTGATGCAGGAAGGAAAAGGAGTCCGGTGGGAGCCAGCGGCTTATGCTGGCCGGGGGCCTGCGGGTTATGAGACACGATAGGCGGGAAAGGAGGACATATATGGGAAACAGCGTTATCGAGACCATGCGCGTGTCGCCGGCGGCCTCCGTCATTATCTCCATGTCCCTGATCCTGTTCCTGGGGTTCCTGACGACCCGGATCACGAAGCGGCTCCGGCTGCCGAACGTGACGGCTTACATTCTGACGGGTGTCCTGATGGGACCCTGGTGCCTGAACGTTATCCCTGTGTCCTTTGTGCGCGGCTCCGGCTTTCTGCCGGACATCGCCCTGAGCTTCATCGCCTTCAGTACAGGCGAATATTTCAAGCTGGAGACGCTGCGGAAGAACGGCGCGAAGGTGCTGGTGATCACGGCGCTGGAGGCCCTGCTCACGACGGCGCTGGTGTTTTTCCTGATGTACCGTGTGCTGCATCTTTCCCTGGCCTTTTCCGTGGTGCTCGGTGCGCTTTCCGCGGCCACGGCGCCGGCCTCGACCATGATGACCATACGGCAGACACGGGCCTGCGGAGATTTTGTGGACACGCTTCTGCAGGTGGTGGCCCTGGACGATGTGGTGGGGCTTCTCGCCTACAGCGCGGCGGTATCCATCGCGGAACTGTCCATCGGCGCGGCGGGCGCAGGTGCTGTAGGAGCGGCAGGCACGGCGGGTGCGGCGGGCACGGCGGGGGCGGGGGCGGTTTCCGGGAGTGCGGCTTTCTTCAGCCCCGCCGGGCTTCTTCTGCCGGTCGCCTCGAACCTCGGGGTCCTGCTCCTGGGGGGCGCTTTCGGCCTTCTTCTGCACCTCATGCTCAGCCGGAAGCACTCCACGGACAACCGGCTGATCGTCGCCATCGCCCTCCTTTTCGGTTTCTGCGGCGTCTGCACCTGGCTTGACATCTCACCGCTGCTGGGCTGCATGATGATGGGCGCGGTCTACGCGAACCTGAACGCGGACGATAATCTTTTCAAGCAGATGAATTACTTCAGCCCGCCGATCCTGCTCATGTTCTTCGTGCGGTCCGGACTGAGCTTTGACCTCGGAGCGCTTCTGAACCCCTCCGGCGTCATCGGCACCGTGCCCCTGCTCGTTATCGGCGTCCTTTATTTCCTGACGCGCATCGCGGGAAAGTACAGCGGCGCGTGGATCGGCTGCTTTCTTACCGGAAAGGACCGGAAGGTCCGGAACTGGCTGGGACTCGCACTGTTCCCCCAGGCGGGCGTCGCGATCGGTCTGGCCGCCCTCGGGGCCCGGATCCTTAAAGGGGAAGCGGGCAATGCTCTGAATACTGTCATTCTTTCCTCCAGCGTCCTCTACGAGCTGATCGGCCCGGGCTGCGCGAAGCTGGCCCTCTACATGTCCGGGTCCTATTCAGAGAGGCTGGAGGAGATTGTGGAGGTGCCGGAGCTGGATGAGAACGGCAGGCAGAAGAGCAGTCTGGACCTCCTGATCGAGCGGATCCGCAGGATACAGGAGGAGATCCCGGAGCACTACGTCCCCGAGGAGGAGCAGGCTTTTTCCGAGGCGGCTGAGGAACAGTACAGGATCTACGGCAGCTATTTAAAGAACAGATTCGGGAGGGGAAGAAGATGATGAACGATCCTTTGGTCTTACTTCTTGGAACCTGGGCGGACGATCTGACGCCCGCCGGCATACTTTTAAGGATCGGCCTCGCCGTGGGGCTGTCCGGCATTATCGGGTGGGAGCGGGCCAGAAAGCGCCACTCCGCCGGACTCCGGACCTTTATCCTCATCACCCTTGGTGCCGCGGTGGTCATGATGCTGGATCTCGGACTGGAGCAGAACCACCAGGAGCACATGTTCATCATGTCAGCGGCGGTGCTGGTGTCCATCGCCCTCATCAGCGCGAACTCCCTGGTCTTTACCTCCAGAAACCAGATCCGGGGCCTCACCACGGCGGTGGCCATGTGGGCCTGCGGAGTCATCGGCCTCGCCATCGGCGCCGGGTACTACACCATCGTCCTCGTTTCCTTTACCGCATTCCTCGTGGTGCTCTCCGTGCTGAACAGCGCGGAGGTGTGGCTCAAGAACCGCTCCAACTATTTCGAGATCCATCTGGAGCTGAAGGACAGCCACTACCTGCAGGACTTCATCACCACCATCCGGAAGCTGGAACTGAAGGTGGACGATATCGAGGCGAATCCGGCCTACCTGAATTCCGGCCTCAGCGTCTACTCCGTGGCCATCTCCATCCGCAGCGAGGAGCTGAAAAAGTACAAGACCCACGAGGAGATCATCGAAGCGCTGCGGTCGCTGGAGTACATCTACCACATCGAAGAGATCAACTGAAGGAGACAGAGAACCGTCCCAATGCCATCCGGTTAAGGCCCCCCTGTCCCCAATAATTACAGTTTTGACAAATCAGAGGCGTGATACCTCTGGTTTTTTTACATTAAATAGTACTTTCCCAACCAGTTAGACTATACGGTGTATAGTCAGTGGTTGTTGGTGAGTGCCGACCGGCAGAGCGTCAGCTCTGACCGGCGGCAGTATCGT
>CADBEN010000055.1 GCA_902793685.1 uncultured Lachnospiraceae bacterium
CGCGATAAGCGACGCGGAGGAATCCTGACGCAATAGATCAGATGAAATTAATTCGGCGCTAAGTTGTCGTCGGCAGTGAGATTAAAAAGTCGCGCAACAATTACGGTGCCTTGTTTCCAAGTCCGGGTCGCCTCGTGCTGTTGATGTGGTTCATCAGCAGTGTCATGTCTTCCTGCGTATTTCAAGGAGATGTTTGTAGTTGCCGCATGGCGGCTTTCGGTGAAGTGATACTCGACCACGCTGATCCCGGATTGGTACCGGCGATCAGAGAATACATTGATTACAAAAACATTATATAGTATAATTCCATGGGAATAACTAAAAACCGCTTCCCATGAGGAAGTCTGCTTCTCCCTGCCGCATTTGTTTTTGCGGACCGGGGGAAGCAGTTTTTTAGGAGAGAATGAATGGAGTGGGTGAGACGTAATAAGGTAACGGTCATCCTGCTGCTGATGTTTACGGTCGGGGTAGGGCTGATCCTTTATCCTTCCTTCAGTGACTGGTGGAATTCCTTTCATCAGACCAGGGCCATCATGAGCTACTCGGCAGAGGTCGCCCATATGGATTCTGCAAAGTATGATGCGCTGATAGAAGGAGCGCAGAAGTACAATAAGAATCTCGCCAGGGACGGCATCAAATGGCTCATGACTGATGAAGACCGGGACCGTTATAATAATACGCTCCGTTTTAACGATTCCGGAAGTATGGGATATATCGATATTCCGAAGATCCATGTCACGCTTCCCATCTATCACGGAGTCAGTGAGAACGTTCTTCAGACTGCCATCGGTCATCTGGAACAGACGAGTTTCCCGGTCGGAGGCAAAGGAAGCCACTGTGTGCTTTCCGGGCACCGCGGCCTTCCGAGCGCGCGTCTTTTCACCGATCTGGACAAGCTTGTGGAAGGGGATACATGGACGCTGACCATCCTGAATGAGATCCTGACTTATGAGTGCGACCAGATCCGTGTCGTCGATCCGTCAGACGTTTCGGATCTGAAGATCTGGCAGGGAAAGGATTATTGTACCCTGGTGACGTGCACGCCCTACGGAATCAATACCCACAGACTACTGGTCCGGGGCCACAGGATAGACAACGCCCAGGGTGAGACAAGGGTCGCGGCCGATGCGATCCAGATCGATACGATATACACCGCTCCGTTTTTTGCCATTCCTGTGGTGCTGATGCTGATCCTGCTGGTGTTCCTGCTCCCGGGAAAAAAGCAGCCTCTGGACCTGTCCTGAGCGCCTTCTTCTCAGAAGCATAAGTTACGTTTAGGAGCTGAAAATGAAGATACAGACCTTGAATGACAAAGAGCTGAGAAGGCTTACACGGACACAGCTGCTGGAGGTCCTGGTGGCCCAGAGCAGGGAGATAGATAAACTCAGAACAGCCCTTGAGGAAACAGAGGCAGGACTTTCAGAGAAGGAATATCTTATTTCACAGGCGGAAAACATTGCGGAAGCATGCTTTTCGGTCTGCCGCGTCCCGGATACCGTAAAAGAAGCAGTGGACTTGTACCTGGAAAACATCCTCCGCATCTGCGGAGAGAAGGCTGCTGAAGCCGGGAAAACAGAGGAATGGAATCAGGCGCTGAAGGATCTCGGGGGGGCGGAAAATGACTGAAAAGGAATTGAAGGCCCTGAGCCGCAAAAATCTGATCGAACTCCTGCACGCGCAGAGCACAGAAATAGAACTGCTTACGCGGGAGCTTGAGAAAAAAAGAGAAACGCTGAAAAACCGGACGGTTGGTTTCCCGGTCATGGGATCCCTGGTGAAAGCGCACGAAGCGGCGGAAGATTACATCCGGGGAGGGCAGAAGGCTGCGGACCGGTTTACCGCGGCGCTGAAAGAAATCTGCGGTCCGGATATTCTGGACAGACCCGGATCTGCGGACGAATCGCAGCAGGACGAATCGCAGCAGGACGAATCCCGGCAGGACGAATCCCAACAGAATGAAACATGATAAAAACTCCGGAGGAGCGGATCGCTGAATGCGAGGCTCCCCCGGAGTTTTTTGGATTATTTTGTGCTGCCGCCGGATGTACGCCGTCATTTGATGCTTTTCGATGTCATGCCGCCGGCAGCTCCACGCGGAAGGTCGTCCCTTCTTCTCGGCTGCTGGTGCAGGTGATGGTTCCTTTGTGCTGCTTCACGATGTTTTCCGCAATGGAGAGGCCGAGACCGTATCCTCCTTCCGCCCGCGCGCGGGATTTGCTGGCGCGGTAGAAACGCTCAAAGATATGCGGCAGATCTTCCGGGGAGATCACTTCTCCGGTGTTGTTCACGGAGATGATCACCTTGTCCTGCTTCCGGAAGACCTTCATCAGGACCTGTCCTTTGGGACCCGCGTATTTTACGGCATTGTCCAGAAGGATGGTCAGAAGCTGCTTCAGCTGGCTCTCGCTGCCGGTCACCTTCAGGTTTTCTTCGATCTCTGTCTCCAGCGTGACATCGTTCTCGAACGCCACCGCTTCAAAATTCAGCGAACGGTCTTCGGCGCAGTTGGTCAGATCGGCTTCACCGTTCAGGACGGGCAGGGCATTTGCATCGCTCTTTGCCAGGAACAGAAGATCCTGGATGAGGTCCCGCATCCGGATGGCCTCTTCCCGGGTGTTACGGATCCACTGCTGCTGCTCCCGGATGGTGCTGTCCTTGTGGGAGGAGAGGATATCCAGGTTCGCGAGGATGACAGTGATCGGTGTCTTCAGCTCATGGGAAGCATCGGCCACGAATCGGTTCTGCTGTTCCCAGGCCTTCTCTGTCGGGGCCAGCGCCCAGATCGCCAGGTAATGGCTGAGCAGCAGGAACAGCAGCACGGCACCGACAAAGATGCCCAGAGAGATCAGGATGAAGCTGCGGACATTGGCGTGCTCATAGGAAACATCCGCGAAGACAACATAGCGGAGACCGTCTTTTCCGTGAGAAGCCAGGTAACGGACGGAATATTCGCTGTCGTATCCGAAAGCGAAAGATGTGCCGTCTTCCTTCACTTCCCATCCATCATCCGAGGAGAAGATCCTGGAAATCAGCGTCTGCGCGGCGGCTTCATCCATGCTGAGGTCCCGGTCCACCGTCTCGAGGATGGTCCCGTCATCGTCCAGCTTATAGGAGATGCTGGGCATGAAGACGCCGGGCGTGCGCTGTCCGGTGATGTTGTTCAGAAAGAAATCGGGGATCAGCTGGATCGGAGTCCCGGATTCTTTTTTTTCTTCCGTATTCCCGTCAGGTTTCTCTCTTTCACTGATCCGCCGGGTGTTGCGGGAATACTGTCCCTGGACCCGGCGAAGCTCGGATTCCATATAGAAGCGGACGCTCTGGGAGGTACGCCGGACATAGGAGCCGAGAAGCAGCCCCAGTGTGATCAGAAGGATGGTGCAGACAAAAACCATGTTGACGAGGACAAATTTCCTGCGGAGCTTCCGGATCATTCCTGGACCTCCAGCCGGTAGCCGACCTTCCGGATCGTGGTGACGGCGACCCGGGAGCCGAGGAAGTGAAGCTTCTTCCTTAAGAAGGAAATGTAGGCTTCCACGTTGTTGTCCTCGGCGTCGGAATCATCGCCCCAGACCTTGCTGATCAGCATTTCCTTGCTGACGATGGTCTTCTGGTTGCTGAGCAGGATCTTCATGATCTCGAATTCCTTGAAAGCGAGATGGATGCTTTTTGCTCCGCAGCAGAGGTCGTTGGTGGAAAGGCTGAGAGTCAGGTCGTCGAAGCTGAGCTCCTCCACCATAACCTCCCCCTGCCGGCGGGAGAGTGCCCGGATCCGGGCCAGCAGCTCCTCCGGGACAAAAGGCTTTGTCATGTAATCGTCCGCGCCCTTGTCCAGGCCCTTGATCTTGTCGCTGATATCGTCCCGGGCGGTCAGCATGATGACCGGGGTCTGTTTTTTTGCAGCCCGCAGGGACTTCACGACTTCAAAGCCGTCTTTTCCGGGCAGCATGACGTCGAGGACGATGACGTCATAGTCCCCGTACAGTGCGTAGTCGAGGCCGTCGTTTCCATTGTGGGCGATGTCCGTCTGGTATTTCTGCTCCCGCATGATCTGCGACAGCGCTTCCGCAAGTCTTACTTCATCTTCTACGATCAGAATTTTCATTTCATAATTTTTGGCGCATGGATACTCGTGACTTCAGTCATGAGAGGAAATGCGCCATAACCCCCTTTCTTCGAACATACATTCGCATTTCTACCTCTTTTGTGTTATAATTATCTTAAGGAGGCAGCGAACTGATGCAGCAGGTACTGACCATTAAACTGAAGATCCTTCCTGATGAGGCCGGGAAGAAGCT
>CADBEN010000056.1 GCA_902793685.1 uncultured Lachnospiraceae bacterium
TTATGAGTTTGTACGGAAAACCATAGGCGAGCTGGCCGAGCAGTACCACATCTGTGAGATCGGCGTTGACCGCTGGAATGCGACGCAGCTGATCACGGAACTTGCCGGTGATGGCTTCACCATGGTTCCGATCGGGATGGGATTTAAGGATATGAGCCCCGGGATGAAGGAACTGTATAAGCTGCTGCTGGAAGGAAAGATCACCCACGGCGGCAATCCGATCCTGAGGTGGATGGCAGGAAATGTTGTGGCGGAGATCGATGCGGCAGAGAATATCAAACCGTCCAAGAAGAAAGCGACGGAGAAGATCGACGGCATTGTGGCCCTGATCATGGGGCTTGACCGATGCATCCGGCATGAGACCAGTAGCAGCGTCTATGACGATCCGGATCGCGGCCTGCTGGTTTTCTGATGGAGAGGAACATGATAACGCTAATGGTCATTGGCCTTCTGGTAATCCGGGAGGCTGTTTTTATTATGGAGGAAATGTACTGATGGGATTTTTAAGCTGGCTTGGAATCAGCCCAAGGGATGCGCCTCATCTGCCGGAGATCACAGATAACGTCCGGGATCGGGCAGATTCCGGGGAACGAGTTGATGAAAAGAGCGCGATGCAGATCGCGACCGTTTACGCCTGTGTGCGGCTGCTTGCAGAGTCGGTGGCGGGCCTTCCGCTGCATCTATATCGTTTTACAGACACTTCTGAGAACGGGAAAGAAAAGGCAAAAGACCATCCTCTATACCGGCTGCTGTACATGCTGCCGAACCCGGAGATGACGAGCTTTTCCTTCCGGGAAGTGATGATGACGCATCTTCTCCTGTGGGGGAACTGCTATGCACAGATCATCCGGGATGGGAAGAACGGCATCTTAGGACTCTACCCGCTGCTGCCAGAAAACGTGGAAGTCGACCGGGATGAGAAGGACGAGATCTACTATATTTACCACGCTTACACCGATGAGATTCCCGGGGAGAACAATAAGGATATCTACTTCCGTAGGGATGAGATCTTCCATGTACCGGGGCTCGGGTTCAACGGCCTCGTAGGTTTCTCACCGATTGCCATGATGAAAAATGCGCTCGGCACGACGCTGGCTGTGGAGAAATACGGATCGGCCTTCTTTAAAAATGGTGCGCAGCCATCCGGTGTTTTGGAGCACCCAGGCGTCCTGAAAGATCCGGCAAAGATCCGGGAGAACTGGTCAGATGTCTATGGCGGTGCAAACAATGCGCATAAGGTGGCTGTGCTGGAAGAGGGGATGCAGTACAAAGCAATCTCCCTGCCACCGGAGGACAGTCAGTTTTTGTCTACCAGACAGTTCGGTGTCAATGAGATCTGCCGGATCTTCCGTGTGCCGCCGCACATGGTGCAGGATCTGGAACATGCGACATTTTCCAATATCGAGCACCAGAGCATTGACTTTGTGATGCACACCCTGATGCCGTGGCTCGTCCGTTTCGAACAGGCGATCATCAAGGATCTGCTGCTGCCGGAAGAACAGGAGCAGTATTTCCCGAAATTTAATGTGGATGGCCTCCTGCGCGGCGACTATCAGTCCAGGATGCAGGGGTATGCGACCGGCATCAGCAATGGTTTCATGTCGCCCAATGATTGTAGGGCACTGGAGAACCTTGATCTGATCCCGGCGGAAAAGGGCGGCGATGATTATTACTTGAACGGCGGCTATGTAAAGCTACAGGATGCAGGGATGCGAGTGACGCAGTCTACATCGGCACCAAATCCGGATCAGAAGGAAGAGCCGGATACAGAAGAGCAGCAGACGGATGAAAAACCGGAGAAAGGAGACGAGGAAAGTGCTGAAAACAAGAAACCTGAAAGGGCGAAAATTCGGAAATCTCGTAGTCCTACAGAAACATAAGCAGAGTCGTAATGGCGGTGCTTCCTGGATTTGCAAATGCGTGTGCGGAAGGGAGACGATTGTAAACGGGTATGACCTTGTATCTGGAAAAAAGACCACATGCAGTGCCTGTAACTATGGTAAATACTGTTTTTTCCCTGAATACGTTGAGTGCAAATTACCGACAGGGATGCGTTTTGTTATTGACCGAACTGATTATCCTTTGGTCAGCCATTATAAATGGGTAGCAAATCGCGCAGGGTATTTTCTTGCTTCGACAGGTCAACGTGATGAGCACATTTTTTTGCATCGTCTAATAATGAATCCTCCGGCCGGGCTGTATGTTGATCACATTGATGGTGATAAGAGTAACTGTCGAAGGAGTAATTTGAGGATATGCACTAAGACCGAAAATAACAGGAATGTGGGCCTTACATCCAATAATCAAAGTGGTTATAAGGGCGTTCATTGGGCAGCAGACCGAGGGAAGTGGAGGGCGGAAATAACTGTAGATCGAGATCATATCCGTATCGGGTCTTTTGACTCTGCGGAAGAAGCGGCAAGGGCGTATGACGAATATGCTCTTTTTTGTTTTGGCGAATATGCCAAAACGAATAAAATGCTTGGACTGCTTCCGGATAAGGAGCTGATCGCTGTATGAAAGAGAGGTAGAAGTAAGTGAAGAAGTTTTGGAACTGGATTCACGATGACAGTGGAGGCAGGGTGCTCCGTCTTGAGGGGCCGATTGATGAGGATGACTTCTGGGGTGATTCTGTGACTCCGCAGGCTTTCAGGGATGACCTGATGGCCGAAGATGGGGATATCACTATCTGGATCAATTCGCCGGGTGGTTCCGTCTGGGCCGCTGCGCAGATCTATACCATGATCCGGGATTATCCAGGTAGGGTTACGGTCAAGATTGATGCGATCGCCGCGTCGGCAGCGTCTGTCGTCGCAATGGCCGGGGACACGGTATATATGTCCCCTGTTTCGATGCTTATGATCCATGATCCATCTACCATTGCCATGGGAAATGAGCGTGATATGGAAAAGGCTATCGAGACGCTGAAGGAAGTGAAGGAGAGCATCATCAACGCATATATTGCTAAAACCGGACTGCGGCATAATAAGATTGCGGAACTGATGAGTAATGAAACGTGGATGAACGCGAAAAAAGCGGTGGAGTTAGGTTTTGCAGACGATATCCTTTACGAAAACAGTGAACTGGAGCCGGAAGATGATGGCGTTACGGTGGAGGCAAAGCTCTTTTCTGCCAGACGTACAGACAGAGCGGTGCTGAACCGTCTGAGGATGGAGGCAGGGCCCGCCAAAGAGGAGCCGCAGGAGAAATCCCGGGCAGAACCCGGACTTCCGGCCATCGGCATGGATGGCAAAACCAAAGACGGGGCGATGCCCTATGAGATCTTACGAAACCAGCTGGACTTCCTGAAATAAGGAGCCCGGCTTTTTTAATGACGCCTATTTTGAAAGGAGCTTTTATGAGCAAGATTATCGAACTGAGAAATAAGAGAAACACCCTGTGGGAGCAGACGAAGGCTTTTCTGGAAGACCACAGGGACGAAAACGGTCTGGTGAAGGCCGAGGCCGTCGAGCAGTACAACAGGATGGCTGCGGATGTGAAGGCGCTGGGCGATGAGATCACCCGCCTTGAGGAGCAGGCCGAGATGGATGCAAAGCTCTCCCAGCCGACTTCCACGCCGGTGCACGCCGATCCGAAGGACGGCAAAAAGAAAAATGTCCGTCCGACGGCGACCGCAGAGTATAACGAAGCCTTCTGGGACATGCTCCGTGGCCGCATCACCAACGACGCCCTTGAGGGCCTTTCCATCGGGGAGGATGAGAAGGGCGGCTACACCGTGCCGGATGAGTTTGAAAGGAAGCTGGTCGAGGCGCTGGAGGAGAACAACATCTTCCGCTCCCTTGCGACCGTGATCCGCACCTCCTCCGGTACCCGCAAGATCCCGATCGCGGAGGATTCCGGGGAAGCCAGCTGGATCGATGAGGGTGAGGAGATCCCGGAGGCAGATACGACCTTCGGCCAGACGACCCTTGCCGCCTACAAGATGGGAACCATGATCAAGATCAGCAATGAGCTGCTGCATGATTCCGCTTTCGATCTCGCCTCCTATATCGCCCGCCGCTTTGGCGTCCGTATGGGTAACGCCGAGGAGAAGGCATTTATCACCGGCGACGGACAGGGCAAGCCGCTGGGGCTGCTGGCGGAAACCGGCGGTGTTCCCGTCGGTGTCACTGCCGCAGCCGAGACCGCTGTGACCTTCGATGAGATCTTCGACCTCTACTACGCGCTCAAGAGCCCGTACAGGAAGAAGGCGAAGTTCCTCTGCAACGAGGCCCTGCTCCTGCAGCTGATGAAGATCAAGGATAAGAACGACAACTATATCTGGAAGCCGTCGCTGGAAGTCGGCAAGCCGGATACCGTACTGTCCCGTCCGATCATCACCAGCTCCTACATGCCCGCAATCGCAAAAGGTGAGAAGGCGCTGCTCTTCGGTGATTTCAGCTACTACTGGATTGCCGACAGGCAGAACCGCACCTTTAAGCGCCTGAACGAGCTGTATGCCCGCACCGACCAGGTCGGCTTCATCTCCACCCAGAGGGTGGACGGCAAGCTCATCCTGCCGGAAGCGATCCAGGCCCTGAAGATGAAGGGCACTACCGGGGCCTAAAGAAAGCGAGGTGACCGGTTATGGCACTGATCACGCTTGAGGAAGCAAAATCGTACCTCCGGGTGGACTCGGCGGATGAGGATGCCATGACCGGTATCCTTTTATCCTCCGCAGAAAAGCTGTGCGCCGATGTGGCAAGGCTTACGGAGGATGAGTGGGCAGTGGTCAATTCGGATGATACCGCGTCGGCGGATTATACCGAGGAGGCCCTCGCCCATATCCGGGAGATCATGAAAGTGGCCATCCTGTATACGGTCGGGTATCTCTTTGAACACCGGGAGAAAGCAGATTATACGGAGCTGACATTGACGCTTCGTTCCCTGCTTTTTGCAATCCGGGAAGGGGTGGTGTGATGAATATCGCAGGAATGCGGGTGCGGATTACCATCCAGAAAAATGAGACCGTAACCGATAAATATGGGAACCATAAATCCGAGTGGACTGATTATTTTACCTGCTGGGCTTCCGCTTCCAAGGGGAACACCAAGGCAGATGAAACGGAAGCTGCCGGTCATACTGAGGAGGAAGACCGGATGAACTTTACGGTGCGCTGGTCATCGGAGACCGATGTGGTAAACAGCAAGAACTACCGCATTCTTCTCTATGGCCGGATCTATAACATTGTCTCTGTGGACGATATGGGATTCCGCCGGAAAGGGCGGAAGTTTACCGCAGAGCTTGTGGAGAGGTGAGGCTATGGGCAGCCGGAAAATACAGATCGACCAGATGGCCGAGGCGGTAAACGAGCAGATGGAGAAATACAGTAAGCTCTCTGCAGAGGTGGTAAAGGCAGCCGTCACCAAAGCCGGGAATGCCGTGAAGAAAGATATCGGCGCGAATGCGCCTAAGAAGACCGGGCGGTATGCCAAGAGCTGGCGGACAAAGAAAACCAAGGAGAGTTCTACCGAGCTGGAAGTGACCGTGTATTCCCCCACCCGTTACATGCTGGCCCACCTTCTGGAGCACGGGCATGCGAAGCGCGGCGGCGGAAGGGTGAAGGCCATCCCGCATATCGCACCGGCAGAGGAAGCGGCGGAAGAGGAACTAATGAAAGATATCGAGAGGGGGCTGAAAAGTGGATGAGAATCAAATGCATGATCTGATGGATCTGTTGTCGGAGACGGGGCTTCCCTTCGCCTATGACCATTTCGCGGAAGGGGAGTCCCCGGAGCCTCCGTTTATCACGTT
>CADBEN010000057.1 GCA_902793685.1 uncultured Lachnospiraceae bacterium
GTTCTACAAGTAATAGAACAGACAAAAGAGAGGTGAGGTTGATGAACATCAGCAAGTTTACACAGAAATCCCAGGAGTCAGTGCAGCTTGCCCAGAAGATCGCACTGGAAAACGGAAACCAGCAGATCGATGAAGAGCATCTGGCTGCGGCCCTGATGGAAGTGGAGGATTCGCTGATTGCGAATCTGATCCCGAAGATGGGTGTACAGAAAGAAGCCTTTGCAGGGGAGATCAATACACAGATCGGCAAGCTCCCGAAGGTGAGCGGTGCACACGGGCAGGAATATCTGACCACAGATCTGAACAAGGTGCTGACCTGTGCAGAGGATGAGGCGAAGGCCATGGGAGACGACTACGTTTCCGTGGAGCATCTGTTCCTCTGCATGCTGAAATATCCGAACCGGGCCATGAAGGAGATCTTCCGGGCGTACGGCATCACCCGCGAGAAGTTCCTGCAGGTGCTGTCTACCGTGCGCGGGAACCAGCGGGTCACGACGGACAATCCGGAAGCGACGTATGACACGCTGAACAAATACGGCTACGATCTGGTGGAGCGCGCGCGGGACCAGAAGCTGGACCCGGTCATCGGCAGAGACGACGAGATCCGGAACGTGATCCGGATCCTTTCCAGAAAGACCAAGAACAACCCGGTCCTGATCGGTGAGCCCGGCGTCGGCAAGACGGCGGTCGTCGAGGGACTGGCGCAGAGAATCGTCCGCGGCGACGTCCCGGAGACCCTGAAAGATAAGAAGCTTTTCGCCCTGGACATGGGCTCGCTGGTGGCTGGCGCAAAGTACCGCGGCGAGTTTGAGGAGCGTCTGAAGGCGGTCCTTGAGGAAGTGAAGAAGAGCGAGGGTGAGATCATCCTCTTCATCGATGAGCTGCATACCATCGTGGGCGCCGGCAAGTCCGAGGGCGCCATGGACGCCGGCAATATGCTGAAGCCCATGCTGGCCAGAGGCGAACTGCACTGCATCGGCGCGACG
Organism: uncultured Lachnospiraceae bacterium; assembly: GCA_902793685.1. Classification (GTDB taxonomy): domain Bacteria; phylum Bacillota; class Clostridia; order Lachnospirales; family Lachnospiraceae; genus Moryella. Next base: position 987 of record CADBEN010000057.1, read on the forward strand.
ACGCTGGATGAGTACCGGAAATACATTGAGAAGGATGCGGCTCTGGAGCGCAGGTTCCAGCCGGTCATGGTGGACCAGCCCAGCGTGGAGGACACCATCTCCATCCTCCGAGGCATCAAGGAACGCTACGAGAATTACCATCACGTGAAGATCCAGGACGGTGCGCTGGTCAGCGCGGCGGTGCTTTCGGACCGCTATATCACCGACCGCTTCCTTCCGGACAAGGCTATCGACCTGGTCGATGAAGCCTGCGCGATGATCAAGACCGAGATGGACAGCATGCCGGCAGAGCTGGACGAGCTGAACCGGAAGTGCATGCAGATGGAGATCGAGGTCACTGCCCTGAAGAAAGAGACGGATTCTCTGAGCCGGGAGCGGCTGGAGGATCTGGAGCACGATCTGGCGGAGAAGAAGGACCAGCTGGCCCAGGCCAAGGCGAAGTGGGAAGCGGAGAAGCAGAGCGTCGGACACCTGGCGGAGATCCGTCAGAAGATCGAAGACGTGAGCCGCGAGATCCAGGACGCCCAGCAGAAATATGACCTGAACCGGGCGGCGGAACTCCAGTACGGAACTCTTCCGGAGCTGCAGAAGCAGCTGCAGGAGGAAGAGGCGAAGCTGAAGAGTCAGGATCTGACCCTGGTTCATGAGGCGGTCACCGAGAATGAGATCGCCAAGATCATCAGCCGCTGGACCGGAATTCCGGTGGCGAAGCTGAACGAATCCGAGAAGGCGAAGACCCTGCATCTGGACGAGACCCTGCACCAGAGAGTCATCGGCCAGGACGAGGCAGTGGAAAAGGTGGCGGAGGCCATCCAGAGAAGCAAGGCGGGAATCAAGGATCCGTCGAAGCCTATCGGTTCCTTCCTGTTCCTCGGACCTACCGGCGTCGGCAAGACGGAGCTGGCGAAGAGTCTTGCGGAAGCTCTGTTCGACGACGAATCCAACATGGTCCGTATCGACATGTCGGAGTACATGGAGAAGTTCTCGGTGTCCAGACTGATCGGAGCGCCTCCGGGATACGTCGGATACGACGAGGGCGGCCAGCTGACGGAAGCCGTCCGCAGAAAGCCCTACTCGGTGGTCCTCTTCGATGAGATCGAGAAGGCCCATCCGGATGTCTTCAACATCCTGCTCCAGGTGCTGGACGACGGCCGCATCACCGATTCCCTCGGAAAAACGGTGGACTTCAAGAACACCATCATCATCATGACCTCGAACCTGGGCAGCCAGTATCTGCTGGACGGCATCGACGACGACGGCAACATCAGTCCGGCGGCGATGACTGCGGTGGATGCGGAACTGAAATCCCACTTCCGTCCCGAGTTCCTGAACAGGCTGGACGAGATCATCATGTTCAAGCCGCTGACCAGGGACAATATCGGCGGCATCATCGACCTGCTGGTCAAGGATACGAACCGCAGACTTGCGGACCAGGAGATCTCTATTGAGCTCACGCCGGAGGCAAAGAAGTACGTGGCGGAAAACGGCTACGATCCGAGCTTCGGCGCACGTCCGCTGAAGCGGTTCCTGCAGAAGCATGTGGAGACACAGGCAGCGAAGCTGATCCTGTCCGGCGAGAGCGGCATCCATGCCGGCTCCGTGATCCGCATGGACGTGAACGCAGACGGCACCGGCCTGTCGGCGGAGATCGTATAAGACCCTCCATGGCGGCCTCCGCATTGAGAACACAAAGTTCTTAATGCGGAGGCCTTCTTTTTTTGATATAATTTAATGAATTATGTGCATTGCCCGGAAAGGCTGAGC
>CADBEN010000058.1 GCA_902793685.1 uncultured Lachnospiraceae bacterium
CGTAACGCTTCATAACATTCCGGAGGGCATGGCGGTAGGCGTTGTCTACGCAGGATTACTGTCCGCTTCGGCCAGCATCACGGCAGGCGGTGCGCTGGCTCTGGCATTGGGTATTGCGATCCAGAACTTTCCGGAAGGCGCGATCATCTCCATGCCGCTCTTTGCGGAGGGGAAAAGCAAGCCGAAGTCCTTCTGGCTGGGAGTTCTGTCCGGCGCTGTAGAGCCGGTTTTCGGCGGAATTACCGTCCTGGTCGCCAGTCTGGTGGTTCCTGCCATGCCCTATTTGTTATCCTTCGCGGCCGGAGCCATGCTGTACGTGGTCGTGGAGGAGCTGATACCGGAAATGTCTTCCGGAGAGCATTCCAATATAGGCGTCATTTTCTTTGCCGTCGGCTTCAGTCTCATGATGGCGCTGGACGTGGCGCTGGGATAAGGAGTTCATGATGAAATATCATATTGAGAAAAACACGGTCCAGGAGACGCTGGTCATCCCGCTGTTCGGAAGGCTGGTGTGCTCCGAGCGCTTTCCGGAGCTGTTTTCGGATCCCGAGGCGAAGCGGATCTGCGACAGCCTGGACTATGACTTTGCGGATAAACGCAAAAAAATGGAATCTGCCGCAGGCCTTTTCGGCGCTCTGGAAGTGGCGCAGCGGCAGTACGACCTTCGCTGTGAAGTGGAGGCATATCTGAAAGATCATCCGAAAGCTGCTGTCGTGAATCTCGGCTGCGGCCTGGACGATACTTTCTCCAAAGTCGATAACGGACAGTGCAAAGGGTATAACATTGACCTTCCGGATGTGATCAAGGTACGAAATGACCTGCTTCCTGCCGGTGATCGGGAGACCAATCTTGCCTGTGATCTGAATGATTTTGCCTGGATGGACAAGATCGATGCGGGGGGCGGAGCAGTCTTTTTTGCAGCAGGCGTGTTTTATTATTTCAGGACAGCCGACGTGAAAAAGCTGTTTCATGCGATGGCAGAGCGCTTTTCCGGAGGCGTGCTGGCCTTCGATAAGCTGATGCGGAAGACCTGGCTGAAGGAGGCCGGGATCACCGACGTGGACGCCTTTTTCTCCCTGGAGCATGAGGCAGAGCTGAACGCATGGAGCGACCGGTTTGCTTCGGTCACGGCGAAAAGCTACATGCGCGGATACCGGGACATTTACAGCAAAGTCGGCTTGTTCCATAAGCTGATGATCCGTTTCTGCGACGGACTGGTCAGAATGAAAATCGTCCGGATCGCTTTCGGAAGGCATAGTAAAAAGTAATCAACCGGCAGATGCCGGAAGAATAAAAAGGAGGAAACAAACATGAATTTAACAGGAAAGATCGCACTTTTTGTGGGAGGAACATTATTCGGGTCCGCGGGCTTTAAGCTGCTTGGCAGCAAAGACGCCCGAAAAGTCTATACCAATGTCACGGCAGCGGTGCTTCGCTGCAAGGATCAGGTCATGCACGATGTGGAAACCGTCCAGGAAAACTGCGCCGATATACTGGCTGATGCCGGCGCACAGGCATGAGATTCCGGATCCTTCATGAGAGTCCGGGGCGGGTACGCCTGAAAGCCTTGCAGTATTCGATGAGCATGGAACAGGCTGACCTTCTTGAAGCCTGGACTCTGACGCTTCCCGGTGTCGATCAGGTGACAGTACATGAACGGCTGGGCAGCCTGATCATTGTCTTTCACGGAGACAGAAAGGCGCTTTATACGCAGCTTTCACGCTTTACTTACGAAGAAGCCCGGGAAGAAGCGCATGTGCTAAGCGCCAACAGCCGCCGCATTAACCGTGAATATAAGGAGAAAATGGTCTTTCAGGTGCTGTGGCACTATGCAAAAAGACTGTTTCTTCCTGCGCCTCTCCGGCAGGTGATCAATACAGCAACTGCAGTTCCGCGCCTATGGCTGGCGGTAAAAACGCTGGCGCAGAGGCAATTGAATGTTGAAGTCCTGGACGGAGTTGCGATCGGGGCTTCTCTCCTGACAGGTGATTTTTCCACAGCCGGATCTGTGCGCTTCCTGTTGGGACTCGGTGATACGCTGGATGCCTGGACCCATAAAAAATCCGTAGATGATCTTGCGAAGAACATGTCGCTTCATGTGGACCGGGTCTGGCTTCTGACGGACGCCGGACAGCAGGCAGAGGTGCCTTTGTCTCAGATCCGTATCGGAGACCGAATCTGTGTCCGCACCGGACATGTGCTGCCATTGGATGGGATTCTCGATCAAGGGGATGTCATGGTCAATCAGGCGTCTCTCACCGGAGAGTCTGTTCCGGTCGCGAAGCATCCCGGGGCGGCAGTTTATGCAGGCTCTGTCATAGAAGAAGGAAACTGTGTGGTTCGTGTCACGCATATTGCCGGAGAAAACCGTTACGACCGAATCGTCCGTATGATCGAAGAATCGGAACGGCTGAAATCAAATACCGAAAAGAGGGCGTACAACCTGGCCGACAAACTGGTGCCATGGTGTCTTGCCGGAAGTGGGCTGACCTATCTTCTGACCGGAAACATCACAAGGGCTGTCTCGGTGCTGATGGTGGATTTCTCCTGCGCATTAAAACTGTCCATGCCCTTAAGTGTCCTGTCCGCCATGCGGGAAGCCAGTCGGCATAAGATCACGGTCAAGGGCGGGAAATACATGGAAATCCTCAGCCAGGCAGATACCGTGGTTTTTGACAAAACAGGGACTCTCACCAATGCCTGTCCCACAGTATGCAGCGTGGTGGCTTTCCGTGGCCTGGATGAAAAAGAAATGCTGCGTTTAGCTGCCTGTTTGGAGGAGCATTTCCCCCATTCCGTTGCCAATGCGGTGGTCAAGGCTGCAAGGGAGCAGGGACTTGACCATCAGGAAATGCACAGCGAGGTGGAGTATGTGGTAGCCCACGGAATCGCTTCCAGGATCGGAGGGGAAAGAGCGGTCATCGGCAGCCGCCATTTTATCTTTGAAGATGAGGCAGTTCAGGTGCTTCCCGAGGATCAGGAGGCAGTTGATTCACTTACTCCGGAATGCTCCTGGCTGTACCTTGCCATTGGTGGAATTCTGTCCGCGGCTATAGGCATCAGCGATCCGCTGCGGCCGGAAGCGAAAGAAATGACGGCGCTTCTGTATGAGAGCGGGATCCGTCATATTGTCATGCTGACCGGGGACAATCAGGGTACAGCACGTGCGATAGCAGAAGAACTGGGCATCGATGATTACCGTGCAGAGGTGCTGCCAGAAGACAAGGCTGGCTTCATCCAGGCGATGCAGGAGCAGGGGCGGCGGATCATCATGATCGGAGATGGCATCAACGATACGCCGGCTCTGTCTCTTGCTGACGTGGGAATCGCTATCGGAAGCGGCGCCGGGGTCGCCCGGGAGGTTGCAGATATAACGATCGCTGCGGAGGACTTAAGAGAACTGGCACTGCTTAGGAGACTGTCGCAAAAGCTGATGGATCGTATTGATCGAAACTATCGCTTTGTGATGGGCTTTAACGGCGGGCTGATTGCTCTCGGGGCCTTCGGTTTGCTGCCGCCTGCTACATCAGCATTATTACATAACGGTTCCACCGTTCTTCTGAGTATGGACTGTCTGACGCCGCTTCTGCCACAAGGGCAAGCGGAGCAGGACTGATTCTAACAAAAAGAAGGAGAAATCTAATCATGACCAGACGGGAACAGATCAAAAACGCTTATAAGCTATCAGGCAATCATGCCATATTCCACAATTCTCGGAAAAGCAATCTGCCAGATCGTTTGGAACATGGACGGGGAAAAGAATCTCCGGTATCTGGAAAATGCGCTGTCGGGGATCCCGGAGGATTTCTCCGGGAAGCTGCTGGAGGTGCCCGTCGGGACGGGCGTGCTGACCATGCCTGTTTACCGGGACCTTCCGGACGCGGACATTACCTGCCTGGATTATTCGGAGAATATGATGGCTTCCGCACAGGAAAAGGCGAAAGCACTCAGCCTCACGAATATAACCTTCCTGCAGGGCGACGTCGGCGCATTACCTTTTGAGGATGAAAGCTTCGATATCGTGCTGTCCCTCAACGGCTTTCACGCCTTCCCGGACAAAGAAAGCGCGTATCGGGAAACCTACAGGGTTCTTAAGCCGGGCGGGACCTTCTGTGGCTGTTTCTATGTGCAGGGCGGTCATAAGCGAACGGACTGGTTCATTCGGCATCTGTATCAGCCGAAGGGTTTCTTCACTCCGCCTTACGAAACGGAGCAAAGCCTGCGCACACGTCTTTCAGGGCTTTATCAGGAAGCGGAAGTCACAATGGTGGAAGGTATCGGCTGCTTCTGCTGCCGGAAATAAAGAGGATTTCGGGTTATGAAAGAGAAGGATCTGCCAATCGATCTGACAAAACACAAGGTATACTCAAAGAACGCCAAAAAGTGCGTGCAGAAGCTCCTGAAGCGCTATTACGATGAAAAAACGGCTGCCAGGCTCTGGGAGAAGGTGCAGCTTCAGTACTGCGAATACTTAAAGGACGAGCCGGCGCTGAAGGGCCTGAAGATCACGACCAGCATTTACGACCCGATCCTGATCTTTGCCTGGTATGCTGTCATTCCGGACAAGCCGGCGTTGGAGGAAGTGCAGCAAGACATCTATCAGAGCTTTTTTGGATCGTTTGAGCTGATGGGCAAAGTATTCGATCTGAACCGGAAGCCGGACAATAAACTGGCCAGCAAGATCTTTCAGAAAGCCAACGATATCCGGGTCGAGGAGATCAAACGGTTCCCGGAGTCCTTCCGCATGGGCAGCTGCTCTTATGACAAGGAGAACGGCATCATTCGCTACAGCTTTACCCAATGCCCGAACGCAGAGTTTGCGAAACGCCATCACATGGAGGACGTGCTGCCGGTCCTGTGCAACTGCGACCATCTGGCCATGCAGGCGATCCACGCAGCTTTGATCCGGGAAGGGACCTGCGTGACCTCCGACTGCTGTGATTACTGCATCGTAGGAAATAAGAATTCCAACGCAAAGGAGTATGAGCTAACAAAGACGGACAATGGCCTTTGGATCAGCGTGAAGAAATAGAGCGGGGCGGGAGGAGCTATGAAGTACGTCGGAATATACTGGTCGCTGTTCGCACCGATGATAAAAAAGAGTATTCGGCAAAGATTTAGCGTGTCTCTTGCGGAGCAGTCGATCCGGGAAGGCAAGAAGGAATACAAAAGGCTTTTGTCTCGAGCGGACGATCTCGGCCCTGGTAATCCCATGGCATCCAATGCGTATTTTGCTTATGTCTTTGCAGCAGCCTGGCTGGGAAGCGGCAGGAAGATTACGCCGGATGAAATGGCGCTTGTCATGACCGACGTGCTGGAATCGCGGCTTCTCCGGACCGTGTTCGGCATAACAGATCTGAACAGGCAGCCGAAGAAATGGTACAGGGATATGAAAAAGTACGAGGCTTGGTTTGATAAGCATGGCAAAGAGTATCCGGTCAACTGGAACGTTTATTTCGATGAATCCCGACATAGGGACGGAAGCTATTATTTCTTTACGCGCTGCCCGATCTGTGAGTTCTGCGAGCGGGAAGGCATCGCGGAGCTGATGCCCGCCCTGTGTTCGACGGATGAGGTCATGTTCCGTCTGCAGCACGGGAGGCTGTACCGGGAACACACCATCGCAAACGGAGAGTCCGTCTGCGACTATTGGGTCGTCGGGGACAAAATCCGGGATCCGAAGTAGAGAGAGGTAAATTGTCCTCTTCCAGGAGAGAGAAAGGAATCAAGATGATCATCCTGCAGCTTGCTTTGTATTGTGCCCTGTTTACGCTGATGGTGAAGGTCAGTGTGGGGAACAATGCACTGAACGGTTTATATTTCTATCCCAAACCGGTTCAGGAAAAGGTTTATGAACTGGGGCTGACAAATCGGGAAACCGTAGCAAAGAAGCGGAAACGCTTTATGACTGCCTTTTTCGCAGTCATGGCGGCAGCTCTGATCCTGATTATCCGTGTCTGGAATGGGGTGCACAGCTTCCTTCCGGCATACCTGCAGGCGCTTCTCTTCCTTGAAGTCATGAACTGGTACGACGGGATCGTGATCGACCGTCTGTGGGTCGGTCACAGCCGATTCTGGATCATCCCCGGCACGGAAGAAATCCCATTCGTACAGACCTGGCCTCAGGTCCTGAAGAAACGCGGAATCCTGACATTGATCTGGATCGCCGGGGCGGCCATTGTTGCCGGAATCATCGTATTGCTTTTTTAGGAGGAATCACGCGGAAAGGCGATCTTTAAGCCGCTGAACACAGGGCACATCGATGAGCACGTCAGCTGCGTCCGGGAGTGGATCGCCAACATCTTCTTCTATACGAAGAACGGCACCACCATCATGATCGATGCAGGCTACAACTATGCACGTTTGCAGGAAAAAATGGGATGGCTGGACCTGGATCCGGCTTCGATCCGGCATATCCTGATCACACACCAGGATACGGATCATGTCGGCGCCCTGGAGCGGGACAGTGAGCTCCTGTTCAAAGATGCTATGGTGTATATCGGGGAGATCGAAAACCGGTACCTGACCGGCGAGGTCAGGCGGAAGGTGTTCCATGGGGCATATAAGCTGCCGATGGTGAAAACGGATAACCAAAAGACGCTTCTGAAAGACGGCGAAGTGTTCCAGATCGGAGACATCAAAGTCGAATGTATCCTGGTCCCCGGGCATACCTGGGGCCACCTGGTCTACCTGATCGATGACGAGTACCTTTTCACCGGAGATACGATCTGGTTCGGTGCGGACGGCGGATACAGCTTCATCAGTACGCTGGCGGAGGACAACAGGCTGGC
>CADBEN010000059.1:0-1186 GCA_902793685.1 uncultured Lachnospiraceae bacterium
GTCAGCTGTTCCAGCGACAGGTCCCCGCTGAACTTCGTGGAGACGGTCATCCGGCCGTCTTCCCCCAGGGTGACCTTGAAGTCTCCGCCCTTCTGCTTCGCAGAGCGGTCCAGCGCGTCGGCGAGGCTGATGATGGCGATCATCTTTGCCGCCCGCATGGAAACATCGTCCGGCATGTTCATGATGTTCTCATGCCGCAGGACCAGGGATACGATCTCGTGCTCCTCGTCGCTGAGGCCGATGATCTCCGTCGCGTGGATGATCTCGTAACTGGAAAGCCCCGCCCGGCCCATGTTCACAAAGCGGCCGCAGTGGTGCAGGACAGCCGCCACATGGATCAGCAGGCGGTCGCGCTCCGAGAAGCCCTGGGGCTTCCTGATGGCGTCAAAGATCTTCAGCGTGTTCTCCACGGCGTAGATGCGGTGGGCATCGAAGGAACCGTAGCGGGCAGCGATCTGCTCCGCCGCGGAGATGATGTCCGCATCGAAGTCGTGCTTCGGCTTCACCAGCTTCCGGGAGAAGGCGTACTCCGCCGCGATGCCGTCGATCAGGATGGTCCCGGGCACCCAGATCTGCTCCGGTCCGAACTGTCCGGCCACCCGGCTGTAGACTGCCGCGGTGGGCACGAAAACGCTGGCGTTCTCGATGCTGACGCCGAACAGGTCCTCCAGCTCCGAATCGTATTTGTCGATGATGTAGGTATAGCCCTTTTCCAAGGTCCTGCGGGAAATGACCCGCTGCTTCTGGGGATCCTTCCCCTCTTTCCGCATGAGGCGGTCAAAAAGGACACGGACCGGCTCGCCCATGGCGATCAGGTTCCGGATCTTCCTGCCCTGCAGGTGGAGACGGCTGTAGATCTCCAGTTCATGATCCACCAGCTCGGTGAGCAGCCGTTCCCGTCCGTCCCTGGCCGTGGTCAGCTCGTTCATCTGGTCCCGGAGCCGCAGCGCCCCGACCCGCAGGTTCTGGGTGCTGATCATCTTCCCTTCGTCAAAGAGGGAGATCTGCATGCTGCCGAAGGACAGGTCCACGATGGCGGTTCCTTCTTTGATGAGCTCATTGAATTCTCCGCCGCCGGCGGCTGCCAGGGCCTTGTAGCTTAAGAAGCGCTGTTCCGAGTTGGAGATGATCTTTACCTCCAGGCCCGTATGGACCCGGATCTGCTCCAGGACAATGTTCCGGTTCC
>CADBEN010000059.1:1191-3740 GCA_902793685.1 uncultured Lachnospiraceae bacterium
ACGTTCACGAAATCCGAAAGGACCTCGGTGATCTCCTGCGCCGTCTGATAGCTGATCCGCCCGGTGTCGTAGGTCTCGCTGCCGATCGCGATCACGTGGCGCAGCATGTCCACGTTCCGGATCCCGTATTTTGCATCGATCTCGTAGATTCCCAGCTCCAGCTCGAAGGAGCCGACGCCGATCGCCGCAAATCTCCTGCCTGCCATGCTGCCTCCTTTATTCCGCTTTTTTCTTTGCCTCGAGGGCCTGCAGATGGATGATGAACTGGCTCGCCGTGCGCCCGGACAGTCCGCCGTGCTCCAGTTCCCAGATATTCGCTTCCGCGTAAAGCTCTTCCTCCGGAAGGGTAATGCCGTTCCGGTCCGCCAGGGCTTTCACGATCTTCTTGAAGAGTTTCTTGTCCGGTGAACCGAAATAGATGGTCACGCCGAAACGTGCGGAGAGGGAAAGCTTCTCCTGCACGGTATCTCTCCGGTGGAGTTCCTCGTCCGCCTCTTCCTTGTCCCGGAAGTTCTCCCGGACCAGATGGCGGCGGTTGGAGGTCGCGTAGATCAGCACGTTGTCCGGCCGGCGGCCCAGACCGCCCTCCAGAATGGCCTTCAGATACTTGTATTCCAGCTCGCTCTCCTCAAAGGAAAGGTCGTCCATATAGATCAGGAAACGGTAATTCCGGTCCTTCACCTGCTCCAGGATGTCGGAGAGCAGGCGGAACTGATGCTTGTAGACCTCGATGATCCGGAGCCCGCGGTCGTAGTATTCGTTGACGATGGCCTTGACACTGGAAGACTTTCCGGTGCCCGCGTCGCCGAACAGGAGCACGTTGTTCGCGGGAACTCCGGCCAGGAAGGCCTCGGTGTTCTCGATGAGCTGGTGCTTCTGCCGCTCATAGCCCACGATGTCGCTGAGACGGATGTGCTCCACGCGGGTGATGGGTTCGATCACGGCACGGCCGTCCGGTCCTTCCTTCACATTGAACGCTTTGTTCAGGCCGAACTTTCCGACGCCGAATTCCTTGTAGAACTGGGTGACGATGTCCTTGAACTGCTCTCCGTTCTCAGCCTTTTCCAGTGCGACGGAAAGCTCCAGGATACGGTCCCGGATCCGTTTGTTGAACACCCGGGACACGACCCGCGGCGGGTGGTAGTCCGTCAGCGCGCTGGCGATGGGGACCTCCTCGTCCACCAGGGCGGGCGTCAGGTCGAAGAGCTGCTTCAGGATCACGCAGTCATGCAGCATCAGGTCGTTCAGGCTTCCCTCTACGCGGCCGACGATCTCGCAGCCCGTGGAATAGGCATTTTCATTGTTTGCAAGGCAGAGTGCCAGGAAACAGTGCCAGAGATTTCCCTCGAAGCCGTAGGTCCCGGCCAGGTCCACCAGTTCGTGAGCCGCGTTGTAGAAGTCCGGCGGTGCCGTGCTGATCCGTCCTTCCGCTTCCCCGCGGAAGATGCCGCAGAGCCTGCGGAGCAGGTCTTCGTACTGGAAGTTGCGGTAGAGGACCAGATTGTCGATGTTCATGCGTTAATCCTTTCAGGCCGGGAGCCGGCCGCTTTGCCTTGTGGTTCTGTTTCCGGTTTTCCCGGTTTTGTTTCCGGTTATTCCGGTTCCGGATTTTCCTGGGGTTGTTTCCGGTTATTCTGATTCCGGATCTTCCCTGGGTTTGTCACCGCTGCTTTGGTTATGAATTTTCGCGGCGGGCCTTTTCCTCCAGGAGCATCTCCCTCACCCGTTCCGCCGTATAGGCTCCGGTCTTTTTCTTCCACTCCGGCCCCAGATCCTTTACATAGAAGGGCTTTCCGTAGATCACGGTGATCTTACCGGGCAGCATCTTCGGGAACTGGCGCTCCCAGCGCTCCCGGGTGCCGTAGAACGCCACCGGCACGATCTGGACACCGCCCCGCTCCGCGATCTTAAAGCTCGCCTCATGGAATTCCAGAAGCGAGGTGTTGTCCTCGCTCTTGTTCCGCGTTCCCTCCGGGCAGACCCACACGCAGCCGCCGTTCTTCACGCGCTCTGTGGCTGACTTGATGACCTCCAGCCCCTGGCGGATGTCTTCCCGGTTCAGGAAATAGCAGTTCACCAGCTGCATCCAGCGGCGGAGGGACAGAGCTTTCCACAGCCCGTTCTTGGCGATAAAGCCCACCTGGCGGTTCACGGTGCAGTAGGCCGCCACGATGTCATAATAGCTTCTGTGGTTGCTGGCGAACAAAAGGCCGCCCTCTTTGGGCACGTTTTCCAGTCCGATGGTCTCATACCGGATCCCGATGAGTCCGGTGATCCCCTTCAGGACACCGGCCGCCAGGGCCTGCGCTTTCTCTGCCGCGCCGACCGGATCCTTTCTCTTCAAAAGAAACAGGATGCCGCATGCCGGCAGACCGATGATCAAAAACAAAACCACCAGACCGATTGCAATAAACACTCTGATCATAATGAACCTCCTGCTTCCCGGCAGGGCTCAGCCTTTCCGGGCAATGCACATAATTCATTAAATTATATCAAAAAAAGAAGGCCTCCGCATTAAGAACTTTGTGTTCTCAATGCGGAGGCCGCCA
>CADBEN010000060.1 GCA_902793685.1 uncultured Lachnospiraceae bacterium
GCACGGCCGGTTGTTCCCCTGCGGAGTCCGCATCTTCACGTTCTCCAGCAGGAAGGTCTCGCCTTCTTCTCCGGCTTCCGGGACCAGCGCGCCGTCCGACACGCGGAGATATACGTCTCCGCCTGGCAGGAAGCCGACGGACGTCTCCACCGCGATCGTCCCGCGGACGAGGACCTCGACCGGCTCTTTGGGATTCCAGACGCCCGACTGGTCGGAGCGGATGGAACTCATATCCTGCTGAACCGGATAGGTATCCGGCGTCTTGTTCGCCACACGAACGGCGAACCCCACGAACGACGCGAAGGTCTGGGCGGGGGAAGCGTCCGGGTCGTAGGCCACGACGCCCTCACCGTCGGCCGTCAGGAAGACCGGCGCCCCAAAGGGGATCGCGGCATTGCCGCCATTCTTCTTGGAGATGACGATATCGTCGACGGACCGGGAGATCGCTCCCGGCCAGCCGATATCAAAGGTGGAAAGGACTTTACCCATAGCTCTTTACCTCACTTTCTGCAGTTGATATTCCGGTTCGCCATGATGCGCTTGCCCAGGTCCGCCGCATTCCGGCGGGGAGGTTTGCGCCTCGCAGCAGCAAGGGCGGCATAGACGCCGGCGTCCGCGCCGCGGCGGCCGGAAGGCTTCTTCAGGCGGGCAGCGATATCCGCGCAGACGCGGGCGCGCTGCTTCTTCGGCATGCGGGCCAGGGCCGGCCGGACCGCTTTCAGGGCGGTGCGCAGGGCGTCCCCGGTGGAGAGAACTTCCTGCTCCTCTTCGCCGCACTCATCCTCCAGAGGATCCAGCACTTCAGAGACGGCTTCGCCGCCGACGGGGTCAAGGATCTCCTCGACGATCTCCGCTACATCCTCGGGCTGGATACCCTCGGACAGGTCTTCCGGCAGGACGGGTTCCTCCGCGGCTGCGACAGCAGCCTCGACGGCCTCTTCCACCGCCTCGGCAACTTCCTCGGCAGGATCTTCATCCGCAGCGGCAGGCGTCAGCAGGGAAATGATCTGGTCCAGGCGGGAGAGGACCTCACCCAGCGTCGCCTCGTCCACCACGATGGTTGTGCCTTCGGGTGTTTCGACGACAGCCGCCGGATCTTCAGCCACCATGGCGCTTTCCGCATTCTCAACCGTCGCAGCTCCGCACTGCGGAGCCTGCTCGTTTCGAATGACCTCAGATTCGGCGAGATTTCCGCCACTGGCGGTCGCCGGATCTTCGCCCGGTTCGATCATTTCCTCGATGATCTCGGCGACGGTCTCGATGTCGCCGTCTTTGGCCATGCGGGCCAGGATCTTGGACAGGGACTTCTTCATAGAACGTGTTCTCCTTTCAGATATGGTTGCTTTATGGTCTTTAATGGAAACGATCTCCCGCTTGCCATCCAGGATGAGATCGATGAGAACCGGGTCGGTAATAATCAGGTCCGCCAGAAGCAAGTCCGACTCCTCCCCGCTTCCCCGGCGCACGTTATGCGCGTGCCCCTTCTGCAGGGCCCGGATATTGGAAACATCCACCCCGTCGGGCGGATGGTCGTTCGTCACCGGCATCCCCTCAAAGGACGCGATCGTCTCCGGAGAAAAAGCCTCCGCCTCCGGGCGATGGACCTCAACAAGGCCTGGGCCGGATCCCAGCCCTAATTCCTCGGGCAGGTATTCCTGGGTGCCGGTCCGGGCCACAGGCACATTCAGGCAGAGCAGGTAGCCTTCCGGCTCCCTGCGGGAGATATTCTCGGAAAGCCGGGTTCCGTAATAATGCATGGCAACACTCTCCAGATCATAAGAATAAAAAAGATCATTCAGCATCGTGAATGATCTCAACGGGCATAAGAAAAGCCCGGGTATATCGGTCCCGGACAATTCTGTCAGTGTAATTATCTCACAGGTTTTCCAAACGCACAACGTATGAACAGCGAAGGAACACGAAAACCGGGCAAAAAGTTTACAGCAACTCCAAGACCATTTCGCATTTGCGTTCTGCATGTAAACCTGGCCGGAGCGCGGAGCGCGACGGCCCTCCTAAAGGCGGCGCTGCGGTACCGCATGGCATAAAAACGGCTGCCCTGGTGTTGATTCCAGTGCAGCCGCGATCTGCTCAGTTATTACGGTCGAAGATCAGGCATTGAAGCTGCGGAAGTTCTCCGTCGGATAATACTCCTCCGCCGCCTGCGCGCCGGTGCCGGTGGTGTCGACGCTTTCCGCTTCATTCCGATCCGCGGCTCCTTTGCGATTCCTGTTGTACAGAAGCAGGCCGATCACAATTCCGATCGCCACGCCACCAACAGAGAAGACACCAGAGCCCAGGGCGGACAGGATTTCAATTGCAGCGGTCAGCAGCCCGCCGATCACGCCGATCCCTCCGACGAACAGACCGAACAGGACAGCCAGTCCGATCGGCGCAAAGCCGAGCAGTCCCAGGATCCCCAGGATCATCAGTCCGGGGCGGCGTCCTCCGTGCCCATTCATCCGGCCACGAGGACCCACATTGTTACGATAGAAGAACATTTACAGGGCCCTCCTTTACATCATTCGGCGATCGGTCGATCACCGTGATGTAAGGATAGCACCGGAGCAGGCCGGAATAAATGACGACCGGCGAAGAATAAACATGGCTATTTTTCATCCTGCCGCGGGATCAGGATCTGCGTCCGGGCCGGCAATCTGCAGATCCCGGATATCCAGTTCAAGCAGGCTGCAGTCCCGGCGGAGAGCTTTGAGGATTTCCCCATAAGCCGCCCGGGCCTGCTCCTCATGCAGAAAGATCACATCAAAATGGCTTCCGTTATTGTGCTGGAACCGGAGGGCATCGCCGTCGTTATCCACGGCATCCAGGAAAAACACCTTGTCCCCGGTGATATCAGCATGCTGGATCTTCCCGATGTTCTCCACCAGGGAACGCTCCCCCGAATAATACAGAAGATGAATATACATTCTTATACCCTCCCCGCCGGCTCAGGCGTCTTCCGGTTTCTCTTCCGGCGGATCGATCAGCAGCTGCTCCCCGTCCGGATAGATCATTGCAAGCTTTCCTTCCGCCAGGGAAGCGACCTGCATCAATTCAGCACCCGACCATTGATTCAGCCTCAGCTTGTTATTGACCACCTGCGGCGATGTACCCCAACGCCGGCCAAGTTCGGTCTGACTCACCTTTCCCTTTTTCAGCGCCCTGCGGACAGCCTCAGCCAAGGTCATCCAAATCCCCCCTTTCAACCGAAGACAATATACCATAAAGACCCCCGGACCGTCAAACAATTTACACTTTTATAATGTATTTTTCTTGACATTTACACTTTTATGATGTAAAATGAAGACGATAAGAGACCCCGGCAGCATCCCCTGCCGGACAGACAACGACGAGGCCCCGTGCGGGCAGAAAGGAGATTCCCATGAGTACCAAAGAAATCGAGAGCAAGGCAAGGCGGCTGAAGATCCTGAAGAACAAGCAGGAGCTGCTTCAGCAGGAGATCGACCAGCTGGAAGGAGATCTGAAGGCCCAGCTGGAAGCGTGGAACGTGGACGAAGTCCAGGCCGGTCCCTTCCGGGTGGTGTGGAAGCTGGTCAACTCCAGCCGCTTCGACTCCAAGCGCTTCCGCGCCAAGTACGGGAAGCTGTACGATCAGTACATGATTCCCAACAGCTACCGGAAATTCCTCGTGGTCTGA
>CADBEN010000061.1 GCA_902793685.1 uncultured Lachnospiraceae bacterium
ACCGGCAAAGGCAGTAAGCCTTCCGGGCCGGGAAAACGCCGCAGGAACAGACGCGAAACCCGCGGTGGATTTCAGCGATCCGAAATACTATGTGTGCCGCGAGCTCTCCTGGATCGCCTTCGACGAGCGCGTGCTGGCGGAGGCCCGGGACAAGAACACGCCCCTCTTTGAGCGGCTGAAATTCCTGAGCATCGTAAGCTCCAACCTGGACGAATTCTTTATGGTCCGGGTGGCGTCTTTGAAGGACCAGGTGGCGGCGGACTATACAAAGAAGGACATCGCCGGCATGACGCCGGAGGAGCAGCTCCGGGCCATCTCCCTCCGGACCCACGCCATGGTGGAGCAGCAGTACTCCACCCTGAACCGCTCGGTGCTCCCGGCGCTGGAGAAGGAAGGCCTGCACATCATCCGCAGGCATGAGGACCTGACGGAGACGGAGGCAGCCTTCGCCGACCAGTATTTTGAAGACACCATCTACCCGGTCCTGACGCCCATGGCGGTGGATTCCTCCCGCCCCTTCCCGCTGGTCCGGAACAAGACCCTGAACATCGCGGCCCGCATCCGCAGGAAAAAGAATGTGAAGCCCCTGATCCGGGTCGAGGAAAAGAAGAAGAAAAAGGACAAGGAAGAGAAGCGCTCGGATTTCGCCATCGTCCAGGTGCCGTCCGTCCTTCCGCGGATCGTGGTGATCCCGCCGGAGGCGGCCGGGACCGGAAAGAAGGAAGAAGGAAAGAAGGGAGCAGGGAAGACCACCGTCATCCTGCTGGAAGAGATCATCGAACGCAACGTGGACAAGCTCTTCATGAACTATGACATCCTGTCCGCGCACCCCTTCCGCATCATGCGGAACGCGGAGTTCGATCTGGACGAGGAAGATGCTGCCGACCTCATGGAGGAGATCCAGAAGAAGCTGAAGCGCCGCCAGTGGGGCGAAGCGATCAGGCTGGAGGTGGAGGATTCCATGGACGAGCAGCTCCTGAAGATCCTCTGCGACGAGCTGGAGATCGAGAAGCCGGACCTGTTCCGGATCAACGGGCCGCTGGATCTGACCGTGCTCATGAAGATGTACGGCCTGCCGGGCTTTGACCGCCTGAAGGACGTGAAGCACGTCCCGCAGCCGGTCCCGGCCCTCATGAACCAGGACGGCATCTTCGCGAACATCCGGAAGGGCGACATCCTGCTGAGCCATCCCTACCAGACCTTTGACCCGGTGGTGGAGTTCGTGCAGGCGGCGGCGAAGGACCCGGACGTCCTGGCCATCAAGCAGACCCTGTACCGCGTCAGCGGAAATTCCCCCATCATCAAGGCCCTGGCCGAAGCGGCCGATAACGGCAAGCAGGTCACGGTGCTGGTGGAGCTGAAGGCCCGCTTTGACGAGGAAAACAACATTGCCTGGGCCCAGATGCTTGAGAAGGCTGGCTGCCACGTGATCTACGGCCTCCTGGGCCTGAAGACCCACTCGAAGATCACCCTGGTGGTGCGCTCCGAGGAGGACGGCATCCGCCGTTATGTGCACCTCGGCACCGGAAACTACAATGACAGCACGGCAAAGCTCTACACGGATCTCGGCATGCTGACCTGCCGCCAGGAGTACGGCGAGGACGCCACCGCGGTCTTCAACATGCTGTCCGGCTATTCCGAGCCGCTGAACTGGAACCGCCTGATCGTCGCGCCCCTGTGGATGCGCGACCGCTTCTACGCGCAGATAGAGCGCGTGAAGCAGGCAGCGGCAGCCGGAAAGACCGCGCATATCCGCGCGAAGATGAACTCCCTCTCCGACCCCGGCATGATCCGCGCCCTCTACGAGGCCAGTGCGGCCGGTGTGGAGATCGATCTGATCGTCCGGGGCATCTGCTGCCTCAAGGCCGGGATCCCGGGCGTTTCCGAACATATCCGGGTGCGCTCCATCGTCGGCACCTTCCTGGAGCACGCGCGGATCTTCGAGTTCCGCGCTGGAGATCGTCTACCCGGTGGCCGATCCGGATCTCAAGGAGCAGGTGCGCCACTATCTCGACGTGGAACTTGCGGACAATGTCGGCGCAAGCATCTATCAGCCGGACGGATCCTACGAAAAGCCGGACCTCCGCGGGAAGACCAAGGTGAATTCCCAGATGCAGTTCGTGAAGGAGGCGGAAGCCGCTGCGCGGGAAGCCGCGGATCCTGTGAAGAAGGGCCGGGGACGCACCTTCGTTCCTGCGCGCTGATTGAGCGGATCCTAAGTAAATAAAAGCTATTGGAGTTTATGTTATGGCAAAGCATACAAAGAAACAGAAACAGGATGCTTCCCTGAATAAGGGACAGCAGAGCGTCCGGGCGTTGGAGAAGGCTCCGGAGGCGCAGAAGCCGGCGGAGCCGAAGAAACAGGGGAAGAAGGCACAGCGGAAAAATGCCGCTGCAGCGGGGAAGCCTGCGGTCTTCGCGTCGCGGGCGGCGCTGGGCTGGGTCGTCGCCATGTCGACCGTTTTCCCGCTGATCTGGGACGATTACTATTTCAACATCCTGGAAACCAAGTACATGACCATGATCATCCTCACGCTGGCGCTCTTTGCCGTGATGCTGGTATGGGGGCTTGCCTCCGGCAGCCTGTTCCGGCTGTTTCAGGATGCGGCGGCGGGGATCCGGGAGCAGGGCTTTTTCCCGTGGTTCCGCGGCACCTTTGATCTCACGGACATCAGCGTGATGGTGTTCTACCTGGCTGCGGGCATCGCCACGGCAGGCGCGGGGAAGTATGTGAAACAGGCGCTGACCGGCAACGAGGGCCGCTTCGTGGGCTTCTATTACCTGTCGCTCCTCTGCATTTCCTACTTCATCATCAGCCGGAATCTTAAATTCGACAGGCGGATCATCACCATCTTCCTCTGCACCGGGTGGCTGCTCCTCCTGTTCGGAATCACGGATTTCTATGACATGAACATCCTGCATTTCAAGGATCGCATGAACGAGCGCCAG
>CADBEN010000062.1 GCA_902793685.1 uncultured Lachnospiraceae bacterium
TCCTGTTCATCCAGCAGGCCTTCCGCGGCCAGTTCGTCCAGATCGATGAAATACGGGTTTCCCGCGAAGGAGGAGAATGCCTGGTACGGCGAATCTCCGTATCCGGTCGGTCCCAGCGGCAGGATCTGCCAGTAGGTCTGGCCCGCCTTCTTCAGCGTATCGACAAATTCATACGCTTTCACGGAAAAGCAGCCGATCCCGTAATTGCCAGGCAGGCTGAATATCGGAAGCAGAATTCCACAGGCTCGCTTCATCTTCTAAAATCCCCCTCAGTCTTTTTTTATGTGCAGATCCATCTGCGGGAACGGGATGCTGATCCCGTTCCGGTCCAGCTCTTTTTTGATGCCCTCCGTCATCACTGCTGTCGTTCAGTCCCGTCACCGCCACCGCCGGCGGCTTCTCCGTCCAGATCTCGGGCCGCGTCAGGAAGTAGTCCAGGATCACTTATTTTCCTTTCCGCGCAGTTCTTCCACCTTCCGGACCGCAGCCTTGCCCGCGGCCGAGGCTTTCTTCACCGCTGTTTCTTTTGCGGCCGAGGCTTTTTTCACCGCGGTTTCCTTCACGGCCGATGCCCTCTTCGCCGCGGTCTTCCGCACCGCGGACGCCTTCTTCACCGCACTGTCCTTCACTTCCGTTGCGGTCTTCAGCATGGCACTGACGGTGTCCGAAGACTCTGATGCCTTTTCCACCGCGCTGCCGGCCCGCTCCATCAGTCCGCCGGCGGCGCCGGAGACCTTTTCCATGGCCAGACCTGCCGCTCCTGTAGCCTTTTCCCTGGCAAGTTCTGCCGCGCCGGTCGCGGTCTCCTTCATGGAATCCACAGTCTTTCTGCCCGGCCGCTCCCGCCTGGTGCAGGAGAAGATCAGTACGGCGTAAGGCGCAAGCTTCAGGGTGATGGCCTCGCTCCGCTCATCCACCTCGAACCTCTTCGCGATCAGCGGGCGGGCATTCCGCATACCGCTTCCGCCGAATTCCTCCGCGTCGGAGTTGAAAACTTCCCGGAAGGTCCCGTAATAGGGGACGCCCACGTTGAACTTTTCATAGGCGGTGGGCCGGAAGTTGATGACGACCAGAAGATCTTCCTCCGTCTTTCCGCTCTTCCGGAGGAAGGCGACGACATTTTCCTCCCAGGAGTGGCAGTTGATCCACTCGAAGCCCGCCGGCTCGCTGTCCAGCTTCCAGAGGGCCGGATGCGCAAGATAGAACCCGTTGAGCGCCCGGACATAGGCCTCCGTCTTTTCGTTTTCTGTTCCGCTCTCCCCGCTTGTCTGTCCGCCCTTTCCGGTCTCCTGCCCGGCTGCCAGCAGCTTTTTCCCGGGGTGGGTCATAAACCAGCCGTAGGACGCGCGGAAGCCGGCCTCCTTCTCCTCCTCTGTCTCCCCCGGCATCCGGGAAAGCAGGGCAGAATGCCCTTCGGCAAGCACCGCCTGGGAAAGAGGAAGGATATAGTTTTCGCTGTACTGGTACAGCATGGAGTAAGTGAGCTCGCCGTAATGCCGGGGGCGTTCCTCCGGGCGGAACGAAATATAATTCAGGAAGCCCTGGGTCCAGCCAAGATTCCAGCGGTAGTCAAAGCCCAGGCCGTCATTCCGCACGTCTCCCGTGGTCATAGGCCATTCGGCGGAGCCGTCCGCGATCAGCACCACATCCGGGAATGCTTTCCGGAGGGTCTCCGTCAGCTTCCGGACAAAATTCACTCCTTCCAGGTTCTCCCCGCCGCCGTACATGTTGTGATTTCCGTTTCCGAAATACAGGATGGAAGACATGTCCACGACGCGGAAGCCGTCGATATGGTAAGTCTCCGCCCAGAACAGAAGGCTCGCAGTAAGGAAATTGTCGACCTCCGGGCAGCCGAAGCGGAACACAGCGGTATCTCCGCCGCCGGGTGCCTCATAGAGCTGCGTCCCGTCAAATTCCGCCAGGCCGAAGCTGTCCTTCGGGAACCGTGCCCCGGGCCAGTCCAGGATCACGCCGATCCCCTCCCGGTGCAGAAGATCAACGAACGCCATAAACTTCTGCGGCGTTCCGAAGCGGGATGTGGGCGCGTAATACCCGGTCGTCTGATAGCCCAGGGAC
>CADBEN010000063.1:0-883 GCA_902793685.1 uncultured Lachnospiraceae bacterium
ACCGGTCGCCTGCATGATCAGGACATTGCTCGGATCCTCCTTCAGCGCCATCTGCGTTACGACACGTCCCGACATCGGAAATGCGGAGATCCCGCAGGCGCCGATCATCGGGTTGATCTTCTTCTTCCTGAACAGGTTAATCAGCTTTGCGAACAGCACGCCGCCTGCCGTATCAAAGATGAATGCAATCAGTCCCAGCAGCAGGATGAACAGCGTCTGGACGTTCAGAAAATCTTCCGCCCGCATCTTTGAAGCAACGGTAAGCCCCAGAATCAGGGTAATCAGATTCGCCAGTGAATGCTGCGCCGTCTCAGACAGTGAATCCAGAACACCGCATTCCCGGATCAGGTTACCGAACATCAGAAAACCAATCAGAGGCGCCGACTTCGGCGCGGCGACAATTCCCGCGACCGCCGTAATCAGAATCGGGAACAGAATCTTCGCCTTCTTCGAGACGGCCTTTGGGCTGTAATCCATATGAATCATGCGTTCCTTTTTCGTGGTCAGAAGACGGATCACCGGAGGCTGGATGATCGGAACCAGCGCCATGTAGGAATACGCCGCAACGATGATGGCACCCACATATTTCGACTGAAAATAGTTTGCGACAAAGATCGAGGTCGGACCGTCCGCGGCTCCGATAATGCCGACCGAAGCTGCATCCTGAAGGCTGAAGCCGAACAGCGTTGCCAGACTCAGGGTCATGAAGATTCCAAACTGCGCGGCAGCCCCGAACAGCATCAGAACCGGACTTTCAAGGAGCGGTGTGAAGTCAATCATCGCACCGATTCCGATGAAGAGAAGCAGCAGGAACAGTTCATTTCCAATCCCTGCGTTAAATAAAATATCGAGCGGTCCTTCCTCAATCACCCCGGCCACCTTC
>CADBEN010000063.1:900-2028 GCA_902793685.1 uncultured Lachnospiraceae bacterium
GGACCAAAAGCGAAGGTTCCATCTTCTTCCGGATTCCCAGATAGATCAAGACCCCGCCGATGATCCACATCACGACCTCCGGCAGTGTGATGTTTCCGATATTCGAAAACAAGGCTGCAATTTCACTCATACCCTCTACCTCCACATACAATGCTTCGTTGGACCTTGACCATTCCGACAGGTGTGCGTACTGCCCCCGGGATACGATGCTCACCGGGACGGTTTCTGTACCCACCCTCGCCGGGATGCAGTCCCGCCGATCGAATACATCCCAATCGCCTTCCGGCCACTCACGTGAA
Organism: uncultured Lachnospiraceae bacterium; assembly: GCA_902793685.1. Classification (GTDB taxonomy): domain Bacteria; phylum Bacillota; class Clostridia; order Lachnospirales; family Lachnospiraceae; genus Moryella. The sequence continues at coordinate 1,200 of CADBEN010000063.1, forward strand.
AAAAACAAGACCTCTGCCGCACGCGCAGCTTAAAGCTAAACGCCTGCGGCAAAAGTCTTGCTGTTGATATCCGAAAGCCGATTGCTTCCGGGATATGATCCGCTCCGGGCCAGAAAGGCCGCGATGACGAAGACGGCTGACGAAGACGGCTGCGGGCATACCCGCCAGCTACTCCCTTTTGCCTTTTTACCTGTGCAAATAGTAGCCGGAAATTGAGACTGCGTCAAGCAGAATTCTTCATCCCCGGTTCTGGCTGTTCTGTCCGGCGATCCCCGTTTCCTCCTTACGATCATTCCGGTCATTGTCCGGCTCTTCTTGTCCTGTCTGCCCGGCCAGCCCGGAGTCCTCCATGATGTCCTGCCACTGTACCAGTTCCTTCGTCCATTCGTCCCTGGCCTTTTCCATCCTGTTTTTCAGGGCTTCCAGGGACTGAACCGTCTCATCAGCGCCTCCTGATATTCTGCCGCCGCCCTGGCATAGGCTTCTTCCGCGCGCTCCCGCGCATGTTGATTGACTCCAAGCTCCCAGTCCAGCTGCAGGGAGGCGGTTGAAAGCTCCCTCGGCCGCATGGAGGTTCCCTTCGGCACCGCGCGCAGTTCCTCGATCATCCGCTGCTCTTTGGCGCTTCGGAGGGCAGCCGCATCAGCCCCCGCTTCTGAACTTTGTCTTCCCCGGTAGTGCTCATAACCGAACGGATAGTAAAGAACCTCCTGAGAATCCGGCGGAAAAAACAGAAGCTCCTGTGCCACATGGCTCAGGAAATAGCGGTCATGGGATATGAACACCAGTGTCCCCTGATACTGCCGGAAGATGGATTCCAGCGTTTCCT